>JAYQUJ010000025.1:0-46629 GCA_038147895.1 Pseudomonas sp.
TCTCGAAGCCGATCAACAACCGCCACGAAATCACGCTGCCGAGTGATGGGCAGCGCACTGTCTTTATCCGAGGCCAGAAAGTACGGAACGCCGGCAAGCTCGCAAAGCGCTTGAACTGGCCAGAGGTACTGATGAGTACGGGCAAGAATGGCGCATCCACTCCAGCTACCCTCTTCCAGTGCCAGCATTCGCTTGAGTTCGCCTATAGCAGCCTGCGCTTGAAGGTTGCCAACAGCTCTATCGCTGGGATCAATTGCCAATCGTGCAACCCGTCCAGAGCGACCTGGATCAAGCGCCTGCCACTGTCCCCCGAGAGGATCTGACTGGCGCTCGCGGTTGATTCGGATCGGATAGGACGCTTTCAAGCGCCCGGGGTTGTTGCCAACCAGGTGATTTGCAGCCGCAATGATGGTCTGAGTCGAACGATAGTTCTCGACGAGGTAACTGGTAGCGGCAGAGTAATCCTCGCGAAAGCGCTCGATGTAGCGATTGTTGGTATCGCGCCAGGCGTAGATGTTCTGATCATCATCGCCTACCGCCAGAATGCACAAACGCCCTTCCTCACTTGACTGCCTACCGGCAAGCGCACTCACCAAACGGTATTGCAGAGCATCGATGTCTTGGTATTCATCAACCAGGATGTAGCGGTAGCCACGCAACAACTGCTCTCGCAGGTCGTCCTCTCCATCGGCTGTTCCCTTGCCCTCCAAAAGCTCAACAGCGTCCTCCAGAACCTGTTTCAGAGCCCCCTCATCGACAACATCCCTACGCACAAAACGAGTGCCGGTCAGTCGCATGGCCATGCTGTGGTAGGTCATGACGCTGACGCCGTAGGCATCAGCTCCGACAAGGCTCAAAAGGCGCCGCCGTATTTCATTGGCCGCATGCCGATTGAAGGTCAACGCAACAATTGCATTGGCAGGAACCCTTCGAACACGCAGCAGGTACGCTATACGGTGAACGATTACGCGAGTCTTGCCAGACCCTGGCCCTGCCAACACCAAGCGATTAACGTCGTCGTCATCGACCACAATAAGTCGCTGTTGAGTACTCAGATCCTCAACGATGGATCTCCAGGACTCTTCACTAGTGGCATGCTTAAGCACCTCTTCGCGGCCAGCGAAATAGCGCTGCAAGAAAGCATCTTTTGAGTCCGTGAAATAGTGCAGCACCAGCTCCAGCGCACTCGCCATAGCGCCGAGCGCGACCTCGGCATACTCACGCATCACATGGACCTGGATACGCTTTTCGCTGTAATGCTCATCGAGACGCAGGTAATCGTCTTTGAGGTAGCTGCCCTTCTTGTCTGCGTTTACCTCAATGGTCATTGCTCGACGCATCACAGTCATCCCGTGGTTGAGCGTCAGCACCTCCTGCTTGTGCAGGTACAACAGCACATGCTCAATTGCTCGCTGCCGCTGGCTGGGGGGGATGACCTGTGAGAGCTCCAGATCCGACTCGATCACACCCACCAGCTCACCGAAGGTGGACTGCACCATCAGATCTTTGCCCTTGGAAGCCGGAGCCAGCTTTCCGATCAAGAATTGAAGCAGCTTGCTGGCAATGACTCGGCGCTTTTCACCAAAACGTTCAATCTGCGACCAGCTGTACTTACCTTGAACTTTCAGCTTGATGTAGTCGTGATTGACCTGCTTTAGCTCAAAACTGCTGCGTGGCTGGCTGTTGCTTTCACGATCTTGAGAGAGGCTGCGCAGCAGGCGAAGCACTTGCAACGGGATGACATCCTCGCGCTCGAGTCTGGCTTTGAGCCCCGCCGTCAGAGCCGCGAGGTTGAGATCCTGCCAACTGCCATCCTCGGCATCTGGCGCCAGCTCGCTTAGTACCTCGAACAGCGCCCCCTCTAATGCCAGGGTCTGCTCCAGGCGCTGAATGGAGGCGTCCACCACGCCGTGACGTAGCAATACGGTCAACTGGGTGTCGTTGACGAGTAGGCCCAGCTCCTCCATCTGCTTGAGGGTGCTAACAACTTCCTCAGAAGTCAGGCTGGTGAGCGACATCAGGTTGTCCGTATTCACCCGCTCATCGGCGTCGGCCTGGTAGAGGTATTTCAGAATTGCGCCGAACTCTTCACGGCGCCGCTCCGACAGATTAGCCTTGAGCAAACGCTGCTCGGCGTCCGATTCGCTAAGGCTCAGGCGTGCCGGAAAAATCTGTGTACTGTTTTCCTCTCGCTTGAGGTATTGCCCCCGCTCCAGCCAGGCAACCGCAGTGACCACTTTGGTTTCAGCATCACTGTCGTCAGCGTCGAACGAGGTCTCGACGGTCTCATCCATGAGAATCTCGCCGGCGGTGATGACCAGCTCGCCGCCCTTACGCCTGGCATACTCGAAACGCAGCTTGCGAAGAATTTGTTGGATGTCACGGAGGCTGAGCTTGGAGCGCTCGCACAACCCAAATTGGGTCTCAATATCCTGAGAGTCATAAAGCAGCACACAGCGTGCTGCATCCTGGTCACGCCCTGCCCTGCCTGCCTCTTGAAGGTAGTTCTCCAGCGAACCAGGAATGTCTGCGTGAACTACCAGGCGGATATCGGACTTGTCGACGCCCATGCCAAAGGCATTGGTGGCAACGATGATCCGGAGCCGTCCAGCCTTGAAGTCGTCCTGGATATCCTTCTTGTCATTGGGTTCAATCCCGGCGTGGAAATGGCGGCACGGCCATCCCTGCCCGACTAGAAACTCTGAAAGATCTTCAGCGCCCTTGCGACTTGCAACGAAAACGACCGCACCACCGTCCTGGCCGCCGAGGTGATCCTCAAGCAATTGATGGGTTCTGGGCCATTTCTCGCCACGACTACAGGGCAGCACTTCAAAGCTAAGATTCGTCCGCTCATGAGTTCCCAGGAACTGATCAAACTCAATCCCGAGGCCTTCATTGAAATGCGCACGGATATCAGCCAACACATCCGGCTTAGCCGTTGCAGTGAAGCAGCCAATGGGCGCTAGGGGTTGATTGCCTGTGTGCTCGCGAATGAAACGCGAGGCGTACATGTAATCCGGACGGAAATCGTTGCCCCACTTCGACAAGCAGTGGGCCTCATCGAAAATCCAAGCGCCGATCTGGCGCTGGCGTATCGCACGCCGGAAAGCCTTGTTGCGGAACTGCTCAGGAGATACCAGCAGAATGCCGACATCGCCCATCTGGACCTTCTCTAGCACATCCGCACGCTCAGGCATGGTAAGCAGGCCATTGAGCGTCGCAGCACACTGCACATTTCGCTCAAGAAGCCCGTCAACCTGATCCTTCATCAGCGACTGCAGAGGCGAAATGATGATGGTCAGGCTGCCGTTGCGATGAAAACGATTCAGCGCCGGCAGTTGGTAACACAGCGATTTACCGCCACCGGTTGCCAGAATCGCGAGCACATGCCTGCCCTGCATGCCAGCCAGAACCACATCGTGTTGCAGACTTTGGCCAGGGCGTTCGTAGCGGAAATCAGCAAAGCCGAAGTAGCGCTTCAGCTCATGGCGCGGATCGTGGGTCGTGCAGCAGTAGCGGCAGTCTGAACGGCCGCAGGGTACGTCCCGGAGCTCAGTAATCAATCGCCCAACAGCAGAGAACTGATGCCGCACCCAAGGCGCAAGGACAGAGTTGCCCCCCGACACCCTCAACCACGCAAGGGCATAGGCCAAGGGCAGATGTAAACCCGTCTGCTCAAGGTCCTCAGCCAGGAGAGCTTCCAGTCGAGCTCTACATACCTTGAGATCACGATCCAATGATGGATCGGTTTCCGCTAACAGACTCGGAATGAGCCGCCTCAGATCCGAGATCGGAACTGCAGTCTGTCCCGTTAGCGAAGCGAAGAATGATCCCAGATCGCTTTTTATGCTTGGAGCAAGCAATGCCTGGTAGCAGAGCAGCTCAGCACGATTGGTCTCATTCAACTGCGCAAATGCATCCCGCTGATCCCTGAACAGAACCAGCGTCGAACGACAGTCCGCAAGCGGCGAGTTGAGACTGTCTCGGATGAGTTTGTAATCCTTGACCAGCCGGTGATAGGGGTTCTGCGGAAACGCCAGAGGGGACAGTCTTAAGGTGTCGATGACGGGCAGAGAATGCAGAGCGAGCGCAGGTGCCTGCTGCTTGAGGATGGGCAAGTCATGTTCGATGACGTTATGCCCCAGAAGAAAGCCAGCACCATCGGACAGTGCATCGACTTCAGCAAGAATCTCGGGGAGATTGTTCGAGACCTTACGATCAAGTTCGACACTGAGGTCAGGCCGCGCAGCCCCGACCTTAAAGATACGATCTGGATGCACCTCCTTTCCGGGAACGACTTCCAGATCGATGACCAAGCTCTTGGGGTGGGGAACTGAGGACATCCCTGACGCGTTCCTTGCTAATGCAAACTGCTTGTTTACACTCTAAAGGCAAAACGCCAGCAAAAAAAGTGTGACACCTAGCTCATACAAACAAGATAGGGCTGGCACTTCCATCATGAGTCCAATTCGATAATGCGATCTCGTTCAGCGACTCTGGACTTGATCCATTCTTGGATCTCACTCTCAAGCCAGCCTACGCTATGGCCAACTAAAGGAACTGGTCGAGGAAACACTCCCTGACCAATGTGCTTATAGATTGTTGAACGCGCAAGGCCAGTCGAAGCAATGACCTCCTTCAGCCGAATAATCCTCATGACTAGGCCCAAAATCACGCAGGCCAATAAAGGCGCTTGAGGGGAACAATGCGTTTGGTCTCGGCATCGGTTGCGTCGTAATGCTCAATGAGCGCACGCACCACATGATCCAGTGTCCACATCGCCAGGGGAATAGACGCCCGGTCAGCCTCGTACTGCGCATCTTTGCTGAAGCCTCCCGTACTCACATAGAGACCACGATCATCCTTGTGTCGACCACCCAGGAAGCTGCGAATCTCCTGGCTACCCATCTGCCCTTTACGGTGCTTAACCTCCACGACGATACGTGGGTGCTCGAAGCCGAAGCCGTCAGGCGAGGCAACGATGTCCTTGCCTCGATCGGAGCCAGGTGGCGAGACTTGAGTTTTGTAGCCCATTGCGCGAAGGATTCCTGCTACGAGCTGCTGCATGTCATCCCAATCCAGTTCGCTTACACGATCCTTGATACGCTCCAGTGCCTGAGCCTCTACATCGGCCAGCGGGTCAGCAATGCTTTCCTCGGCCTCATCTTCCTTCGGCGCTACTGGCTTGCCTTTCAACGCCTCAAACACTTCAGCAGCTGCATCGGAGGGTACTTCAAACAAGGTCAAAGTCGAGCCCAAGCTATTTTTGGTGCTGGTACCCAAGTTATCGCGGGGCAGCTCTTGTTGCTGCCACTGAACCTTGCGCACCAGAGCCATGCCTTGCTCTGCCCATTCCGGATGATGCTCCGCCTGACCGACTACCTTACCGACAAGATACAAGCGGTTAGCTGGCGAGTAGGTCACAACCCAATCACCGACCGCGACTTCGTTGACGAAGCGCCACACTTGCGAAGCGCCTGCGACCACAGAGCCCTTCTTGAGCTGCGCTCAAGTGCTTGATACATGGCAGTGAGCTCTTTACGCCCAACGCCGAGCTTTGCATGCGGTGCCAAATGGCTCCAGCCGACTGCCGCCACTTCACGCTCACGAAAAGCATCGTAAAGGCTTCCAGATTCGCCACGTACCATCCACATTCGGCTCATGTCTTCTCCTGCATAAGAAAAATCAATCAACCACTTCTGATCTAGGCAGACTCAGAGAGACCTCTC
Source organism: Pseudomonas sp. (assembly GCA_038147895.1). GTDB lineage: Bacteria > Pseudomonadota > Gammaproteobacteria > Pseudomonadales > Pseudomonadaceae > Aquipseudomonas. Next base: position 5,730 of record JAYQUJ010000025.1, read on the forward strand.
GAAAAGCGAGCAGTGCCGCTTCGAGATGCTCAATGATCTCCTGCTGGAGAACATCCGGTGGCGGCAGATCTTCAAGGTTGTCCAGGCTGTCGTCCTTGAGCCAGAAGATGTCGAGACTGGCCTTGTCGCGCGCCATTAGTTCTTCGTAGCTGAAGAACTTGAACCGATCAGTAGCCACTCGCTCGTGACGATTTTCCGAGTTGTAGCAGGTGATGAAATCCTGCAAATCGTCCAGCTTGAGCGGGCGCGTCTTCAGAGTGAAGTGCTTATTGGTGCGCAAATCGTAGAACCAGATGCCCTTGGTGTGGATCTGCCCATCCTTGGGCTTGGCGTCGAAAAACACCACATTGGCCTTCACGCCCTGGGCGTAGAAGATGCCGGTGGGCAGACGCAAAATTGTGTGTACATCGCAGTTCAGCAGAAGCTTGCGCCGAATTTTTTCGCCTGCCCCGCCTTCAAACAGAACGTTATCTGGCAACACCACTGCCGCTTTACCGTCCACCTTAAGCATGCTGACGATATGCTGCAGAAAGTTGAGCTGCTTGTTCGACGTGGTTTCCCAGAAATCCTGCCGCTCGTAGGTCAGCGCTTCCTTATCTTCATCGCCCTCTGCATTGGTGATGGTCATGCTGCTCTTCTTGCCGAAGGGCGGGTTGGCCAGCACGTAATCCACCTTGCGTTTGGGCTCGGAGATCAGGGCATCAGAACGCTCAACAGAAGGCTCCCCGTCCAGTTCGCCAATGTTGTGCAGGAACAGGTTCATCAAGCACATACGACGCGTGTTCGGTACGATTTCATTGCCGTGGAAAGTCTGGTCACGCAAGAACTCTTTCTGACGCTTGTCCAACTTGGCGCCCGGGCGTGTCAGCCAGTTGTACGCGCCCAAGAAAAAACCACCGGTTCCGCAGGCTGGATCGGCGATAGTCTTCATTGGTTCGGGGCGCACGCAGGCAACCATGGCGTCAATCAGCACGCGTGGCGTGAAATACTGGCCAGCACCGCTCTTGGTGTCTTCGGCGTTCTTCTGCAACAGACCTTCGTACAGATCACCCTTGGTATCGGCATCCAGGCTGATCCAGCTTTCGGCATCAATCAATTGCACAAGGCGGGAGAGTTTTGCTGGGTCCTGAATTTTATTCAGTGCCTTGAAGAAGATGGCGCCCAGCATACCCGGCTCGTTGCCCAGTTTGTGCAGTGTAGCCAGGTAATGAGCCTCCAGCGGCTCGCCGACCTTGGAAGTCAGGCTCGCCCAATCATAGCCCTTGGGGATATGGGTGTCGCGGTTGTAAGGCTCCTGCGCATATTCATGCGCCAGCTTTAAAAACAGCAGGTAGGTGAGTTGTTCAAGGTAGTCACCGTAGCCCACGCCGTCGTCGCGCAGAGTGTTACAGAAGTTCCAGACTTTCTGGACAAGGGTACTTGTGTTCATCTCAGGCCTCTAAGAGCTCTTGTATCCACGGATGGGCTTCGCTTCGCTGCCCCCGCAGAAGAAAATGCATATCGCCGCTATAGGGTGAATCACGGTCAATGGCGCGCCGCAGTCTCGCTGCTACCGCCTTGAAGTCGCCCGCACGATTTGGATCTTGTGTGGCCAGATCAAACAAGCGTTTCCCTTCGTCCACGTCCGCCATCAACTGAACTGCCGCTGTGTGACGTCGCTTGCATGTCGGCTCGTAGTGCAAGTGATAGATCTCGATCGACTCTTCAGCCCGCCGCCGGGAGGTAGGATCAGTACTGGTCGCGCATGGTTGACCGTTCTCTTGATGACAGCCGAGTAAACGCCAGTCGGATATTTCACAAGGGTCGAGCAGCATTGGCTGCTCCGCCGCCACTGACCCGGCCGCGTAAACACGCTGGGCTTCATTGACCAAAGGAAAACGATCCGCCTTGCCGCCCGCGGTGCCTCCCTCCTGATCTTTGCGCCGGCTGTTGCAGTAGGTACAGGCATAGCGAAAGTTGCTTTCGTCAAAGGCCAGCCAACGGTAGCCCGCGTGAGGGTTGGTCGCATCGCCGACACAATTCTTTGGCCGAAAGTGATCAACGGCGTTGTCCGACCGATCCACGTGCGTTTCGCAGTACCAGCATTTGTCATGTAAAAGGTTGGCTAGCCCATCTTTGAGTTCGCGCCAGACGACACCGTGGTCATTCGGGTCAGCGCCGTTTGCGACAGCCTGCGATGCCTTCTGTGCACGCTGGTTCCAGCCCGTAGGTTTAACCAGCTTTGAGCGGTCCACGTACCTCATGGAGCATCCTCTTTAGAGGCCTCGGGCTTATCAGCCAATAGTTCGGAAATCAAACGCTTTGCCAATGCCTCTCGCTCAGCGCGCGGCATCTGCACTACTTTCCTCGCCAAGGCCGTAGGCTGCTCGGTTTCAAACTGCTGAACAAGCAGCGCATTCCGCAAACGCAGGTAACGCGAATACTCGTCGTCCGGATGGAAAAAACGGAACCCAAGGCGGTCTAGCTGCGCGTTGATGCGATCCAGATCTTGCTGCTCTTGGTCTGTCAGGGCCTCCTTGGCAGCAAAAGCACGCTGAGTCTCCAACAGCTCTTGTGTTGGCAGATCAAGGGAAGACGCAATGCCAAACATGTCGCTGGTGACAATGGCGGCATAGCCCATGCCGCGCGGCGCCATTTCCGGATAGCAAGCCACAATCTGACGCTGTCCATCCTTCTTGGTCATCCGCAAAATCTGCACCTGTTCGCGATCAAGTTCTGCAATAGCCAGCGGGTTATGAGTGGTAAGCAGGATATGGCTGGTTTCTTCCTGCTTTGTGCCGCTGGCGATGAACTGCTTCAAGTACGAGATGTAGTCAACACTCCACCTCGGATTCAAGTGCGTGTCCGGCTCATCTAGCAGAAAAAGGCTTTCATCCTCAGCGGTAAAGCGCAGCAGGCCCAGCACGGTCAGCAATTGCTGCTCACCCTCGCTTAGTTCTCGGAACGTAACGCTGCCATCGTTTTTCTTAAGGCGCACACGGATGCGCACCTCCTCGATCAGCTCTGAAACGTAGGTGCTCTCCAAGTCTCGAAAAAATTGCGCCGGCTGCTGCCCCCCAACCAGGCGCCGAAGGGCCTCAATATCCTTGACGTACAAATACTGGAACTCTGTTGTCTCTTTGTTCCAAAGCGTAACTTGCTTGTCCCGCTTTACCCTGATAGGGGCTAAAGAAATGCTTTGCAGGCGATCGAGGAATGTCTGAACAACTCCTTTTGCCCCCCAAAACCTTTCGTCACCAGCACCATCAATCTTCTTATTCCCGCGTCGCTTGCTCCAACCAGGCTGCTTCAAAACAAAGAGAACTGACTCGACCCCTTCTTCAGGATCAATGCCCATATTGTTTTCCAGAAGCTCTCGAACTTCTGGAGACTGCTTAATCATGAAGGCCAGCAACACGAACTGGCTGTGGACAGGCATCGCATAGAACAGTCGCTTCAATCCGGGGTCTTCGCCGTTGCGCAGCTTACTGTCGTAGCTCTCGAGGTAAGGCCGAAATACCTCGTGCATGCGCGGGCTTTCGCCCGAGTAGTAGCTAAACACGTAGCGTGGCAAGTACTCATTGTCCGCATTCAAGAAGGCCGTAAGTTTGATGGCATTGCCACGCAAGGCCGACAACGGCTGCTTGCTGTCGATGATTGGGATCAGAATGCCTTCACCACGGGCTTGCGCATCCGTCGCAACGTGAATGGTGAAAGGCTCCTTCTCACGATCCGGATCTGCATCGATGTGAATGTGCCTCAGATTTTCGCCCGCCCCCATGCGATAGGCCAGCTGAAAGGCAAACGCGGGTGTTCGCTTCTTGCCGATCAGGTCGCGGAAGATGACGGCCAGTGCCTCCAGCACGTTGGACTTGCCGGTGCCGTTCCAGCCAATCACCACCGTCACCCAGTGATCCTGATCGAAGTCGATGGTGACGTTCTTTAGGTTCTTGAACTGGTGTGTCGGGCTATCCTTGGCGCTACCGATGGTAAGTTTATCGAGCCGCATGCTTAACCCGCCAACAGCTTGATACGGTCACCGGTTTTACGACCTTGTTTATCGGTGATGACTTCAACCGCTAACCGGCCAGCTTTATCCAGTTTACGCAGCTCAGCATAGAGTTCTTCGATGCGCTCGGTCAGCGCGCCGTCGGCCACGCCACAGCGGCGAAAGGCTTCTTGTGCCTCCAACCAGTCGCCCGCTTCGGCGAGCACGTCAATCAGTTTGCTCACCACGGTGGCGTTCTCCTTCTTTTTTTTCGGTTGGCGTTTTTTCGGTTGCTTGGCGCGCTCCGCCCGCTCGGCGCGGATGCGTTCCAGCAACACACTGGCGGGTTCGTCGTTTGGGTTCTGCGGCACCAGTTCACCAGCAAATGCGGCGCGCAGGATGTTTTGGCGTTGAGCTGTGAGTTGTTTGAGACCAAGCTCGACAGCTTTTTCTTGGCGATCCAATTGTTCAATTTGCAGATCTAATTGATTGACCAATTCACGCTGTTCATCCGCAGGCCCAAGAGGAACTGGGAACATGCGCAGCATCGTCATATTGATTGATGCCAAATTAGTCGTTTGCTTGCCTGCGCTCTGAAACCATGTTTTTCCAAAGGTATTGCCGTGATGCGAAACAAGCTCGGGTAGCACTTCGGGTAGGAAAGGACGCATCCGAAACACATGGTTTTGATGGATGCAATTCTCTACTTCATCGCGCCAAACCCAGCCACGGCCAAGCTTGTCCCGATCACCGCCTTCGTTGAAAAGAATATCTCCAGCCTGGAGCGTGAGTTCTTTTATGTCTTTCTCAGTTGCCGAAATGGTTTTGACTTCCGAGAGATCGAGAAATCCACGCTGAACATTCGCGACCCGCAAATACGGTACTTCACGAACCTCAATGGAATCTTTCCGCTTGGTGCCCTTAGCCACACCGGAAGCAATTTCGCCCAACATATCGACGCTCGCCCAAACCCACCCCTCCGGTAGTTCCGGTAAACTGCTGGTATCCGGTAGCACCGGCTCGGGGTATTTCTTCTGCCAATCCTTGGGCGGGGTTTTGCCTTGCTCCGCAAACTTGGCGAGTTGCTTGGCTTCCCAGCGGACGCGGCGTTCGGTGAGGATGCGTTGCAGCAGTTGCGCGCCGGTTTCGGCGGGGGTGTTTTTCGCCCGCCACTCAGCCGTGAGCGCACCTTCCACGGCGGCTTTCAGCAGCGACTGCCGGTATTGCGCCAGCTTCTTTTGAGCGGCCTTGAGTTCGGCCCCCCCGGCATCGAGATCGGTAAGCAGCTCTTCGAGTTTCGCGACGATGCGGGTTTGTTCGTTCTTCGGTGCGACTTTAATTGGCAAGCTGCCAAGAGTCTTTAGATAAACGCCTTTCTGAGCTGTACCCTTTGCATTGTCTTGTAGCCATTGCTGAGTTTCAGGCGCACTGAGCAAATAGGCCAAATAACGAGAGTCAACTTCCAACGGCTTAAGAACTGCAACACTTCGTTGCAGAGCAAACTCTTGAATCTTCTGCGGCACAACAGCAGTGCGCCCAATGGTTCCGACTATGGTTAGCAGCACGTCGCCACTCGAGACTCGTGTGCGGGAATGCTCAAGCTCAAAATCGACGTCACTTATCGGGCGGAAATCATCAAAGTTGATTGTGAAGTCAGAAATATTGCGCGCACTGAGCATCGGTTTACCGGCCTCTGATGCTTTTGGAGGGTTATGTGACCCATCTACGATGCGCTCGCAGATTTCTCCAAGCTCAGCAAGATGCCACCCACGAGGAATTCCACTCACGCCACCAACTCCACATTCATTTCATTCATCAAAGTGTCCAGTTCCTTGCCAAACAGACCCCAGGCTTTTTGCAAACCGCCTCCGTCGGCCAGTTCGGCGTAATCAAAATCGTCGCGGCTGATGCTGCAACTGCTGGCGATGTGGTCTTTCATCAGGCGCAGCCATTCGGTCTGCTCGGGCGTGAAGGCGGTGGCACGCTGGGCGTTGTGGCGGAAAATCCAGGTCTGGAAGCGTTTATCCACATCGTCGGCAAAGGGCTTGAGTTCGCCATCCAGGCCCAACGCAAAGCGCACCAAAGAGACCAAGTCAGTCAACTGTCGTTTGCGGTCGGCGCCTTTCACGGCCGAGGTCTTCACCCGGGCATAGGCGCTCCACAGTCGCTCGGTAGTGAGCATCAATGGCGGATTGCTCAGGTGTGCATAGAGGTCTTCCAGCATGTCAAAGGTGAGCGCACGGCGTTGGTAGGGCTGTTGGTAGAAAAAGCCCAGCGCGGCGATTTCATCCTTGTGCTGAGCGATGTAGTCGGCAAAGGTCTGAATCACCGCCTTGGCCTGCGTTTCAGCCTGCTCTGAAAAGCCGGAGAAGGTGACCTGATCGAGGTTGAGGTGGTCGATGAGCTGTTCGCGCTCGCGACGACAGCTTTCAATCTCCTCGCGCAGTTCCGGCTTGTCGAAGGGCTCACAGGCAGCAGCAACGCGCTCGGCTCGGGCGGCTTCAATCTCTTCGGGCAGTAAGGTGTCTTCGGAGCGGGTGATGCCCTTAGCCTTGGCCGAGGTCAGCGCGGCTTGCACAATGGCATCGGGGTCCAGCGCGGCGATCAGACCTTTGCCGAGTTCACCTACTGGAATGCCACCGCTGACCTTCTCGATGCGTGCCTGTGCCTTATCGTCCAGCTGCTTGGCCAGGCGCACGAGGCGGTTGGCGAGCGAGAGTACGGTGTCGTCGTCGCGACTGCCCATGGCCACGCCTTGCAGCAGGTCCTTGAGCGCCATACCCGGCTTCTTTTCGAGCGGGCGACTTTCAGTCTTGAGCGATTTTTCTACGCCTACGGCGTCGATTAGCACGAAGCGAGTCTTAGCCCCATCAGCGCTGTTGCTGACGCGCTTCAGGCTGTCGCCATCCAGGCTGCGCACGCCACGGCCCTTCATCTGTTCGTAATAACCCTTGCTGCGCACATCGCGCATGAACAGCAGCACTTCCAGTGGCTTCACGTCGGTACCGGTGGCGATCATGTCCACGGTGACGGCGATGCGCGGGTTATAGTCGTTGCGGAAGCTGCTGAGGATGCTGTCAGCGTCTTCCTCGGCGCGGTAGGTGACCTTCTTGCAGAAGGCGTTGCCCTGGCCGTAGACCTCACGGACGATGTTGATGATGTCGTCGGCGTGGCTATCGGTCTTGGCAAAGATCAGGGTTTTGGGTGTTTCTTTGCGCGCAGGGAAAATCTGCGTTTCAACCGCTGTCTTCATCGCCTGGATCACCTGGCGGATCTGGCTCACGTTCACCACCGACTTATCCAGCTCCTTACCGGTGTAGGTGGTGTCTTCTTCGGTTTCGCCCCAGCGCTTTTTACGGGTGGCGCGGTCACGATGGTCCACCCATTCTTTGGCCTTCAGCTCCGCGCCCTTCTGGGTGATTTCGGTTTCGATCTCGAACACGTCGTAGCCAACGTTGACACCATCAGCCACGGACTGCTCGTAGGTGTACTCAGCAACAATGTTTTCGTTGAAGAAACCAAAGGTGCGTTTATCGGGCGTGGCGGTGAGGCCAATCAGGCTAGCGTCGAAGTAGTCGAGTACCTGCTTCCACAGGTTGTAAATGCTGCGGTGGCATTCATCGATGATGATGAAATCGAATGTTTCCACCGGCACGGCCGGGTTGTAGCGGACGAGCTTTTCCTGCTTTGCAGTTTGTTGCACCTCGTTGAGCGAAACATCCTCGGCAGACTCATCAATCGGCTCACCACTCAGAATCGAGTACATGCGCTGGATGGTGCTGATGCACACCTGCGAATGCGGATCGATATTGGGCGAGGCCAACCGCTGCACGTTGTACAACTCAGTGAACTTGCGACCATCGTCCGGTGGCGTGTAGGCCATGAATTCCTGATGGGCCTGCTTGCCGAGATTGCGGGTATCGACCAGGAATAGGATGCGCTTAGCACCACCGAACTTAAGAAGACGGTAGACCGAGGTTATTGCGGTGAAGGTTTTGCCCGCTCCGGTGGCCATATGCACCAAGGCACGGGGTTTGTTCAATGCCAGTGATTTTTCCAGCCCGGTAACGGCGCTGATCTGGCAGTCGCGCAGATTTCTTTCTTGCAGCGCTGGCATTTGTTCGGCCAGACGGCGACGGAGGGTTTCTGGCTGCGCCAGCCAGGCGGCCAGCGTTTCCGGCTTGAAGAAGTGGAAAATTTCACGCGAACGCGGCACCGGATCGGCACCATCTGTAAAGCGGATGATCTTGCCGGTTGCTTCAAACAGGAAGCGCAGCGGAGCATTGTCTTGGCGATGTTTGAGTGTGGCGTTGGCGTAGCGCTCCGTTTGGCTTTCTGTGACCGTGAGGTTTGCACCCGCACCGTCTTTTTTAGCTTCAATTACCCCGACGGAGACCCTATCAACAAAAAGTACGTAATCCGCAGGCCCAGAATCAGTCGGAAACTCTCGCACAGCCACGCCACGCGCCGCACCTAAATTAAGCTGCTTCATGTCCTGGATGACCCAGCCAGCTTGTTGTAGCTTCTGGTCAATCTGCTGACGTGCTTCTGATTCTGGCGTCATGATGCTGATCCCTGCGCTTTTGGCTCCGTTGAGCTAGAACTCTCGAAAACTTGCTGAAACTCAAATAACAGGAGTCTGAGCAAGACAATCTCAATTGGCAACCAATTGGCAACCAGAAAGCGACTTTCTAGGAATCACAGAAAAATCAGTGGGCATAAAAAAATCCAGTCACCGCTAAGTGACTGGATTTTCTAGGGTTTTTTGGTCGGGACGGAGTGATTCGAACACTCGACCCCTTGCACCCCATGCAAGTGCGCTACCGGGCTGCGCTACGCCCCGAGAATGCTTTCGTGTTACCGGAAGCGGGGAGGACTTTACAATAAGCTGCTGAATTGTGGAAGTTTTTTTTACTACTACAGCTCTATTTACGTAGCACCAAAAGAACTTCTTCAAGCTCTGCAATCATTTGCCGAATCAGCTGCTTGTACTGGGTAGTGTCATCCTTGGCTTCATCGCCGGAGAGACGCTGACGTGCGCCACCGATGGTGAAACCCTGATCGTAGAGGAGCGCACGAATCTGGCGAATCATCAGCACATCCTGGCGCTGATAGTAGCGTCGATTACCGCGACGCTTCACCGGATTGAGCTGGGGGAACTCCTGCTCCCAGTAACGCAAAACATGAGGTTTGACGGCACAGAGATCACTGACTTCACCAATGGTGAAGTAGCGTTTGCCAGGAATAGGCGGCAGCTCGTCGTTATGACTTGGTTCCAGCATATGCCTCTACTCTGGCCTTCAATTTCTGGCCCGGACGAAAGGTGACGACACGGCGAGCCGTGATCGGGATTTCTTCGCCTGTTTTGGGATTTCGACCTGGGCGCTGACGTTTGTCGCGCAGGTCGAAATTGCCGAAACCGGACAATTTGACCTGCTCGTTATCTTCCAGCGCGTGGCGGATTTCCTCGAAAAACAGCTCCACCAACTCCTTGGCTTCCCGCTTATTCAGGCCAAGCTCTTCATACAGACGTTCCGCCATTTCAGCTTTCGTCAGAGCCCCCATACGCTACTTCCTTAACGTGGCGTTGAACCTTTCTTCCAGCGAGGTGATGATGTTTTGCGTAGTTGTATTCACCTCATCGTCATTAAGAGTGCGCGATGGATGCTGCCAGGTCAAGCCAACTGCAAGGCTTTTTCTATGCGGATCAATGCCTTTACCGTGATATACGTCAAACAGCCTGAGGTCTGTCAGCCACTCCCCCGCAGCCTCGCGAATGGTAGAGAGTACAGCCTCTGCCGGCTGCTCGCGATCAACCAGCAGCGCCAAGTCACGACGCACCTCAGGGAAACGCGACAGTTCACTGAACTTGGGCATGCGGCCGGCAGCCACTTCCGCCAGTACCAGTTCGAAGAGGAACACCGGCTGATCCAGCCCCAAGGTCTTTGCCAACTCTGGATGCAGCGCCCCCATGAAACCGACCAGACGCCCCTCTCGCTCAATGCGTGCAGCCTGTCCCGGATGCAGCGCAGGATGCGCGCCCGGCATAAAGCTGAAAGCATCGACGGCGCCAGCGTAGCCTAGCAGCGCCTCGACATCGGCCTTGAGATCATAGAAGTCCACGCTCTCACGTCCGTTGGCCCAGCCTTCCGGCAGGCGACTGCCACTGATCACGCCGGCGAGCATGGCTTCCTGCTTCAGGCCTTCAAGCTGGCCGACGAAACGCAGGCCGCTCTCGAACAGACGCACGCGCGACTGCTGGCGATTGAGGTTGTGCTCCAGCGCCTTGATCAGGCCTGGCCACAGCGAGGAACGCATAGCCGCCATATCAGCAGAGATCGGGTTGGCCAACTGCAGCGGCACTACACCCGGGCTAAACAGCTCGAACAGCTTGGGATCAATGAAGCTGTAGGTGATGGCTTCCTGATAACCACGAGCGACCAGCAGGCGACGCAAGGCCGGCAGCTCGGCTCGGGCTTCGGCCTTGGCCTGCGGAGCCAGGCGAGCCTGCGGGTAGCGCACCGGCAGACGGTTGTAGCCATACAGGCGACCCAGCTCTTCGATCAAATCCACTTCCAGACTGATGTCGAAGCGGTGGCTCGGCACACTGACCAGCCACTGGCCGGCGCCCTGGGCAGTCACACCCAGGCCCAGTGCGGTGAGCAGGCGCTCAACTTCGGCAGTGTCCATGTCCATGCTCAGCATCTGACTGATGCGCTCAGCACGCAGGGTGATCGGCGCGATGTTCGGCAGATCGGCGGCACTGGCCACTTCGATTACCGGACCGACTTCGCCACCGACGATTTCCAGCAGCAGCGCAGTGGCACGCTCCATGGCATTGCGCGCCAGTTGCGAGTCGACGCCGCGCTCGAAGCGGTGCGAAGAATCGGTGTGCAGGCCATAGGAACGGGCTTTTCCGGCTACCGCGATGTTGTCGAAGAAAGCGCTTTCCAGAAACAGATCACGGGTTTTGCCACTCACGCCACTGTGCTCCCCGCCCATCACGCCAGCGATAGCCAGTGCGCGATTGTGGTCGGCGATCACCAGAGTGTCGGCGCGCAGGCTGACTTCCTGGCCGTCCAGCAGAACCAGCTTTTCGCCCTCTTTCGCCATGCGCACGCAGATGCCGCCGTTGATCTCGGCGAGGTCGAAGGCGTGCATCGGCTGGCCGAGTTCGAGCATCACGTAGTTGGTGATGTCAACGGCGGCGTCAATGCTGCGGATGTCGGAGCGACGTAGGCGCTCGATCACCCACAGCGGGGTCGGCTTGGACAGGTCGACGTTGCGGATAACGCGACCGAGGTAGCGAGGGCAGGCCTTGGGCGCCAGCACTTCGACCGGACGCACTTCGTCATGCGAGGCCGCGACCGGAGCGACGGAAACTGCCGACACCGGCGCGCCGTAGATGGCACCAACCTCACGACCCAAGCCGGCCAACGACAGGCAATCGCCGCGATTTGGGGTCAAGCCGATTTCGATGCTCGCATCGTCCAGGCCCAGATAGACACGGATGTCCTGGCCGACCGGCGCGTCCGCAGCCAGCTCCATCAGGCCACTGTTATCCTCGCTGATCTGCAGCTCGGAGGCCGAGCAGAGCATGCCCTGAGACTCCACGCCGCGCAGCTTGGCCTGCTTGATCTTGAAGTCGCCCGGCAGCTCGGCGCCAATCATGGCGAAGGGGATCTTGATGCCGGCGCGAGCGTTGGGCGCTCCGCAGACAACCTGGAAGCTGGCGCTGCCGCTGCTGACCTGGCACACACGCAGCTTGTCGGCATCCGGATGCTGTTCGGCGCTGAGAATCTCACCTACAACAACACCACTGAACTGGCCGGCGACCGGAGTGACCGCATCCACCTCCAGGCCAACCATGGACAGGCGGGCCACCAGCTCGTCACGCGAAACCGCCGGATTGACCCAGCTGCGCAGCCACTGTTCACTAAATTTCATGCTGTCTGTTCTCCTTAAGCGAATTCGATATGGGTCATGCGGCCTAGCGGAATTGCGCCAGGAACCGCAGGTCGTTATCGAAGAACAGGCGCAAGTCATTGACGCCATAACGCAGCATGGCCAGGCGCTCCACCCCCATACCGAAGGCGAAGCCCTGGTACTTTTCCGGATCGATGCCGGACATGCGCAGGACATTCGGGTGCACCATGCCGCAGCCCATCACTTCCAGCCAGCCGGTCTGCTTGCACACGCGGCAGCCATTGCCGGAGCACATCACGCACTGCATGTCGACTTCGGCCGACGGCTCGGTGAAGGGGAAGAAGGATGGACGGAAACGCACGCCCAAGGGCTTCTCGAAGAACACCCGGAGGAATTCCTCGATGGTGCCTTTGAGGTCGGCAAAGCTGATGCCCTCGTCGACCAACAGGCCTTCGACCTGGTGAAACATCGGCGAGTGGGTGATATCGGAGTCACAGCGATAGACACGGCCGGGGCAGACGATGCGGATCGGCGGCTGCTGCGATTCCATAGTGCGCACCTGCACCGGCGAGGTGTGGGTGCGCAGCAGCATGTTTGCATTGAAATAGAAGGTGTCGTGCATAGCGCGCGCCGGGTGGTGACCCGGAATATTGAGCGCTTCGAAGTTGTGGTAGTCGTCTTCGACTTCCGGCCCCTCGGCCACGTTGTAACCGATATGGGTAAAGAACTGCTCGACACGCTCAAGGGTGCGGGTAACCGGGTGCAGACCACCGGAGGCCTGACCGCGGCCCGGCAGGGTCACATCGATACGCTCAGACGCCAGCTTCTCGGCGAGCAGAGCCTGCTCAAGCACGGACTTGCGGGCGTTCAGAGCATCCTGAACCTGGCTCTTGGCGGCGTTGATCAAGGCGCCGGCTTGCGGACGCTCTTCGGCAGATAGCTTGCCGAGGGTCTGCATCAGGGCGGTCAGTTCGCCTTTCTTGCCGAGGTACTGCACCCGGAGTTGTTCCAGGGCATTGACGTCTGCGGTGTTTTGCACGGCCTCAAGCGCTTGCGAGACCAATGCATCCAGGTTTTCCATGTACGGACTCCAGATACGAAATAGGGGAAGAGCTTGAAGGCTCTTCCCCTATCTTTGACGTTGCCACCGAGCGAACCCGGTGATTGTCGGGGGACTTAAGCCAGAACGGCCTTAGCTTTCTCGACAATCGCAGCAAACGCCGCTTTTTCGTTCACTGCCAGATCGGCCAGAACCTTGCGGTCGATTTCGATCGACGCTTTCTTCAGGCCAGCGATCAGACGGCTGTAGGACAGACCGTTGATGCGAGCACCAGCGTTGATACGAGCAATCCACAGAGCGCGGAACTGACGCTTGCGCTGACGGCGGTCACGGTAGGCGTATTGGCCTGCCTTGATCACAGCCTGCTTGGCAACGCGGAACACGCGCGAACGCGCACCGTAGTAGCCTTTGGCGAGTTTCAGAATTTTCTTGTGACGGGCACGAGCGATAACGCCACGCTTAACACGAGCCATGAGTAATAACCTCTAAAATATCTTGACCGAATTAACGAACGCGCAGCATGCGCTCGACTTTTGCTTTGTCCGACGGATGCATCAGCTCGCTACCGCGCAGTTGACGCTTACGCTTGGTGGACATTTTGGTCAGGATGTGGCTCTTGAAAGCGTGCTTGTGCTTGTAGCCAGCAGCGGTCTTGAGGAAACGCTTGGCTGCACCACTCTTGGTTTTCATTTTTGGCATGTTTAGTACTCCGCATTCATTAACAACTGATAACCATCAGGCCTGCCAGTGCCCGGGAGGTTATTTACGCTTCTTGGGAGCGATGACCATCATCAGCTGGCGTCCTTCCAGCTTGGGATGCTGTTCTACGGTGCCGAGCTCGATCAGGTCTTGTTCGACCCGCTTGAGCAGCTCCATACCCAGCTCCTGGTGGGCCATCTCACGACCGCGGAATCTTAGAGATACCTTGGCCTTGTCCCCATCTTCAAGGAAACGTACCAGGTTGCGTAGCTTTACCTGGTAATCCCCTTCTTCCGTCCCTGGACGAAACTTGATTTCTTTAATCTGTTGCTGGTGCTGGTTCTTCTTGGCCGCAGCAGCCTGCTTCTTCTTCTCAAACAGGTGCTTGCCGTAATCCATGATGCGGCAAACCGGTGGCACCGCATCTGCGGAAATTTCCACCAGATCCAGCTTGGCTTCCTCGGCGGCGCTCAGCGCCTCATCGATGGAAACCACGCCAATCTGCTGGCCGTCTGCGCCAATCAGGCGAACTTCACGGGCAGTGATGTTTTCGTTGATCGGCGCCTTGGGGGCGGCCCGCTTATCCTGTCTCATATCACGCTTAATAATGATTACTCCGAATCTTGGCGACCACGCCGGGAAACCGCTTGCTTGAGCTGCTCGGCGAACTGTTCCAGGGGCATCGAGCCCAGGTCTACACCTTCGCGGGTACGCACAGCAACGGATCGTGTCTCAACTTCCCTGTCGCCAATAACCAGGAGATAGGGAACCTTGAGCAAAGTATGCTCGCGGATTTTAAAGCCGATTTTTTCGTTTCTCAAGTCCGACTTGGCACGGAACCCGCTTTGATTAAGGGTTTTCTCTACTTCCAGAGCGAAATCAGCCTGCTTGTCGGTGATATTCATGATCACCGCCTGAGTCGGCGCCAGCCAGCTTGGGAACGCCCCGGCATAGTGCTCAATCAGCATGCCGATGAAGCGCTCGAAGGAGCCAAGGATGGCACGGTGCAACATCACCGGGCGCGTACGGCTGTTATCTTCGGCGATATAGCTGGCATCCAGGCGTTCCGGCAGGTTCGGATCGTACTGCAGGGTGCCACACTGCCAGTTGCGCCCCAGGCAATCCTTCAGCGTGAATTCGATCTTCGGGCCATAGAAGGCCCCCTCGCCCGGCTGGTACTCCCAGGCCAGACCGGACTCATTCAGCGCATCAGCCAGAGCAGTCTCGGCGCGATCCCACAGCTCGTCGGAACCTACACGCTTGGCCGGACGAGTGGACAGCTTCATGGCGATATCAGTGAAACCGAAGTCGGCATACACCTGCAACGTCAGCTTGATGAAGTCGGAAGCCTCCTTCTTCACCTGCTCTTCGGTGCAGAAGATGTGCGCATCGTCCTGAGTAAAGCCACGCACACGCATGATGCCATGCAGGGCACCAGAAGCCTCATTACGGTGGCAGGAGCCGAATTCGGCCATGCGCAGCGGCAGGTCGCGATAGGACTTCAGGCCCTGATTGAAAATCTGCACGTGACACGGGCAGTTCATCGGTTTCACCGCGTAATCACGATTCTCCGATGCCGTAGTGAACATATTCTCTGCGTAGTTGGACCAGTGACCGGAGCGCTCCCAGAGAATCCGATCAACCACCTGTGGCGTGCGCACTTCGACATAGCCGTGCTCGCGCTGCACCTGGCGCATGTACTGCTCCAGCACCTGGTAAACAGTCCAGCCCGCCGGATGCCAGAACACCATGCCTGGCGCCTCTTCCTGCAGGTGAAATAGATCCAGCTGCTTGCCGATACGGCGGTGATCGCGCTTCTCGGCCTCCTCGATACGCTGGATATAGGCCGCCAGCTGCTTCTTGTCCGCCCAGGCGGTGCCATAGATACGCTGCAGCTGCTCGTTCTTCGAATCGCCGCGCCAGTAGGCACCGGAAATCTTGGTCAGCTTGAACGACTTGAGGAAGCGGGTATTGGGCACGTGTGGACCGCGACACATGTCCACGTACTCCTCATGGAAGTACAGACCCATAGCAGTTTCGCCCGGCATGTCGTCGATCAGGCGCAGCTTGTATTCCTCGCCACGAGCCTTGAACAGCTCGACGACCTCGGCACGCGGAGTCATCTTCTTGATGACGTCGTAGTCCTTGTCGATCAGCTCAGCCATGCGCTTCTCGATGGCCGCCATGTCTTCCGGCGTGAAGGGGCGATCAATGGCGATGTCGTAGTAGAACCCCTCCTCGATCACCGGCCCGATGACCATTTTAGCCGCAGGATAGAGCTGCTTGACCGCATGACCGACCAAGTGGGCACAGGAATGGCGAATGATCTCCAGCCCCTCATCATCCTTCGGCGTAATGATCTGCAGAGTCGCATCGCTCTCGATCAGATCGCAGGCATCAACCTGCCTGCCGTCAACCTTGCCCGCCAGAGTGGCCTTGGCCAGACCGGCACCGATGGACTGAGCCACCTCAAGTACGGAAACGGGGTGATCGAACGAACGCTGACTGCCGTCGGGAAGAGTAATGATGGGCATGGCGCCTCCTCTCCTAGTGGTGACCCCTACCAAAGGTCACATGGGTTGGGATGAGCCAGGAAGCGATCCAGCGGTATGCCTGCCTAACGATGGCAGGAGCCTTGCGGCCAACCAGCCCGGACCAGAGTCACTGGAGCTGCGGGAATCGCGGATGCTTCCAGAAAGCCTATGCTCTGGCAAGCAGCCAATAAAAAAGGGGTCGTATATACGACCCCTTTCGGATTTGGTAGGCACAATTGGACTCGAACCAACGACCCCCACCATGTCAAGGTGGTGCTCTAACCAACTGAGCTATGTGCCTGCAATGGAGGCGCATTTTAGGGAGATTCGCTGGAGTGTCAACACCTTTTTTCGCTAAGCCTCTGAAAAAGTGGATTTTTTACCGCACAGCGAGACGTTAAAAATTTTGCACATAGGCTAGCCGGGGCATTTTGCCTCGGGTAGCATTCACCCAGATCGTAAAAAATAAAGAACATAGGTTCAAATATGACGCACACTCCCTACCCCCAGTCCTATTACGCGGCATCGGCCAATCCAGTGCCCGCGCGCCCCGAGCTGCAAGGTGAGGCCGAGACCGACGTCTGCATCATCGGCGCCGGCTATACCGGCCTGTCCACCGCACTCTTCCTGCTGGAGAACGGTTTCAAGGTCACCATCGTCGAAGCCGCCAAAGTTGGCTTTGGTGCATCCGGCCGCAACGGCGGCCAGATCGTCAACAGCTATAGCCGCGACATCGACGTGATCGAACGCACCGTTGGACCGAAGCAGGCCAAGCTGCTTGGCGACATGGCCTTCGAAGGTGGTCGCATCATTCGCGAGCGCATTGCCAAGTACGACATCAAATGCGACCTGAAGGATGGCGGCGTGTTCGCTGCCAACACCGCCAAGCACATGAAGCACCTGGAGTCGCAGAAGAAGCTGTGGGAGCGTTACGGCCACACCCAGCTGGAACTGATGGACGAGAAGCGCATCCGCGAAGTGGTAGATACCGACACCTACGTCGGCGGCATGCTCGACATGAGCGGCGGCCACATCCATCCGCTCAACCTTGCATTGGGTGAAGCTGCAGCCGTCGAATCCCTGGGCGGCATCATTCACGAGCAAAGCCCGGCGATTCGCGTCGATCGCGGCGCCAACCCGGTTGTCCACACCCCCAACGGCCGAGTGAAGGCCAAGTTCGTTGTCGTTGCCGGCAACGCCTACCTGGGCAACCTGCTGCCAGAGCTGGCCAGCAAATCCATGCCTTGCGGCACTCAGGTAATCACCACCGAGCCGCTGTCCGACGACCTGGCCAAGAGCTTGCTGCCGCAGGACTACTGCGTCGAAGACTGCAACTATCTGCTCGACTACTATCGCCTGTCCGGCGACAAGCGCCTGATCTTCGGCGGCGGCGTGGTCTACGGAGCACGCGACCCAGCCAACATCGAAGCGATCATCCGTCCGAAGATGCTCAAGACCTTCCCGCAACTGAAAGACGTGAAGATCGACTTCGCCTGGACCGGCAACTTCCTGCTGACCCTGTCGCGCTTGCCTCAGGTCGGCCGCCTCGGCGACAACATCTACTACTCCCAGGGCTGCAGTGGCCACGGCGTGACCTACACCCACCTGGCCGGCAAGCTCCTGGCGGAAACCCTGCGCGGCCAGGCCGAGCGCTTTGACGCCTTCGCCAGCCTGCCGCACTACCCCTTCCCGGGCGGCCGCCTGTTCCAGGTTCCGTTCAGCGCCATTGGCGCCTGGTACTACAGCCTGCGCGACAAGCTGGGCGTATAACGCGCCTACAAACAAAAACGGCGCCGCAAGGCGCCGTTTTTGTTTTCAGCCAAACCGTCAGATCGCCAGAATCGCCTGAGCCAACTGCATATCATCTGCCTGCAACTCTGGCAGCTTGCCGCGGATGTGCGTCAGCGCAGCCTCCAGATGAGCACCCCGGATAGCCCCCTGGCTTGCGACAAAACTAGCCGCATCATCCTTGGCCTCCCTCACTACCTTGTCATCACCGAAGCTTGACGAGGTGAAGTCGGTAGTTCCCTCAACCGTATTGACCAGCGCGTCGGTGGTGACCACAAAACTGGTCGCTCCCGCCTGCAGACTGCAACCCAGCACCATTACTGCCAACCAGTATTTGCTTTGCATAATGCGAACTCCTGTAGACGAAGATGAGTCCCAGGCAGCAGGCCACCCAGCACCTAGCTCAAGGTATAGCAGGCAAACACCGCACCTGGCGAAAGCTAAGGTAAAATGCCGACCGCTTCCGCTTCCAGTTGTCATCGGCACCACTCATGCACACTCCACCTCTCTCCCGTCGCTTTTCCGTCGCCCCGATGATGGATTGGACAGACCGTCACTGCCGCTACTTCCTGCGCCAGCTCTCCAGCCAAGCCCTGCTCTATACAGAGATGGTCACTACAGGCGCCCTGCTGCACGGTGACAGGCAGCGGTTTCTGCGCTACGACGAATGTGAACACCCGCTGGCCTTGCAGCTGGGCGGTAGCAATCCAGCCGATCTGGCCGCCTGCGCCCGCATGGCCGAGGAGCATGGCTACGACGAGGTCAACCTCAACGTGGGCTGCCCCAGTGATCGGGTGCAGAACAACATGATCGGTGCCTGTCTGATGGGCCACCCGCAACTGGTCGCAGAGTGCGTGAAGGCCATGCAGGATGCCGTCAGCATTCCAGTGACGGTCAAGCACCGCATCGGCATCAATGGTCGCGATAGCTATGCCGAACTGTGCGACTTCGTCGGCACAGTGCATCAGGCCGGCTGCACAAGCTTTACCGTGCATGCGCGCATCGCCATCCTCGAAGGCCTGTCGCCCAAGGAAAACCGCGAGATACCACCACTGCGCTACGACGTGGCCGCACAGCTCAAGCGAGACTTCCCGCAGCTGGAGATCATCCTCAACGGGGGCATCAAAACCCTGACCGAATGCCGGGAGCACCTGCAACGCTTCGACGGCGTGATGCTGGGACGTGAGGCATACCACAACCCCTACCTTCTAGCCGAAGTCGACCAACAGCTGTTCGACCTGGACCAACCGACGATCACTCGCGCCGAAGCCCTGAGCAGCATGCGCCCGTACATCGAACGCCACATCGCCGAAGGTGGTGCCATGCATCACGTGACACGCCATGTTCTGGGGCTGGCACAGGGCTTTCCTGGCGCCCGACGCTTCCGCCAACTGCTCTCGGTAGACGTGCACAAAACCGATCAGCCCCTGCAGGTCCTCGACCAGGCCATCGAGCTGCTCGACGGCCGCTAAAAGCCCGCGCCAGACGTTGAGCGACCGCCAAGCCTCGGGTAAGGTCGAGAGCATTCAACGACAGGGCTCCGTCATGATCAGCAAACTGGACCAACTCAAGCAGTACACCACGGTCGTCGCCGACACCGGCGACATCGACGCCATCAGCCGGCTCAAGCCGGTGGACGCTACCACCAATCCGTCACTGCTACTCAAGGCGGCAGCCCTGTCCCGCTACGCAGAGCTGCTGGATCAGGCAGTCGATGCCGGAAAAGGCGATCTGGGAATGGCTTGCGACCACTTTGGCGTTGCAGTCGGCCAGGAGATTCTGAAAGTCATTCCCGGGCGCATCTCGACGGAAGTCGATGCGCGCCTGTCCTTCGACACCCAAGCGACCCTGCGCCGCGCCGAGCGCATCATCGGCCTCTACGATCAAGCGGGTATTGGCCGTGAACGTGTACTGATCAAGATCGCATCCACCTGGGAAGGCATCCGCGCCGCCGAGCAGCTGGAAAAAGCCGGTATCCAGACCAACCTGACCCTGCTGTTCTCCTTTGCACAGGCCGTAGCCTGCGCCGAAGCAGGCGTATTCCTTATTTCACCCTTCGTCGGGCGCATTTACGACTGGTACAAAAAAGCCGAAGGGCGCGACTTTGTGGGTGCGGAAGACCCGGGCGTGCAGTCCGTGTCACGCATCTACCAGTACTACAAGGCCAATGGCTACAGCACCGTAGTAATGGGGGCCAGCTTCCGCAACCTGGGGCAGATCGAACAGCTGTCCGGCTGCGACCGGCTGACCATCAGCCCGGACCTACTGCAACAACTGTGCGACTCTGTGGGTGATTTGCCACGCATCCTCAGCCCTAAGGCCGGCGAAGCACGGCAATCGCTGGATGAGCCGGCCTTCCGCTGGGCCCTGAACGAGGACGCCATGGCAACCGAGAAACTGGCCGAAGGCATTCGCCTGTTTGCCCGCGACCAGGAAAAACTGGAAGCGCTGCTCGCCAAGCGCAACTGATCCAAGGACTAACAAAAAGGGCGATATCCCTGAAGATATCGCCCTTTTTCATGCCTGGACTCAACTCAACTGCGCTCCAGCGCACTCACCAGATCATGGAAAGCTTCGCGATTGGAATCATTGAGCCCCATCAGGATGCGATGCGCCTCCAGCACCTTGGCCTTGACCACTTCTTCCGACTGATCCTGCGAGGGCAAATCGCTCAGGCACTCGGGGCAAGGCACGGGACGATCAACGATATTGAACACCTGATCGAAACCCATGGATTGCAGCAAACGCGTGATGTCTTCGTGAGTGGTGACCACGGTAGGTAACAGGCCAATTTTCTGCCGGGACAGGATGGAAAGCTTGGCCAGTAGCCCAAGCGTGGTGCTATCGATGCTGCGGGTTTCCGTCAGATCGATGACGATTGCCGAAAAATTCAGCGCCGCAAAAATTTTCTCGATTGTCGAATCCAGCGCCGAACACAGCGTCAAACGAACTTCGCCGACGAACTTCAGGACGAAGGTACCGTCCTGCTCAGCGAATTGGATTCTACCGGGGCTATTCCCAGGATTCATGCAAGGTTCCTGCTCAACACCAGCAAGGCGATATCATCCGGCATATCATGCAGATTGGCCAGCCCGAGCACCTCGCGCAATCCGTCGAGCGATCCGCCCGCCTGGACTACCAGTTCCGGCAACCCAGCCTCTTTTTCTTTGAGCGACTCGCCTGGCAAAAGATCCAGGATGCCATCGGACATCAGCGTCAGACTGAAGGACTGAGGCAACTGCATGACCAGGTCGTTGTAGGTTGCCTCCTCGAACAGACCAACCGGCAGTCCGCGCCCATCCAGATAACGTGCCCCCCCATCGGCAAACAGCACCGGCAAGGGAAGATGTCCGCCGATGCTGTAAGTCAGCTGCCCGCTCTGCTCATCGATCACACCGCCGAGCATGGTCACGTGCTTGCCCAGCTTGCAGTTGAGCAAGCCGCGGTTGATGTGGCCGAGCACATCGGACGGTTTGAACTCCGGCAAGACGCCATTGCGCTTCCATTCGTAGAGCAGGCGCGTGGTCATGAACTTGAGCAGCACCGTGACAAAGGCCGAGGAAGCCCCATGACCGGACACATCCGCCAGATAGAACGCTACTCGGTGCTCATCCACGCGGAAGTAGTCAACAAAATCGCCTGAGAGATACAGCGAGGGAATGATCTGATGCGTGAACTGCAGATCATCGGCCTGCCAGGGCGTGACCGGTAGCATGTTCATCTGTACCTGACGCCCGGCGTTCTGGTCTTCCTGCAGCAAGTGCAGGCTGGCCTGCAGCTCTCGGTTGGCGGCCTCCAGCTTTTCGCGATAACGCTGGTTCTCCAGCCGCAGCTGATAGCGATCAAGCGCACGGCGTACCGAATGCTCCAGAACCGCCAGGTCTTCCAGGGGCTTGATCAGGTAGTCGGCAGCCCCCAGGCGCAGGGCCTCGACCGCATCACTCATGACGCCCGCGCCGGAGACCACTATCACGGGTATATCGCTGGTCAGCTTGTTGATGCGGCGAATCAGCTCCAGGCCATCGACCTGCGGCATACGCAGATCACAGATGACTAGGTCGGGCTGATCACGATCGAAAACCTCCAACCCCTGCAATCCGTTCTCGGCCTGCAGAACCTGGAAACCGCTGTCTTCGAGGTAAGCCGCGAGACTCGCCCGCACTACCTCATCATCATCGATTATCAGCAGCTTGGCGCTGGGATTGTGCATGGGCCATCCAGGCAAACGACGCCGGAGAGAGATTGACAATTGGCGCACCGAGCCAGAGAAAACATCTGTGCTCGGACGATTCAAGGCGCAGACGGTACTCCCATCCGCAGGGCGATTCAAGCCGCTGCCGATTGTCGTCAGCTGCCTTTACACCTCAAATCGGCGGGGGTTATAAGACCCTCGGGGAGCGCCCAAAAACAAGAGGAAGGGTTAATGAGCCAGAACGACCATGCCTACAGCGAGAAACGTGATTTCATCCGTATGCGACTGGAAACGCCGGTCATCCTGAAGCATGCCGGCCAGGACATTCCGGCCCATTGCCTGGATCTATCCAGCACTGGCATGCAGCTGGAAGCCCGCTGCCAAGTAGCCATGGGTGATCGGGTAAGCGTGCTGATTCCTTCCGAACACAGTGAACTGAAGGGGCTGCAGGCCGAAGCAGAAGTGGTTCGAATCAGCGCCCTGGAAGACGGCCGCAGCTCCATCGGGCTCGCCATACTGTCCATGACTTGAAACAAAAAAGGCGGCCAAGGCCGCCTTTTTCATACCTACCGAAATGCTTAGAAGTCGTCGACCACTTCGCCGTCTTTGACGCGGAACTCGCGATTTTGCAGGTAGGCGTTACGAATGAAGATGTACTTGTCGCCGGTGATCATCTTCTCCGCCGATAGCAGGCTAGCGCGAGTATCAACCACATCCACCGCACGGGTCACGTTACGGGTAGGTACGTGGTCGATATAGGGATAGGGCTCCAGAAAGCTGTCTGGAATCTTCGCGGGGGCGTCACGCAGAGTGCTCGGGCCGAGCAGAGGAATGACCAGGTACGGGCCGCTGCCCACGCCCCAGGCGCCGAGCGTCTGACCGAAGTCTTCGTCATTGCGTTGCAGGCCCATGTCGCTGGCCACATCGAAGAAGCCCAGCAGACCGAAGGTGGTGTTGAACACCAGACGCCCGGTATCGACACCGGCGTCGTGCAGCTTGCCCTGCAGCAGGTTGTTGGCCAAGTTGCCGACGTCGCCGATATTGTTGAAGACGTTGTGCACGCCATCTTCGACAAATTGCGGGGTAATCGCCTGGTACCCCTTGGCAATGGGCTTCAGCGCATAGGTATCGAGGGTATCGTTGAAGGTGAATATGGGCCGATTGATGGACTCCCAGGGGTCGTCTTCGGCACTGGCAGCCAGTGGCAGTGACGCCAGCAGCGCGCAGGCGCACAGGCGGGTCAGACGTTCGATCCAGCTCGCACCGGTCATTGGCATTTGCAGTCTCTCCTTGCCATCAGTAGTGTGGCGGCCCGCGGCCAGCCCAGGCGGCGCAGTATAAACGTCACCGCCCTTATAAGCAGCTATCTGGTGGACTCCAGCATGTCGGAAAAACGCCTTCTTCATACCGCCCATATCCCGGTGCGCTGGAGCGATATGGACAATTATGGCCATGTAAACAACACCATCTACCTGGAATACGTTCAGGAAGCCCGCGTCGAGTGGTTTGCCAGTATCGGCATCGAGATCGATCACGTACCGCAGGGACCTGTTGTATTGCAGACCCTGCATACCTACCTGAAGCCCGTGGTGCACCCGGCCAACGTAGTGATCGAACTGTACGCCGGAACCGTTGGGCGCAGCAGCCTGGTGGTGGAGCACCGCCTGAGCACTCTGGAAGATCCCAGCGCCTGCTACGGCGAGGGCTACTGCAAACTGGTGTGGATCGACCATGCCAACAACCAGCCCGTACCGGTTCCAGAGGCTCTACGCCAGATCATGGGCGCATGATCGTCACGTAATCGTCACACCCGCTCGCTACCCTGCCCGCCTCACTCAGGGAAGCGAGCCTGCCATGCCAGCGCCAACCTTCAACGCCCTGCTGTTCGGCCTGACCGGTTGCCTGGTCGACCATGGCGCCCGCACGCTGGCAATCGCCCAGCAGCACAGCGGCCTAGCGGAACGCCCCACGGACCTGACGCACCCCAAGCTGCTGCCAGCCCTTCTGGCCAGCGCCGACGAATGCGCCGAACCCCTGCCAGCCATCTGCGGCCTGCTCGACGAGCTGCAGCAGCAAGGGATGCCGTGTGCCTGGCTGGATGAATTGCCCGACTCGGCCACCGAACGTCTCGCCGCCGTGCTACCGACCGGTCTGCATGGCAGCCGCCTGAATGGTTCGCGCCCCTGGCCTGCACCAGACGCCATCTGGCACACCCTGAGCGAGCTGCAGGTCGACAGCCTGCAAGGTTGCGTGTTGATCGCCAGTGATCCGCGCCTGCTGCAAGCCGGCCTGAATGCCGGACTGTGGTGCATCGGCCTGGCTACTTGCGGCCCCCTGTGCGGCTTGGCTCTGGGCGATTGGCAGGCACTGTCCAGCAGCGAACGGGAAAAACTGCGCGCCCAGGCCACTCTTGAGCTCTATCGGCTCGGCGCTCACTCAGTCATCGACCACCCTGGCGAGCTTCCGGCCTGCCTGAGCGACCTGGCCATCCGTCGTCAGAAAGGCGAAAAGCCCTGACACGCAAAACTTGCTCTGGATCAGGCAGGGCGCAACAGCCTGGATTAACCTTCAGGGAAAGAGAGCGAACCCGAGACGCCATACGCGGGTCAACTCTGCAGTAGCCCAGAAGGAGACGACTATGTCCGCACGCCTGCAGCAACACTTCCAGCGACTACGCGAGGAGCTCGCCAACGACCTGCCGCTGGATACCGAGGATCGCGCTGCACTGCTCGAACTGATGCAGGAGATTGACCTGAAACTGGCCAAGGAGCTGGCCAGTGACCCTGACGCCAGCCTGGTCGATGGGGTCAACCTGGCCGTCGAGCGCTTCGAGAGCCAGCACCCCACACTCACCGGCACCCTGCGCAATATCCTGCAGAGCCTGGCCAATATGGGCATCTGATTCACCTGCGCAGAAAAAAGCCCGCTTAAGCGGGCTTTTTTGTTACTGACGCACCAGACGGCGATTGTCCGGGGTAATGCTCTCGGTGCTGCGATAAGGATTGATATCCAGCCCGCCACGGCGGACATAGCGCGCATACACCGTCAGGCGCTCCGGCTGGAGCAAGCGCTGCAGATCGAGAAACACCCGCTCCACGCACTGCTCATGAAAATCCTGATGCTGGCGGAAGCTCACCACATAGGCCAGCAGGCTGGCGGCATCCAGGCGCGGGCCACGGTAGTCGACAACGAGAGTGCCCCAGTCCGGCTGACCGGTGACCGGGCAGTTGGACTTGAGCAGGTGGCTGTAGAGCACCTCCTCCACCAGCTCGTCGCCCCGGCGCAGCAGCTCCGGGCGCGGATGGGCGTAGTCGCTGACCTCGACGTCCAGATCGTCGACACAACGTCCCGGCAACACCGCCACACCCTCGGCCGCGACTTCATCCAGACTGCGCACCCGCACCGTCACCGGAGCACCGGCGCTGTCGGAAAGATCACGCGCCAACACCGCCTCGACGTCGGCAGCCGTGGCATAGGCGGTCTGGTTCAGCGAGTTGAGATAGAGCTTGAATGACTTGGACTCGATGATGTTCGGCGAGTCGGCGGGAATGGCGAACTCGCCGATGGCCACCACCGGCTTGCCGCTCGGGGTCAGCCAGGACAGCTCGTAGCAATTCCAGAAATCCACGCCCCGGTAGGGCAAGGTGCTGGCCGTCAGCCCCAGCTCGGCCCACTTGGTGGTGCGGGAGATGGGGAACAGCAGCTCAGGGGCGTACTGGGAAACGTATTCGCTGGACTTGCCCAGCGGCGAGTGTTCGGCGGGGTGCTGCATGGCGACGGCCTGAGAAGCGGAAAACGGCGGGCATTGTACTCCATGCCCGCCGTCGGTATCCCGGATGCAATCCGGGAGCGAGTCCGCCTGCATCCCGGATTGCACCCGGGCTACCTATTCACAGCCAGAAACGCAGGCCCACCACCCAGGCGCCCTCCTCGTCGTGCTCGCCCTCGGCGCGCGCCCAGTCGGCCGTGCGTCCGTAGGTCTTTTCCCAGACATAGCCGACATAGGGCGAGAACTGCGGGCTGACCCGATAGTTGAGGCGCAAGCCGACCTCCAGCGTGCTGCCGCCGGCGCCGATGCCCAGGTCACGGTCGTCGGCCAGAGCCAGGTCGTACTCCAGCTTGGGCTCCAGCACCCAGCGCTGGGTCAGTAACAGCTCGTACTCGGCCTCGACCCGTAGCGACGGATCGCCGCGCTCGCTGAGGAACAGGTTGGCATCCAGCTCGATCCACTGCGGCGCCAGGCCCTTGAGGCCGAGCACAGCATAGCTGCGCGCCGGGCCGGGCTGATCGTCGTGGCGCACGCCTGCCTGCCAGTCGAAGAACTCGCTGGCCATACGCCGGTAGAGCAGCTGGGTCTCGCTCGACTCGGTCGGTCCGCCATCGGAGCGCTCGCCGCTGCTTTTCAGCACCAGCTTGTGCAGGTCGTTGCCGTAAGTGCCCTCGACTTCCCAGGCCAGGCCCTGGTCATCGCCATCGAAGCGCTGCTCCAGATGATCGACGCTGAGCTTGGCCACCGGCATGGCGTCCATGTGTTGCTCCATGGCCAGCACCGGCGTCGCCAACAGAAGGCCAGGAACCAGCTTAATGATGCGCATGGTCGTTCTCCTGCATGGCTGGCTGGGACTCTTCATAGAAAGGCTTGGTCGCGCCCGAGGCGTCCTCCACCACGATCTTGCGGAACATGCCGCTGGCCATGTGGTAGATCAGGTGGCAGTGGAAAGCCCACTCGCCCATGGCATCCACCGGCACGTCCACTTCCAGGGTCTGCCCCGGCGCCACGTTGACCACATGCTTGAGCGGATTGAAGCGGCCATTGCCCTTGTCCAGCTGCATCCACATGCCGTGCAGGTGCATCGGGTGATTCATCATGGTCTGGTTGACAAAGCGAAAGCGCACCCGCTCGCCATACCTGAGGCGAATCGGCTCGGCGTCGGAGTACTTCACGCCATTGAACGACCAGAAGTAGCGCTCCATGTTGCCGGTCAGTTTCAGCTCGATAGTGCGATCCGGCTCGCGATAGCCTGCCGCCGGGCGCATGGCCTTGAGGTCACCATAGACCAGCACGCGCCCGCCCTCGACCGCCTCCGGGGCAATGCCGCTGCCCGGCGCATAGTCCGGATTGCCGGCCGCCGGCATGGCGTGGCCCATCGCCGCGTGATCCATACCGGCCATCTGCGAGTGGTCCATGCCACTCATCGCGCCATGATCCATACCCGCCATCTCGTGGCTCATGCCCATGTCGGCCATGCTCAGCAGGCGCGGCGCACGCAGCTCGGGCGCCTCGCCACGCATACCCGCGCGCGGCGCCAGGGTGGCCAGCGCCTGGCCACGGCGGTCCATGGACTCGGCGACCAGGGTGTAGGCCTTGTCCTCCTTGGGCTGCACGATCACGTCATAGGTCTCGGCCACCGCCATGCGCAGCTGGTCGACCACCACCGGCTGCACGTCATTGCCGTCGGCCTGTACCACGGTCATCGACAGCCCCGGAATGCGCAGGTCGAAATAGCTCATGCCCGAACCATTGATGATGCGCAGGCGTACCCGCTCGCCCGGCTTGAACAGCGCCGTCCAGTTCTGCTCGGCGTCGCGGCCGTTAACCAGAAAGCGGAAGCCGCTGACATCGGCGATGTCACTCTTGGCCATGCGCATGCTGCCCCAGTCCCAGCGATCCTTGACCGTGGCCGACAGGCCATCGCGGGCCGCATCGCGGAAGAAGTCGCCCAGCGTCGGCTGCTGATCGTTGTAGTAGTCGGCCTGCTTCTTCAGGTTGGCCAGGGTGCGCTCGGGCTTCTCGTCCTGCCAGTCGAACAGCAGCACGGTGTACTCGCGGTCGTAGCGGTACGGCTCACGCCCCTTGGGCTCGATGATCAGCGGCCCGTACAGGCCCTCCTGCTCCTGGAAGTCGGCATGCGCGTGGTACCAGTAGGTGCCGGACTGATTGAGTGTGAAGCGGTGGGTGAAGGTTTCGCCTGGCTTGATGCCGGGAAAGCTGATGCCCGGCACGCCGTCCTGGGTGTAGGGCAGGATGATGCCGTGCCAGTGCAGCGCGGTCATGCGGTCGAGCTTGTTGGTGACGGCGATCTCCACCGTCTCGCCTTCCTGGAAGCGCAGCTCCGGTGCCGGGCTCTGACCGTTGATGGTCAGCGCCGGACGCGTAGCGTCGCTGAACTTCACTTCACCCTTGTCGATCACCAGCTCGTAGCGCCCGGCCTGGGCGCTGAAGCTCGCGCCAAGCAACAGACAGATCAGCCATTTCCTCACGGCTGCACCTCCAGGTTGCCGACCATGCCTGCCTGGTAGTGGCCCGGCAGGTTGCAGGCGAACTCCAGGCCAGTGGCCTTGCTGAAGGTCCAGGTCAGCTCGGCGCTTTTGCCCGGCGGAATCATCACGGTGTTGGGGTCGTCGTGGGTCATCTGCCCGTGGTCCATGCCGGCCATGTCATGGCCCATCTTCGAGTGGTCCATGGGCTGGATGCCGTCCTCACCGATCATGCCCATCTGCTGCATCATCAACATGTGCTTCTGGTGCTCGGCATGCATGGCGGCGTCGCCCAGGCTGAACTCGTGCAGCAGGCTGCCTTCGTTCTTCAGCACGAAGCGCACGGTCTCGCCGGCCTTGACCTGTACCGACGCCGGCTCGTAGTACATATCGCCCAGGGTGATCTCGACGGTGCGATCGGCCTTGGCGGCCACGCCGGGCTTACCGAACGCGTAATGGCCGGCGTCGGCCCACACGGGCAGGCTAAGGGCGGCGAGTAGCGGCAGGAACAGGCGTGCAGACATGGTGAAGCTCCCTTGATGGATATGCCGACACTCTAGGAAGCCGCCGCTGGCGCTAAGCTGACGCGAAGATTACATCTTTGTCAGCTTTGCCCCGCCGCCGCCCCTGCTGGCGTATAAAGCCGACTGTCTGTGCCACGAGACTGCCCATGAAGCTGCTGATAGTCGAAGACGAACCCAAGACCGGCCACTACCTGCGCCAGGGTCTGAGCGAGGCCGGCTTTGCCGTGGAGCTAGCCAGTGACGGGCTCTCTGGCGAGCACCTGGCATTGTCCGGCGACCATGACCTGCTGATTCTCGACGTCATGCTGCCCGGTCGCGACGGCTGGCAGATCCTCGCCAATGTGCGCGCCGCCGGCATGGCCACACCGGTGCTGTTTCTCACCGCACGCGATGCCGTGGAAGACCGGGTGCGCGGCCTGGAGGCCGGTGCCGACGATTATCTGGTCAAGCCCTTTGCCTTCACCGAACTGCTGGCCCGCGTGCGCAGCCTGTTGCGCCGGGGCGGCGGAGCGCCCCAGGAGCATCTTCTGCAGGCGGCCGATCTGTCCCTCGACCTGCTGCGCCGCCGCGCTGAGCGCGCCGGTCAACGCATCGAGCTGACCGCCAAGGAGTTCGCCCTACTGGAGCTGCTCCTACGTCGCCAGGGCGAGGTGCTGCCCAAATCGCTGATCGCCTCGCAGGTGTGGGACATGAATTTCGACAGCGATACCAACGTCATCGAGGTGGCCATCCGCCGCCTGCGCAGCAAGGTCGACGAAGGCTTCGCCGCGCCGCTGATCCACACCGTGCGCGGCATGGGCTATGTGCTGGAGGCGCGCACCTGATGTCGCTGGCCAATCGCCTGGCCCTGCTGTTCGCCGCTTGCGCCGCCGCGGTGGCGCTGGTCGCCGGCGCCCTGTTCAGCCGTGCCAGCGAGGCGCACTTCATCGAGCTGGATCGCGAGCAGCTGCAGGGCAAGCTGGTGGTATTCGCCGAACTGCTGCAGGGCGTGACGGACAGTGCCAGCCTGGCCTCACGCCGCGCGCCGCTGCAGCAGGAACTGCAACGTCACCCCGAACTGGCCCTGCGCATCCAGAGCCCGGACGGCCAGCTGTGGTTCACCAGCCAGCCACTGCTCGATCACCTGCCTGACAGCAGCAATGGCGTCAGCCGCTGGCAGCATCAGGGTACCGACTACCGCGTGGTAGAAACCCAGCTGGACAGCGGCCTGCGCCTCAGCCTGCTGCTCGACATCACCCACCACCAGCACTTCCTGGCACAGATGCAGCGGCTGATCTGGCTCTGCGTCGGTCTGTCGGCCCTGGCCACCGCCCTGCTCGGTGCCTGGGTGGCACGCCGCGGCCTGCGCCCGCTACGGCGAATGGCGGGTGTGGCGCAACAGGTGTCGGCACAATCGCTGACCACGCGCCTGCCGCAGGACGGCATACCGGCAGAGCTGCAAGAGCTGAGCGAAGCCTTCAACGCCATGCTGGCCCGCCTGGAGGATGCCTTCGCCCGTCTCTCCGCCTTCTCCGCCGACATCGCCCACGAGCTGCGCACGCCGCTGTCCAACCTGCTGACCCAGACCCAGGTCACCCTCGGCCAACCACGAGCGCTGGAGGACTATCGCGAGGCGCTGCACTCCAACCTCGAAGAGCTGCAGCACCTGGCGCAGATGGTCAGCGACATGCTCCTGCTGGCCAAGGCCGACAACGGTCTGCTGCAGACCCGTCGCGAGCCGCTACTGCTGGAGGCCGAACTGGCCACTCTGGCCGACTACTTCGCGCCCCTGGCCGAGGATGGCGGGGTCAGCATCCGCGTCGATGCCACCGGCACACTGATGGCAGACCGCCTGCTGCTGCGCCGGGTGCTGTCCAACCTGATCGACAATGCCCTGCGCTTCACTCCGGTAGGTGGCGAGTTACGCCTGAGCGCGACGCCAACACGCATCGAGGTCGCCAACCAGGGCGCGGAAATCCCCCTGGATCTGCGCGTGCGCCTGTTCGACCGTTTCTACCGCGCCGACCCGGCGCGCCGCGAGGGGGGAGCCGAACACGCCGGCCTCGGCCTGGCCATCGCCCGCTCCATCGTTCAGGCCCACGGGGGCAGTATCCGCTGCGAGTCGGCGGGCGGCTGGACCCGTTTCATCCTGACGTTTCCGGGCTGACCCGACACAGTGCGGTTGCATCCGGCGCTCCTGCGTGTAACATCCCGCGCCCCGTAAAAGCAGGAGACAACACCTTGGTCATTCACTACTCCACCGCCCCGGATAGCGTTGCATGCGGGCGCACAGGGTCGAGCCTCAACACCACCGCCGAGCAGTCCCAGGTTTCCTGCAAGCTGTGTCTGCGCGCCAGCGAGAAGAAAGCCCAGGCGCCGGTGAACAAGACCCCCAGCCTGGCCGAACTGCGTGCCGCAGCCAAAGCCGCCAAAGCCGCGCCGGCCCAGGCCCCAGCCCCAGCCCCAGCCCCAGCCAGCACCGTTGCCGCAGCACCTGCTGCCCGCAAGACCGCGCGCAGCGAATGGGCCCAGCGCCTGGAGCAACTGCCCGGACGTAACCGCCTGCCGCGCGGCCGCCAGTCCTTTATCTGAGGAAAATGCCTGCTCACGATCCTCTGAGTTAGCGCCGGGCCGCTCTATGGCCCGCATCAGCAGGGCGTGAACAGGCGCTAAGCCAGGCTGGCGTCGCTGTGCTCCACCGCCAGCGGTCGCCAGCGGCGCAGCAGCATGTACAAAGTCGGCACCACGAACAGGGTGAAAAAGGTCCCGACCAGCAGGCCACCGACTATCACCATGCCGATCTGCTGGCGGCTCTCCGCCCCCGCCCCGGTGGCGATGGCCAGCGGCAACGAGCCGAGCACCATGGCCCCGGTGGTCATCAGAATCGGCCGCAGGCGCTGCAGCGCCGCTTCCCGCACCGCCTCACCCAGCTCGCGCCCCTCGCGCAGCAGGTGGTTGGCAAACTCGACGATCAGAATGCCGTGCTTGGTGATCAGCCCGATCAACGTCACCAGGCCCACCTGCGAGTAGATATTGAGAGTGCCGCCGAACAGCTTGAGCGCCAGCAGCGCGCCAGCCATCGACAACGGCACGCTGAACAGGATGATCAGCGGATCGAGGAAGCTCTCGAACTGCGCCGCCAGCACCAGGAAGATGAACACCAGGGCCAGCACGAAGATCAGCGCCACGCCGCTCTCGGAGTCCTTGAAGTCGCGCGAGGTGCCGGTGTAATCGAACTGGGTATCGACCGGGAAGATCGCCGCGGCCCTATCCTCCAGATGATCCAGTGCCTCGCCCAGGGTGTAGCCGGAGCCGACGTTGGCGGTCACCGTTACTGCACGCAGCTGGTTGAAGTGGTTGAGCTCACGCGGCGCCACCGTCTCGCGCACCTCGATCAGGTTGGACAGCTGCACCATCTGCTCGCCCCGCCCGCGTACATAGACGCGGTTGAGGTCCTCCGGGTTGCTGCGGTCGACATCCTGCAGCTGCACCAGCACGTCGTACTGCTCGCCGTTCTGCTTGAAACGGGTCACCTGGCGACTGCCGAACAGGCTTTCCAGGCTGCGGCCGATGGCGGCCACATCGGTGCCCACAGCCACCGCCTGCTCGCGATTGACCGTCACCTTGAGCTGCGGCGTGTTGAGCTTGAGGTCGGTATCGACGCTCTCCAGCCCCGGATAGCTGCGAATCTCGGTCAGCAGCTGGTTTACGTAAGGCTGCAGCTCGGCGTACTCCAGCGAGGAGCGAATGACGAAGTTGACCGGCTGGTTGCGCGCGCTCTGCCCCAGCGGCGGGCGGTTGATCGGGAACACCCGCGCGCCCGGGATATCGCGCAGCACCGGCAGCAACTCGTCGCGGATCTCGAACTGGCTGCGCTCGCGTTCATCCCAGGGCTCCAGCTTCATGAACGACAGGCCCTGGGCCACTGTGGGGAAGCCAACGATGACCATGTAGCGATTGGTCTCGGGAATCGCCGCATAGGCCTCTTCCAGCTGCTTGGCATAGCGGCTGGTGTAGCCGAGGGTGGCGCCATCCGGGCCGTTGATCGAGCTGACGATGGTGCCGGTGTCCTCGGTCGGCGCCAGCTCGCTGCGCAGGCCGAGGAACAGCCAGACACACAGCAGCAGCATGCCGATCAGCACCGCCAGCACCAGCCACCAGGCTTTCAGGGTGCGCTGCAACAGCCGGCCGTAACTCTGCGTGAGGCCGCCGAGAAAGCCCTCGATCAGGTTGTAGACGCGCCCGTGCTGCGCCTGGTGCGGCTTGAGCAGGTGCGCGCACATCATCGGCGACAAGGTCAGGGCAACGAAGCCGGAGACCAGCACCGCGCCGGCCAGGGTCCAGGCGAACTCGGTGAACAGCTTGCCGGTGGTGCCCTGCATGAAGCCGATCGGCGCATAAACCGCGGCCAGGGTCAGGGTCATGGCGATCACCGGGAAGGCGATCTCGCGACTGCCGATGAAGGCCGCCTGCATCGGCTTCATCCCCTGCTCGATATGCCGGTGGATGTTCTCCAGCACCACGATGGCGTCGTCCACCACCAGGCCGATGGCCAGCACCATGGCCAACAGGGTCAGGGTGTTGATGGTGAAACCCATCAGCGCCATCAGCGCACAGGCGCCGATCAGCGACACCGGGATGGTCACCAGCGGAATCAGCGTGGCGCGCAGCGAGCGCAGGAACAGGAAGATGATCAGGATCACCAGCACCACCGCTTCCCAGATGGTGGTCTGCACGTTGTTGATCGACTCGCGAATGAACAGCGAGTTGTCGTTGGACACCTGCATCTGCATGCCTTCGGGTAGCAGCGCACGCACGCTGGGCAAGGCCTCCTCCAGTGCATCGGAGATTTCCAGCGGGTTGGCCGTGGCCTGCTTGACCAGGCCCAGGGCCACTGCCGGGCGGCCGTTGAAACGCGCCAGGGTGCGTTCGTCGGCAGCGCCGATCTCGGCATGCCCGACATCGGACAGGCGCAGCAGGTAGCCACGCGAGTCGTCGAGGATCAGCTGGTTGAATTCTTCCGGCGTCTTCAGATCCGTCTCCGACAGCACGGAAAACTCGCGCTGTACCGACTCGATGCGCCCGGCGGGAATCTCCACGTTCTGCCGGCGCAGAGCGTCTTCCACGTCCTGCACGGTAAGGTCGTGAGCGGCCAACTTCTCCGGATCGAGCCAGATGCGCATGGCAAAGGTGCGCGCGCCACGAATCTGTACCTCGGACACGCCGGGAATGGTCTGCAGACGATCCTGCACCACCCGCTCGATCACATCGGTGATCTCCATCGGCGAGTGGCGCTCGCTGAAGAAGGCCAGCCAGATCACCGGCTGGGCATCGGCCTCGACCTTCTGTACCAGCGGCTCGTCGATCTCGTCCGGCAACAGGCTGCGCACCCGTCCCAGACGGTCACGCACATCGTTAGCTGCTTCGTCGGAGTTGCTGCCCAGGCGGAACTGGGCGGTGATCTGGGTGTTCTCCGAGCGACTGATGGAGCTGACGAAATCCAAGCCCTCGATGCCCGAGAGCACGTCCTCGACCGGCTGGGCGACCTGCGACTCCATGATTTCCGGGCTGGCGCCGGGATAGATGACGTTGACCGTGACGATCGGCACGTCGATGTTCGGGTATTCGCGTACCGCCAGGCGCTGGTAGGCCATCAACCCCAGCAGCACGATTATCAGCGACAGTACGGTGGCGAACACCGGCCGGCGGATGCAGATGTCCGACAGGCTCACGGCGTTTCACCGCGCGGCGTGCTGCGCACCTCATCACCCGGGCTGACCTTCTGCCAGCCGGCGCTGATCAGCGTTTCGCTGCCATCGAGGCCCTCCACCACTTCGGCACGCCCGCGCAGGCGTTGGCCGATGCGCACCTGACGGCGCTCGACCTTGCCATCCACCAGCAGGTTGAGGAACAGCAGCTGGCCCATGGGCATCACCGCCTCCTCCGGCACCAGCAGGGCCTTGGGGCGTTCGGCGAGGATCACCGAGACCTTGACGAACTGCCCGGGCTTGAGACGGTGGTCGGCGTTGCCGATCTGCGCGCGAATGGCCTGGCTGCGGCCGACTTCATCCAGGCGTGGGTTGAGGGCGATGATGCTGCCCTTGAAACGCTCGCCCGGGTAGGCGTCCAGCGTCACTTCGATGGGCTGGCCGACATGCACCTGGCTGACGGCTTTCTGCGGCACGCGGAAATCGACCTTGAGCGGGTCAAGCACTTCCAGGTTGACGATGCTGTCGCCGGCGTTGAGGTACTCGCCAACGCTGACCAGGCGCAGACCAAGGGTACCGTCGTAGGGCGCGCGGATCTGCGTCTTGTCCAGGCGGGCCTGGGCCAGGGCCAGGCTGGCGCGGGCCGCTTGCTGCTGCGAGCTGGCCTCATCCAGCGCTTGGGCATTGCTGGCGCCGCGCTTGAACAGCATCTGCGCCCGCTCGAAGCTCTTTTCCGCCAGGTCGAGGTTGGCCTGGGCCTGGGCCAGTTCGGCGCGGGCGATGGAGTCGTCCAGGCTGACCAGCAAGGCGCCGGCCTTGACCGCCTGGCCCTCGCGAAAATGCAGAGTGGCCAGGCGCCCCTCCACTTCCGGACGGATCAGGGTGGACTCATCGGAGCGCAGCGAACCAAAAGTGATCAGCTCGTCGCGCACCAGCGCCCGCTCCGGTGTAACGACCTCGACCAAGGGTGCCTGCTCGGCCAGCGCCAGCGTGGTTCCGAGCAGGCCGAGCAACAGCGGCCACAGCGCGCGAGGGGCAATCATGCAAACGGCCTCTTGGCAGGATTCTGAGCGGGAAGTCTAGCGATTCTGCCCCTTGCAAATCGTCAGCGACATGTAAAAACGGCGCCACGCTGTGACGCCATGTTTCCCGCCCGCGCCAGAGCTTACTGACGCATGCCGCGACCGCTCTTGAGCAGACGGATGCAGACGACATAAAGCACGCTGCTGGCCAGCAGCATCATGCCAATGGCGATGCCGATATTGATGTCGGACACGCCCAGAATGCCGTAGCGAAAGGCGTTGACCATGTGCAGGATCGGGTTGGCCAGCGATACGTGCTGCCAGAACGACGGCAGAAGGCTGATCGAATAGAACACCCCGCCCAGGTAGGTCAGTGGCGTCAGCACGAAGGTCGGGATGATCGAGATATCGTCGAAGTTGCGCGCGAACACCGCGTTGATGAAGCCGCCCAGGGAGAAGGTGATGGCGGTGAGCAGAATCACCAGCACCGTCACACCCAGGTGATGCACCTGCAGCTGGGTGAAGAACAGCGACAGCAGCGTGACAATAAAGGCCACCGCCAGGCCGCGCAGCGCACCGCCGATGGTGTAGCCGATGAGGATGGTGTGCGGCGACACCGGCGACACCAGCAGTTCCTCGACATTGCGCTGGAACTTGCTGGAAAAGAAGCTCGACACCACGTTGCTGTAAGAGTTGGTGATCACCGACATCATGATCAGACCGGGGACGATGAACTCCATGTAGGAGTACTGCCCCACTCCGCCCACCTGGCTGCCGATCAGGCGGCCGAAGATGACAAAGTACAGGGCCATGGTGATGGCCGGCGGCAGCAGGGTCTGCGCCCAGATGCGCATGAAGCGCCGCACTTCGCGACGCACGATGGTCTGCAGGGCGATCCAGTTGGAGCTGAGTTCCGGGCTCATTGCACCACCTTCTTCGCCAGATTCTTCTCGACCAGGGACACGAACAGCTCCTCGAGACGGTTGCTCTTGTTGCGCAGGCTCAGCACTTCGATGTTCTGCGCCGCCAGTTGGCGGAACAGCTCGGTGACGCCCAGGCTCTTCTCCACCTGCACCTCCAGGGTGTGGTGGTCGACCAGGGTTGCCGGGTAGCCCACCAGCTGCGGTGGTACCAGCAGCGACTCCTTGAGATCGAGCAGGAAGGTTTCCATGTGCAGGGTCTTGAGCAGGGCCTTCATGCTGGTGTTTTCGACGATCTGACCGTGGTCGATGATGCCGATGTGCCGGCACAGCTGCTCCGCCTCCTCCAGATAGTGGGTGGTGAGAATGATGGTGATGCCCTTCTGGTTCAGCTCGGTGAGGAACCCCCACATCGAGCGACGCAGCTCGATATCCACGCCGGCGGTGGGCTCGTCGAGGATCAGCAGGCGCGGTTCATGTACCAGCGCGCGGGCGATCATCAGGCGCCGCTTCATACCGCCGGAGAGCATGCGCGCAGCTTCGTCACGCTTGTCCCACAGGCCGAGCTGAGTCAGGTACTGCTCGGCGCGGGCCTGCGCCACTTTCTGCGGAATGCCGTAGTAGCCGGCCTGGGTCACGACGATGTCGAAGACCTTCTCGAACTGGCTGAAGTTGAACTCCTGCGGCACCACGCCCAGGCAGCGCTTGAGGGCGCTGGGCTGGCGATCCAGATCGTGGCCGAAGACACTGACCGAACCGCTGCTCTTGTTCACCAGGGTGGAGAGAATGCCGATGGTGGTGGACTTGCCGGCGCCGTTGGGGCCGAGCAGAGCGAAGAAGTCGCCTTCGGCGACGTCGAGGTCGATGCCCTTGAGGGCCTGAAAGCCGTTGGCGTAGGTCTTGGTGAGCTGCCGGATGGACAGTGCGCTACTCATGAACAGTACAAGCCTTGCGAAAAGAGGAAGGTTTGATACGCCGCTACCGCCGCCAATGCAACCAGATGTTTCGGCGAGAGCCCGATCACTGCCCGGCACCCTACCAAGGCCAGGGCCAATCATGAAGTCGCAATCGGCAATCTTGATTATCAACGGTCTCGATCATTAGCCGCGTCCGGACGAGGCCAACTGAACGGTCTACCCTGAGGATTGTCACTACCACCAAGCGGCGAGCGCACCCACACTCACTGCGCGTGCCTGCCGCGCCCGCCGGTCCCACTGACGGGTCCGGACTCATGGAGGATTACGCATGCTGGTTGTCTGGTTGTTGCTGCTTGTCATCGGTGTGGCCGTGCTGGCCTATCGGCGCGTTTCCGTGCCCATTTCCCTTACTCTGGTCGCCGTCTTTCTGAGCCTGCTCGCCCTCTCTGGCGACGCACCGGGTTGGGCGCTGCTGATCCTGTGGCTGCTCTGGCTTGGCGTGGCCGTGCCGCTGTTCCTCCCTGAGCTGCGCCGCAAGACCATCACCGGTCCCTTGTTCACCTGGTTCCAGAAAGTCCTGCCGCCGATGTCGAGCACCGAGCGCGAAGCCATCGAAGCCGGCACCGTGTGGTGGGATGGCCAGCTGTTCAGTGGCCAGCCGGAATGGCAGGTACTGCTCGATTACCCCGCCACGCAACTCAGCGAGGAAGAACAGGCCTTTATCGACGGCCCGGTGGAAGAACTGTGCGCCATGGTCAGCGACTGGGATATCGGCCAGCACCTGGACCTGCCCGACAAAGCCTGGAAACACATCAAGGAGCATGGCTTCTTCGGCCTGATCATTCCCAAGGAATATGGCGGCAAGGGTTTCTCCGCATTCGCCCACTCCCAGGTGGTGATGAAGCTCGCCACCCGCTCCGGCGACCTGGCCTCCACCGTGATGGTGCCCAACTCTCTGGGCCCGGCCGAACTGCTGCTGCACTACGGCACCGATGAACAGCGTCAACACTACCTGCCGCGCCTGGCCGCCAGTGAGGACATCCCCTGCTTCGCCCTGACCGGCCCACTGGCCGGTTCCGACGCAGGCGCCATGCCGGACACCGGCATCGTCTGCAAGGGCCAGTGGAATGGCGAGGAGGTCATCGGCCTGCGCCTCACCTGGGAAAAGCGCTACATCACCCTTGGCCCCATCGCCACCCTGCTCGGCCTGGCGTTCAAGGCCTATGACCCGGAGCACCTGCTCGGCGAGGAAGAAGATTTGGGCATCAGCCTGGCGCTGATTCCCACAGACACCCCCGGCGTGGAAATCGGCCGCCGCCACCTGCCGCTGGGCGCCGCCTTCATGAACGGCCCCAACTCCGGCAAGGACGTGTTCGTACCGCTGGAATACCTGATCGGTGGGCCGGAATACCTCGGCAAGGGCTGGATGATGCTGATGAAC
This sequence comes from Pseudomonas sp., assembly GCA_038147895.1. Taxonomy (GTDB): domain Bacteria; phylum Pseudomonadota; class Gammaproteobacteria; order Pseudomonadales; family Pseudomonadaceae; genus Aquipseudomonas. Next base: position 44,665 of record JAYQUJ010000025.1, read on the forward strand.
TGCCTGTCGGTCGGTCGCTCCATCTCCCTGCCGGCCGGCGGCACCGGAGCCGCCAAGTTTTCCAGCCTGGTCAGCGGGCAGTACAGCCGGGTACGTGAGCAGTTCGGCGTGCCACTAGTCGCCTTCGAAGGCATCCAGGAGGCCCTGGCGCGCATTGGCGGTAACGCCTGGATGATGGACGCCGCCCGCCGCCTGACGGCCAGCGCCGTCGATCTGGGCGAAAAACCCTCGGTGCTCTCGGCCATCCTCAAGTACCACCTGACCGAACGCGGCCGCGAATGCATCGGCCACGCCATGGATATCCACGGCGGCAAGGGCATCATCATGGGCCCGAGCAACTATCTGGGCCGCACGTGGCAGGGCGCGCCGATCTCGATCACGGTAGAAGGCGCCAACATCCTCTCGCGCAACCTGATGATCTTTGGCCAGGGGGCGATTCGTTGCCACCCCTTCGTTCTCGATGAAATGGCCCTGGCAAGCCGCGAGGACAAGGAGCAGGCGCTGGTCGAATTCGACGACCTGCTGCTACGCCACGTCGGCTTTGCCGTGAGCAATGCTGCCGGCACTTTGCTCCATGGCCTGACCCTCAGCCGCTTTGGCGAAGTACCGGGCGACAACCTCAGCCGCCCCTATTTCCGCAGCCTCAACCGCCTGGCAGCCGCCTTCGCCCTGCTCGCCGACTGCAGCATGATGCTGCTCGGCGGCGAACTGAAGCGCCGCGAGCGGCTCTCCGCCCGCCTGGGCGACGTGCTTAGTCATCTCTACCTGGCCAGTGCCGCCCTCAAGCGCTATCACGACCTGGGCAACCCCGAAGCCTTGCAACCCTTGCTACGCTGGGCCCTGGAAGAAAATCTGGAGAAAGCCGAGCATGCCTTGCAAGGCATCCTGGAGAACTTCCCCAACCGCTGGCTCGGCTGCCTGCTGCACGCTCTGGTCTTCCCCCTTGGCCGCCGACATCGCGGCCCGGACGACGCGCTGGACGCAGAAATCGCCGCCATCCTCGGTCGAGCCTCGGGTGATACGGCGCTGGAAAGCCTGCTGGACGGCTGCTTCCGCCCCAGCCAGCAGGATGATCCAGTGGCCGCCCTCGGCCAGGCCATCGAACTGCTGGAAAGCAGCAAGGCCCTGCGCCGCAAAGTGGATAAAGCCGAACGCGATGGCCAGCTGCAGCCAGCGCCAGGTGAAAGCCTGATAGACGCCGCCGCACGCCACGGAACGCTCAGCGCCGAGGAAGCCACGCAACTGCAGGCAGCAGAGGACGCCCGCCGCAAGGTGATCGACGTCGACGACTTCGCCAAGGAGGACCTCAAGCTCAGCCGCGGCAAGGTGCGCTGACGACAGAGCGGGCGCGGAGCCTTATACTCCGCGCCCGTTTTCGCTTTAAAGGACACCCACCATGGCAACTGCCTACCTCGACCACCACCTCGCCCTGCTCGCCCACCTGCGCGGCATTCTGGTCGCCCTGGGTGAGGCCGAACTGGTGGAGGACGATACTCACGCCCTGTTCCTGGAACGTTTCGACGAACTGCTGGCGCAGCTGCCAATCGATCCGGAAGGCAGCCAGTACCTGGGCCAGGACATCATCAGCCAGGTGTTCCACCGCTACCCTCAAGTCGCCCACCTGGTCCCGCGTGACCTGCTGTGGCTCTTCGGCGGCGATTGCCTGCACTTCATGCCGGACGAAGAGATCGAACTGTTCCAGCGCCTAGATGAGCGCCGCTTCGAAGCCGAAGAAAATAACGAGCCGTTCGACTGGAACCGCGAGAAGCAGCTGCTGGCCCTGCCGGACGACAGCGCCAAGCACTGAAGCCAGGCGCCAAAAGGCCCGCCGGCAATGCCGAGCGGGCCTTTTTCATGGCGGCAATTTCCGCGCAAACAACAACGCCGCTCGATGAGCGGCGTTTTTACTTATTTGGAGCGGGAAACGAGACTCGAACTCGCGACCCCGACCTTGGCAAGGTCGTG
>JAYQUJ010000026.1:0-45727 GCA_038147895.1 Pseudomonas sp.
CTGTCAGACAGCGGCTTGCGGCTTTCTGGAGCAGGGCAAAGTTGCGTAACCCGCCCTTAACAAAACATAACGTCACGCCGATTGTCAGGTTTTTCCAAAGCCGTATAGCATGGCCCGGCCTGAATAAAGGCCAATGAACCCACCTATAAGAATAAAGGGGGAAATATATGCGTGAGCCCGTCATGCGGCGCACCCGCCCCGGTCGTCCGATTACTTCGGCGCCGGCCCGTCATCTCTCGCCGCTGGCGAAAGCGCTGTCCCTGATCAGCGTCTGTTCCTTTCTGGCTCTGACCGCCCCCGTGCCTGTGCAGGCCGCGGACGCAGCCAACGTCCTTTCCATCGAGTCTCCCAAGGCTGTCAGTAGCCTGCTGCTGGACGTTGCTCATGCGGGCAAGCGCCTGGTTGCCGTGGGTGACCGCGGTCATATCCTGTTCTCCGAAGACTCCGGTAAGAACTGGGTGCAGGCCCGCGTGCCGACTCGCCAGTTGCTGACGGCGCTGTACTTCGTCGATGACAAGCACGGCTGGGCTGTCGGTCATGATGCGCAGATCCTCGCCACCGATGATGGCGGCGCCAACTGGGAGCTGCAGTACGAAGACCTGGAGCGTGAAGCTCCACTGCTCGATGTCTGGTTCCGCGATGCCAGCAACGGTTTTGCTGTCGGCGCCTATGGTGCTCTGCTGGAAACCAGTGATGGCGGCAAGAGCTGGGACGATGTCAGCGATCGCCTGGACAACGAGGATGGCTACCACCTCAATGGCATTACCGCAGTGAAGGATGCCGGCCTGTTCATCGTCGGCGAGGCGGGCAGCATGTTCCGCTCCGCGGATTGGGGGCAGACCTGGGAAAAAGTCCAGGGCCCCTATGAGGGCACACTGTTCGGCGCCCTCGGTACTGCCAGCAGCAACAACCTGGTGGTGTTCGGGCTGCGTGGCAACCTCTACCGCTCCGCTGATTTTGGCACTACCTGGCAAGAAGTCCCGCTGAGTTCCGACAGTGGTCGACTGGAGTTCGGTCTGGCCGGTGGCAGCCTGTTGAAGAATGGCGACCTGGTCATCGTCGGCCATGGCGGCAGTGTGCTGACCAGTAAAGACGCCGGGCGTACCTTCACCGTGATCAACCGTCCGGATCGTGCATCGCTGGCTTCAGTGATTGCCGATGCCGGTGGCAACCTGATTCTGGTGGGGCAGGGTGGCGTGCGTATCGCATCTCCGACTGGCGAAGAGCCAGGCCAAAAACAATAAGCCGGGGCGTATGAGCATATGAGTTCCATGAGTAGCCATCACCAGGACAAGGCGACTTTCCTTGAGCGCCTGATCTTCAACAATCGCCCGATCGTGATCGCGCTGTGTGCGCTGGTCACCATCCTGCTGCTGTGGCAGGCCTCGCATGTCCGCCCCTCGACCAGCTTCGAGAAGATGATTCCGCTGGAGCATCCGTTCATCCAGAAGATGATCGAGCACCGCAATGATCTGGCCAACCTGGGCAACACCGTGCGTATCTCGGTGGAAGCCAAGAATGGTGACATCTTCGACAAGGACTACATGGAGACGCTCAAGCAGATCCATGACGAGGTGTTCTACATCTCCGGCGTCGACCGTTCCGGTCTGAAGTCGCTGTGGAGTCCGAGCGTGCGCTGGACCGAGGTGACCGAAGAGGGCTTTGACGGCGGCGAGGTGATTCCGCAGACCTACGACGGTTCCGCCGAGAGCCTGCAGGAGCTGCGCAACAACGTCCTCAAGTCCGGTCAGGTCGGCCGTCTGGTGGCCAACAACTTCAAGTCCAGCATCGTCGATGTACCGCTGCTTGAGCAGTACCCTGACCCGCAGGACCAGAGCCGTCTGCTCAAACTGGACTACCGCCAGTTCTCCCATGAGCTGGAAGAGAAAATCCGCGACAAGTACCAGGCGCAGAACGCCAATGTGCAGGTGCATATCGTCGGTTTCGCCAAGAAGGTCGGTGATCTGATCGATGGCCTGATCATGGTGGTGATGTTCTTCGGTGTCGCCTTGGTCATTACCCTGGTGCTGCTGTATTGGTTCAGCTGGTGCATCCGCTCGACCATCTCGGTGGTATCCACCACGCTGATCGCAGTGGTCTGGCAGCTTGGCCTGATGAACCTGGCCGGCTTCGGTCTCGATCCGTACTCCATGCTGGTGCCGTTCCTGATCTTCGCCATTGGTATTTCCCACGGCGTACAGAAGATCAACGGTATCGCCCTGCAGTCGAGTGATGCCGACAACGCTCTGACCGCGGCGCGTCGTACCTTCCGCCAGCTGTTCCTGCCGGGCATGATCGCCATCCTGGTGGATGCCGTGGGCTTCATCACCCTGTTGATCATTGATATCGGTGTGATTCGCGAGCTGGCCATCGGTGCTTCCATCGGTGTTGGCGTAATTGTGTTCACCAACCTGATTCTGCTGCCGGTTGCGATTTCCTATATCGGCATCAGCAAGAAGGCTATCGAGCGCAGCAAGCGTGAGGCCAACTCCGACCAGCCGTTCTGGCGCGCATTGTCCAACTTTGCCCACCCAGTGGTGGCGCCGATCTCCGTGGTCATCGCGCTGTCTGCTGGCGTTGCCGGTTTCTGGTATCAGAAGGCCAACCTGCAGGTCGGTGACCTCGATCAGGGTGCGCCGGAGCTGCGTCCGGATTCGCGCTACAACAAGGACAACGATTTCATCATCAACAACTACTCGACCAGCTCCGACGTGCTGGTGGTGATGGTCAAGACGCCGAACGAGGGTTGCTCGACCCACGAAACCCTGGCGCCGATGGACGAGTTGATGTGGCGTCTGGATAACACCGAGGGTGTGCAGTCGGCCATTTCCATGGTCAGCGTGTCCAAGCAGGTGATCAAGGGAATGAACGAGGGCAGCCTCAAGTGGGAAACCCTGTCGCGCAACCCGGACATTCTCAACAACTCCATCGCTCGTGCCGACGGCCTGTATAACGCCGACTGCTCGCTGGCCCCGGTACTGGTGTTCCTCAACGACCACAAGGCTGCCACGCTCAAGCGTGCAGTGGGTGTGGTGGAAGAGTTCGCCAAGGAGCAGAACAACGACAAGCTGGAGTTCATGCTGGCTGCCGGTAACGCCGGTATCGAGGCTGCCACCAACGAAGTGATCGCCACTTCCGAGCTGAAGATCCTGATCCTGGTGTACATCTGCGTTGCGGTGATGTGCCTGCTCACCTTCCGCTCCTTCGGCGCCATGCTGTGCATCATCCTGCCGCTGATCCTCACCTCCATCCTGGGTAATGCCCTGATGGCCTGGCTGGGTATCGGTGTGAAGGTGGCAACGCTACCGGTGATCGCGTTGGGTGTGGGTATCGGTGTCGACTACGGTATCTATATCTACAGCCGTCTGGAGACTTTCCTGCGTGCCGGCATGCCGCTGCAGGAGGCCTACTACCAGACTCTGCGTTCGACCGGTAAGGCTGTACTGTTCACCGGTCTGTGCCTGGCCATTGGCGTGGTCACCTGGATCTTCTCGGCGATCAAGTTCCAGGCCGACATGGGTCTGATGCTGACCTTCATGCTGCTGTGGAACATGTTCGGTGCCCTGTGGCTGCTGCCAGCCCTGGCGCGCTTCCTGATCAAGCCGGAGAAACTGGCCGGCAAGAAGGGCGGTTCGCTGTTCGCGCACTGATCGCTAATGCGGTACTGCAAAGGGCTCCTTCGGGGGCCCTTTTTTATTGCTCGCTTTATCTTGGTCTGCTGGCCCGACGAGCGCTGCCAAATCTCGCTGCGGATATGCGGCTGACGTTTGGTGGCGTGGTGGTCGCTGGCCAGTTGCAGGCCTTTCGCTTTGGCCTGATCGCGCTTGCCTGACTGGATGAGCCCAGGCAGGTGAGGGGCTTGGTAGGTGAGGGCAGTGCGCCCGTTAGCTGCTGCCGTGATCACAGGCAATGGGGCGTACAGCGGGCATAAAAAAGCCGCCTCGCGGCGGCTTTTCGGTACGGCTCGAATTACATGTTGGGGTAGTTCGGGCCGCCGGTACCTTCCGGAGCCACCCAGGTGATGTTCTGGGCCGGGTCCTTGATGTCACAGGTCTTGCAGTGCACGCAGTTCTGCGCGTTGATCTGGAACTTCTTCTCGCCGTCTTCCTGAGTCACCACCTCGTATACGCCGGCCGGGCAGTAGCGCTGCGCAGGCTCGTCGAACTTCGGCAGGTTGACGCTGAGCGGGATGCTGGCGTCGGTCAGCTTCAGGTGGCAGGGCTGCTCTTCCTCGTGGTTGGTGTTGGAGAGGAACACCGAGGAGAGTTTGTCGAAGCTCAGCTTGCCGTCCGGTTTCGGATAGTCGATGCGCTTCGACTCTGCAGCGGGCTTCAGGCAGGCGTAGTCCGGCTTGGTGTCATGCAGGGTGAAGGGGATCTTGCCGCCGAAAATGTTCTGATCCAGCCAGTTGATGCCACCACCGATGACCGGGCCGAACTTGTGCAGCGCCGGGCCGAAGTTACGGCTGCGGAACAGCTCGTCGTACAGCCAGCTGGCCTTGAAACCATCGACGTAGCCATTGAGCAGGTCGCCGCCCTGGCCGTCGGCCAGCAGCACGTCGGCCACGGCGTCGGCGGCCAGCATGCCGGACTTCATGGCGGTGTGGCTGCCCTTGATCTTGGCGAAGTTCAGGGTGCCGAGGTCGCAACCGATCAGGGCGCCACCCGGGAAGACCATCTTCGGCAGCGAGTTCAGGCCGCCCTTGCAGATGGCACGGGCGCCGTAGGCAACGCGCTTGCCACCTTCCAGATACTGGGCAATCACCGGGTGGTGCTTGTAGCGCTGGAACTCGTCGAACGGCGACAGGTACGCATTACCGTAGGACAGGTCGACGATCAGGCCGACAACCACCTGGTTGTTTTCCAGGTGATAGAGGAAGGAGCCACCGGTGTTTTCGGTGCCGAACACGTCCAGCGGCCAGCCGGCGGTGTGTACCACCAGGCCCTGTTCGTGTTTGGCCGGGTCGATGTCCCAGATTTCCTTGATGCCGATGCCGTAGTGCTGGGCGTCAGCTTCGCTATCCAGATTGAATTTCTTGATCAGTTGCTTGCCGATGTGACCACGGCAGCCTTCGGCGAACAGGGTGTACTTGCCACGCAGCTCCATGCCGGGGGTGTAGTAACCTTCTTTCGGGTTGCCCTCACGGTCAACGCCGAGGTCGCCGGTGATGATGCCGCGCACTACGCCGTTCTCGTCGATCAGCGCTTCCTGAGCGGCGAAGCCCGGGTAGATCTCTACGCCCAGGTTCTCGGCCTGCTGAGCCAGCCAGCGGCACAGGTTGCCCAGGGAGATGATGTAGTTGCCTTCGTTGTGCATGGTCTTGGGCACGAACAGGTCAGGCACCTTGATGGCGCTGTCGGCGTTCTTCAACATATAAATGTCGTCGCGCTTGACGGCGGTGTTCAGCGGGGCGCCCAGTTCCTTCCAGTCGGGGAACAGTTCGTTCAGGGCGCGCGGCTCGAAGACCGCACCGGAGAGGATGTGGGCGCCGACTTCGGAACCTTTCTCGACCACGCAGACGCTGATCTCTTTGCCGGCTTCGGCTGCTTTCTGCTTCAGTCGGCAGGCGGCGGACAGACCGGAGGGGCCGGCGCCGACGATGACGACGTCGAATTCCATAAATTCGCGTTCCACAGAGAATCTCCTACTCAAGGCTTCTTCGGTGTATTGATTTGGCTATGGCTAGGCTTTCTGTGGCCTGCGCGCTGGGCATTATATATACAGGCCTTTGCACGTCCAATACAAACGTTCGTTTGAATTTTCCCAAAGCCATATAGCGCAAGGCTTGGCGGCCGATAAATGGGGTTTATTCGTGTTGACCGAAAACGGCGTTCCGGTCAAGATACGGGCGGTTTTGCGCTCGCCGTATGAGCAAATTGTCGGTTCCGGCCGATCTGCATCACCGGCCAGGCTCGCCTTGGCGACATTACATATTCACCGGAGAGTAACGAGGAATCCATGAAGGTTCTTGTAGCTGTCAAACGAGTGGTCGACTACAACGTCAAGGTTCGCGTCAAAGCGGACAACTCCGGCGTCGACCTCGCCAACGTCAAGATGTCGATGAACCCCTTCTGCGAAATCGCCGTAGAAGAAGCCGTACGCCTGAAGGAAAAAGGCGTAGCGAGCGAAATCGTCGTCGTCACCATCGGCCCGACCACCGCTCAGGAACAGCTGCGTACCGCACTGGCTCTGGGTGCTGACCGTGCCATCCTGGTCGAGTCTGCTGACGAGCTGAACTCCCTGGCCGTCGCCAAACTGCTGAAAGCCGTTGTCGATAAAGAGCAGCCGCAGCTGGTCATCATGGGCAAGCAGGCCATCGATAGCGACAACAACCAGACCGGCCAGATGCTGGGCGCCCTGACCGGTTTCGGCCAAGGCACCTTCGCTTCCAAGGTCGAGGTTGCTGGCGACAAGGTCAACGTGACCCGCGAAATCGACGGCGGTCTGCAGACCGTTGCTCTGAACCTGCCGGCCATCGTGACTACCGACCTGCGCCTGAACGAGCCGCGCTACGCGTCGCTGCCGAACATCATGAAGGCCAAGAAGAAGCCGCTGGAAACCGTTACCCCGGACGCCCTGGGTGTTTCTACCGCTTCCACCGTCAAGACCCTGAAAGTCGAAGCGCCTGCTGCCCGCAGCGCCGGCATCAAGGTCAAGTCCGTGGCTGAACTGGTCGAGAAACTGAAGAACGAGGCGAAGGTAATCTAAATGACTATCCTGGTTATCGCTGAACACACCAACTCCGCTCTGGCTGCCGCCACCCTGAACACCGTGGCTGCCGCTGCCAAGATCGGTGGTGACATCCACGTTCTGGTCGCTGGCGCAAACGCCGGTGCTGCTGCCGAAGCTGCCGCCAAGGTTGCTGGCGTGGCCAAGGTGCTGGTTGCCGACAACGCTGCCTACGAGCACCAACTGCCGGAAAACGTAGCTCCTCTGGTTGCCGAGCTGGGCAAGGGCTACAGCCACGTTCTGGCTGCTGCTACCAGCAACGGTAAAAACATCCTGCCGCGCGTTGCCGCTCTGCTGGACGTTGACCAGATCTCCGAAATCATCGCCGTTGAAAGCGCCGACACCTTCAAGCGTCCAATCTACGCCGGTAACGCCATCGCTACCGTGCAGTCCTCGGCTGCCGTGAAAGTGATCACCGTGCGCTCCACCGGTTTCGACGCCGTCGCTGCCGAAGGCGGTTCTGCTGCCGTTGAAGCGGTGAGTGGCTCGGCTGACGCTGGCAAATCCTCCTTCGTGGGTGAAGAGCTGGCCAAGTCCGATCGTCCGGAACTGACCGCTGCCAAGATCGTCGTTTCCGGCGGCCGTGGCATGGGCAATGGCGACAACTTCAAGCACCTGTACGCCCTGGCCGACAAGCTGGGCGCTGCCGTCGGTGCTTCCCGTGCCGCTGTCGACGCCGGTTTCGTACCGAACGACATGCAGGTCGGCCAGACCGGCAAGATCGTTGCTCCGCAGCTGTACATCGCGGTCGGCATCTCCGGCGCCATCCAGCACCTGGCGGGCATGAAAGACTCCAAAGTGATCGTTGCGATCAACAAGGACGAAGAAGCCCCGATCTTCCAGGTGGCTGACTACGGCCTGGTCGCTGACCTGTTCGAAGCCGTACCGGAACTGGAAAACCTGGTGTAAGCCAGCTTTCTGATCCCACAAAAAACCCGCTCATCGAGCGGGTTTTTTGTTTGTGTATGGCCTAAAGCTTGCCGTCGAGAAAGTCCTGATAGTGCTGGGCGGTTTCTTCGGGGCGTTCGAGCATGGGGGCATGGCCGCAGTTTTTCATGATCACCACGCTGGGTTTGGCCAGCAACGGTTTCATCACTTCGATGCTGGAAACATCGAGTACGCGATCCTGATCGCCCCACAGTAGCAGTGTCGGCGCCTGGATCTTCGGCAGCTCGGGCTCCAGTGGCACGTAGTGCTCGCGGAGCTGGGAGAAAATCTTGTCGTAATGGGCCTGGTTGGCCATGGACTGTTCAGCGAAGTGCTGCTTGAGTGAATCCGGCAGGGGTGGCGGAGTGACGAAGACGAATTTCATCAGCTTGTCGAAATCCTCGGCCTTGCGCACCACCAGCGGGTTGGGTTCGCCGCGTTCGATCATGGCGAACATCTCGCTCTTGTGCGGCGAGGTGACGCCTGCATTGTCAAACAGGGCTACGCTGCTTACCTGCTCCGGGTAGCGCGCCGCATACAGGGCGGCGATGTGTCCGCCCATGGAGTTGCCGATCAGATGCGGCTTGTCGAGTTTGAGGGTGGTAACGAACGCGTGCAGGCGTTCGGCCTGGCTGGCGACGTCATACATCACGTCGGGCTTGCTGCTTTCGCCAAAGCCGGGCAGATCCAGGGCGATGACGTGGTACTTGGCTGTAAGAGGGCGGGCGAAGCGCAGCCAGTTGTCGCGGTTGGCGCCAAAGCCGTGGATCATCAGCAGGGTTTCACCTGTCGATGGACCACCTTCGTAGTAGTGTATGGTCAGCTCGCCGACCTGGGCCTGGCGCGATGACAGTCCTGCCATCTGGCGCTCGATGAAACGCATGCTGTCGATCAGCAGCGCAGGAGAGAGGTAGAGCGTGCCGGCTGCTACAGCCAGCAACAGAATCAGACCCAGGAGCAGTTTTTTCATGGCGGTCCCTTATCGCTAATAATTATTGAGTCTGGCTGTTACGCTAGCATGAACAGCTTTGAGTCAGAGGCTACGACTCCTTATATGAACCCAGCAACCGGTGCTCTAGATGCGTGAACTTGTGTCGCTGAAAGTCCTGTCTGTTCTGGCCATCCTTTTTGTTCCCGGCCTGGCCGGCGCAGCCGGTAAATGCGAGCGTCTGGTGGCGACCGGCAATCCCGAGTACCCACCCTATCTATGGCGCGACCCACAGAGCCCGAAACACCTGATAGGAGCCAATGCCGATTTGCTGACCCTGATAGGCGAGCATCTGGGCGTCAAGGTCGAGATCATCCATACCGGCCCCTGGTCTCGTGCCCAGGATGAGGTGCGTACCGGGCGCGTCGATCTTTTAGCCGGTGCCTTCCTCACCTTGCCGCGCCTGGAGAGCATGGACTACGTGCATCCGGCTTTCTTCAATACGCCCAGCGTGGTGTGGGTGAACAAGGAAAAGGTGTTTCCCTACAGCGGCTGGGAGGACTTGCGAGAGCGCACAGGCGGTACTCTGGTCAGCAACAGCTTTGGTCAGCAGTTCGACTCCTATGCCAAGGCGAATCTCAATCTGGAAGAGGTACCAAGCCTGACCCAGGCTTTCCAGAAGCTGCTACTGGGGCGGACCGACTATGTGTTGTATGAGCGCTATCCCGGCATGGCCTTGGCCGATACGCTTGGCATGCTGGACAACCTGGAAACACTGGAGCCGCCGATTTCCAGTGAGGGTCTGTACCTGACGCTGTCGCACAACTCGGCCTGCAACGATGCCTGGCTGCGCGGACAGCTGGCGAAAAAAATGACAGAATTGACCGCCGCCGGCCTGCCGGAAACCCTTCTGCAGCGCAATCTGGAGCGCTGGAGGGCTCAGCAATCGCACGCCGCCGTACCCCCGCAGAAGCAGGACGATTCGCAGTGAACCACCGATTTTCCACTCTTGCCCTGGCTGTGCTGGCTTTGTCCGGCTGCGCCAATGACCCGGCTCCGCAGGAGCAGATGCGCCTGACTACCCAGGCCGTCGAGCAGGCCCGTGCCGTTGTTGCGGGCGCACAGCTCGAAGAAATGCAGTTGGCCGAACGCAAACTGGCCCGTGCCGAGAAGAACATGGGGGAGGCCGATTACAAGCGCGCCAGGGTATTTGCCGAGCAGGCCGAGCTGGATGCCCGCCTGGCCGAGGCCAAGCAGCTCAACCAGAAAAGCCAGCGGCAACTGGATGAATTGAACACGCAGCTCAACCGCTTGCGCCTGCAGCTGGGAGAGTTGCCGTGATGTCGAGAATGATTCGGGCTCTGACGTTGCTTGCCGCTTTCGGCGTGCTGGCCGGCTGCGCCAGCCAGCAGAGCCGTACCGCGCTGGATGAGGCTCAGGCCAGCTTCCAGCAGGTCAAGGAAAATACCGATGTGCTGCGCAGTGCACCCAAGGATGTGATTCGTGCCGGTGAGTCGCTGGCGCGTGCCGAGCGTCTGTCCAGCTACTGGGGCAGCGATGACGACGTCATCCACTACGCCTACCTCAGCCAGCGCTACAGCCAGATCGCCCGTCAGCATAGCGAGCTCAATCTCAATCAGGAGCGTCTGGCCCGTCTCGATCTGGAGCGTGAGCGCCTGCAACTGGCCCTGCGCGAGGCCAAGCTGCTCACTGCGCAGCAGCAGGGGCAGTGGCTGCAGGATCAGGTGGTCAACCTGGCGGCCAGTGAAACTGATCGTGGCCTGGTGATGACTCTGGGCGACGTGCTGTTCGATGCCGGTAGCAGCGAACTGAAGGCCTCTGCCAGCCGCACCATTCTCAAGCTCGTGCAGTTCCTGCAGATCAACCCGCAACGTGTCGTACGCATCGAGGGGTATACCGACAACAGCGGTGTTGCAGCGGAAAACCTCGAACTGTCCCGTACCCGTGCCCAAGCCGTGGCTGATGTACTCAAGGATCTTGGCATCGATGGCAAGCGCATGGAGGTCAAGGGCTATGGCGAGGCGCACCCGTTGGCCGAGAACGCCTCGGCTAAAGGTCGGGCGCAGAACCGCCGGGTGGAAATCCTGATTTCCGACGAACAAGGCCGGCTCAGCGCCGACCGCTAGCACTCTGTCGTGGCAGACCGAAACCCCGGAGCTCAGGCCCGGGGTTTTTTATTCGACCAAGGTTGGGTCTGAGAAGAGCAGAGGAAGGTCTAAGCTGAAACAGTCGAAACTGTACTGCCGGCAAATAACCTGACTGTGTCGCCAAGTGCAGACTGTATTTGGCTACTGTTACGGTTCAGTCGCGGAGGAAACCTCGAAATGACCAGTTTGTTGCTTTACCAGCGCATCGCCCAGCAGCTGGCCGAGGATATCCGTCGTGGCGTTTACCAGCCGGGCGAACGGGTGCCGTCGGTACGCAAGATGAGCTCGCAGCTCAGCGTCAGCCACGCCACCGTGCTGCAGGCCTACGCCAATCTGGAGGACATGGGCCTGATTCGTGCCCGCCCACAGTCCGGCTTCTACGTGCATCAGACTGCTGGCCTCACCGCGGCCACGCCTGATATTGCTCGGGTCGAGCGTCCGGCTCTGGTCACGCGCAGTAGCATCATCAGCCAGGTACTCACCGAGTCGCGCCAGGAGGGGGTGTTTCCTCTGGGCGCCGCCGTTCCCCATGTGGACTATCTACCGGTGCGCTCGCTGCACCAGCAACTGGCCAAGGTCACCCGCTTCCAGAGCCCGCGTGCCTTCAGCTACATGTTCAGCCCTGGTTATGAGCCGCTGCGCCGCCAGGTGGCGATTCGCATGCGCGATGCCAGTGTGGTGGTCGATCCCTCCGAGGTGGTGATCACCCATGGTTGCGTGGACGCCATCCACATGGCCCTGCGGGTGGTAACCAAGCCGGGCGATCTGATCGCCGCCGAGTCGCCGACCTACTACGGTCTGCTGCAGCTGGCGGAAGTGCTGGGCCTGAAAGTCATCGAGATTCCCAGTGACCCCAGTACCGGCCTGAGCCTGGAGGCTCTGCAACTGGCCGCCAACCAGTGGCCGATCAAGGCGTTGGTGCTCACCGCGCGCTTGAGCAACCCGCTCGGCGGCAGCATTCCCGAGGAGCGGCAGAAGCAGTTGCTGCGCCTGACCGCCGATCACGATATCCGCGTGATCGAGGACGACATCTATGGCGAGTTGCTGTTCGAGCCGGGCCGTAGCAAGGCGCTCAAGGCACACGACCGCAACGACCAGGTGATCTACTGCTCCAGTTTCTCCAAGACCCTGTCGCCGGGTGTGCGTATCGGCTGGATCATCGCCGGCCGCTATCAGGAAGAGGTGGAGCGTCTGCAGACCTTCAGTACCCACTCGGCCTGCAGCGTCACCCAGATGGGCGTGGCCGCCTACCTGGAGAACGGTGGCTATGACCGCCATTTGCGGCATATCCGTCAGGAGTACCGCAAGAACATGACCGCCTATCAGCTGGCGGTGCAGCAGCACTTCCCGGAGGGTACGCAGATGACCCGGCCCCATGGCGGCTTCATCCTCTGGGTCAGCCTTCCGGGCAAGGTCAGCGCACAGGAACTGCATGTGCGGGCGCTGCAGCAGGGCATCAGCATCGCGCCGGGGCTGATCTTCAGTAACACCGAGCAGTTCAACAACTGCCTGCGTCTGACCTGTGGTGTGCCGTGGAATCGCGAGTCCGAGCGGGCGATCATGACCCTCGGCATGCTGGCCAAGCAGCTCTGCCAGGAAACGCTTTAACCCGAATCTGCTGGCGGCTCCGTCTACCAGGGCGAATGGACTTTTCGCCCGAGGAGACACCGCCATGTCCACTACCGCTTCCCAACCTTTGCTTGCCGGCTTTGGCGCCACCCTGGCCCTGAGTCTGGTCGCCTGCAGCGCGTCCCATGAGGAAAACGCGGCTGCAGCAACCGAGCCGGTCAAGCCGCAAGCCAAGCAAGAGATGCTGCACGAGCAGGTTGCTGCTGATGCTTCCTACTCTGCCAAACGTTCGCTGCACGCCACGGAGGCGCACCGGGCCAGGCCCCAGGGCATGCCAATGATCGCCCCGGCCGCACCGCTGGCCGACAGCGCCGGTTTTGGCTATCAGGATGCTTATCGCGAGCAGTACCAAAAGATCGAGAGCAATCCGGTGCAGGCCGTGGCCGAGCAGCCTGTATCGACTTTCAGCATCGACGTGGATACCGGTGCCTACGCCAACGTGCGGCGTTTCCTCAATGGCGGCAGCCTGCCACCCAAGGATGCCGTGCGCCTGGAGGAACTGGTCAACTACTTCCCCTACGCCTATCCCAAGCCCGAGGGCGACGTGCCGTTCAGCGTCGCCACCGAGCTGACGACTACGCCGTGGAACCCGCAGACCCGCCTGCTACGCGTGGCGATCAAGGCCACTGAGCTGAGCGCCGCCGAACTGCCGCCGGCCAACCTGGTATTTCTGGTCGACGTGTCCGGCTCGATGAACCGTCGCGAGGGCCTGCCGATGGTGCAGAGCACGCTCAAACTGCTGGTCGACCAGCTGCGCCCGCAGGACCGCGTGGCCCTGGTCACCTATGCCGGCACCTCCAGTGTGGTGCTGGAGTCCACCGCCGGCAGTGACAAGGCCAAGATCCGTGCAGCCATCGATCGGCTCACGGCTGGTGGTTCCACCGCCGGCGAGTCGGGTATCCAGTTGGCCTACCAGGAGGCGCAGAAGGGCCTGCTCAAGGACGGTATCAATCGCATCCTGCTGGCCACCGATGGCGACTTCAATGTCGGCATCAGCGACTTCGAGACGCTCAAGCAACTGGCCGCCGACAAGCGCAAGACCGGCGTGTCGCTGACCACCCTGGGCTTCGGTACCGACAACTACAACGAGCAGCTGATGGAGCAGCTGGCCGATGCCGGCGACGGCAACTACGCCTACATCGACAATCTGCGCGAGGCGCGCAAGGTGCTGGTCGACCAGCTCAGCTCGACCCTGGCCACGGTGGCCAAGGATGTGAAGATCCAGGTCGAGTTCAACCCGGCCGAGGTCAGCGAATACCGTCTGCTGGGCTACGAGAATCGCGCGCTGAAGCGCGAGGATTTCAGCAACGACAAGATCGACGCTGGCGAGATCGGCGCCGGGCATACCGTGACAGCTCTGTACGAGGTGGTGCCGGTAGGCGCCAAGGGCTGGCTGGAGCCGCTGCGCTATGCTCAGGCCGCTAAGGAGGGCAAGGCCGGCGAGATCGCCTGGCTGCGTCTGCGCTACAAGGCCCCGGAGGGTGGCGCCAGCAAGCTGGTCGAGCGACCGATCAACAAGGGCGAGACCACGCCGATCGCCAATGCCAGTGACGACCTGCGTTTCGCCGCCGCTGTGGCCGCCTTCGCCCAGCAGCTCAAGGATGGCAAGTACACCGGCAGCTTCGGCCTGGCCGACAGCGCCAAGCTGGCCCGTGGCGCCAAGGGCGAAGACCCGTTCGGCCTGCGCGGCGAGTTCGTGCAACTGGTAGAGCTAGCGCAAAGCCTGCAAACTCCGGAGGCCCATCCAAAACAGCCCTGACGTTGTTGCTCCGCCTTGTCGTAGTCGGGCTACTGCCTGCGGCGAAGCGCCTAGTCAGGGGCGCTTCGCTCAGTTTTGCCTGAGCCTCCATTCACATGAATGAGCGTACGCGCTTGAATCTACCTTTGAAGGACGATGACGCCGCGCTGTTGCGGCGTTACCGCAATGGCGACGCGGCGGCGTTCGCCACGCTCTACGAGCGCCACCGCCTCGGTCTGTTCCGCTTCCTCCTTGGCCTGTGCGGCGACCATGCGCTGGCCGAAGAGGTGTTCCAGGACACCTGGATGAGCCTGATCCGTAGCACCAGCGAGCAACGCGAGGCGGTGCTGTTCAAGACCTGGCTATACCAGATCGCACGCAACCGCCTGATCGACCATTGGCGCAAGAGCGGCCGCCATCAGGGAAAGCTCGATGAGTACGATGAGGCGCAGCACGCCAGTGCCGATCCTGAGCCTGGCCCCGAGCAGCAATTACTCATCAGTCGTGACCAGCAACGCCTGCAGGCGGCGCTGGCCGACCTGCCTGAGGAACAGCGCGAGGTGTTCCTGCTGCGCGCCCATGGCGACCTGGAGTTGGCGGAGATCGCCGAGCTCACCCACACCCCGGCGGAGACGGTGAAGAGTCGCCTGCGCTACGCGCTGAACAAGTTACGTCGGCTGCTGGCCGACCCGGCTGCGGCCGAGGAGGCCTCCGCATGAGCCAAGAACACAACGACCTGCAGCATGAGCAGCAGCTGCTGCAGCACTTCCGCGAACACAGCCAGGGCGAGCCCTCAGCCGCACTGGATGCGCGAATTCTTGCGGCGGCGCGGCAGCAGGCTAATGCCGCGGTTCCACGCCCAGGCTTTGCCCAGCGTCTGCATGCCTGGCTATTCGGTGCGGGCAGCAATACCCGCTGGTCGCTGGCCTTTGCTGGCCTGGCCACCCTGGGGATTGGCCTGAGCCTGACGCTGCGCACTCAGGAGCAGCTGCCCGGCGCCTATGATCTGCCCAGCCCGGTGGCTGCGCAGGCGCCAGTGCTGCGTGAGATGGCTCCCCAGATGCAGGCTGAGCCCTCTGGCGGGATGGAGCACAAGAAAACCGAAGTGGTGCGCAAGGCCATGGTGGGCGACTCGTCTGCCGCGTTTTCAGTCTCTCCACCCGCTGCGGCAATGCCGCGTCAGGCACCTCCGGCGGCGCCGGCAGTGGACGCCATGGCCGATGCCTCATCGAGCGAAGCTGAGGCGCGTGAGCTGGCCAAGTCGCACGCCGCCGAGCAGGCCAGAGCGCGGGCACAGAAGGCTCAGGAATATGCCTATCGCGCACCGGCAAGGCGTGCCGACATGCTGGCCGAAGAAGTGGGGCTGCTGGCCGAGCGCCTGCAAGAGGTATTGCGCCTGCGCCAGGAGGGGCAGCAGATCCTGGCCGAGCAATTGCTGCAACATCTGGCCAAGGAGTATCCGCAGCAGGATGTGCAGGTCGAGCTCAGGCGCTTGCAGCAGGATCAGTGATCGCTGGCTTGCCAGAACGTGGGGCAGGGGGGAGCATATAGGCATTCGTTGCCGTGTTTTTTTGCCATGTCCCGCTTTCCTGTTTTGCCCCTGTTGCTGGTTTTTAGCCTGCTCAGCGCCTGCGATGACCAGCCTTCTCCAGCGCCTGCCCATTCAGAAGGCTCTTCTGCGCCCATGCCGGCGGATACGCCCAAGCCGCCACCTGTTGCGCCTGTCGAGCCGGCGCCCGAGCCGGCACAAACCCCGGAGAAGCTTCCCGAGCCTGGCAGCAAGGTGGTCGAGGACACCAGCCTGCCCAAGCCCGCAGACAGCAAGCCCAAACCTGCGGCCAAGGTCGCCAAGGATGAGGAGTTGCCGCCAGCGCGTCTGGATTTGCATTTGCCGCCGGAGTTGGTCGAGCAGATCCAGCCCGATGAGCCGTTGGAAATACTGACGCCTCCGTCATTGTTGCCAGAGATGTTCGTCGAGAAGCCGAAGGAGCCTGGCCCCTTCGAACTCAATGGTCGTCTGATCACCAATGAGCGCGAGAATGAAGGCGATTACTGGGATTCGGTAGAGGGTGCCGAGCTGCAGTTCAAGTTCCGCAACTAGCGAAAAAAGACGCCGGCCCAGGGGAGGAGACCGGCGCGGAACGAAACGTCTCAGTCGACGAACAGGTCGGTCATCAATTTGCCGCTCGGGTCATAGCGGTACTGCTCGAAGTCTTCCTGGCCCTGTTCGCGCAGGATCTCCTCGTCGATCAGCAGGCGCCCGCTGATCGTGCGCTCGCTGCTGGCAAGGATGGCGCAGGCGGCGTCGGCCATGATCGCCGGCAGGCGCGCGGCCTTCATCACTGCCGGGCCGCCGGCCTCGAACTCGATGGCGGCGGTGGCGATCACCGTCTTCGGCCACAGCGAGTTGACGCTGATGCCGTACTTCCTGAATTCCTCGTGCATGCCCAGGGTCAGCATGCTCATGCCGTACTTGGTGGTGGTGTAGGGGCCGTAGCTGGCGAACCACTTGGGGGCGAGGTTGATCGGCGGCGACAGGCTGAGGATATGACCGCGGCTGTCCTTGAGGTAGGGCAGGGCAGCCTGGCTGCAGACCATCACCGCGCGGCTGTTGATCTGGTACATCAGGTCGAAGCGCTTGGGCTCCAGGTGTTCGACGCCCTTGAGGCGGATGGCGCCGGCGTTGTTGATCAACGCGTCGATGCCGCCGAAGTGGGCAGCGGCCTGGGCCATGGCAGCCTTCACTGCGTCCTCGTCACGCACGTCCAGCTGCAGGGCCAGGGCCTTGCCGCCAGCGGCCTCGACCTCGGCGGCCACCGTGTGGATGGTGCCCGGCAGCTTTGGGTGGGCCTCGGCGCTCTTGGCCGCGATGACGATGTTGGCGCCCTGGGCAGCGGCCTTAAGGGCGATCTCGCGGCCGATGCCACGGCTGGCACCGGTGATGAACAGGGTTTTGCCGGAAAGGGACATGAGCGAGCTCCGTTATTTTTGTGCGCTAATGTTCTGCATTGATGTGGGGTGGGAGCAGCTTTAACCGCGATGCTTTTGCTCTGCCCCCATCGCGGCTGAAGCCGCTCCCACGCGGGTATCCGCTAGGTTGGCGCTGAGTACAGCTGTAGCCCGGATGAAATCCGGGGCTCACTTCTCCCGGATTTCATCCGGGCTACGATTATTCGCTGGCCTCGACCTCCACCAGCAGCTGGCGGCTCTTCACCTGGTCGCCCTGGCTGACCTGGACGCGGCGGATCACGCCGTCCATGCCGGCCTTGAGCGGGTGCTCCATCTTCATCGCCTCCAGCACCAGCAGCAGCTGGCCCTTGCCGACCCTCTGCCCCTCGCTGACCAGAACATCGACGATGGCGCCATCCATTGGCGCCTTCACCGTGCCGGAGGCCGCGCCCTCGGCGCCGCTGGCCGGCGCGTGGGTGACATCGACCAGCTCCAGGTTGCCGCCCTGGCCGTACAGCCAAAGGCGATCGCCGTTCTGCTGATAGGCCAGGCGCCGGCGCACACCGTCCAGCTCCAGGCTGGCCCAGCGACCATCGCTGGCCAGCAGGCGCAGCTCGACGGACTGCTCGCCGATCTGTGCGCGCAGCTGCGACTGCTCGCCGGCCTGCAGCACCTGTAGCTCCACTGCGTGCTTGTGTTCGCCCTGCTTGAGCATGAAGCGCCAGGGCGCGCCGCCGCTGTTGCGCCAGCCGGATAAGCCTGGTTGATGCGCGCGGGCAGAGGCCGAGGCCTGGTAGAGCAGGGCGGCAGCGGTAGCCAGCTCAGAGGCAGCCGGGGCTTGCGGCGTCAGGCTTGGGTCGTCGGCGAAATGCTCGCCGATAAAGGCGGTGGTGGCATGGCCGGCGGCGAACTCGGGGTGCTTGAGCAGGTTGGCGAGGAAGCGCTGGTTACCGTTGACGCCCAGCAACACGCAGTCTTCGACGGCACGCGCCAGCTTGCGCCGGGCCTCGTCGCGGGTGGCGCCGTAGGCGATCACCTTGGCCAGCATCGGGTCGTAGAAGGGCGTTACCGGCTGGCCCTCGACCAGGCCGTGGTCGATGCGGATGCCGTCCAGTAGCGCCGGTTCCCAGCGCAGTACTTCGCCGGTCTGCGGCAGGAAGTTGTGTGCCGAGTCCTCGGCATAGAGGCGCACTTCCATGGCGTGGCCGGTCAGGCGGATTTCGTCCTGCTTGAGCGGCAGCGGCTGGCCCTCGGCCACGCGAATCTGCCAGGCGACCAGGTCTTGCCCGGTGATCAGCTCGGTGACCGGGTGCTCGACCTGCAGGCGGGTGTTCATTTCCAGGAAGAAGAATTCGCCGCTCTGGTCGAGGAGGAATTCCACGGTGCCGGCACCGACGTAGTCGACCCTCGCCGCCGCCTTCACCGCCGCTTCGCCCATGGCCTGGCGCAGCTCGGGCGTCATCACCGGGCAAGGCGCTTCCTCGACCACTTTCTGGTGGCGGCGTTGCACCGAGCAGTCGCGCTCGCCGAGATAGACGATATTGCCGTGCTGGTCGCCGAATACCTGGATTTCCACGTGGCGCGGCTGGATCACCGCGCGTTCGAGAATCAGCTCGCCGGAGCCGAAGGCGTTCTGCGCCTCCGAGCGGGCGGTGCGGATCTGCCCCCGCAGCTCGTTGGATTCGTGTACCAGACGCATACCACGCCCGCCACCGCCGGCGCTGGCCTTGATCATCAGCGGGTAGCCGATGCGCGCCGCTTCACTGCTCAGGGTTTCGTCGTCCTGCGCCGCGCCTTCGTAACCGGGGATGCACGGCACGCCGGCTTCGAGCATGGCGAGCTTTGACAGGCGCTTGCTGCCCATCAGGTGGATGGCTTCCACGGTCGGACCGATAAACACGATGCCGGCTGCCTCGCAGGCGCGGGCAAAGTCGGCGTTTTCGGAGAGGAAGCCGTAGCCGGGGTGGATAGCGTCGGCACCGGTCTTCTGCGCCGCCGCGATGATGTTGTCGATCACCAGGTACGACTGGTTGACCTGCGCCGGGCCGATGCACACGGCCTCGTCGGCCAGCTGCACATGACGGGCGTTGGCGTCGGCCTCGGAGTACACCGCCACCGTGCGGTAGCCGAGGTCCTGGGCGGTGCGCATCACCCGGCAGGCGATCTCTCCGCGGTTGGCGATCAGAATCTTGTTGAAGGCGGGCATCTGGGTGCTCCTGCGTTTCATGGCCCGGATGTGGTCCGGGGATTCGTTTTCCCGGATTGCATCCGGGCTACTTCAATTCATTCCCCTCTCCCGGAGGGAGAGGGGGCTGTGTTCACTGCGCCCAGGCCGGCTTGCGCTTCTGCACGAAGGCCATGGTGCCTTCCGCGCCTTCGCTGCCCAGCACCGCCTCTGCGAACTGGCCGGCGGCGTGGTCGAGCAGGCTGCCGAGGTTTTCTGTTTCGGTGGCCAGTAGCAGCGCCTTGGTCGCCGCGTTGGCGCCGGGGGCGCACTGGCGCACCTGTTGCAGGCAGTCGGCGAGGCGGTCGACCACGGCCTGGTCGTCGGCTTCGCTGAAGTGCACCAGGCCCAGGCGTAGCGCTTCGGCGCCGTCGAAACGGGCGGCAGTCAGGGCCAGGCGACGGGCCTGGGTCAGGCCGATACGCTTGACCACGAAGGGCGCGATCTGCGCCGGCAGAATCCCCAGGCTGGTTTCCGGCAGGCCGAACTTGGCGCCCTGGTGGGCGATGGCGATGTCGGACACGCAGGCCAGGCCGAAGCCGCCGCCGAGAACCGCGCCTTCCAGCACGGCGACCAGCACTTGCGGCGCGCACTGGGCTTCTTCCAGCAGGCTGCCGAAGGCGCGGTTCAGCTCGCGATAGGCGTCACCGCCGCGGGCTCTGGCGCCGGCCATGTCCTTGATATCGCCGCCGGCACAGAAGTGGCCATCGGCGCCGCGCAGCACCAGGGCGCGCACCCCCTGGTCGCCACGGACCGCGCGCAGCACCGTGCGCAGTTCCTCGACCATCGCCAGGCTCATGGCGTTGCGGATTTCCGGGCGGTTGAGGGTGACGTAGAGCACGCCCTCGACCTGTTCCAGCAGCAGGGTTTCCGTGTTTGGTAGTTCAGCCATCACAGGCTCCTCGTGATCGTTCCCACGCTCTGCGTGGGAATGCGCTGTGCGGTGCTCTGCGCCGCTGGGACGCGAAGCGTCCCGTCAGGGGTTTCCACGCAGAGCATGGGAACCATCGATAGCCTCAGCCTTTCTTTTTGCCGGGCAGGATGCCCATCAGCTTGCAGATGATGCCGAGCATGATCTCGTCGGCGCCGCCGCCGATGCTCACCAGGCGCACATCGCGATACGCACGGGAAACGGGGTTGTCCCACATGAAGCCCATGCCGCCCCAGTACTGCAGGCAGCTGTCGGTCACTTCGCGGCCCAGGCGGCCAGCCTTGAGCTTGGCCATGGAGGCTAGCTTGGTGACGTCCTTGCCTTTCACATACAGTTCGGTGGCGTGGTAGACGAGGGCGCGCAGGGCCTCGATTTCGCTCTGCAGCTCGGCCATGCGGAAGTGAATGACCTGGTTGTCGATCAGCGGCGTGCCGAAGGTGTGGCGCTGCTTGCAGTACTCGATGGTGCTGTCGACGCAGTACTCCAGGCCCTTGATCATGTTGGCCGCGCCGAACATGCGCTCTTCCTGGAACTGCAGCATCTGCATCATGAAACCGGCGCCTTCGTGGCCGATGCGGTTGCGCTGAGGTACGCGCACGTTGTCGAAGAACACCTGGGCGGTCTCCGAGCTACGCATGCCGAGCTTGTCCAGGTGCGGGCTGAGGGTGATGCCCGGCGTGTTCATCGGCACCACGATCAGCGATTTGTTGACGTGGGGCTTGTCGTCGCTGGTGTTGGCCAGCAGGCAGATGAAGTCGGCGGACGGGGAGTTGGTGATCCACATCTTGCTGCCGTTGATCACGTAGTCGTCGCCGTCCTTGCGCGCGCTGGTCTTCAGCCCGGCCACGTCGGAGCCGGCACCGACTTCGGAAACACCGATGCAGCCGACCATCTCGCCGGCGATGGCCGGACGCAGGAATTCTTCGCGCAGCTCATCGGAGCCGAAGCGGGCCAGGGCCGGGGTGCACATGTCGGTCTGCACGCCGATGGCCATGGGGATGCCGCCGCAGTGGATGGTGCCGAATTCTTCGGCAGCGACCACCGAGTAGCTGTAGTCCAGGCCCATGCCGCCGAATTTCTCCGGCTTGGAGATGCCCAGCAGGCCGAGGTCGCCAGCCTTCTTGAAAATCTCGTGCATGGGGAATTTGCCGGCCTTCTCCCACTCGTCGACATGCGGGTTGATCTCGTGCTCGACAAAGTTGCGCACGGTGCGGCGGAGTTCTTCGTGTTCCTGGGTGAAGATCATTTTTCTTGTTCTCCTCGAAGAGTGTTCGCGGTGGAGAGTCTTTTCCCTCTCCCTAACCCTCTCCCACCAGTGGGAGAGGGGACTGTTTGTGTTGGCCGGTTAGCAAGGGGTTGGCCGGCGACTCCGACTGCTCCCCTCGCCCGTTTACGGGAGAGGGGCTGGGGGAGAGGGCTATAGCCGCGCCACCCCGAAACTGTTTTTCTTGAGCGGTCGCATCTGCGCCTCGGCACAGATGTCGAGCAGCAGGCCGAGCAGCTTGCGCGTGTCACGCGGGTCGATCAGGCCGTCGTCCCACAGGCTGGCGGTGCCGTATAGCGCGGTGGACTGGCTGTCGAGCTTCTGCGCGGTGGCCATCTCCAGCATGTCGAGCATCTTCGGGTCTGCCTCCTTGCCTTCCTTGAGGTGTTTCTCCTCGGTGACGATGCGCAGCACCTTGCCGGCCTGGGCGCCGCCCATCACGGCGGTGCGGCTGTTGGGCCAGGCGAAGATAAAGCGCGGGTCGAGGCCCCGGCCGCACATGGCGTAGTTGCCGGCGCCGTAGGAGCCGCCGACGACTATTGTCAGCTTGGGCACGGTGGCGTTGGCCACCGCCTGGATCATTTTCGAGCCGTGCTTGATCACGCCGAGCTGTTCCGACTCGGTGCCGACCATGAAACCGGTGGTGTTGTGGAAGAACAGGATCGGCGTGTTGCTCTGCTCGCACAGCTGGATAAATTGCGCGGCTTTCGCGGCCCCCCTCGGAGTGATCGGCCCGTTGTTGCCGATCAGGCCGCAGGGCTGGCCTTCGATCTGCAGGTGACCGCAGACTGTCTGGCTGTCGAACTCGTTCTTGAAGTCGAGGAACTCCGAGCCGTCGGCGATGCGGGCGATAATTTCGCGCACGTCGTAGGGTTTCTTGGCATCGGCCGGAACCACACCGAGCAGTTCGTGGACCGGGTACAGCGGCTCCTGGTAACTGCGCGGCGGGCGCTGCGGCAGCTGGGCATTCCACGGCAGCATGCCGACGATCTCACGGGCCAGGCGCACGCCATCGGCGTCGTTCTCGGCCAGGTATTCGGCCGTGCCGGCAACCTGGGCGTGCATCTCGGCGCCGCCCAGCTCCTCGTCGGTGGCGATTTCGCCGGTCGCCGCCTTGAGCAAGGGCGGGCCGGCGAGGAACATCTTGGCCTTGCCGCGCACCACCACCACGTAGTCGGACAGGCCCGGCTGGTAGGCGCCGCCGGCGGTGGACGAGCCATGTACCACGGTGATCTGCGGGATGCCGGCGGCGGACAGGCGCGCCTGGTTGGCGAAGGCGCGCGCGCCCTCGACGAAGATGTCGGCGGCGTAGGTCAGGTTGGCGCCGCCGCTCTCGGCCAGGGTGACAATGGGCAGCTTGTTCTCGCTGGCCACCTGCTGCAGGCGTAGCGACTTGCGCAGGCCTGTGGGGGAAATGGTGCCGCCCTTGATCGCGCTGTTGTTGGCGATCACCAGACAGCGCACTCCAGCCACGTAGCCGATACCGGCGATGATGCCGCCGCCGGCCTGGGTGCCGTCCTTGTCGTCATGCAGCTTGTAGCCGGCCAGCGAGCAGAGTTCGAGGAAGGGTGCGCCTGCGTCGAGTAGCAGGTTGAGGCGCTCGCGCGGCAGCAGCTGGCCGCGCTTGTCGAACTTGGCCTTGGCCTCGGCAGCCTTGTCGAGGACCTTCTGCTCCACCTCGCGGAAGCTGGCGATGGCGGCCAGCATGGCCTCGCGGTTCTGCGCGAAGGCATCGCCATGCACGTCGAGTTCGGACTGAATCACCGGCATCGCATCACTCTCCCTTGAACACGTCGGGCAGGTAGGCCCGGTGGAAGCCGTTGTAGGACTCGCTGGCCTGCGCCTTGCCCAGCGTCCAGGCGCGGGTGCCCTGGCTGGCGGCGCCGTCGATGCGGATGGTGTTGCCGCTGATGAAGTTGGCGCCGGGGGAGAGCAGGAAGACGATGGCGGCGGCCACTTCCGACTCGCTGCCGATGCGTTGCAGCGGCACGTGATCCTTGAGGTTGCGGATCATGTTCTTCATCGACTCGGGGTAGGTGTCCATGCCACTGGAGGCGATCCAGCCGGGCGCCACGGCGTTGACCCGCACACCGGCGTGGCCCCACTCGTAGGCGGCGGTTTTGGTGAAGTTGTCCATGCCGGCGCGGGCGGCGCCAGAGTGGCCCATGCCGGGCATGCCGCCCCACATGTCGGCGAGCATGTTGACGATGCTGCCGCCGTGCTTGCTCATGCTCTGCAGGAAGACTTCCTTGGCCACCAGAAAGCCGCCGACCAGATTGGTGCGCACCACGGTCTCGAAGCCTTTCTGGTTGATCGACACCAGCGGCGCGGGGAACTGGCCGCCGGCGTTGTTGACCAGATGGTGGATGCGTCCACGCTCGGCCAGCACGCCGGCGACCGTAGCCTTCACCGCGTCTTCCTCGCGGATATCGCACACGGCAAAGCTGGCGCTGCCGCCGTCTTCGGCGATCTCGCCGGCGGTGGCTTCCAGCTTTTCCAGCTTGCGCCCGACCAGCACTACATGGGCGCCAAGGGCCGCCAGTTCATGGGCCACACAACGGCCGATGCCACTGCCGCCGCCGGTGACCAGAATGGTCTGGCCGGCGAACAGGCCGGGTTTGAAGACTGAGTCGTAGCTCATTGTTGTTGTCCTTCGATCTCGTTTCGAACGCCGCTGGGTCAATGTGCGATGCGCTCCTACAGGGTTTCAGCCAATGCCTTGGGCACTGGCACCGGGAACTCCAGCAACTGCTGGGCAAAGGCCTTGCCTTGCGGGTCTATGCGCAGGCTGGCCACGCCGCCGCCACCCAGGGCGTTCTCCAGCAGGAAGTTGAGGCTGTGGCTGCCCGGCAGGTGCCAGCGGCTGACCTTGCCGATCTGGCCGTCGAGTACATGCTGCATCCATTCGGCCACGGCACCCTCGCTGAGCGCAGCGGCGATCCAGGCCAGATACTCGGGCTTTCTTGCCATCACGCCGATATTGCTGTGGTTGCCCTTGTCGCCGGAGCGAGCCACGGCCAGCTTAATCAGCGGCACGCGGGTATCGGCCTGGCCTTGGGGTTGCGGCACCGGTACATAGTGGGCAACCAGATGCGGCTCGAACACGCCTACCTTGGGCAGGCTGACTGCGTTGCGTTGGCTACCCAACTCCATCTCCAGGCTGCAGGCGTTCTTGTCGGCCAGGAAGCTGAACAGGCGGATCACCGGGTACACGGTGGGGCGCCCGCCGACGATGCCGGTCAGGCCCGGCGCCATGCCGGTGGCGGCCTGGGCGATCTCGCGGGAGAACAGCACCAATGCTTCCTTCTTGGCATGGCGCACGGCGATCTTGACTACCACTTCGCGGGTGTCGCGACGCTGACCGTGCGGGCCATAGGTGGCTTCGGAACCGAGCAGTTCGATGCAGGCTTCCTTGTACGGGCCCCAGCCGCGCTCGGCGAACATCTCTTCGGTTTTGGCGATGATCGCCTGGCTGACGCGCTCGGCCTTGGCCACGGCGTCGATGCCGGCCAGCAGACAGCTGGCGGTGCAGCGGAAGCCGTCCGGGTGGGTGGCGCTGACCTTGTATTGCGAAGTTGGCGGCAGGCCGCGCGCGCCGTGCAGTTCGACTCGGTTGTCGCCGACCTGGGCAAGTTGCACCTGAGTGAAATCGCAGACCACATCCGGCAGGTAATAGGCGCGCGGGTCGCCGATCTCGTAAAGCATCTGCTCGCCGACCGACAGGGTGGAAACCAGTCCGCCCGTGCCCTCGGGCTTGCTCACCACGAAGCTGGCATCTTCACGGACTTCGATGACCGGGAAGCCGATATGTTCGTAGTCCGGCACGTCGCGCCAGTCGGTGAAGTTGCCGCCGGTGCACTGCGCGCCGCATTCGATGATGTGGCCGGCGAGGGCGGCCTGGGCCAGCTTGTCGTAGTCGTTCCAGGCCCAGCCGAACTCGTGCACCAGCGCGGCGCTGACCACGGCGCTGTCGACCACGCGCCCGGTGATGACGATATCGGCGCCGGCCTCCAGTGCGGCGACTATGCCCGGTGCGCCCAGGTAGGCGTTGACCGATACGCACATGGGTGGCAGCGGGGCGCCAGTGAACATTTCCACTGTGCCGGCCTTGGCCAGCTCGCCGAGCTTGGGCTGCAGGTTGTCGCCATGCAGCACGGCGATCTTCAGCTGCACGCCGGCCTTGTCGCAGGCCGCGCTGAGGGCGGCGGCGCAGGCGCTGGGGTTGACCCCGCCGGCGTTGCTGACGACGCGGATGTTCTTCTGCGCGATCTCGCCGAGCAGCGGCGCCAGCATCTCGACGAAGTCGGTGGCGTAGCCTTCGTCCGGCTTCTTCATGCGCGCCCCGGCCATGATCGACATGGTTACTTCGGCCAGGTAGTCGAACACCAGGTAATCCAGCTCGCTACCCCGGACAAGCTGGGCGGCAGCGGTAGAGGTGTCCCCCCAGAAGGCGGAGGCGCAGCCGATGCGTACGGTTTTGCTCATGGTTGTGGTTCCGCGCAATCAATCAGATAAATGAACACTACCAAGCAAGCGCTTGGTTGAAAAGTGGTTGAGCTGATTTATCCCGAGCGCTTGCTTGGTTTGCTGGCGTACAATGCACACGCAAGCGGCATTCCATGTGGGGGAGCGATGAGCCTGGACGAACAGAAAGCCCGAGAAGTGATGCAGAAGATGGTGGCCAGTGGCGAGCTGATCGACCCGGACAGCGCCCGTGGCAAGCTGCTGCAAACCGCAGCCCATCTGTTCCGCAGCAAGGGCTACGAGCGCACCACGGTGCGTGATCTGGCCAGCGCCGTGGGCATCCAGTCCGGCAGCATCTTTCACCACTTCAAGAGCAAGGACGAGATCCTCAAGGCGGTGATGGAGGAGACCGTTATCTACAACACCGCGTTGCTGCGCGCCGCACTGGCCGAGGCCAATGGCACTCGCGAGCGGGTGCTGGCGCTGATTCGCTGCGAGCTGCAGTCGATCATGGGCGGCACCGGCGAGGCCATGGGCGTGCTGGTCTACGAATGGCGCTCGCTGTCCGAAGAGGGGCAGGCCCATATCCTCAGCCTGCGCGACACCTACGAGCAGATCTGGCTGGCGGTGCTGGAAGAGGCGCGTACCGCAGGTTTCTTCCAGGCCGATCCGTTCATCCTGCGACGCTTCCTCACCGGTGCGCTGAGCTGGACCACTACCTGGTTCCGCCCGGGTGGCAAGGTCAGCCTCGATCAGCTGGCCGAGCAGGCCCTGACGCTGGTGATCAAGGATGCTTCCTGACGGGCGGGTTGATATACCGCCTAGCCTGCTTTGATTTTCATTCTCTATAGCCTGCTAAGCTTCTCCTGAGCCGGCGCTGTGCGGGCTCGGTGACAGGGATATGTCGGACTTTTGGCCTTCCTGCTCCGGGGTATCGCGTTGCGTCTGTTCATGCGCCTGTTGCTCATCACGCTCTCATGCTGGGTTCCCGCCCTGGCAGCTGCGCAGTTGGTCAGAGTGGGCGCCTACCACTTCCCGCCCTATGTGATTAAGCCTGAAAGCGAGGAACCCTCAGGTGTGCTGCCCGAGCTGCTGGCAGCCCTCAACAGTGCTCAGGACGACTATCGCTTCAGTCTGGTGCCAACCTCGGTTACCCGGCGCTATCGCGACTTCCAGCAGGCTCGTTATGACCTGATCCTGTTCGAATCGCCGGAGTGGGGGTGGCAGGGCATCGAGTTGGACAAACTCGATCTGCAGATCATCGATGCCGAGGTTTACGTTGCCCGTAAGCAGGCGGGCCGTGACCAGTCCTTCTTCGATAGCCTCAAGGGTAAGCGCATGGCGCTCTACACCGGCTATCACTATGCGTTTGCCGACTTCAACGCGGAGCAGAATTACCTGGTCAGCCATTTCCAGGCATCGCTGACCTATTCCCATGACAGCAATCTGTTGATGCTCTTGCACGATCGGGCTGATGTCAGCGTGGTGACGCGCTCTTACCTGCCCATTTTCGAGCGTGAATACCCGGTGGAAAGTCAGCAGCTGCTGATCTCGCAGAGGGCTGACCAGATCTACCGCCACCATGCCCTGTTGCGCCTAGGCGCCCCCTTGAACTCCCGTCAGCTGGCCAGTTTGCTGCAGCTGCTGCGTGATGGCGGCAAGTTGCCCGCTCTTCTCGCCAGATACCAACTGCAGGGAGGTGCCGAGGGAAATCTTCAGCAGTCCGATCCTATTCGACATTGATCGACATTTACCTGTCTGAATGCCTGGGCTAGTCTCTGCTGAGCGTTTTTGTCCTAGGGGTCAATATGTGTCGGTGTCCACAGGGATGGGCGCGGGTGTTGTCGCTGTTGCTGGTGTTCGGTAGCCAGTGGGCGACGGCTGCAGATGAGGTGCTGATTGCAGCCGTGCATTTCCCGCCCTACGTGATCAAGCCCGAGGAAAACCTGCAGGGCGGCTTGCTCGGGGAGCTGGTGGCCGCGCTCAACAAGGCGCAGAGCCAGCATCGTTTTGGCCTGCGTGCCACTTCGTTGAACCGGCGTTTCGAAGACTTTCGCAGCGGCCGCATCCATGTCGCCATATTCGAAAATCCTGACTGGAGCTGGCAGGGCATTGCCGGTCCCCGCGTCGACATGGGCCTGGAGGATGCGGAAATCCTGGTTGCTCGTGCCGAAGCCGGTCGTGACCAGCACTTTTTCGACAATCTGCAGGGCAAGCGCATGGCCCTGTTCAATGGCTACCACTATGGTTTCGCAGGCTTCAATAACGACCCCAAGTGGCTGGAGAAGAACTTCAACGCCGTTCTCACCTATTCCCACGAAAGCAATCTCAAGCTGGTGCTGCGGGGGCGCGCCGATGTTGCTCCCATCACCCGTTCCTGGCTGGGAGCACGCCTGCGCGAACAACCACAGCTCAAGTCGCAATTGCTGATCTCCGACTGGGAAGATCAGCGCTACCGGCATTACGCCATTCTCAGCCCGCATGCGCCTATCAGCGCCGAGGATTTCAGCCACGCCCTCGATCTACTGCGTGAGAGCGGCGAGTTGCAGCGCATTTTCACGCCCTATGGGATCGTCGTCAGGCCATACGCACTGGATAGCTCAGCAGCAGC
The DNA here is from genome assembly GCA_038147895.1 of Pseudomonas sp. GTDB lineage: Bacteria > Pseudomonadota > Gammaproteobacteria > Pseudomonadales > Pseudomonadaceae > Aquipseudomonas. The sequence continues at coordinate 28,563 of JAYQUJ010000026.1, forward strand.
AAGTGCAGCAGATTGACCGTGCCGTGCAGCAGTACGGCCGGCCAGAGGCGGCCGCTACCATAAAACACCAGGCCATAACCGAGCCCGGCCAGCGCGGCCACCAGCGCAAAGAGCGGGCTGAAAGGAAGGTGCGCAGCGCCGAACAGGGCTGCGCTCAAGCCTATTCCCCAGACCACGCCCAGACGTCGACAGAGTGCCGGCTGCAACCAGGCGCGAAACAGCAGCTCCTCGGCCAGCACGGTCACGCCGAGATTGACCGCCAGCCATAGCCACAGACCTTCCGGCCATTTCGGCTGCCAGCCCACCAGCCCCAGCAGCAGTGCCAGCAGCGGTACGCCGACCAGGGTGGCGCCGGCGCTCAGCCAGGCCAGCCGTGGTTGAGGCGCGGCTGGGCGTGGCTGACCTAACCACCAGGCCAGCAACACCATGCCCAGCAGCCATTTGTCCCAGGACAGGCGCAGGGCGTAGGGCGGGGCGTCGGCGCTGATCTGGCGGGCCGGCCATAAAGGTGTAGGTGTGAAACCGGGCAGCAGATGTGCAGCCAGGGCGATACCGCCTAGCAGCCCTCCACTCCACCACAGCCAGCCAGGTAAGCGGCTCGGGCCAAGCAGAACCCAAGCACCGAACAGGAGCCCTAAGAGCAGGGCAACAGGATGCAGATAACCCAGGGCAAAACCGCTGGTTAGCACCAGCAGAGGGAGCAGGGCGCGCAGATGAAGCGGCAATATGTACTTCCTTGTGATGAAACTCAGCGGTCTTCGGCGTCCTTGGCATCCTGTTCGGCATTGCGTTGCCGGATGCGCGTCAGTTGCTCATCGCTCAGCGGCAGTTTGCGGGCACTGTCGCGCAGCAGCAGCAAACTGCCCAGGATGGAGCCGAGCGCCAGGATCATGATCAGCCAGGCATACCAGGGCATGGGACTCTCCTATTTGCGGGGTTCACCACCATAGACCTCCGCGCCGCCACTGTCAGTTCCCATTTCTGTTACATCCGCGCCACCCACTCCCTGCGCAACAGTGACGGTTGTCACACGCTGGCAACCTCTGGCTGTTTGAATGCCGGCCATTCGTTCGTACGGGAGTCGTTCCATGGAAGTTGTTCCCGCTCTACGCCGGTTGCTGCGTCCAGTTGCTGCCTTGCCAGCCCAGATCAACATCAGCGACGTAGCCGACCGTCTGCTGATGCCCGAGCACAAGGCCTTTCTCTCCCTGCCAGTGGTGGACGACGACAATCGGCCGCTGGGCCTGGTCAGCCGCTCGACCCTGCAGGACATCTTCATGCAGCGCTTCGGCCGCGACCTGTGGGGGCGCAAGCCGGTGGTCGAGGTGATGAACCCGGCGCCGCTGCTGGTCAGCCTCGATACCAGCCTGGAAGAGGCGGCGCGGCAGATCACCGCGCAACTGCAGTCGCCGATTCGCGACGACTTCATCCTGGTGGACGAACAGGGCCGCTATCAGGGCCTGGGCACCGTGCTCGACCTGCTCAAGGCCATGGAACATCGGGTGGCTCAGCGCAACCAGGTGCTGCGCAAGGCACTGGTCGACCTCAAGGAGTCCCAGGCCCAGCTGGTGCAGTCGGAAAAGATGGCCTCGCTCGGGCAGATGGTCGCCGGTGTGGCCCACGAGCTGAATACCCCGCTGGGCTACGTGAAGAACAATGTGCAGCTGCTGCAGGACCTGACCCGGCCGCTGCTGGAGTTGGCCGAGGCCCAGGCCGCTCTGGGCGATTGCCTGGATAACCCGGCCTGCGCCGAGGACGATCTGGCCCAGGCGCTGCAGGCCGCCAGCCGGGCTCGCGAGTTGGCGGCTCCGGAGCTGTTGGCTGACGATCTCGACCAGCTGTTCGGCGATACCCAGTACGGCCTGCAGCAGATCGCTGAGCTGGTGCTGGGGCTGAAGAACTTCGCCCGTCTCGACCGCGCCATGAGTGAGGAGGTCGACCTTAACGAGTGCATCCGCAGCTCACTGCTGATCGCCCGCACCAATATCAAGGACAGGGCCGAAGTACGTCAGCAGCTTGGCGAGCTGCCGCGCATCGCCTGCGCGCCTTCGCAGATCAATCAGGTGCTGCTCAATCTGTTGACCAACGCCGCCCAGGCCATGGACGACTACGGCTGCATTCAGGTGAAGAGCTGGAGCGATGAGCGCCAGGTGTTCATCTCGGTACAGGACAGTGGTCGCGGCATGCCGGCAGAGGTGCTCAAACGCATTTTCGATCCGTTCTTCACCACCAAGCCGGTCGGGCAGGGCACCGGGCTCGGCTTGTCGATCAGCTTCAAGATCATCCAGGACCACGGCGGCAGCATTCGCGTGGCTTCCGAGCCGGGACGCGGCACGCGCTTCCTGGTCAGCCTGCCGTGCAGCCAGCCTGCCGACCTGAAAAGGAGCGCATAAGCATGAGCCAACCCATTCGCGTGATGTTCGTCGACGATGAGGAGCGCATCCTGCGCAGCCTCTCCCTGCAGTTCCGCCGCGACTACGAAGTGCTGGTGGAGAGCGACCCGCGCCGCGCCCTGGAGCGCTTGCGTAGCGAGCCGGTGCAGATCCTGGTCAGCGACCAGCGCATGCCGCAGATGAGCGGGGCCGAGCTGCTGGCCCAGGCCAGCGAAATCCAGCCGCAGGCCATGCGCATTTTGCTGACCGGTTATTCCGATCTGGATGCGGCCATCGAGGCGCTCAACAGCGGCGGCATCTTCCGTTACCTGACCAAGCCCTGGGACCCGCAGGAGATGGCCAATACCCTGCGCCAGGCTGCGGAATTGGCCCCACGGACTCGGCAGGTGCCAAACGTGCAAGCCGTGCGGGCCCTGGCCGAGACTCGGCTCAACCTGCTGCTGCTCGACGATGACGCGCAGACCCTGGAGTGTGTTGGCGAGTTCTGCACCCGTACCGGTCACCGTCTGCTGCGTGCTGCCACTCTGGAGCAGGCCGTACAGCTGCTCAATGATGAGCAGATCGACATGCTGGTCAGCGACCTGCGCCTGTCCGGCGTGGATACCGCGCCGTTGCTCAAGAGTCTGGCCCAGGCGCATCCGCGTCTGCTTAGCCTGGTGGTCACGCCGTTTCGTGACACCCAGGCGTTGCTGGCGCTGATCAACGAAGCACAGATCTTCCGTTACCTGCCCAAACCGGTGCGCAAGGGCATGTTTGATAAAGGGCTGCGTGCTGCTGCCGAGCAGGCGCTGCTCTACCGCGCGCAGCCTCGCGAGGTGGTCACGCGCCTGGCCGAGCCCCCGCGCGACGCGCCTGAGCGGGAGCGCGTAGGCAGTTTGTTGGGCATGCTCGGGCGCTTGCGCGAGCGGCTCAGCGCATGACCTGGCAACGTGCACTCTAGAGCTGTTTCTGCCTGTTTCTGGTTCATAACCATCACAGCGGCTGTTTAGTGTTTTTTGGACTTTTGAGCTGTAACTTTCCTGGCCTAAGCTCGGCTTGCCTGGCCAACCCACACCACAGGGGGACTTTATGGACATCAGCATGAGCGAAGCCGCCGAGAGCGGCTGGATCGTCAAACTGGGGCTTTGTGCCGTGCCCTTTCGCACCCAGCAGGCCGCCGACCAGTTTGTCGAGCGCCTCAAGCAGCGTCTGGAAGCGCCGCATTGGTTGCCCGATGAAATGTTGCCGAATGGTCATCAAACGGTCACACCGGAGCTGCAACATCACACCTAGTACTGTAGGTGTGCTACTCACTCTCCCGCCGCGATCTTCGCGGCGTTTTTTTTGTCTGCGATTTAGGGTCTGTTGGCGTTTTGTCGCGACCGCGACGGAGCCCGTTTTTGCGCGGAGCTAGGCGCGAGACGCGAAGTTTGGTGATCCAAATGAGCCGTCGAGTAACAACGTTCCGCGTAAAAACGGGCCCGTTCCTGCGGGTTGCGCGGAAAATCGCGCCATGCGTTGTTGCGGGACTTGCCAAGGGAGCGACCATTGCCTGCATCCCGCGCCTAGCCTGGCGCGATTTTTCGCTGCAACGCGGTTCGCGACAAAACGCCAACAGACCCTATTGAGGAATCAGTAGAAGCACGCTGAGCACCAGCATCAGCAGCATGGTCAGCCCGTGGCTGGCCTGGCGCAGCAGCAGGATGCGGGCGAACAGCCCGGTGCAATACAGCAGGCGCAGCATGATGAAGGCGAAGCCGAGCGCGGCCGTCAGTGCCTGGCTGAGCTGGCCTGTGCTTTCTCCCAGATACAGCAGCACGATGAACAGCACCGACTGCTCCAGGCTGTTGCCGTGGGCGCGCACCGCCTTGGTCAGATCTGCCTTGCCGCCGTCGCCGAAGGCCACCTGGTGGCGCATGCGCAGGCGCGAGACATTGAGTGACAGGGCGATCAACAGCAGCGAAAGAATGGCGGCGATGTAGAGGCTGTAGGGCATACGAGCTCCGTTTATTGTTGTGGTTTTGCGCAGAGTAGGGCGCGTCGCGAGTGCCGTACAAGCGACGGTTTGGCCACAGTCTGTAGCCCGGATGCAATCCGGGAGGGGAGTCGCCGGCTTCCCGGATTGCATCCGGGCTACGGCCAGGCGTAGGAGCGAGCTCTGCTCGCGAACCCACCCGCCTGCAAGCTTCGCGAGCAGAGCTCGCTCCTACATGGCTACTTCGTGCAAATAAAAAACGCCGCGCCCTGGTACCGGGGCGCGGCGTTGTTTCGGGCGGCGAGATCGCCTTGAGCCGGTCAGGCCGCCGGCCGCTGCTGGCGCTGGTAGAGGAACTCCAGCACCGCGGCGCGGCAGTGGTGGTACTGCGCGTCGTTGGCCAGGGCCAGGCGGTCGCGTGGGCGCGGCAGGTCGACCTTGAGGATGTCGCCGACGGTGGCTGCGGGGCCGTTGCTCATCATCACGATACGGTCGGACAGCAGCACCGCCTCGTCGACATCGTGGGTGATCATGATCACCGTGTTGCCGAGGTCGCGGTGGATCTCCATCAGCGAATCCTGCAGGTGGGCGCGGGTCAGTGCGTCGAGTGCGCCGAACGGCTCGTCCATCAGCAGCACCTTGGGCTGCATGGCCAGCGCGCGGGCGATGCCGATGCGCTGCTTCATGCCGCCGGAGATCTCGCTGGGGCGCTTGTCCTTGGCATGCATCATGTGCACCAGCTCCAGGTTGTGCAGGGTCCAGTCGCGCACTTCTTTGCGCGACTTGTCCTTGAACACCTGGCGCACCGCCAGTTCGACGTTCTGGTAGCAGGTTAGCCAGGGCAGCAGGCTGTGGTTCTGGAACACCACGGCGCGCTCCGGGCCGGGCTCGTTGACTTCGCGGCCATCGAGGATCACGCCGCCGGTGGTGGCCTGGTACAGCCCCGCTACTATGTTGAGCACGGTGGATTTGCCGCAACCGGAGTGGCCGATCAGCGAGACGAACTCGCCCTTGTCGATCTTCAGGTTGACGTTCTGCAGGGCACGGAACAGGCCCTTGTCGGTGGGAAAGTCGATGCCGACGCCAGTGAGTTCGAGGTGAGCAGTAGTCATGGTCATTCTCCTTAGCGCAGCACGGCGCTCTTGTCCCAGCTCACGGTTTTCTGCAGCTGGAGCATGAGACGGTCGAGGAGGAAGCCGATCAGGCCGATGACGATCACCGCCACCATGATGCGGCCGAGGGAATTGGAGCTGCCGTTCTGGAACTCGTCCCAGATGAACTTACCCAGGCCCGGGTTCTGCGCCAGCATCTCGGCGGCGATCAGCACCATCCAGCCGGTGCCCAGCGACAGGCGCAGGCCGGTGAAAATGGCTGGTACCGCGGCCGGCAGCACGATGCGCCGCACATGCTCCAGCGGCGACAGGCGCAGCACGCGGCTGACGTTGGTCAGGTCCTTGTCCAGGCCGGCCACGCCGACCGTGGTGTTGAGCACGGTCGGCCACAGGCAGCACAGCGCCACGGTGATCGCCGAGTTGAGGAAGGATTTGGCCAGCAGCGGGTCGTTGCTGGTGTACAGGGCGCTGACCAGCATGGTCACCAGCGGCAGCCAGGCCAGTGGCGAGACCGGCTTGAACACCTGGATCAGCGGGTTGATCGCGGCATGGATGCTCTTCGACAGGCCGCAGAGAATGCCCAGCGGCACAGCGATCAGGCTGGCCAGGGCGAAGCCGGCCAGCACGGTGTAGAGGCTGGTGACGATCTGGTCGAAGAAGGTCGGCTTGCCGGTGTAGGGGCGGATCTTCACCTCGGCGCTCGGGTCTTTTGCCAGCTTCGCGGCGTTGCGCTGCTCCTGGCGCTCGTAGAAGGCCTCGGCTTTGTCGCGCTCGGCGATGTGGGCGTCGACCAGGGAGCCGAACTGGTTGTAGACCTGCACTGGCCCGGGGAACTGGCCCAGGCTGGTCTGGATATTGTTGGCCACCAGTTGCCAGAACAGCAGAAAGAATAGGATGCCGGCCAGCGGCAGGATGACTGCCGGCGCCCAGCGCTTGATCATGGCCTGGCTGCGTGCGGTATCGACGGTCTGCTTGATCGGGGTGGCGACGTTCGGGTTGCTCATCGTCCTGTCCTCGCGTGGGTGAGGGCGGAGCCCTGGGCTCCGCCTGCACGGGGTTTACTCGGTGCCTTTCAGGCCGATCTGGAAGGAGTTCAGGTAGGCGTTGGGCTTGTGGCCGTCGTAGGTCACGCCGTCGATGAAGTCGCTGCTCGGTGCGCGGTAGCCGTCTTCATCGGCGGCCGGGAAGTCATCGGCCTTGGCCTTGCCTTCGCTGACCAGCTCGTTGGCCGCCTCGCGGTACAGATCCGGGCGATAGACCTGCTTGGCCACGTCGACGTACCAGCTGTCCGGCTTGGCTTCGCTGATCTGGCCCCAGCGGCGCATCTGGGTCAGGTACCAGATGGCGTCCGAGTAGAAGGGGTAGGTGGCGTCGTGGCGGAAGAACACGTTGAAGTCAGGCACTTCGCGCTTGTCGCCTTTCTCGTACTCGAAGGTGCCGGTCATGGAGTTGGCGATGACCTTGGCGTCGGCGCCGACGTATTCCGGACGGGAGAGGATTTCCACCGCCTCGGCACGGTTGGCGTTGTTGTTCTCGTCCAGCCACATGGCCGCACGGATCAGTGCCTTGACCAGGCGCTTGTGGGTTTCCGGGTTGGCTTCGGCCCAGTCCTTGGATACGCCGAAGACCTTCTCCGGGTTGTTCTTCCAGATTTCGTAGTCGGTGATTACCGGCACGCCGATGCCCTTGAACACCGCCTGCTGGTTCCACGGCTCGCCCACGCAGTAGCCACTGATGGTGCCGGCTTCCATGGTCGCCGGCATCTGCGGCGGCGGGGTGACCGAGAGCAGCGCGTCGGCGTTGATCTGACCGCTGATGTCGCCTTTCTCCGGCGCGTACAGCCCCGGGTTGATACCGCCGGCGGCCAGCCAGTAGCGCAGCTCGTAGTTGTGGGTGGAAACAGGGAAGACCATGCCCAGGTTGAACGGCTTGCCCTTGGCCTTGTACTGCTCGATCACCGGCTTGAGTGCATCGGCCTTGATCGGGTGCACCGGCTTGCCGTCCTTCATCGGCACATGCTTCTTCATTTCCTCCCAGACCTCGTTGGACACGGTGATGCCGTTGCCGTTGAGGTCCATGGAGAAGGCGGTGACCACTTCGGCCTTGGTGCCGAAGCCGATGGTCGCGCCCAACGGCTGGCCGGCCAGCATGTGGGCGCCGTCCAGTTCACCGTCGATCACCCGGTCCAGCAGCACTTTCCAGTTGGCCTGGGCCTCCAGGGTGACAAACAGGCCCTCGTCCTCGAAATAGCCCTTCTCATAGGCAATGGCCAGCGGGGCCATGTCGGTGAGCTTGATGAAGCCGAGCTTGAGTTCTTCCTTCTCCGGCTCGGCGGCCAGCGCCATTTGCACGGAGAGTGGGGAAAGGGCCAGCAGGGCGGCACCGAACAGGGACTTCAGGGGAGTACGGCGGGTCTTGCGCATTGAAAGATTCCTCGTGGTCAGAAACGAAAAAAGACGTCGAGACGAATCTGCTCGAGAGAGCTGATTGTCTTGACGTCTTTGTCTATTCGTCCCGATCACCGCCGTTGGCGATCCGAAGACGGGTGTGGCTGAAAGGTCTTCTGCAAAGGCCTTGCCAGCTTTTGCCGCGTGCTTCGGAGCGCTGAATAACTCCTTGAAAATCAGCTCGATAGGAAACAGTAACAGTGGTTAGAACGCCTTTTTCCGGGGGTTCGCCAGGGTAGGCCGGGCGAACCAAGGCAGTGCAGACCTGCGCTTGGTGCGTGCAATTGTGGGCAGAGCATCAGCCGCTGGCGCGGGTTTCCTCGGCGAAATCACGTAGCCAGCGCAGTACTTGCACCGCTTCCCAGCGAGTGGGATCGAACAGTGCATAGGCCTGGCCCTGATAGCCCACCACATCCAGCTGTCGGTGATAGCCGGCACGCTGCAACAGGGCTTCTATCTCGGCGAAGCAGCCATTGAAGTGGGCTCGGTTGAAGGGGGTGCGGCGCTCGGTGACTATGCCTTCCAAAAGCAGCTCTTCGACTGTGCTGCGTACCCGCTCCGGGTTCATCCGGTTGACCGCGTGTTTCAGCTGCACGATATCCAGCATGGCGAGGCTCCTGTGTTGCGCTGGTGCTGCCCGTGAAAACGGGCGTCGGTAGGTTGGGCGATAGCCTAATAAAAAACACTGTACAGATAAACAGTATTCGGTGTTAGGATCACTCCACAGCCTGAATTCGTGCATGCAGATCTCGCTGCCGCCATCCAGAGGAGCTACCGACAATGCAACAGAAGCTGATGACAATTGTGCTGCTGGCCCTGCTCGCCGGTTGCGCCCAATCGCAGAGCGAGCAGCCTCGTGCCAATGGCGCCTATCTGGTGATCGACGAAGGGCGGGCCTGGACGGTGCTGGTGGCCAATGGCGAGCGTCGCGAGGAGGCGGGTTGGGTGTTGGATGTCATTCGTCTGCCGGAGACACAGTCGGGTGTAGTGGCCAGCTATCTGATCGAGACACCCAACTGTGGCCGTGTCCAGTGGCTGAGCCAGCGTCAGGACGACTCCCAGGGGCTCGGCGCGCGGCTCCAGGCTGTGCCTGGGGAGGCTCTGCAGCGGCCCGGCTGCCTGGTTGGGCAAGGGCGCTTGTGGACCGCACTGGATTATTCCGGCTGATAGCAAGAGGCCCCGGCGGTTTTTCCGTCGGGGCCTCTGGTTTTACTGGGCCGGTGCTTTGCGCGTTTTGGCCGGTTGCTCCTTGAGCAGGCCGTCGGCGCGGAACATCGCCTTGATCCCGCGAATGGCCTGGCGGGTGCGGTCCTGGTTCTCGATCAGGGCGAAACGCACATGGTCGTCACCGTAGTCGCCGAAGCCCAGACCTGGCGAGACGCAGACCTTGGCTTCCAACAGCAGCTTCTTGGCGAACTCCAGTGAGCCCAGGTGGGCGTAGGGCTCGGGAATCTTGGCCCAGATGTACATGGAGGCCTTGGGTTTTTCCACCATCCAGCCGGCTTCGTGCAGGCCCTTGACCAGCATGTTGCGGCGCTGGCGGTACTGCTCGGCGATATCGCGTACGCACTGCTGATCACCTTCCAGCGCGGCGATGGCCGCCACCTGCAGCGGGGTAAAGGTGCCGTAGTCGTGGTAGCTCTTGATCCGCCCCAGGGCCGCTACCAGCTCAGGATTGCCGACCATGAAACCGATGCGCCAGCCGGCCATGTTGTAGCTCTTGGACAGGGTGAAAAACTCCACGGCGATGTCCTTGGCACCTTCCACCTGCATGATCGACGGTGCTTTCCAGCCGTCGTAGACGATGTCCGCGTAAGCGAGGTCGTGCACCACCAGTACGTCGTACTGCTTGGCCAGGGCCACCACGCGCTCGAAGAAATCCAGCTCCACGCATTGGGCGGTGGGGTTGGAGGGGAAGCCGAGGATCATCATCTTCGGCTTGGGAATGCTCTCGCGGATCGCCCGCTCCAGCTCGGCGAAGAAGTCCACACCGGGCACCAGCGGTACGGAGCGCACCTGGGCGCCGGCGATCACCGCGCCATAGATATGAATGGGGTAACTGGGGTTGGGCACCAGCACGGTGTCGCCATGATCCAGAGTGGCCAGCATCAGGTGCGCCAGGCCTTCCTTGGAGCCGATGGTGACGATGGCTTCGCTTTCCGGGTCGATTTCCACGTCATAGCGGTCCTTGTACCAGCGCGAGATGGCACGGCGCAGGCGCGGGATACCGCGGGAGGTGGAGTAGCCGTGGGTGTCGTCGCGCTGGGCGACCTGTACCAGCTTTTCGACAATGTGCGGCGGGGTGGCGCCGTCGGGGTTGCCCATGCTGAAGTCGATGATGTCCTCGCCACGGCGGCGGGCGGCCATCTTCAGTTCGGCGGTGATGTTGAAAACGTAGGGGGGGAGACGATCGATGCGCGCAAAGCGGCGTTTGGCGTTATCAGCCATGGCTTCCTCGAAGTACGTAAGCGCCCGGAACCGTCCGAGCGACGCTGGCCACATGCGTGTGGCCTGGCGGCGAAGATAAGGGGCCTGGCTGGCGGCTGTCCAGAGCAGTTTGCCGGCAAATCAGCGGTGCAGTCAGTTCAGTTGGCGTTTCAGGCGTAGCAGCAGGTCGGCCAGGGTCTGCACATCGGCATCCGTGGTGCGCCAGGACGACAGGCTGAGGCGAAATGCCGGGCGCCCCTGCCAGAGGGTCGGGCCGAACCAGACCTCGCCGGAGGCTTGGGCCGCCTCGCGGATGGCGATCGTTTGCTCGTCCGCGTCGGCGCGCACCAGTACCTGATTGAGTACGACGCGGTTGAGTACCTGATAACCGCCGCTGCGCAATATGTCCGCCAGCTCTTCGGCCTGACGGATATGCCGGTCGATCATGTCTTTGAGTCCGTCCCGGCCCAGGCTGGCCAGGGCCGCCCAGATCGCCACGCCGCGGGCTCGGCGGGAGAATTCCAGGGTCAGGTTCTTCTGCGCATCCTTGCTCGCCGTGGCGTAGGCGGCATCACTGTTCATCGCCGCGGCCAGGGCGTCGCCGTCGCGGCAGATGGCCATGGCGCTGTCGTAGGGGGTGTTGAGCCATTTGTGGCCATCGGTGGTCCAGCTATCGGCCTGCTCTACGCCCTCGGCCAGTCCGGCCTTCGAGGATGCCCTGGCCCACAGGCCGAAAGCGCCGTCGACATGCACCCAGGCACCGGCAAAGCGGGCTTTGGGAATCAGCTCGGCGAACGGGTCAAACTCTCCGGTGTTGACCTCGCCGGCCTGCAGGATCAGCAGGGTGCGCTCATCCAGTGCGGGCAGGCGGTTCGGGTCGATTCGTCCGTGCTCGTCCACTGGTGCATAGAGCAGGCGATTCATGCCAAAGCCGAGTACGCGCAGGGCTTTCTTTACCGTGATATGGGCGGTTTCCGAGAGCACCACGCGAATTTCCGGGGCGCCGATCAGGCCGTCGTTGTCGAAATCCCAGCCCAGGCGTGAAAGCAGGCTGCGCCGCGCGGCCGACAGGCAGGCGAGAGTGCAGGCGGTGGCGCTGGTACCGAAACCGACGGCACTGTCCTGCGGTAAGCCGAGCGCCTCGCAGACCCAGCGTGCGGCGACTTTCTCCAGATGATCGGCTACCGGTGAGTTGTCGAAGGACGAGGCGCATTGATCCCAGGCCAGCACCAGGCGTTCGGCTGCTGCGGCAGCCGGCAGGGTGGCGCCGATGACGAAGCCGAAGTAGCGTGCGCCGTTGCTCGTCACCGTGGCAGGCGAGCCGATCTCGTCCAGTTGCTTCAGCACCTCAGCAGCTTCCAGGCCATGACCGGGCAGTGCCTGGTCGAAACCAGCCAGCGCGGCAATTGAATCTTTGTCGGGAAAGACTCTGCGGCTGGCGCTGCCGTCGAGGTAGGCGAGGGCACGCCGGTCGGCGTCGATCAGCAGGGTGCGTTCATCGGTCATGGCGCGGGGCTCGGTGGCTTGGTGAGGTTTCACCTTAGCCAGAGTGAGCCGTATCCGGCAGATACAGGCCTGTGGGTATCTGGGGTGAACAGTTGTGCGTGAGGGAGTGGGGCGACAGGTACAGTTGGGTTGGCCGGCGGTACAGTGGTGTACCGCCGGTTGCGTGGCATCAAGGGCCGAGCATGTCATGCATGGCGATGATCTGTTCAGCTACCTGGATCAGCTTCTGCTGCCGGCTCATGGCCTGACGGCGCATCAGGGTGTAGGCGTCCTCTTCGTTGCAGCTCTTCATCTTCATCAGCAGGCCCTTGGCCAGCTCGATACGCTTGCGTTCGGCCAGTTGGGCGTCGCGGGCCTGCAATTGGGCACGCAGGGCCTGATCGCTCTCAAAACGGGCCATGGCCACGTCGAGGATCGGTTGCAGGCGCTCGGCATGGATGCCTTCGACGATGTAGGCGCTGACCCCGGACTGGATGGCCTGGCGCATCACCTGCGGGTCATGCTCGTCGGTGAACATGACGATGGGTCGCGGCTGGTCGCGGCTGACCAGCACCACCTGCTCCATCACGTCACGGCCGGGAGATTCGGTGTCGATCAGAACCACATCCGGGCGGACGGCTTCGACCCGCTCGGGCAGGTCGATGGTCAGCCCGGATTCGTCGATCACCTCGAAACCTGCCTCGACCAGGGCGCTCTTCAGGCGACCGACCTTCTTCGGGGTATCGTTGATCAGGAGTATGCGTAGCATCGTGCGGTGATCTCGGTGCGTTACAGGGCGATGGCGGTGTCGTTGCTGCGAGCGTGGATCGTGAAGCTACGGGCATAGCCCTCCGGGTCGCTGCCATCCCAGACGCTGCCGTCGAGCAGCACCGAGCGGCGCATCGCCTGTTCCGGCACCTTCACGCCAACGGCCTCGGCGGCCTGGCGATACAGGTCCAGCTGGTGGACTTCACGGGCGACGGCGAGGTAGTTCGGATCATCGCGCAGCAGGCCCCAGCGGCGGAACTGGGTCATGAACCACATGCCATCGGAGAGCCAGGGCATGTTCACCTGACCGTCGGCAAAGAAGCGCAGCGGGTGCGCATCCAGCCAGGCGTGACCGAGGCCGTCTTCATACTGACCGAGGAAGCGCGGCTGGATGGAGGACAGTGGCGCGTCGACATAGTCGCTGCTGCTGATCAGCTGAGCGGTGCTGCGGCGGTTCTCTTCGTTCTCGTCGATGAAGCGGCTGGCCTCCAGCACGGCCATGGTCAGGGCGCGGGCCGTGTTGGGGTATTGCTCGACGAACTCGCGGGTCACGCCCAGCACTTTCTCCGGATGGTCGGCCCAGATCATCTGGCTGGTAGCCATGGTGAAGCCCTGCTCCTCCTCTACGGCCAGAGCGCCCCAGGGGCCACCGGCGCAGAAGCCGTCGATACGCCCGGCGCGCAGGTGCGCGACCATCTGCGAGGGCGGTACGACTACGGTGCTGACGTCTTCCAGTGGATGAATGCCCTGGGCCGCCAGCCAGTAATACAGCCACATGGCATGGGTGCCGGTGGGAAAGGTCTGGGCGAAGGTGAGTTTTGCACCGCCTTGGCGCGCTCGGGCGGCGAGTGCCTCGGCAGTGACCACGCCAGTGCGTTTGAGGGGCTCGGAGAGGTTGATGGCCTGGCCGTTCTGGTTCAGCCCCATGAGAATGGCCATCTGGGTGGCCGGGCCGCCGATGCCCAGGTGGATGCCGTACACCTGGCCGTAGAGGGTTTGCGCTGCATCCAGTTCGCCGTTCAACAGGCGGTCGCGCAAACCGGCCCAGGAGGCTTGGCGCTGCAGGTTGAGGGTCAGCCCATAAGGCTGGGCGAAGCCTTGGGTGGCTGCGACTATCAGGGAAGCAGAGTCGGTGAGTGCCATGAAGCCCAGATTGAGTGCACTCTTCTCCGGAGCGTCGCTGCCGGCGACCCAGGCCAGGGCGTTGTGTTGCGAAGTGCTGCTGTCAGTCATGTCTTGTTCCGCCGTTGAACAAAAAGGCGCCGCTCCAGCCTGCAGCATGCTGCGTGACCAGAAACGACGCCATTGTCTATGAACCGGCTCCGCCGTTGGAGTGGGTTCTGCTGCTGATCCCATTGCAAGCGATATGCCACTCAAACAAAACCCCGCATTTGCGGGGTTTTGTTTGAGTGGCCGTGGATGAGCCTAGCGTTCCAGCATCTGTTTTACCTGGGCCTGCGGAATCTGCTGCTTGCGTCCTTCGCTGTCTTCGAACTCGATCATTCCGGTGTCTTCGTCCAGCTCTGGCTTGTCGGCCGTGGTGAGCATCTGCCCGTCGGTGGTGGTGATGATGTACTCGCTGGAACAGCCGCCCAGCGCGAGCAGGGCCAGAGTGACGAGAAAGAAATGCTTCATGCAGTGGACTCCATTGATCATGGCCCGAGCGTCGGGCCGACAGGACAAACCTAGGCGGGGCACCGGGCTAATTCAAGCGTTGCTGCACAAACAAAAAAAGGGGATGCCGAAGCATCCCCTTTCTGTGCCAGACCTTCAGTCTCAGACCTGCGGCTTGGCTTCTTCCTCTTCCGCTTGGGCGGCGTTTTCATCCGCAGCGGTTTGGCTTTCGGCATTTTCGGCCGGTTGCTCTGCTTCTACCACGTTCGGCTCGACTTCGGCCGCGGTGGCAGGAGCCTCAACAACTTCCTCAATCGCTGTAGCTGCCTGTTCGGCGTGCTGTTCGGCAGCCGCTTCGCTGTTGGCAGTGAGCGCAGCAGCAGCGGCTGCGGCGGCTTCAGCCTGCAGGCGTGCGGCTTCTTCCTGCTTGCGACGACGGACTTCACGAGGGTCGTTAGGCGCGCGACCAGTGCTGTTTGGCGCAACTTCCGGTGCGGCTGCAGGGGCAGGTGCTGCTTCCTTTTCAACCTCAACCACCGGAGCAACAGGCGCTGGCTCCACTGCGGCCTCTACTGGTGCAACAGCTTCCACGACAGGCGCCGCTTCAACTACCGGCTGGGCAGCAGGCTCTTCGGCCGCCTCTGGAGCGGCAGTTTCAACAGCTGTGGGCTCGCTGGTGACTTCGGCAGCTGGTGTGGCTTCGGCTTGCGCTTCTACCGGGGCTTCCTCGCTGGCCTGGCTCAGGGCTGCTACGGCTGCCACAGCAGCGCTTTCCGCTGCAGTGGTGGTAGCGCCTTCAGTGGCTTCGGCAGCGGCTTCGCCGGCCTCGTCGACAATCGGATTGCCGTCGGCATCACGCAGGCGCTCGCGACGGTTGCTGCGGCGACGCTGACCACGGGAGCGGCGACGTGGGCGATCGCCACCTTCGCTGCCGTCCTGGCCGTCATCCTGCTGCTCGGCGCTATCCAGCACTTCTTCTTCGGCGCTCTCCGCGTTTTGCGGGGCGCGCGGCTGGCGCTCTTCACGCGGTGGGCGTGGTTGGCGCTCTTCGCGTGGTTTGCGCTCGCTGCTTTGCTCCTGGCTGTTGGCGGCGGTGTTGCCGTCCAGCGGTTCGCGCAGCTCGCGGCGACGCTCTTCACGTGGCTCGCGGCCTTCGCGTGGCTGGCGCTCGCGGCGGTTTTCCTGGCCTTCACGCGGCTCGCGGGCCTGGCGCTCTTCGCGCGGCTCACGGGCCTCACGCGGTTGACGCTCTTCACGCTGCTCGCGCGGCTGGCGTTCTTCACGCGGTTTGCGCTCTTCGCGTTCGGCGCGCTCGCCACGCTCGTTACGGTCACGGTTACCACGACCGTCGCGACGGTTCTGCTGGCGGCCGCCACGGCGGTCGTCATTGCGCGGCTTGCGCTCGGCCGGTTTGGCTTCGACCACCGGCTGCTGCTCTTCTTCCTTGCCGGCGAAGAGGCTCACCAGGGACTTGACCAGGCCCTTGAACAGGCTCGGTTGCGGCGTCGGGGCAGTCGGTGCCAGCGGAGCAGCCGGCGTCGGTGCGGCTGGGCGAGGGGGAGTGGCTTTCAGTGCCGCTTCCTGGCGAACCAGAGTGCGGGTGGCGGTCGCTTCTTCCTCTACCTCGACCTTGGCCATTTCGTAGCTGGTCTGGCCGCTCATCACTTCAGGGCTGTCGTCGCGCAGGCGCTGGACTTCGAAGTGCGGGGTTTCCAGGTGGTCGTTCGGCAGGATCACGATGCGCGCACGGGTACGCAGCTCGATCTTGGTGATGCTGTTGCGCTTCTCGTTGAGCAGGAAGGCCGCAACCGGGATCGGCACCTGGGCGCGAACCTCGGCGGTACGGTCCTTCAGGGCTTCTTCTTCGATCAGGCGCAGGATGGCCAGCGACAGGGACTCGACGTCGCGGATGATGCCTTGGCCGTTGCAGCGCGGGCAGACGATGCCGCTGGTCTCGCCGAGGGACGGACGCAGGCGCTGACGGGACATTTCCAGCAGGCCGAAGCGCGAGATGCGACCGACCTGAACACGGGCGCGGTCAGCTTCCAGGGCTTCGCGGACTTTCTCTTCCACGGCGCGCTGGTTCTTGGCTGGGGTCATGTCGATGAAGTCGATCACGATCAGGCCGCCGATGTCGCGCAGGCGCAGCTGGCGGGCGATTTCTTCGGCCGCTTCCAGGTTGGTCTGCAGGGCGGTTTCTTCGATGTCGCCGCCTTTGGTCGCACGCGCCGAGTTGATGTCGATGGACACCAGGGCTTCGGTCGGGTCGATGACGATGGAGCCGCCGGACGGCAGTTTCACTTCGCGCTGGAAGGCGGTTTCGATCTGGCTTTCGATCTGGAAGCGGTTGAACAGCGGCACACTGTCTTCGTACAGCTTGATCTTGCTGGCGTACTGCGGCATGACCTGCTGGATGAAGGCCAGGGCTTCTTCCTGGGCTTCGACGCTATCCACCAGCACTTCGCCGATGTCCTGGCGCAGGTAGTCGCGGATGGCGCGGATGATGACGTTGGATTCCTGGTAGATCAGGAACGGCGCGGCGCGATCCTTGGAGGCGTCCTTGATCGCGGTCCACAGCTGTACCAGGTAATCGAGGTCGAGCTGCAGTTCTTCGCTGGAGCGCCCCAGACCGGCGGTGCGCACGATCAGGCCCATGTCGCCCGGCGCGTTGAGGCCGTTCAGCGCTTCGCGCAGTTCGTTGCGCTCTTCGCCTTCGATGCGGCGGGAGATACCACCAGCGCGCGGGTTGTTCGGCATCAGCACCAGGTAGCGGCCGGCCAGGCTGATGAAGGTGGTCAGGGCTGCGCCTTTGTTGCCGCGCTCTTCCTTCTCGACCTGGACGATGACTTCCTGGCCTTCCTTGAGGACTTCCTTGATGTTGTCGCGTCCGCCTTCAGGGGACTTGGAGCAGTAGTCGCGGGAAATGTCTGTCAGCGGCGGGAAGCCGTGTCGTGCGGCGCCGAAG
>JAYQUJ010000027.1:0-45239 GCA_038147895.1 Pseudomonas sp.
CACCCCCAACACACTTTTTCTCTGCATTAGACTGCTTACGACATCTTCGCATGTATCGTGGGATCGGTGTTGTGTATATGAGAAAGCACCATCCGTGCTGACTTCGCCGTTTCCATCGACGAAAACGCCGTTCACGGTTCCGATTCCGAGGCTTCCGCCGCTCGCGAAATCGCTTACTTCTTCTCCGCCACCGAGGTGTGCGCTCGCATTCGCTAATCGCGAGCAGGCGAGGGTGAATCCATGACTGATGTAACCAAGACCAACCTGCTGGGATTGACCCAGTCTGAAATGGAAAGCTTCTTCGAGAGCATCGGAGAAAAGCGTTTCCGTGCCGGTCAGGTAATGAAGTGGATTCACCACTTTGGCGTCGAGGACTTCGACGCCATGAGCAATCTCGGCAAGGCCCTGCGCGAAAAGCTCAGTGCCTGCGCCGAGATTCGCGGTCCCGAAATTGTCAGCCAGGACATTTCCGCCGATGGCACCCGTAAATGGGTGGTGCGCGTGGCGTCCGGTAGCTGTGTCGAGACCGTGTACATCCCGCAAGGCGGCCGCGGCACCCTTTGTGTGTCTTCGCAGGCTGGCTGTGCGCTGGATTGCAGTTTCTGTTCCACTGGCAAGCAGGGCTTCAATAGCGACCTGACTGCTGCGGAAATCATTGGCCAAGTGTGGATCGCCAATAAGTCGTTTGGCACCGTGCCGGCCAAGATCGACCGCGCCATCACCAACGTGGTGATGATGGGCATGGGTGAGCCCCTGCTGAATTTCGACAATGTCGTACCGGCCATGCAGATCATGATGGATGATCTGGGCTACGGCATTTCCAAGCGCAAGGTGACCCTGTCCACCTCTGGCGTGGTGCCGATGATTGACAAGCTGGCGACCGTCACCGACGTGTCTCTGGCCCTGTCGCTGCACGCACCGAACGACGAGTTGCGCAACCAGCTGGTGCCGCTCAACAAGAAATACCCACTGGACGTATTGCTGGCGGCCTGTCGCCGCTATATCGAAGGGTTGGGTGAAAAACGTTTCCTGACCGTCGAGTACACCCTGCTCAAGGATGTCAACGACCAGCCGGAACATGCTGCGCAGATGATCGCACTTCTCAAGGATTTTCCTTGCAAGATCAATCTGATTCCGTTTAATCCCTTCCCTCACTCCGGTTACGAGCGGCCAAGCAACAATGCCATCCGTCGCTTCCAGGACCTGTTGCACAAGGCCGGTTTCAACGTCACTGTGCGTACCACACGTGGCGATGATATCGATGCAGCCTGTGGGCAGTTGGTCGGCCAGGTGCAAGACCGCACTCGGCGTAGCGAGCGATACATTGCCGTGCGCCAGTTAGGCAGCGAGGCCACAGAACCTCGCGCAAATAATCGAAATTGAAGGGGAGGGGCTTCATGACTTTGCGCGCTGCGCTGTACCTATTCGTTGTCTGCCTGTTGGCGGGATGTGTCAGGACTGGTGGTACGGTTGATCCGCTGTCGACTGAGAAAGGCCGAGAGACAGCTCGCGATGCGTACATTCAGTTAGGTATAGGCCAGCTGCAGCAAGGCTCGACAGAGAAAGCCAAAGACCCGTTACGCAAAGCTCTGGAACTTGATCCGTCCAGTGCAGAAGCACATGCCATTTTGGCGCTGGTTTTTCAGCAGGAAATGGAACCTAAGTTGGCTGATGAGCATTACCGCAAAGCCATTGCTCTCAGCAAAGGCGAGGCCAGGCTGCACAATAACTACGGCAGTTTTCTCTTTGAGCAAAAGGAATACGCCAAGGCTGCCGAGCAATTCGCTATTGCCTCCAAGGACACCTTGTATTCAGAGCGCTCCAGGGTGTTTGAAAATCTGGGGATGACATCGCTGCAGCTAGGTCAGCGTGAGGAGGCCAAAAAGTACTTCACACGAGCTTTGCGCATGAACAGCAGCCGTCCCATTGCACTGCTCAGCATGGCGCAAATTTCCTATGCAGAAGGGCAGTATGTCCCTGCGCAGTCTTACTATCAGAGCTTCAGTAAGCAGAGCCGTCAGAGCCCTGAAAGCCTGCTGCTTGGAATTCGACTCGCCAAGGTTTTTGAGGATCGTGACCAGGCTGCCAGCCTCGGCCTGCAACTCAAGCGTCTTTATCCGGGTACTCCGGAATACAAGCAATATCTGTCGGAGCAGTGATGAAGAGTTCGCATCCTGAAGTAGCGACAGCGCACCGGGTCAATCCTGGTGAGACGCTGCGCAAGGTACGCGAAGACCGCAATCTGGTGCTGGGTGATGTCGCTGCGCAGCTGAACCTTACGCCGAGCGCTCTGCGCCATCTGGAGGCGGGCGACTTCGAGCAGCTGCCCGGGCACACCTTTGCTCGTGGCTATGTGCGCTCCTATGCCAAGTTGATGGGCATGGACCCCAGCCAGCTGGTCGACGAGTTTGACCAGTTCACGGGTACCAATGCTGCTGGCAGCAGTGTCGCCAGTCTGTCGCGTATCGAGGAGCCTGCACGGGTTTCTCAGGGCATTCTGAAATTCTTCAGTGTCGTTGCATTGCTGGCGCTGGGGGCTGTCGGCTTCTTCTGGTGGCAGGATCAGGGCAAGCGCCTGGAAGCAGGTAGCGCAGCTCCTGCCCACGTTGAGGTGGAAGCGGCTGATGGCACGGTGGAAATCCACACTTTTGCCGAGCCAGAGGATCAAGCCGTAGCCGATGCCCAGAGCGAAGAACTCGCTCTGCCCGGCATAGACGCGTCGGCGGCCGATGACACTTCTGCCCCGGCCTCTGCTGAACCGGTGGTTACCGACCCAGGCACAAGCCCTGCGGCTGCCCCGGATACCGCTGCTGCGCCTGCCGAGCCTGCCGAAGCTCCCGCCGAGCAGCCGTCCGAAACTGCGCAGGCTGCGGAGAGTTCGCAAGCTGCGCCTGTGACTGCGGCCACAGGTGAGGTAGTGGTAAACCTGCAATTCACGGCCGATTGCTGGACGCAGCTGACCGACGCCAATGGCAAGGTGCTGCTCAGCGCCCTCAAACGCCGCGGCGACAGCGTCGAGCTGGCCGGCAAGGCTCCGCTGGAGTTGCGCCTCGGTTACGCCCGCGGCGCTGTGGTACTGGTCAATGGCCAGGCGGTCGATGTCGCGCCTTTCATCCACGGTGAAACCGCTCGCCTCAATCTGGGGCAGTGAGTCAGAACATGCATTGCGAATCCCCCATCAAACGTCGTCTCTCTCGCAAGATCTGGGTCGGCAATGTCGCGGTCGGCGGCGATGCACCTATTGCGGTGCAAAGCATGACCAACACCGAAACCTGTGATGTCGATGCCACCGTTGGCCAGATTCAGCGTCTGGAAGCGGCTGGCGCCGATATCGTGCGCGTTTCCGTGCCATCCATGGAAGCTGCCGAAGCCTTTGGCCTGATCAAGCAGCGGGTCAACCTGCCGCTAGTGGCGGATATTCACTTCGACTATCAGATCGCCCTGCGTGTGGCCGAACTGGGCGTTGATTGTCTGCGCATCAATCCCGGCAATATCGGCCGGGAAGACCGGGTCAAGGCGGTGGTCGAGGCTGCTCGCGACAAAGGTATCCCGATCCGCATCGGGGTCAACGCCGGCTCCTTGGAAAAAGATCTGCAGAAGAAATATGGTGAGCCCACGCCCGAGGCGCTGGTGGAGTCCGCACTGCGGCATGTCGAACACCTGGACCGCCTGAATTTCCCCGATTTCAAGGTCAGCGTGAAGGCATCCGACGTGTTCATGGCGGTCGAAGCCTATCGCCTGCTGGCCAAGCAGATCGAACAGCCGCTGCACCTGGGTATCACCGAGGCTGGCGGCCTGCGTTCCGGCACCGTGAAGTCGGCAGTGGGGCTGGGCATGCTGCTGGCCGAGGGAATTGGCGACACCATTCGCATCTCCCTGGCGGCTGATCCGGTCGAGGAGATCAAGGTCGGTTTCGACATCCTCAAGTCGCTGCGCCTGCGCTCGCGCGGGATCAACTTCATCGCCTGCCCGAGCTGCTCGCGGCAGAACTTCGATGTGGTCAAGACCATGAACGAGCTGGAGCAGCGGGTCGAAGATCTGCTGGTGCCGCTGGATGTCGCGGTGATTGGCTGCGTGGTCAATGGGCCGGGTGAAGCCAAGGAGGCCCATATCGGCCTTACCGGTGGCACCCCGAACAACCTGGTCTATATCGATGGCGCGCCGGCTTCGAAACTGACCAATGACAACCTGGTGGATGAGCTGGAGAAGCTTATCCGCCGCAAGGCGGCCGAGAAGGTCGAGGCCGAAGCGGCAGTGATCGCCCGCGGCTGATTAAGGAAAATTCGTGAGCAAGACCTTACAAGCCATCCGTGGCATGAACGATATCCTGCCAGCGCAGACCCCTGCCTGGCGTTACCTGGAAGGCACCCTGGCCGAGCTGCTCGATGGCTACGGCTACCAGGAGATCCGTCTGCCCATCCTTGAATTCACCGAGCTGTTCGCCCGCGGCATTGGCGAGGGCACCGATGTGGTGGACAAGGAGATGTACACCTTCCTCGATCGCAATGAGGAGTCGCTGACCCTGCGCCCGGAAGGCACTGCCGGCTGTGTGCGTGCCGTGCTCGAACATGGCTTGTCTGGCGGTGGTCAGGTGCAGAAACTGTGGTACGCGGGCCCCATGTTCCGCTATGAGAAGCCGCAGAAGGGCCGCTACCGCCAGTTCCACCAGATCGGTGTGGAGGCGTTCAACCTGCCTGGTCCGGATGTCGATGCCGAGCTGATCGTCCTGACTTGGCGCCTGTGGCAGAAACTTGGTCTGGCCGATGCGGTCACCCTGCAGCTCAACAGTCTGGGCTCCAGCGAAGCGCGCGCGGCTTACCGTGACGCTCTGGTGAGCTATCTCAACGAGCGCTTCGAGCAACTCGATGAAGACAGCCAGCGTCGTCTGACCACCAACCCGCTGCGCATCCTCGATAGCAAGAATGCCGAGACCCAGGCCCTGCTGGTCGGCGCGCCGACCCTGGCCGACTACCTGGACGAGGAGTCCCGCGTTCACTTCGAGGGCGTCAAGGCACGTCTGGACGCCGTGGGCATCCGCTACGAGATCAACCACAAGCTGGTTCGTGGCCTCGACTACTACAACCGCAGCGTGTTCGAGTGGGTCACCGACAAGCTCGGCGCCCAGGGTACCGTGTGTGCCGGTGGCCGCTACGACGGCCTGGTTACCCAGCTGGGTGGCAAGGCCACGCCAGGTGTCGGCTTCGCCATGGGCGTGGAGCGCCTGGTGCTGCTGCTGGAAACCCTGGAGCTGCTGCCAGCTGAACTGAACGCCCCGGCCGACCTCTACCTGTGCGCCTTCGGCGAGGCGGCCGAGCTGGCCGGCCTCGGTCTGGCCGAGCGCTTGCGTGATGCTATCCCGGGCTTGCGGCTGCTGGTCAACAGTGGTGGCGGCAGCTTCAAGAGCCAGTTCAAGAAGGCCGACAAGAGTGGTGCCCGCTTTGCCCTGATTCTGGGTGAGGACGAACTGGCCGCGCGCGTGGTAGGTTGCAAACCCCTGCGCGACGACGTGCAGCAACAGAACATTGCCTGGGATGCGCTGGCTGCGCATCTCGCCGCCTGCCTGCAGGCCTGAGAACAAAGCGAATAAGGAGTCACCGGGTGAGCATGACCGAAGAAGAACAGATTGCGCAGATCAAGGACTGGTGGCAGCGCAACGGCAAGCCCCTGCTGACTGGCGGCGCCCTGGCCCTGGCCTTGGTCTTTGGCTGGCAGGCCTGGCAGCAGTATCAGAACAACCAGGCGCAAGGCGCTTCCGCGTTGTATCAGCAACTGCTGGAAACCAGCCTGACCAACACTGGCGAGCCGGATGTCGGCAAGGTCACCGAACTGGCGGGCAAGCTCAAGACGGAGTTTGGCGGCAGTCATTACGCTCAATACGCCAGCCTGTTCGTGGCCAAGGTGGCGGTGGAAAGCAACAAGCTGGAAGATGCTGTTGCCGAGCTGCAGCCTCTGGTTGATAAGCCGGCCGACACTACCGTTGGCGAGCTGGCTCGTCAGCGTCTGGCGCGTGTGCTGGCCGCTCAGGGCAAGGCCGATGAAGGCCTCAAGCTGCTGGAGGGTGAGGCGGACAAAGCCTGGCAAGCCAGCCGTGAAGAGCTCAAGGGCGACCTGCTGGTACAGCTCGGCCGTAGCGATGAGGCTCATGCGGCCTACCTGAAGGCCAAGGAATCACTGGCCGAAGATGCCGCTGTCGGTGGCCTGCAGATGAAACTCGATGACCTGGCGAAAGGGGATGCCTGACGTGATGCGTTGGAAGAATGCCGCAGTGCTGGCCCTGGCCGTGATGGCTGTGGGTTGCAGCAGCAACAGCAAGAAGGAACTACCGCCAGCCGAGCTGCCTGACATTCAGGAAGAAGTGCGCCTGGACGCCCAGTGGAGCCGCTCCATTGGCGATGGCCAAGGCGAACTGTACAACCTGTTGACCCCGGCCGCCGATGGTGAGCGTCTGTTCGCTGCCTCTGCCGACGGTGAAGTGGTGGCCATGGATCGCCTGACCGGCAAGGAGTTCTGGGAAGTCGAGCTCGACCTGCCGATCTCCGGTGGTGTCGGCGCGGGTTATGGCCTGGTCATGGTCGGCACCCTCAAGGGTGAGGTCATCGCCCTGGATGTCAGCAACGGCGAAGAGAAGTGGCGTGCCCGGGTGACCAGCGAAGTGCTGTCCGCTCCGGCCACCAATGGTGATGTCGTTGTGGTGCAGACTCAGGATGACCGCCTGATCGCTTTCGATGCCAGTACCGGCGAGCAGCGCTGGATCTATGAGAACAGCCCGGCCGTGCTGACCCTGCGTGGTACCAGCAGCCCGGTAATGACCAATCGCCTGGTCATGGCCGGTCTGTCCACCGGCAAGGTGCTGGCGCTGGATGCCAGTCGTGGCATTCCGGTGTGGGAACAGCGCGTGGCTGTGCCGCAAGGCCGTTCCGAGCTGGAGCGCGTGGTCGATATCGACGGCAACCTGCTGCTCTCCGGCGGCACCCTGTACGTCGTCACCTATCAGGGTAAAGTGGCCGCCATCGATATCGACAGCGGTCGTCCGCTGTGGAACCGCGATGCTTCCAGCTACAGCGGCCTAGCCCAGGGCTTCGGCAGTGTCTACGTGAGCCAGTCCGCCGGCGCCGTGGAGGGTGTCGACGAGCGCTCCAATTCCGCGCTGTGGAACAACGATGCACTGGCCCGTCGTCAGCTGTCGGCTCCCGAAGTGTTCTCCAGCTATGTGGCTGTGGGCGACTTCGAAGGCTACCTGCACCTGCTGAGCCAGGTGGATGGTCACTTTGTCGGTCGCGAGAAGATCGATGGCGACGGCGTACGTGCTCGCCCGCTGGTGATCGGCGACTGGATCTATGTTTACGGCAACAGCGGCAAACTGGTCGGCCTGACCATCCGCTAAGCTGTTGGGCAATGTCCGGCCGCTGCCGTTCTACGGCAGCGGCCTTTGTGTTTTCTGAGGTATATGTCGATGGTTCCTGTAATCGCCCTGGTGGGCCGCCCCAATGTCGGCAAGTCGACGCTGTTCAACCGTCTGACCAAGACCCGTGACGCCATCGTGGCCGAGTACGCTGGCCTGACCCGCGACCGCCAGTACGGCGAGGCCAAGTGGCAGGGACGTACCTACATCGTCATCGACACGGGCGGTATCTCCGGCGACGAAGAAGGCATCGATGCGAAGATGGCCGAGCAGTCGCTGCAGGCCATCGAAGAAGCCGATGCCGTGCTGTTCCTGGTCGACTCGCGCGCGGGCATGACCGCCGCCGACCAGATGATCGCCGAGCACCTGCGCAAGCGGAACAAGCGCCGCTTCCTGATCGCCAACAAAGTCGACACCGTCGACCCGGATATCGCCCGCGCCGAGTTCAGCCCGCTGGGCCTGGGTGATGCGCTGCCGATCGCCGCTTCCCATGGCCGCGGCATCAGCCAGATGCTGGAAGCCGCGCTGGGCATTTTCCCGCGTGACGACGGCGAGCCCGAGCCGGTCGAAGGCGAGGAGGGTGCTGAAGCCCCTGCCGAGGAAGTGGTCGCCGAAGGTCAGGAAGCCAAGCGCATCCCGGGCCCGAGCGAGAAGGATGGCATCAAGATCGCCATCATCGGCCGTCCCAACGTCGGCAAGTCGACCCTGGTCAACCGCATGCTCGGCGAAGAGCGGGTGATCGTGTATGACCAGGCCGGCACCACCCGCGACAGCATCTATATCCCCTTCGAGCGCGACGAAGAGAAGTACACCCTGATCGATACCGCCGGGGTGCGTCGCCGCGGCAAGATCTTCGAGGCGGTCGAGAAGTTCTCGGTGGTCAAGACCCTGCAGGCCATCCAGGACGCCAACGTGGTTATCTTCGTGATGGACGCCCGCGAGGGTGTGGTCGAGCACGACCTCAACCTGCTCGGCTTCGTGCTGGACAGTGGCCGCGCCCTGGTTATCGCCCTGAACAAGTGGGACGGCATGGAGCAGGGCGAGAAGGACTACGTGAAGACTGAGCTGGAGCGCCGGCTGATGTTCGTCGACTGGGCGGATATCCACTTTGTCTCGGCCAAGCACGGTACCGGCGTTGGCCACCTGTACAAGTCGGTGCAGACCGCGTTCAAAGCGGCGGTTACCCGTTGGCCGACCAACCGCCTGACGCAGATCCTCGAAGACTGTGTGCAGGAGCACCAGCCGCCGACCGTCAATGGCCGCCGCATCAAGCTGCGTTACGCTCACCTCGGTGGCGCCAACCCGCCGCTGATCGTGATCCACGGCAACCAGGTCGACTCGGTACCGAAGACCTACACCCGTTACCTGGAAAACACCTACCGCCGGGTGCTCAAGCTGGTCGGCACGCCGATCCGCATCGAGTACAAGGGGGGCGAAAACCCCTACGAGGGCAAGAAGAACAAGCTCACCGAGCGCCAGGTCAATCGCAAGAAGCGCCTGATGAGCCACCACAAGAAGGCCGAGAAGAAGCGCAAGGACAAGAAGCGCTGATTCCCTGGCGATCACTCTGAAAAGGCGTGCAGGCCCCGGTCTGCGCGCCTTTTTCATATGGGAGGCGGCTCGGCCTTCGGCTATGCTCGCGACTCGCACCAAGCCCCGCAGGAAGTCCCGATGCTCGCCAGCAAGCTGCCCAATGTCGGCACCACCATCTTTACCCGTATGTCCCAGCTCGCCACAGAAACCGGCGCCATCAACCTGTCCCAGGGGTTTCCCGATTTCGATGGCCCACAGGCTCTGCGCGAGGCGGTGGCCCGCCATGTGCTGGAAGGGCGTAATCAGTATTGCCCGATGACCGGGTTGCCGGCCCTGCGCCAGCAGGTGGCGGCCAAGATCGCCCGTTGCTATGGCGTGCAGCGCGATGCCGAGAGCGAAATCACCATTACTCCCGGCGCCACCGAAGCGATTTTCTGCGCGGTGCAGGCGCTGATTCGGCCGGGTGACGAAGCCATCGTCTTCGACCCCTGCTACGACAGTTATGAGCCTTCGGTGGAGTTGGCCGGCGGCCGCTGCGTGCACGTTCCGCTGAGCCTGCCGGAGTTCGCCGTGGACTGGCAGCGCCTGGCCGATGCCATCAACGAGCGGACTCGGCTGATCTTCCTCAACTCGCCGCACAATCCCAGTGGGGCGCTGCTGTCGCGCGCTGATCTGGACCAGTTGGCGGCGCTGATTCGTGGGCGCGATATTCACCTCATCAGCGACGAGGTCTACGAGCACCTGATCTACGACGGCGTGCAGCATGCCAGCGTGCTGGCCCATGAGGAGCTGTATGCGCGTGCTTTCGTGGTCAGCTCGTTCGGCAAGACCTATCACGTCACCGGATGGAAGACCGGTTACGTGGTGGCGCCGCCGGTGCTGAGTACCGAACTGCGCAAGATCCATCAGTACGTCAATTTCTGCGGGGTGACGCCACTGCAGTGGGCCCTGGCGGACTACATGGCCGAGTGCCCGCAGCATGTCGATGAGCTGCCGGCCTTCTACCAGGCCAAGCGTGACCTGTTCTGCCAGCTGCTGGCGGGTTCGCGCTTCAGCTTCAAGCCGGCGCCCGGCACCTACTTCCAGCTGGCCGACTACTCGGCGATCCGCCCGGAGCTGGGCGATGTGGAGATGGCGGAGTGGCTGACCCGTGAGCACGGTGTGGCGGCGATTCCGGTGTCGGTGTTCTACCGCGATCCGCCGGCCGATATGCGTCTGGTGCGCTTCTGTTTCGCCAAGCGCGAGGAGACGTTACGCCAAGCCGTGCAGCGACTGGCTCAGGTGTAATGCAAAGGCCCCGCAGTGCGGGGCCTTTGCTTTTCGCGCTGGGGCTTAGCCGACGAAGTTGAGCAGCACGCCGGCTGCCACCGCCGAGCCGATCACCCCGGCCACGTTGGGGCCCATGGCGTGCATCAGCAGGAAGTTCTGCGGGTTGGCCTCCAGCCCCACCTTGTTCGACACCCGTGCCGCCATGGGCACGGCGGAGACACCGGCCGAGCCGATCAGCGGGTTGATCTTGTTCTGGCTGAACAGGTTCATCGCCTTGGCCATCAGCACCCCGGCCGCGGTGCCGCCGCAGAAGGCGACCATGCCGAGCATGAGGATGCCCAGGGTCTTGATCTGCAGGAAGGCGTCGGCCGACAGCTTGGAGCCCACGGTGAGGCCGAGGAAGATGGTGACGATGTTGATCAGCGCGTTGCGCGAGGTGTCGGCCAGGCGTTCTACCACGCCGGCCTCGCGCAGCAGGTTGCCGAAGGCAAACATGCCCACCAGGGGCGCGGCGTCCGGCAGCAGCATGCCGATCAGCAGGCACAGCACGATGGGGAAGACGATCTTCTCCGCCTGGCTGACGTGGCGCAGCTGCTGCATGACGATGGCGCGTTCGGCCGGGGTGGTCAGCGCGCGCATGATCGGCGGCTGGATCAGCGGCACCAGGGCCATGTAGGAGTAGGCCGCCACCGCAATCGGGCCGAGCAGGTGATCGGCCAGCTTGGAGGTGACGAAGATTGAGGTCGGGCCATCGGCGCCACCGATGATGGCGATCGAGGCGGCTTCCTTGATGCTGAACTCCATGCCCGGGATGCCGGCGGCGGTCAGCGCCAGGGCGCCGAGCAGGGTGCCGAAGATGCCGAACTGGGCGGCGGCACCGAGCAGCAGGGTCTTGGGGTTGGCCAGCATGGGGCCGAAGTCGGTCATCGCGCCGACGCCCATGAAGATCAATAGCGGGAACACGCTGGTCGGCAGGCCCACCTCGTAGAACAGGTGGAGGATGCCGGCACCCTCGGCCATGTCGGCCACCGGGATATTGGCGAGGATGCCGCCGAAGCCGATGGGGATCAGCAGCAGCGGCTCGAAGCCCTTGCGGATGGCGAGGAAGATCAGGCCGGCACAGACCGTGATCATCAGCGCCTGGCCGGGCTCCAGGTTGTAGATGCCGGTGCTGTGCCAGAGTTTGATGAGGTTATCCATGCGCGCGCCCTCAGCCGATGGTCAGCAGGCTGTCGCCCACCGCCACCACGTCGCCGACCTTGACGCTGATGCTGCCGATGTTGCCGGCACGGAAGGCGCGGATCTCGGTTTCCATCTTCATCGCTTCGAGGATCATCACCAACTGGCCTTCCTCGACCCGCTGGCCGGGCTGCACCAGCACCTTGAAGATATTGCCGGCCAGCGGCGCCTTCTGCGGTTCGCCGCCGCCGTGAGCGGTCATCGGCGTCGGCGCGGCGCTCGGGGCATGCCCGCCCAGGGGCAGGATGCCGCTGATGTCGCCGCCATCGCTGACCTGCACGACGAAGCTGCGGCCGTTGACTTCGACCGTGTAGGACTCCGGCTTACCGGGCTCGCGGGCCACCGCTTCCAGACCGTTGGGCACCGGCTCGAAGGCGTCCGGGTTGCTGCGGTTCTCCAGGAACTTGAGGCCGATCTGTGGGAACAGGGCGTAGGTCAGCACATCGTCGATGGCCTGTTCGGCCAGGGCGAAGCCTTTCTGCGCTGCCAGCTCGCGCAGCTCTTCCTCCAGCTTGTCCATTTCCGGTTCGAGCAGGTCGGCCGGCCGGCAGGTGATGGCTTCGCCACCGTCCAGCACGCGGGCCTGCAGGGCCAGGTTGAACGGCGCCGGCGCGGCGCCGTACTCGCCTTTGAGCACGCCGGCGGTTTCCTTGGTGATCGACTTGTAGCGCTCGCCGGTAAGGACGTTGATCACCGCCTGGGTGCCGACGATCTGCGAGGTCGGGGTCACCAGCGGGATGAAGCCGAGGTCTTCACGAACCCGGGGGATTTCCGCCAGCACCTGGTCGAACTTGTCCAGGGCGCCCTGTTCCTTGAGCTGGCTCTCCATGTTGGTGAGCATGCCACCGGGCACCTGGGCGACCAGGATGCGCGAGTCGACGCCGCGCAGGTTGCCTTCGAACTTGGCGTACTTCTTCCGCACCTCGCGGAAGTAGGCGGCGATCTCCTCCAGCAGTTGCAGGTTCAGCCCGGTATCGCGCTCGGTGCCTTGGAACATGGCTACTACTGATTCGGTCGGCGAGTGGCCGTAGGTCATCGACAGCGAGGAAATGGCGCTGTCGACGTTGTCGATGCCGGCTTCCACGGCCTTGAGGATGGCCACGCTGGACAGCCCGGCAGTGGCGTGGCACTGCATATGGATGGGGATGGCCAGCGATTCTTTCAGGCGGGTGACCAGCTCGAAGGCGGTGTAGGGCGTGAGGATCCCGGCCATGTCCTTGATCGCCAGGGAGTCGGCGCCCATGTCCTCGATCTTCTTGGCCAGGTCCAGCCACATCTGCAGGTTGTGCACCGGGCTGGTGGTGTAGGAAATGGTGCCCTGGGCATGCTTGTCCTGGCGCTTGACCGCCTGCAGGGCGGTTTCCATGTTGCGCGGGTCGTTCATCGCATCGAACACGCGGAACACGTCGACGCCGTTAAGTGCGGCGCGCTCGACGAACTTGTCCACCACATCGTCGGCATAGTGGCGGTAGCCGAGCAGGTTCTGCCCGCGCAGGAGCATCTGCTGGCGGGTGTTGGGCATCGCCGCTTTGAGCTGGCGGATGCGCTCCCAGGGGTCTTCGCCCAGGTAGCGGATGCAGGCGTCGAAGGTGGCGCCGCCCCAGGATTCCACCGACCAGAAGCCGACCTGATCGAGCTTGGGCGCGATCGGCAGCATGTCTTCCAGGCGTACGCGGGTGGCGAGGATGGACTGGTGGGCGTCGCGCAGCACCACGTCGGTGATGCCGAGAGGATTCTGGCTCATCTTCTGCTTCTCTCCGGAAGGAAACGGTTCAGCGGCGCTTGGCGCGATGCTGGCGAATGGCGGCCTGGATGGCGGCGAGGGTGTCGGGGTCGACGGGCGTACTCGGCAGTGCGGGCGCCGCAACTGGCTGCGGCGCGGGCTCCGGGGCGAAGCGGGCGACCACGGCCGACATCAGGCGGATGGCGAATACCAGAAGGATGAGGAAGCTGAAGACGATGCCCATGCCGAACAGCATGAGCTCTACGCCTTCCAGCAGCAGTTCGGCTGGGGTCATGTGTGGCTCCCTTGGTCTAGCCGCTGTTTCGCGGTCATTTGTTGTTTTGGTGTTGAACTTTGGGTCACAGCAGCCACGGAACCTTACTGAGAAGTTCCGTTCGGCGCAATTAGCGGGCCGCTCTAGATCGCAGCTTGGCCATACGGGCAGAAAAAAGGCCCGCGGTCGCGAGGACGGCGGGCCTTCTGGCTGCGCAGAGGTTTACAGCGCGGCGATCTTCTCGCGCTGCTCGACCAGCTTGGCCAGCGCCTGTTCGGCCTCGGCCAGCTTGGCGCGCTCCTTGTCGAGCACCTCGGCCGGGGCCTTGGCGACGAAGCCTTGGTTGGCGAGCTTGCCGCCGACGCGCTGCACTTCGCCTTGCAGGCGTTGGATTTCCTTGTCCAGGCGCGCCAGTTCGGCGTCCTTGTCGATCAGCCCGGCCATCGGCACCAGTACCTGCATCTCGCCGACCAGGGCGGTGGCGGACATCGGCGCTTCCTCGCCGGCGGCCAGCACACGGACCGATTCGAGCTTGGCCAGCTTGTTCAGCAGCGGCTCGAAGTCGGCCAGGCGGCGCAGGTCTTCGGGATTGGCATTCTGCACGATGATGTCGATGCGCTTGGCCATGGAGATCTTCATCTCGCCGCGGATCTGGCGCACGCCAAGCATCAGTTGCTTGACCCACTCGATGTCGCCTTCGGCGGCGGCGTCGATGCGGCTCTCGTTGGCCACCGGCCAGGCCTGCAGCATGATGGTCTCGCCGCTGATGCCGGCCTGGCCTTTGATGCGCTGCCAGATTTCTTCGGTGATGAAGGGCATGAACGGGTGGGCCAGGCGCAGGATCACTTCGAGCACGCGCACCAGGGTGCGGCGGGTGCCGCGCTGGCGCTCTACTGGCGCGTTTTCGTCCCACAGCACCGGCTTGACCAGCTCCAGGTACCAGGCGCAGTACTCGTCCCAGATGAACTCGTACAGCGCTTGCGCAGCCATGTCGAAGCGGAAGGCGTCGAGGTGGCGGGTCACGTCCTGCTCGCAGCGCTGCAGGGCGGAGATGATCCAGCGATCCACCGGCGACAGCTCTACGGCCTCGCCGTTGACGCCGGTGTCTTTGTCATCGGTGTTCTCGATAACGAAGTTGGCGGCGTTCCACAGCTTGTTGCAGAAGTTGCGGTAACCCTCGACGCGGCCCATGTCGAACTTGATGTCGCGACCGGTGGAGGCCAGCGCCAGGTTGGTGAAGCGCAGGGCGTCGGTGCCGTAGGCGGCGATGCCCTCAGGGAACTCGGCCTTGGTCTGCTTGGCGATCTTCTCGGCATCTTTGGGACGCATGAGACCGGTGGTGCGCTTCTCCAGCAGTGCATCTAGGCCGATGCCGTCGACGATATCCAGCGGGTCGAGCACGTTGCCCTTGGACTTGGACATCTTTTGGCCCTGGGCATCGCGCACCAAGCCATGCACGTACACGGTCTTGAACGGAATCTGCCCGGTCAGGTGGGTGGACAGCATGATCATCCGGGCGACCCAGAAGAAGATGATGTCGAAACCGGTGACCAGCACGTCGGTGGGGTGGAAGGTCTTGAGGAAGTCGGTCTGCTGCGGCCAGCCGAGGGTGGAGAAGGTCCACAGGCCGGAGCTGAACCAGGTGTCGAGCACGTCGTCGTCCTGGCGCAGGTTGGCGTCGCCGAGGTTGTGCTTGGCGCGAACCTCCGCCTCGTCGCGGCCGACGTAGACGTTGCCGGCGTCGTCGTACCAGGCCGGGATGCGGTGGCCCCACCACAGCTGACGGCTGATGCACCAGTCCTGGATGTCGCGCATCCAGCTGAAGTACATGTTCTCGTACTGCTTGGGCACGAACTGGATCTCGCCACTCTCGACCACGGCGATGGCTTTTTCGGCCAGCGGCTTGGTGGAGACGTACCACTGGTCGGTCAGCCACGGTTCGATGACGGTGCCGGAGCGGTCGCCCTTCGGCACTTTCAGGGCGTGGTCGTCGATGCTTTCGAGCAGGCCGGCGGCCTCGAAGGCGGCAACGATCTGCTTACGCGCGACGAAGCGGTCGAGGCCGGCGTACTCGGCCGGCAGGCTGCCGTCGATCTCGGCGTTGACGCTGCCGTCGATGTTGAACACCTGGGCCTTGGCCAGCACGGCGGCGTTCTTGTCGAAGATGTTAAGCAGCGGCAGGTTGTGGCGCTTGCCGACTTCATAGTCGTTGAAGTCGTGAGCCGGGGTGATCTTCACGCAGCCGGTGCCGAACTCGGGGTCGCAGTAGTCGTCGGCGATGATCGGGATACGGCGGCCCACCAGCGGCAGCTCGACGAAGGTGCCGATCAGGGCTTTATAGCGCTCGTCTTCCGGGTGCACGGCCACGGCGCTGTCGCCGAGCATGGTTTCCGGGCGGGTGGTGGCGACGATCAGGTAGTCCTTGCCGTCGGCGGTCTTGTTACCGTCGGCCAGCGGATAACGCAGGTTCCACAGGTGGCCCTTCTCGTCGTGGTTTTCCACTTCGAGGTCGGAGATGGCGGTGTGGAACTTGGTGTCCCAGTTGACCAGGCGCTTGCCGCGGTAGATCAGGCCGTCCTGGTGCAGGCGCACGAAGGCTTCTTTAACCGCTTCGGACAGACCCTCGTCCATGGTGAAGCGCTCGCGCGACCAGTCCACCGAGGAGCCGAGGCGGCGGATCTGCCGGGTGATGGTGCCGCCGGACTGCTCCTTCCACTCCCAGACCTTTTCCAGGAACTTCTCGCGACCGAGGTCGTGACGGCCGATGCCATCGGCGGCCAACTGGCGCTCGACTACCATCTGGGTGGCGATGCCCGCGTGGTCGGTGCCCGGCTGCCACAGGGTGTTGCGGCCCTGCATGCGGCGGAAGCGGATCAGGCAGTCCATGATCGAGTTGTTGAAGCCATGGCCCATGTGCAGGCTGCCGGTGACGTTCGGCGGCGGGATCATGATGGTGTAGGGCTCGCCGGAACCTTGCGGGGCGAAGTAGTTGTTCGCCTCCCAGTTCTGGTACAGGGCGGTTTCGATGGCGTGGGGCTGGTAGGTCTTGTCCATGGGTGCGGCGGGACCGTATTGGCAACTGATCGGGAAAGCCGGCAAGTATAACGGCTGGCGGTTGCTACGGGCCACCGGCTGCCGGCAGGGGACTGATTTTGCCGGCGAGAACGAGTCAGGGCTTGGGTTTGAGCAGGCGATCGAGGCGGGCGTCGAGGCGGCGCTTCAGTTCGGCCTCGATCTGCGGCACGAAATCGTCGATCACGTCCTGCAGGATCAGCTGGGCGGCGGCGCGCAGCTCGCTGTCCAGGCGGCTTTGCATGCTCAGGCTCTGTTGTACGGTGCTGCCGATGGCCTGGGCTGTCGGGGTGGGCTGCGCTGGCGCGACGGCAGGCTGTACCGGATAGGGCAGGGCTGCGCTCGGCGGCGCTGTTGGCTGGGCGATGGGCGGAGCCAGTGGGCCGGGCTCGATGATTTCCGACAGCAGCGGGATCTGCAGGTCGTCATCCAGGGTTTCGGTCAGCAGCGGCGGCTCCAGTTGCTCCTTTTCCAGCAACTGGCGGATGGCTTCGAGATCGTCCAGCAGGGGGGCGGACTTGGGTGGTTGCGAGCTGTCCATAAGGGAAAGGGGCGACGGGCAAGGGTGAGAGGGCCTAGGCGGCGGATTCTACGCCGAGTACAGGCCTATTTCGACCTCGGCAGGCGTCAGAGTTCCACGCGCTGCGGGTCATGCCCCAGTTGGCGGTACTGGCGGAAGCTGTCACGGCATTGCGCCAGTAGCTGAGGCTCCTGATTGACGATCTCGATGACCCGGCTGAACTGCGCCAGGTGCGGCGACAGCTGCGGGTGCAGGTTGAGCAGCACGCCGCCGGCCTGTGTCGGTTGCTGGTCGAGGCCGATGGCCACCGGTGCGTTGGCATCTTCGTCGTACAGGTTGTGGGGGATGAAGGATTCCGCGCGAAAGCGCCACAGCAGGCCGTCCAGCTCTTCGCATTGGGCCTGGTCGGCACCGCGCAGGAATACCGGTAGGCCGGCCTTCCAGGCCTTGGCCGCCAGCTGGCAGGCTGCGCGCAGGCGGCCTTCGGTGTTGGCGGAGGAAAGAACGTAGAACTCGACGCGCATGGGAAGGCTCGCGGTGATGGGGTCGGTAGCCGGATGCAATCCGGGACGTGCTGTCCCCGGGTTGCATCCGCGCTACGTCAGGTTAGGCCGAGGCGCGATCCAGCAGGTACTGGGTCAGCATCGGTACCGGGCGGCCGGTGGCGCCCTTGTCCTTGCCGCCGCTGATCCAGGCGGTGCCGGCAATATCCAGGTGCGCCCAGTGGTAGCTCTTGGCGAAGCGCGAGAGGAAGCAGCCTGCAGTGATGGTGCCGGCCTTCGGCCCGCCGATGTTGGCGATGTCGGCAAACGGGCTGTCCAGCTGCTCCTGGTACTCGTCGTGCAGCGGCAGCTGCCAGGCGCGGTCGGCGGCGGTGTCGCCGGCCTTGAGGATCTGCTTCACCAGGATGTCGTTGTTGCCCATCAGGCCGGAGACATTGCTGCCCAGGGCGACAATGCAGGCGCCGGTGAGGGTGGCGATGTCGATCACCGCCTGCGGCTTGAAGCGCTCGGCGTAGGTCAGGGTGTCGCACAGCACCAGACGGCCTTCGGCGTCGGTGTTGAGGATTTCCACGGTCTGCCCGCTCATGGTGGTGACGATGTCGCCGGGGCGGGTGGCACGACCGCTGGGCATGTTCTCGGCGCAGGCCAGCAGGCATACCAGGTTGATCGGCAGTTGCAGCTCCAGCACCGCCTTGAGGGTGCCGAACACGCTGGCGGCGCCGCACATGTCGTACTTCATTTCGTCCATGCCGGCGGCCGGCTTGATGCTGATGCCGCCGGTGTCGAAGGTGATGCCTTTGCCGACCAGGGCGAAGGGTTTGTCATCCTTCTTGCCGCCCTGGTAGTGCATGACGATCATCCGCGGCGGCTGCTCGCTGCCTTGGGCCACGGCGAGGAAAGCACCGGCGCCGAGCTCCTTGAGCTTCTTCTCGTCGAGGATGTCGACCTTGAGATTCTTGTGTGCCTTGCCCAGGGCTTTGGCCTCTTCGGCCAGGTAGCTGGGGTGACAGAGGTTCGGTGGCAGGTTGCCGAGGTCCTTGGTGAAGGCCATGCCGCTGGCGATGGCCTGGGCGTGCTGGCTGCCGCGTTCGACTTCCGCCTGTTCGGCCTTGTCGGTGATCAGGGTGATCTTTTTCAGCGCCTTGGGTTCGGCCTTCTTGCTCTTGAACTGGTCGAACACGTACTCGCCATCGGCCAGTGTTTCCACCAGCAGGCGTGCCTTGCCGTAGGCGTCGCGGCCCTTGACCTTGAGTTCACCCAGGGCCAGCACGGCATCACCGCCGCCGAGGTTCTTCAGTACGCCGTGGGCGGCGGCCACCAGTTTGCGGAACTGGCGGCTTTCCAGCTCGCCCTTGCCGCTGCCGACCAGCAGCACGCGCTCGGCCTTGAGGCCTGGCAGGCTGTGCAACAGCAGGGTCTGGCCCTGCTTGCCGGCAATGTCGCCGCGCTTGAGCAGGGTGGAAATGGCGCCGCCGCTGGCGTCGTCCACGGCCTTGGCTGCGGCACTTAGCTTGCGGCCTTCGCCGATGGCGACCACCAGGGTGGCGGTCTTCAGGGTTTCCGGGCGGGTGCTTTTGACGAGAAATTCCATGGTGAGCTGTCCCCAAGACAAAGAGTCGGGTTTGCAGGATAATGCCGGCTATTTTTTCATGGGTCCGCCACGGCGGGCCGGCCAACCGAGTGCGGCTAGTGTGAGCGTTGCCGCCTGAGCCTGACAACCCTGGAGCGTCTGGTTTGATCGTCTTCCGTTACCTGTCCCGCGAAGTGCTGGTGACCCTCAGCGCGGTGAGTGCCGTGCTGCTGGTGATCATCATGAGCGGGCGTTTCATCAAGTATCTCGCCCAGGCCGCACAGGGGGTGCTGGATCCGGGCGTGCTTTTTCTGATCATGGGTTACCGGATTCCCGGCTTCCTCCAGCTGATTCTGCCGTTAGGCCTGTTTCTCGGCATTTTGCTGGCCTACGGGCGCCTCTATCTGGACAGCGAGATGACCGTGCTGTCCGCCACCGGCATGAGCAATCGCCGCCTGCTGTCCTACACCATGGCGCCGGCGGCGTTGATCGCCGCGCTGGTCGCTTGGCTCAGCCTGGGCCTGGCGCCACAGGGCGTTACCGAGCAGATGCGCATCCTCAATCAACAGGATTCGCTGACCGAGTTCGACACCCTGGTGCCCGGCCGTTTCCAGTCGATGAAGGATGGCTCGCGGGTGACCTACACCGAGGCGCTGTCGGAAGACCGCGGCCAGCTCAGCGGCGTGTTCATTACCGAGAAGAAGGCGGCGACCGCCAAGGACAAGTCGAAGAACGCCGATATCAGCGTGCTGGTAGCGGAGAAGGGGCGCCAGGTGATTCAGGAAGACGGCAGCCGCTACCTGATTCTGGAAAATGGCTATCGCTACGATGGCAACCCGGGGCGGGCCGACTATCGCGCAATCAAGTACGACACCTACGGCGTATTGCTGCCCAAGCCCAGCGTCAGCAACGAGATCGGCGAGCGTGAGGCCATCCCCACCCGCGAACTGTTTGGCAGCGACAAGCCGCGTGAGCAGGCCGAGCTACAGTGGCGCCTGTCCATTCCGTTGCTGGTGTTCGTGGTGACCCTGTTGGCGGTGCCGCTGGCTCGGGTCAACCCGCGCCAGGGCCGCTTCCTCAAGCTGCTGCCGGCCATCCTGCTGTACATGACCTATCTCGGCCTGCTGATCGCCGCGCGCGGCCAGCTGGACAAGGGCAAGATCCCCATGCAGCTCGGCCTGTGGTGGGTGCATGGTCTGTTCATCCTGATCGGTGCAGGCCTGTTCCTCTGGCAGCCGCTACAACTCAAGTTGGCCAGTCGCCGTGCAATCAAGGGGGCGGCCCATGCGTAAGCTCGATCGTTACATTGGCGCCAGTGTGTTCTTCGCCATCCTGGCGGTGCTCGGCATCATCGTCGGCCTGGCCCTGCTGTTCGCCTTCATTGATGAACTGGGCGACCTGAGCGACACCTATGGCACCCTGGATGTGCTGCTCTACGTGCTGTTGACCCTGCCGCGACGGACCTACGAGATGCTGCCGATGGCGGCGCTGATCGGTTGTCTGATCGGCCTCGGCAGCTTGGCCAGCAACAGCGAGCTGACCATCATGCGCGCGGCTGGCGTGTCGGTCGGGCGTATCGTCTGGGCGGTGATGAAGCCCATGCTGGTACTGATGCTGGTCGGCGTGCTGATCGGCGAGTACCTGGCGCCGTGGAGCGAGAACCAGGCTCAGGCCCAGCGCTCCCTGGCCCAGGGTGGCGGCGAGGCGCAGAGCTCGAAGCACGGCCTGTGGCACCGTCAGGGCCAGGAGTACGTGCACATCAACGCCGTACAGCCGGGCGGCAAGCTGATCGGCGTGACCCGTTACCAGTTCGACGATCAGCGCAAGCTGCTGTCGTCCAGCTTTGCCCGTCGCGCCCAGTTCCAGGGCGACTACTGGCAGCTGGAGGATGTCAAAACCACGCTGTTCCATGAGCGCAATACCGAGCTGAAGACGCTCGCCAGCGAGCGCTGGGATGTCGAGCTCAACCCGCAGCTGCTGGGCACCGTGGTGCTGGAGCCCGAGGCGTTGTCAGTGAGTGGTCTGTGGCGCTACATCCACTACCTTGGCGAGCAGGGGCTGAACAATGGCACCTACTGGCTGGCGTTCTGGACCAAGGTGCTGCAGCCACTGGTGACTGCTGCGCTGGTGCTGATGGCGATCTCCTTCATCTTCGGCCCGCTGCGCTCGGTGACCCTGGGCCAGCGCGTGTTCACCGGCGTTCTGGTGGGCTTCGTGTTCCGTATTGCCCAGGATCTGCTCGGCCCGTCCAGTCTGGTCTTCGGTTTCTCGCCACTGCTGGCGGTGGCGGTGCCGGCGACCATTTGTGCGCTGGCCGGAGTGTTGTTGATCAGGCGCGCAGCCTGATTCGGGTGGGCAAAGAAAAGGCCGGGCATTTGCCCGGCCTTTTTCGTTTCACTGCTGGCCTTGTGGCTCCAGTTGCTCCAGGCGCTGCAGGTTCTTCGCGTTGGCCTGGTCGATCTGCTGCTTGAGCTGTTCCATCTGCTGTTGCGCCTGCTTGGCCTGGTCGGCCTGCAGTTTGGCAGTGGTTGCGGTGGCCGCACCGCCGTCGCAGGCGGCGAGGGAGAGCAGGCAGAGCAGGGCGATGAGGGGGCGCATGACGGTCTCCAGAATATGACGATGGCCAACCCTAACCTGCCGGCAGCGAATCCGCAGCTGCCGGCGTGCCGAGCGGTCAGCCGTAGCGACGACGAGCCTCGATGGCCAGGCCGCTGCCGATGCTGCCGAAGCTGTTGCCTTCGGTGGCGCGGGCGTTGGGCAGCAGTGCGGCGACGCTCTGGCGCAGCGCCGGAATGGAGCTGGAGCCGCCGGTGAAGAAGATGGTGTCGATCTGCCCGTGGCCGACTCCGGCCTTGAGCAGCAGCTCGTTGACGCCCGCGCGGATGCGTTCGAGCAGGCCGTCGATGGCTCGGTCGAACAGCGGGCGGTCGAGCAGGGCGCTGAGGCCACTCTCGATGCGTGACAGGTCGATGAGGCGGCTGTCCTGTTCGGTCAGGGCGATCTTGCTGTCTTCCACCTGCATCGCCAGCCAGTGCCCGGCGCGCTGCTCGGTGAGGCTGAGCAGGCGGTCGATGCCGGTTGGGTCGACGATGTCGTAGCGCATGCTCTTCAGCGCCAGTTGGGCCTTCTGTGCATACACCGCGTTGATGGTGTGCCAGGTGGCCAGGCTGAGGTGGTGACTGGTGGGCATCGGCGCATCGCTCTTCATCCGGCTGCCGTAGCCGAACAGCGGCATGACGCCTTCCAGGCTGAGCTGCTTGTCGAAGTCGGTGCCGCCGATATGTACGCCGCCGGTGGCCAGGATGTCGTCCTGACGCTCATTCAGCTCGCGGCGCTCGGGTGCCAGGCGCACCAGGGAGAAGTCCGAGGTACCGCCGCCGATGTCGACGATCAGCACCAGCTCTTCGCTCTGGATGCTGCGCTCGTAGTCGAAGGCCGCGGCGATAGGTTCGTACTGGAAGGACACTTCCTTGAAGCCGAGCTTACGCGCCACCGCCTCCAGGGTGTTGGCGGCCTCGGTGTCGGCGGCCACGTCGTCGTCGACGAAGAACACCGGGCGGCCCAGTACCACTTGCTCGAATTCGCGGCCAGCCTGTGCCTCGGCGCGCTTTTTCAGCTCGCCGATAAAGAAGCCGAGCAGGTCACGGAATGGCAGGGCGCTGCCCAGTACGGTGGTCTCGCTTTTCAGCAGCTTGGAGCCGAGCAGGCTCTTGAGCGAGCGCATCAGGCGCCCCTCGTAGCCGTCCAGGTATTCGCTCAGGGCCTGGCGACCATAGACGGGACGACGCTCCTCGGTATTGAAGAAAATGACCGAAGGCAGGGTGATCTTGCCGTCTTCCAGCTCCAGCAAGGGTTCCATGCCGGGTCGCCACCAGCCGACGGTGGAGTTGGACGTGCCGAAGTCGATGCCCAGGGCATTGGCGGAGTGGGAGGGATTCATGCTGCGCTCCGGAAAAACGGCCGCGCATTCTATGCGAGCATAGGGCGGCGTGCATGGAGAAAACTCGCCACATGTCGGCTGGTCTATTCTCCTGGCTAACACCTCTGCCTATCGGAGCCTACTCCGGGGCCTGACGGAGACGAACTCGACAATGCGTGTGCAGATGTGTGTCTTGTGGTGTGGACTGATGTTGAGTGCGGGTAATGCGCAGGCGCAGGAGCGCTGTATCAGTCTGATTACCAGTGCTGGTGGCAATGCGTTCTGGAGTGAGGTACGCCGGGGGGTACTGGACACCGCCGCAGAGATGGAGATTCCCCTGTACGCGCGTGGGCCGGCGCGTGATGGCGATACCGCCGTACAACTTTCCCTGCTCAATCGCATGCTCAAGTTCAACTGCAAAGTGCTGATCATCGCGCCGAGCGGCCCGGAGATTGCGCCACGCATGGCCGAGCTGAAGGCGGCCGGCATACAGGGCATCTATCTGGATCGTGACCTGGGCGATCAGGCAGTACTGTCCGCCATTGCCACCGACAACTATGCCGCGGGCCTGCAGGCCGGGCAGCGGATGGCGAGCCTGCTGAAAGGGCGGGGCAAGGTTGCCCTGTTACGCCTGAATGCACAGGTGCAATCGACCAGCGAGCGTGAGCGCGGTTTTTTGCAGGGCGCGAAGAAGGCAGGTTTGCAGGTGGTGATGGATCGTTATCTGCCCCTCACCGACCCGCAGGCCATGGCGCGCCTGGGTGAAGAGCTGAAAGGCCTGGACGGCCTGTTTACCCCGAGCGAAGGCACCACGCTGGAAGTGCTGGCCGTGCTGCGTCGGATGGACATGGCCGGCAAGCTGGTGCATGTAGGATTCGACTCCAGCCCCTTGCTGCTGGATGCGCTGCAGCGCCAGGAGATCTCCGCTCTGATGGTGCAGCAACCACGCCTGCTGGGGTTCGAGAGTGTGGCGCGGGCCAGGCGGGTGCTGGATGGGGATCTCAGTGGGCCGCGCCGCGTGCAGCTGCCTGCGGTCTATGTGGACAAAGACAATCTCGACACCCCGTCGATTCAGCGGCTGTTGATGCCCTGAGTCCGATCTGACAGGCGTTGCGGGCACAGTTTTCTGCTGCGCCCGTTTCGCCTGTTACTCGTGATGCGCCTCGCCGAGGAAGGTCAGTGAGGTGAACAGCCCCTCTTCCTCGATGTCCTTGTCGCCCTTGACCGGCTGGTACAGCTCGGCGGCGATGATGTTCAGCCCCTCGTTGCGTACCGTCACCTCGGCGAAGCCCTGGGCATCGGTGGTAGCACTGACTTCATGCGGCATGCCGCGGTAGTCGCCAGTCAGCTTCACCTCCTTGGCCGGCTTGCCGTCGACCAGCACCTGCACGCGCAGCGTGTTGCCGACGCCGACTTCGAGTGGATCGGCCTGTGGCACGATCACCATGCGCAGTTTGCTCAGCTCGGGCAGCTTGGCGCCGGGAGCGAGCAGCGCCAGGCTGTATTTGTAGGTGTGCAGCGAGTGGGTGGAGTTCGGCACCTGGCTGCGGCCCTGATTGATCCACTGCTTGTCCGGTGTTTGCGACCAGGCGCCGTTGTCCAGCGCCACGGCCAGTACCGCCGGCGCGCGCAGCGGCTGCAGGCGGGCGTGGTCGTCCAGGCGCTGTACGCTCACCGGGATCATCTTGCCGGCGGCGTTGTAGGCCCAGGCGCCGCTGACCTTCTCGGCCTTGAAGGCGTCGTCCTCGGCGCCGTGACCGTAGATGACTTCATGGTTGCCGCGGCGTTGTTCGGTCCACAGGCCGTGGGCAGATGCTTGGGCGCAGACGGCCAGGCCGGCGAGCAGCAGGGGGAGGGATATACGCATTGAGGTGATCCTTAGAGCGCCAGGCTCAGGCTGAAGTTGAGGTTGCGCGGCTCGCCAGGCACTACCCAGACGCTGTTGTAGCTGCGCTCGTAGTACTTGCGGTCGAAGAGGTTGTTGAGGTTCACGCCCAGG
Source organism: Pseudomonas sp. (assembly GCA_038147895.1). GTDB lineage: Bacteria > Pseudomonadota > Gammaproteobacteria > Pseudomonadales > Pseudomonadaceae > Aquipseudomonas. Next base: position 25,024 of record JAYQUJ010000027.1, read on the forward strand.
GTGACGTCCGGGCTGACCTTGTAGTGGGCGAGCAGGTCCAGCGTCTCGTAGGCGTCCAGGCGGAAGTCGCTGCCGGCCTGGCCGGAGCGGTCGCCGACATAGTTGACCGCCGCGCCGATATCCGAGCCCTGCAGGGCGCCGCCCTGGAACTCGTACACCGCCATCAGGCTGCCGCTATGCTGTGCCACGCCGACCAGGTCGCTGCCGGTGGGGATGGCGGCATCGCCCTTGGTCACTTCGGCGTCGATATAGGCGTAGGCGCCGATCACTCGCACGGCATCGCTGAGCTGGCCGCTGAACTGCATGTCCAGGCCCTGGCTGCGCGCCTCGCCGGCCGCCACGCTTTCACCGAGGGCGTCGGTGGTGATGACGTTTTCCTTGTCGATGTGGAACAGGGCGATGGTGCCACCCAGGCGCCCGTCGAGCAGGTCCAGCTTCAGACCGCTCTCGTAGCCAATGCCTTTTTCCGGCTTGTACACCTGGCCCTGGGTACCGAGTGCGTTGGGCTTGAACGAGGACGAAGCGTTGGCGAATACGCCGACCTGCGGGGTGAGCTGGTACAGCACGCCGATACGCGGGGTGGCGACGTCCTTGTACTGCGAGGTTTCCACGCCGGTGGCGCGGTTCAGCGCATGCTGCTCGACCCGCTCCAGGCGCACGCCGATCAGGCCGCGCAGGCGCTCGCTGAAGGTGATCTGGTCCTGCAGGTTGAGGGCATGGCTCTCGGTCTGTTCGAAGAAGTCGTTGGGGCTGGTGATCGCCGGCTTGGGCTGGCCATACACCGGGTTGTAGATGTTCTGCCCGTAACCGAGCGACAGACCGCTCTGCGGGTACTTCTGGCTGTTGCGGTAGTTCTCGTACTCCAGCCCGGCGAGCAACTGGTGCTGCCAGCCGAGGCCTTCCACCTGGCCGTGCAGTTCGGCCTGAGTGATGCTGTCGTTCCACTCGAAGTCGCGCTGACGGAAGCGGCGGGTGACGGTATCGCCAATCAGCGCGCCCGGCTCGCTGGAGTCGCCCTGCATGTGGCCCTGGGTGTAGTGGTTGGCCAGGCGCAGTTTCCAGTCCTCGTTCAGGTAGCGCTCCAGCGCCAGGTCGAGGGTCTGGTTGTCGTTGCGGATATGCCCGTCGTTCGGCTCGCCGAGGAAGGTGGAGCGCGACACCGCGCCCATCTCGCCGTTCACCGCCGGGATGCCACGATCGAACACCGATTCGGTGCGGGAGAACTCGGCGTCCAGTTGCAGCGTGGTGTCCGGGTCGAACTGCCAGGTCAGCGATGGGGTGACTACCTGGCGGCGGTTGTCCACATGGTCGCGGAAGCTGCCGTTGTCCTCGACCGCCAGGTTGATGCGCGACAGCAGGCTGCCGTCGTCGCTCAGCGGGGTGTTGGCGTCCAGGCTGGTGCGGTAGCGATCCCAGCTGCCGGCGCTGACGTCGAGATGGGTGAAGGCTTCGGCCTGCGGGCGCTTGCTGACGATATTGACCAGGCCGCCGGGGTCGCCACGGCCATACAGGCTGGCGGAGGGGCCCTTGAGCACTTCGATGCGCTCGATGGCGCCGGTGTCCGGCGAGCTGTAGCTGCCGCGGTTGATGGCGAAGCCGTTGCGGTACAGCTCGCCCGTGGTGAAGCCACGCACGCTGTAGTTGTAGAAGGTCAGGCCGCCGAAGTTGTTCTGCCGCGACACGCCGCCGGCGAAATCCAGGGCGCGGTCGATGCGCGTGCTGCCGAGGTCTTTCAGCACTTGGCTGGGGATCACTTCGATGGTCTGCGGGGTGTCGCGGATGTCGGTGTCGGTGCGGGTGGCGGTTGCGGAGCGGGTCGCGCGGTAGCCCTCGACCGGGCCGCTGGCGCTCTCCAGGCGGCTGTCGCTGATGGCGGTGCTTTCCAGTACCAGGCTGCCCTGAGCCCAGGCGCTGCTCTGCAGGAGAAGTGAAGAGACTCCGATTGCGCGGAGGTATGACGGGTTTTTCATGTCATTTCCTTATATAGATGAAATAACATAACAAAATAGCGTCTTGTGAATCCAGCGAGTCAGAGATCGGGCTAGTCTCTGGGTGAGTCGTTTTGCATTGAAAGCAAGGCGCAAGGCAGTTCTGCCAAGCTTTGGGTCGGGATATCTGGCTGGTTCTGTAGTTTTACTACATAATCGGCCGCTCCAAGAGATCAAGAAATAGCCGTAGTGCCCATATGTCAAAAGCCTCGCATCATGATCTGCGCGTGCAATTTCGCGCACTTCTCAAGTCGAATACCTGCTATCACACAGCTTCGGTGTTTGATCCCATGTCCGCGCGTATTGCCGCAGACCTCGGTTTCGAAGTGGGAATCCTGGGTGGTTCTGTAGCTTCACTACAAGTTCTGGCGGCGCCTGACTTTGCCCTGATCACCCTCAGCGAGTTCGCCGAGCAGGCCACGCGCATCGGTCGGGTGGCGCGCCTGCCGTTCATCGCCGATGCCGACCATGGCTACGGCAACGCCCTCAACGTGATGCGTACCGTGATGGAACTGGAGCGCGCTGGCGTGTCCGCGCTGACCATCGAAGACACCCTGCTGCCGGCCCAGTTCGGCCGCAAGTCCACCGACCTGATCAGCGTCGACGAGGGCGTCGGCAAGATTCGCGCGGCGCTGGAGGCTCGTTTCGATCCGCAGCTGGCGATCATCGCCCGTACCCATGCCGGTGTGCTGGACGTGGACGAAGTGGTGAGCCGCACCCTGGCCTACGAAACCGCCGGCGCCGATGGTATCTGCATGGTCGGTATCCGCGACTTCGATCATCTGGAGCAGATCGCCGCCCACCTCAGCGTGCCACTGATGCTGGTCAGCTACGGCAATCCGGAGCTGCGTGATGATGCGCGTCTGGCCCAGCTGGGCGTGCGCATCGTGGTGGACGGCCATGCCGCCTATTTCGCGGCGATCAAGGCCACTTACGACTGCCTGCGCGAGCAGCGCGGCATCGCCGCAAGCGACCTCAACGCCACCGAGCTGACCCACAAGTACACCCACCCGGAGGACTACATCGTCTGGGCGCGGGAGTACATGAACGTCAAGGAATGACCCTTGGCTGTGGCGCCATTTGGTAAAAGTTTGGCGCGATAGGTATAAAGCGCGAGCGCATCCCGCCGCATAGTGCCGGGCTCTGGACTAGCATTTGCCAGTGCATTGCCTCGGCCTGTCGCGTGCAGGCCTTAATAACAATAAGGACTGCGACTATGCGTATTCTCTCGTCTGCCCTGTTGCCCTGGGCGCGGGCCGCCGTGGCGGCATCCGTGCTCGCCCTGCCGCTGGCACAGGCCGCCGACAAGCCGAACATCCTGGTGATCTTCGGCGACGACATCGGCATCACCAACATCAGCAAGTACAGCCACGGCATGATGGGCTACCAGACGCCCAACATCGATCGCCTGGCCAACGAAGGCATGATGTTCACCGACTACTACGGCGAGCAGAGCTGCACTGCCGGCCGTTCGGCCTTTATCACCGGGCAGCATCCGGTACGGACCGGCCTGACCAAGGTCGGCATTCCGGGCGCCCCACTGGGTATCCAGCCGGAAGACCCTACCCTGGCCGAGCTGCTCAAGCCGCTGGGCTACGCCACTGGTCAGTTCGGCAAGAACCACCTGGGTGATCGCGACGAGTTCCTGCCTACCAATCATGGCTTCGATGAGTTCTTCGGCAACCTCTACCACCTCAATGCCGAGGAGGCTCCGGAAGATCCGGACTGGACCAAGAATCCGGCCATCGACAAGATGATCCGCCCGCGCGGGGTGATCCACAGCACCGTCGACGGCAAGATCGAGGACCTCGGCCCGCTGAACCGCAAGCGCATGGAGACCATCGACGAGGAGTTCCTCAATGCCTCGATGGGCTTCATCGACAAGTCGGTGAAGGCCGACAAGCCCTTTTTCGTCTGGTTCAATTCCAGCCGCATGCATTACTACACCCACATCCGCAAAGAGACTGTGGGCAAGTCGGGCCAGGACTTCTACAACGACGGCATGGTTGAGCACGACGAGCAGGTTGGTCAGTTGCTCAAGCAGCTCGATGATCTGGGCGTTGCCGATAACACCATCGTGCTCTACACCACCGACAACGGCGTGCACTTCAACATGTGGCCGGACGCCGGGATCACGCCGTTCCGTGGTGAGAAGAACACCAACTGGGAAGGCGGTTTCCGCGTGCCTGCGGTGGTGCGCTGGCCGGAGCACATCAAGGCGAACAGCATCTCCAACGAGATCATGTCGGCTCAGGACTGGTTCCCCACGCTGATGGCCGCCGCCGGTGTGCCGGACGTCAAACAGAAGCTGCTGCAGGGCTACCAGGCCGGTAGCAAGAAATTCAACGTGCACCTGGATGGCTTCAACTTCCTGCCTTACCTGCAGGGCGAGGAGAAGAAGGGGCCGCGTCAGCAGTTCTTCTACTTCAGCGACGACGGCAAGCTGCTGGCCATTCGTGATGGCGACTGGAAGGCGGTGTTCGCCGAGCAGCGCGCGCGTAGCTTCGATGTATGGCGCGATCCGTTCGTGGAGCTGCGTATTCCCAAGCTGTTCAACCTGCGTCGCGACCCCTATGAGCGGGCCGATACCGACTCCAACGGCTACAACAACTGGTGGGACAAGAAGCTGGCACCCGTAGCCATGCCGGCGCTGATTCAGGTGCAGCAGTTCCTCGGCACCTTCAAGGACTACCCGCCACGGCAGCGGCCGGCCAGTTTCACCGTCGACCAGATGGTGGAGAAGTTCATGCAGTACCAGAGGCAGTAAGCGCTTAGGTGGCAATTCAACAACGGGCACTTCGGTGCCCGTTGTTGTTTTCGGGCGGTCAGTCGAGTAGCGCTCGCCCTGCCGACTTGCCGGCGTTGGCCTTGCTCCACTGGCTCGGACTCATCCCGTACCAGCGCTGGAAGGCGCGGGAAAAGGCGCTCTGGTCGGAGTAGCCAAGCAGTTCGGAAAGCTGGCCCAGGCTGATCTGCGATTCCTTGAGGTAGTGCTGGGTCATGGCCTGGCGGGTCTGGTCCAGCAGGGCCTGGAACGAGGTGCCGGCTTCGTTCAGGTGACGTTGCAGTGAGCGTGGGCTGAGCTGCATGAAGTCGGCGATGTAGTCGATGGTCACCCGGCCGTTGGGCAGGAAGTTGCGCAGCAGGCGCTGGACATAGCTGGCCAGCTCGTCGCGCTTGAGGTGAGTCACCGTGGCCAGGTGCTGCTGTACCAGCTTGTGCAGCGCCTTGTCGGCATCACGCAGGGGGATGGCGAGCAGGGCGGCGTCGAACATCAGGGCGTCCTGGGGGCTGTTGAAGCGCGGCGCCACGCCGAGTAGGCGACGGTACTGATTGGCGGCGACCTGGGGCGCATGTTGCAGCAGCACGGCCGCGATCTGCCAGCGGTTGCCCAATAGCGTGCGCATCAGCTGGTGGCCAACGCCCATGGCCAGCTCGCTGATCTGGCGCAGGCCGGGGGTTTCCAGGCTGGCTGGCCGATAGCACAGCAGGGCGTGTTCGCCCTGGTGCTCGATCACCACATCGGCGGCGGTGTCATGCACGTGAAAGTACTGGCTGAGATCGCGCAGCGCTTCCCCGACGTTATCGGCGTTGCGGACCAGGTACAGCAGCGAGCCGAAGATGCTGACGCCCTGATGCAGGCCGAACTGCAGGCCGAACAGCGGGTTGCCGCTGCGCTCGGCGCTCAGTTCCAGCACCCGGCCGAAGCGCGAATAGGGGATCAGGTCTTCGGGCCTGTCCAGGCAGGCCGCTGGCAGTTCTGCATCGCGCAGAATTTCCTGTGGATTGAGCCCTTGCGAGGTGGCGAAGGGCAGGAACTCGGCCAGGGAGGAGGCGCGGGTGAAGTAGTTCATGAGAGCAGCCGTGGTCTTTGTTGTTGTGGCTTACGCGTTGCCGGATGCTGGGTGCGTTGGCGTGTATTGTCAAACAATCTGCTTCGTTCGGCTGGCATGAAATGGACAGGCCTTGGCGCACTTTATCAAGTCGTTGAAGCGCGTCTGCCGCAGCATGACGGCAGATCCCGAGGGATCGCCCATAGCCTGATCTGGAGAACAACAAGATGCCCATGCCGATTCCGGTGTTTGACCACAAAGAGCTGCTGACCCTCAACACCAACGAGCTGCCGATCTACGAAGACGCCATGGCGCCGTACTTTCCCGGCGTCGACGTGCAGCCGCTGTACCTCGACCCGAACCTCGGCGTGTGGTGTCTGCGCGTGCGCTTCCACCCCGGCGTGACCCTGCCGTGCCACTACCACACCGGCCCGGTGCATCTGTTCACCATGAGCGGCAAGTGGAACTACGTCGAGTACCCGAACCAGCCGCAGACCGCAGGCTGCTACCTGTACGAGCCGGGCGGCTCGATCCACACCTTCAGCGTGCCGGCCGACAACACCGAAGTGACCGACACCTTCATGGTGGTGTACGGCGCCAACGTCAACTTCGACGCCGAAGGCAACTTCGTCAACGTGATGGATGCATCCTGGATCATGCAGGTCATCGACAACCTGGTGAAAGAACGCGGTCTGCAGCCGGCCAAGTACATCCGTCCGGGCCATGCCGGCTACACCGTCGAGTAATCGTCGGGTCGTTTAGCCTGCCCCGTGTCAGCCCGTCGTCTGCGACGGGCTTTTCCTATCCGAGAACAACAAGATGACTCAAGCTTCCATGCCCGTTGGCGCGGACGGGCAGACGCCCGCAGTGCCGCGCTCCGTCTTCATCACCGGTGCCAGTGGCTTCATTGGTCGTGCCCTGGCCCAGCGCTATCGCGACCTGGGCGCCGACGTGCGCGGCATGGACCTGCACGCCGACCCGGCCAACAACGTGGTGGCGGGCGACCTGACCCGTCCCGAATCCTGGGCCGAGCATGCCGGGGGCTGCGAGCTGTTCATCAACACCGCCGCGGTGGTGTCGCTGTCCGCCTCCTGGCAGCAGTACAGCGATGTCTCCGCGCGCGGCGTGCGTAACTGCCTGGATGTGGCCATCGCCTCGGGTACTCGTCGTTTCGTGCATTTCTCCTCCATCGCTGCACTGGGCTGGCGCTGCAGGGGCGTGGCCGACGAGCGCAATGAAGTGGTGATCGGCGACGTCTACCGCTATGGCGTGGCCAAGGGCGCCAGCGAGCACATGGTGCTGGCGGCGCATGCGGCCGGTGAGATCGACTGCACCATCGTCCGTCCCGGCGACGTCTACGGGCCGGGCTCGCGCGCCTGGCTGACCGAGCCGCTGAAGATGGCCAAGGCCGGCCAGCTGATCCTGCCCGACGGTGGTCGTGGGCGCTGGACGCCGGTGTACATCGACGACCTGCTCGATGGCGTGATGCTGGCCGCCGGCCTGCCGCAGGGGCGCGGCCAGGTCTTCCACCTCAGCAGCGCCGAATCGGTGAGCGTGGGCGAATTCTTCACCCATCACTGGCGCTGGGCCGGGCGCTCCGGTTCACCGCGCACGGTACCGCTGTGGCTGGCGCTGGGCCTGACCGGGCTGATCTGGCGGGTCTGCCGCCTGCTGAACAAGCCCAACGAAACCGCCCCGGACGTGATGCGCATGTTCGCCCGCACGGGCGAGATTTCCATCGACAAGGCCCGCCACCTGCTCGGTTACAACCCGCAGATGAGCCTGGAAGAAGGGCTGCGCCATTCCGAGAGCTGGCTGCGCGAGACGGGCCAACTGGCCTAGCACTGCAACAAGGTATGTCGTACGGGAAAGCTGCAACAAGGCCGTCACAGGGGCTGGTTAGAGTGACGGCCCGATTCAGCAGAAAGCCTATCCCGTGCGTATCTCCCGCAATATCCGCAAGAACCTGGACATGATCGCCGAGCGCAACGAAGACGCGGCCCTGGTGCTGATGCGTGCCGCCGAGTCCACCGCCGACGAGGTGCTGCGCCAGCAACTGCTCAAGACCATCCATGACCTCAACCAGGATGCCCTCATGCTCCGCGCCTTGCGTGAGCACGCTGAACTGTTGCGCGCCTGAACCTCATCCTCTGCTTGTCAGTTGCGTCTGTGCGGCGCATACCTGTGCCGTGAAGACGATAGAGGAGGGCAGGTCATGGCCGGAGGCTGGACCAACGACGGCGCGGTACAGGAACAGATCGACAGCAGCATCGAAGACGCCATTGCTCGCGCCCGCAGTCAGTTGCCGCGTGGCGAGAGCCTGACCCATTGCGAGGAGTGCGATGCGCCGATTCCCGAGGCGCGGCGCCAGGCGGTGCCGGGCGTACGCCTGTGTGTGGCCTGCCAGAGCGTGCATGACAAGGAACAGCAGGTGAACAGCGGCTACAACCGGCGTGGCAGCAAGGACAGTCAGCTGCGTTAGAGGCTGTTGCCGCCACCTGTTGCAGAAGGGCATGTCATGGGCCTACGCAGGTAGGTTGGCGTTGAGCGCTGCGAAGCCCAACGAAGCGCAGCACCGATCCTTGGGCTTCGGCGCCGAAACCTGAGCGCCCCGACCTACGCGTATTGCTCTAGCCAATGGAGCGCAGCCGATTCAAGGCCTGGCCAGCGGCCACATATGCGGGCCGAGCAGGCCGCTCTGCCAGTAGATTTCCACCTCGCCCAGACAGGCCAGCAGGCGCTGTACCGGCACCTGGGCGTCGACCTTGGCAGGTTTGCCCAGCAGGCGCCGCCACCAGGGCAGGTCCTGGCGAAACCAGTGCTCGCCCGCCGAGGTGCCGTCCTGCAGGCGCCCGGCATCGCGGGTCCAGTGCGCGGCGACGCTGGCGGCGGGATGCAGACCATCCTGCAGTTGCAGGCCACTGGCCGGGCAGGTGCCGTAGTTGATGATAAAGCGTGGCCGCTGGTACTTGTCCCACTGCACTTCGAGGATGTGCAACTGGTCTTCGCTCTGGCGCCGGTAGGTCCAGAACAGCGCGCTCTGCGGTTGGTCGGCGACGAATCCGCGGGATTCCAGCAGGGGATGCAGGCGGGCTTTCAGCTGTTCGCGCAGGGCTTTGGACATGGTCGGGCTCGGGCTCAGGACAGCCGGCAGTCAACCGCAGCACGCCTCGGTAGGCAAGTGGCCAATGGCGTGCTGCGCTGCCAGTGTGGCGCTGTACTCAGAACAATGGCCGTTCGGCATGCAGCATCAGCAGGCTTTCGCACTGGCCGTTGCTGCCGGAGTAGGCCGCGCAGTCGTTGCCGCTCAGTGACGAGTCCCCGTAGGACAGCTGGAACAGGTTGCCGGCCCACTGCCGCGACAGATTGAGCGACCAGTCGCCAAAGTGCTGCACGGCGCGGTCGTCGATCCAGGTCGGCTGATCCAGGCGATAACCACCGTATTTCAGGGTGACGTCCAGGTTCAGCGGCCTGGGCAGGGCCAGGTCCAGCAGCAGGTTGCCGTCGCGGCGCTGCGGGCGGTCGCTCAGGGCCAGACCGAAGCGGCTGCCGAGCAGGGTCAGGCCGGCGTAGTACTGGTTGTAGTCCAGCTGGTCGAGGCCGGGGTGGCTGTAGCGGATCAGGCCCAGTTCGTAGCCCAGCGCGCCACCCAGGGGACGCTGTACGCCGGCATAGAAGTCCAGTTTGGGCGTGCTGCCTTCCTGCAGGCCGACGCTGGGCGCCCAGCCGCCGAAGTACCAGCCGCTGATATGGCTGGCATCCAGGCCGCCATGGAAGGCGCCGCTGGCGCTGGGTTGCACCAGGCCCTGGGCCATGCTGCGGGTGGGCGTGGTGGACAGGCGCAGGTCATAGTCGGACAGTTCGCGTTCCATGACGTAGGCCTGCGCGGCCTGGCTGCCGAGTAGCGTCAGGCTGCTCAGCAAAAGCGTGTGGATGCGCATCGCATGCTCCCCATGGTCGAGTCGCCAGATGGCGAGGAAGAGGGTCGTGCAGCCTGCTTTCTGTGGAGCCTCTTGCCGTGGCGTTTTTCTCGGTGGCGCGGCCGAATTCCAGCTGGCCTCGGGCAAGAGTGGCTGTCTAGAGCGGTCCAAGCCTAACATGGCAGGCCCGGTGCAGATGTCCGCGCGTCGATTGCCGTGGCCCAATCGACGCGCGGTAGCGCTTCGTCTAATTGCTTTCAGAGCACGATACTTGCGAAGCTAACGAACTATTTCACGACTGCTCGAAGTCGGAGCCCTCATGTTCGCGCAAATTCTCGCCACGCTGCTGCCGGTCTTCCTGATCGCCGGTTGTGGCGCCCTGTATGGTCGCTTTCGCAGCCCCGATATTCGCCAGCTGAACACCCTGAACATGGAGCTGTTCGTGCCGCTGCTGGTGTTCGTGGTGCTGGCCGAACGCCAGGCGCCGCTGCAGGACTACGCCCATTTGGCTCTGGCCGGCACCGTGGTGGTGCTCGGCTCGGGCCTGCTGCTGTGGCCGCTGGCGCGCTGGCTGAAGCTGGACCTGCGCACCTTCCTGCCGCCGATGATGTTCAGCAATGCCGGCAACATGGGACTGCCGCTGATGGTGCTGGCCTTCGGCGAACAGGCGCTGCCAGCGGCGGTGGTGCTGTTCGTGGTGGAGATGCTGCTGCACTTCTCGGTCGGCCTGCACATGCTCGACCGCCATGCGCCGCTGTGGCGCCTGCTGCGGGTGCCGGTGGTGATCGCCAGTATCGCCGGCCTGGCGCTGAACCTGAGCGGCATCAACCTGCCCGGCTGGCTGCTGGAAGCCTGCCGCATGCTCGGCGAGATCTGCGTGCCGCTGATGCTGTTCGCCCTCGGTGTGCGCATGCTCGATGTGGACTTCTCCTCCTGGCGCCTGGGCCTGCTCGGTGCCATCGCCTGCCCCGCCAGCGGTCTGCTGCTGGCCTGGCCGCTGGCGCTGTGGCTCGACCTTAGCGGTGTACAACTGGCCTGCCTGTGGGTGTTCGCCGCATTGCCTCCGGCGGTGCTCAACTACATGGTGGCCGAGCAGTACCGGCAGGAGCCGCACAAGGTGGCCTCGCTGGTGTTGATCGGCAATCTCGGCAGCGTGCTGGTGATGCCGGTGGTGCTGGGCTTCCTGTTTGCCGAAGGCTTCGGCAAGGCTTTCTGAACGCTAATCCCTGGTACTTTTCCGTGTCCGATCATTCCCGCCCCGGCCTGGGCATCCTGCTGATCCTCAGCGCCGGCCTGCTGCTGTCCAGCCAGGATGCGCTGGCCAAGATCCTGGCCACCGCCTACCCGGTGCTGTTGGTGGCCTGCCTGCGTTACTGGGCGCAGAGTGTGCTGATGCTGGTGCTGTTCGCCCCGCGCATGGGCCTGGGTCTGGTGCGTACCCGCAGGCCGCTACTGCAGCTGGCGCGAGGGCTCAGCTTGGTTGCAGTGACACTGCTGTTCTACAGCGGCCTGCGCTACATCCCCCTGGGCGAGGCGACGGCAGTGATCTTCCTGGCGCCGCTGGTGGTGGTGTTGCTGGCGGTGTTCTGGCTCAAGGAGACGGTCAGCCTGGGCGTATGGCTGGCCGCGGGGGGCGGTCTGCTCGGCGTGCTGCTGATCGTACGACCGGGTGGTGCGCTGTTCACCCCAGCCAGCCTGTTGCCGCTGGCTGCCGCTTTCTGCTTCGGTTTCTATCAGCTGATCACCCAGCGCCTGGGCAGCACCGACAATCCGGCGACCAGCAACTTCCTCACTGCCCTGGTGGGTAGCCTGGGCACTTCGCTGCTGTTGCCCTGGGTCTGGCAGACGCCGCAGCCGGTGGACATATTGCTGATGGCCGCCCTGGGTGGCATTGCCATGACCGGGCACATGCTGCTGACCCACGCCTACCGCTTCGCCAGCCCGGCGGCGCTGGCACCCTTTACCTATGGGCAGATCCTCACCGCCACGCTGATCAGTGCGCTGTTCTTCGACCACCTGCCCGACACCTGGGCGGTGCTCGGCATGGCTGTGATCATCCTCAGCGGCGCCGCGCTGGTGTGGAGCCAGCAGCGTGCGCGCCAGGAGCGTTGAGGCAGGTCAGAACAGGAAGTAGCGCTGCGCCATCGACAGCACTTCCGCCGGCTCGCACCAGAGCAGCTGGCCATCTGCCTTGACCTGGTAGTTCTGCGGGTCGACCTCGATGTTGGGCAGGTAGCCGTTGTGGATCAGGTCGGTCTTCTGCACCTCGCGGCAGCCTTTGACCACGCCGATCTGTTTCTGCAACCCGAGCTTTTCCGGCACGCCGGCGTCCATGGCCGCCTGGCTGATGAAGGTCAGGCTGGTGGCGTGGCGCATGCCGGCGTAGCTGCCGAACATCGGCCGGTAGTGCACCGGCTGCGGCGTCGGGATCGAGGCGTTGGCGTCGCCCATCAGGCTGGCGGCGATGGCGCCACCTTTCAGGATCAGCGTCGGCTTCACGCCGAAGAAGGCCGGGCGCCACAGCACCAGGTCGGCCCATTTGCCCACTTCGATCGAGCCGACTTCATGGCTGATGCCGTGGGTAATCGCCGGGTTGATGGTGTACTTGGCGATATAGCGCTTGACCCGGAAGTTGTCGTTGCCGGGCGCGTCCTCGGGCAGGGCGCCGCGCTGCTGCTTCATCTTGTCGGCGGTCTGCCAGGTGCGGGTGATCACCTCGCCGACGCGGCCCATGGCCTGGCTGTCGGAGCTGATCATGGAGAAGGCGCCGAGGTCGTGGAGGATGTCCTCGGCGGCGATGGTTTCGCGGCGGATGCGTGATTCGGCGAAGGCCACGTCCTCGGCGATGCTCGGGTCGAGGTGGTGGCAGACCATGAGCATGTCCAGATGCTCGTCGATGGTGTTCTTGGTGAACGGCCGGGTCGGGTTGGTCGAGCTGGGCAGCACGTTGGGGAAACCACAGGCCTTGATGATGTCCGGGGCGTGCCCGCCACCGGCACCTTCGGTGTGGTAGGTGTGGATGGTGCGGCCCTTGAACGCGCCGAGGGTGGTTTCGACGAAGCCGGACTCGTTGAGGGTGTCGGTATGGATCGCCACCTGGATGTCGTACTGGTCGGCCACCGCCAGGCAGTTGTCGATCGCCGCCGGAGTGGTGCCCCAGTCTTCGTGCAGCTTGAGGCCGATGGCGCCGGCTTTGACCTGTTCGATCAGCGGTTCAGGCAGGGACACGTTGCCCTTGCCGGTGAAACCGATGTTCATCGGGAAGGCGTCGGCGGCCTTGAGCATATTGGCCATGTGCCACGGCCCCGGCGTGACGGTGGTGGCGAAGGTGCCGGTGGCCGGCCCGGTGCCGCCGCCAATCATGGTGGTGGTGCCGCTCATCAGCGCCTCTTCGATCTGCTGCGGGCAGATGAAGTGGATGTGGCTGTCGATGCCACCGGCGGTGAGGATCATGCCCTCGCCGGCGATGACCTCGGTGGCGCCACCGACCGCGATGGTGACGTCGGGCTGGATATCCGGGTTACCGGCCTTGCCGATGGCTGCAATGCGCCCGTCCTTGAGGCCAACGTCGGCCTTGACGATGCCCCAGTGGTCGATGATCAGGGCGTTGGTGATCACCGTGTCGACCACGTCTTTTGCGCACAGCTGGCTCTGGCCCATGCCGTCGCGGATGACCTTGCCGCCGCCGAATTTCACTTCGTCGCCGTAGGTGGTGAAGTCTTTCTCCACTTCGATCCACAGGCTGGTGTCGGCCAGGCGCACCTTGTCGCCGACGGTGGGGCCGAACATGTCGGCGTAGGCTTGTCTGCTGATTTTCATTGTTCAGTGTCCCTTGATCGTGCCCACGCTCTGCGTGGGCATGCAGTTAGCGACGCTCTGCGTCGCAGGGACGCGGAGCGTCCCTGGAGGGGTTCCCACGCAAAGCGTGGGAACCATCAACAGAAGAAGCTGTTACAAGTCGCCCATCACCCGGCCGGCGAAGCCGAACACGCGGCGAGCGCCGGCCAACTCGACCAATTCGACCTCGCGGCTCTGCCCTGGCTCGAAGCGCACGGCGGTGCCGGCGGGGATGTTCAGGCGCATGCCACGGGTGGGCGCGCGGTCGAAGGTCAGCGCGTCGTTGGTCTCGAAGAAGTGGAAGTGCGAGCCGACCTGGATCGGCCGGTCACCGCTGTTGGCCACGGTGACGCTGAGGGTGCGGCGGCCGACGTTGAGTTCGATCTCGCCGTCCTGAATCTGGTATTCGCCGGGAATCATCTAGGGATCACTCCAGAATGAGTTGCATAAAGGTCAGGTCCAGCCAGCGGCCGAACTTGCGGCCGACCTGGGGCATGACGCCGGTTACTTCGAAGCCGAGGCGTTTGTGCAGGCGGATCGAGGAGCGGTTTTCGCTCTCGATGGCGGCCACCATCACGTGCAGCTCGGCGGCCCGGGCGCGGGCGATCAGGGCTTCCAGCAGCTGCGCGCCGATGCCCAGGCCACGCTGGTCGGCGCAGATGTAGACCGAGTGTTCGACTGTGTGGCGAAAGCCCTCGATGCTGCGCCAGGTGCCATAGGTGGCGTAACCGACCAGGCGGCCACCCACGCCGCGGGCGATCAGCACCGGAAAGCCGCTGGCGTTGCGCTCCTTGAGCCAGGCACGGCGGTTGTCCAGGTCGACCGGGGTTTCATTCCAGATGGCGGTGCTGTTGAGCACCGCGTCGTTGTAGATCTCCAGAATGTCCGGCAGGTCGGCCTCGCAGGCATCGACTATCTGGATATGCATGATGCACCTCAGGCGATGGGCTGGTGCACGGTCACCAGCTTGGTGCCGTCGGGGAAAGTGGCTTCGATCTGGATCTCCGGGATCATTTCCGGTACGCCTTCCATCACCTGCTCACGGCTCAGCAAGGTGGTGCCGAAGTGCATCAGGTCGGCGACCGTCTGGCCGTCGCGGGCGCCTTCGAGCAGCGCGGCGGAAATGTAGGCCATGGCCTCCGGGTAGTTCAGCTTGACGCCACGGGCCAGGCGGCGTTCGGCCACCAGACCGGCGGTGAAGATCAGCAGCTTGTCCTTTTCGCGGGGGGAAAGATCCATCAGGTACTCCAGATTCGTGGGGGTACGGCCTCGCGGCCGAGCAGTGCGGGGCGCAGCAGGCGCCAGAGTTCGATCAGCCAGGCGCGTGCCTGCAGCGCTTCGCTGGCCAGGCAGCGGGCGACAATCAATCCTGGTAATTGGGTAAGGTCGCCGCGTACCGAGGTGTTCAGTTCCCGGCAGCGTTCCAGCAGCTCGGCATCGATCTCGCCGGTGACCAGCAGGGTCGAGAACACCGGCTGGCCAGCCAGACCGATCACCGAGTCGAGTAGGCCGTCGCCACCTTCGACGCGCTGGCGTTCGTGCCACAGTGGCTGGCCGTCGCGGCGGATATCCAGATGCGCCTGAAAGTGACCGGCGTCGAAGCGTTCGCCGGCGGCGGGGCGGCCGAGGGCGATGATGTCCCAGTAGAACAGGCGGGCGTCGCCCGCCAGCTCAATGCGGGTGCGCAGCTCGGCCTGGGCGCTGGAATAAACGATGGTTTCCTGCGGCAGCCACTCCAGGGTGGCGCCGGCGGCCACGCGCAGTTCGACCTGCTGGTGCGCGGTGCTGTTGGCGCGGTACCACTTGGCCGCGCCGGGACTGGTCAATTGCGCCCAGGCGTTTTCGGCCACGCTGGCGTGGATGTTCAGGCTGTCACCGCCGGCGATGCCGGCGGGCGGGTGGACGATGATGTGCTGGCACACCTCGGGCCCTTCGGCGTACAGGTGCTTCTGTACGCGCAGCGGGCCCTGGTGGCGGCGCATGACCGGGCGGGTGTGTTCGCCACTGCGGGCGTAGCCCAGCTCCAGCTCGGCATGCCAGCTGGGGGTGAACAGGGTAGGGGAGAGAGGTGCGTTCATGGTCGAGGTTTTATCAGATCGCCACCAGTCCACGCACGCCATCTGCGTCCATGGTTTCGCCCCGGCCCTGCTGGATGATCTCGCCGCGGCTCATCACCAGGTACTGATCGGCCAGTTCGGCGGCAAAGTCGTAGAACTGCTCGACCAGCAGGATGGCCATGTCACCGCGCTCGGCGAGCTTGCGAATGACCACGCCGATCTCCTTGATCACCGAGGGCTGGATGCCTTCGGTGGGTTCGTCGAGGATCAGCAGGCGTGGCTTGCTGGCCAGGGCGCGGCCGATGGCCAGCTGTTGCTGCTGGCCGCCGGAGAGGTCGCCGCCGCGGCGCTGCTTCATCTCGCGCAGCACTGGGAACAGTTCGTAGATGAATTCGGGCACCGTCTTGGCCTCGTTGGCGCCGAAGCGGGACAGGCCCATCAGCAGATTCTCTTCCACGGTCAGGCGCGGGAAGATTTCGCGGCCCTGGGGCACGTAGGCGATGCCGGCGTGCACGCGCTGGTGCGGCTTGTGGCCGTTGATGGTCTGGCCTTCCCAGTTGATGCTGCCTTCCTTGGCCGGGATCAGGCCCATCAGGCATTTCAGCAATGTGGTCTTGCCCACGCCGTTACGGCCGAGCAGGCAGGTGACCTCGCCGATCTTTGCCTCGAAGCTCAGGCCACGCAGGATATGGCTGCCGCCGTAGTACTGGTGGAGTTTGTCGACTTGCAGCATGTCTTTCCCCTTGATCGTTCCCACGCTCTGCGTGGGCATGCATCTGGCGACGCTCTGCGTCGCTGGGACGCAGAGCGTCCCGTGAGGGGTTCCCACGCTGGAGCGTGGGAACCATCAGATCTCAACGACCGAGATAGACCTCGATCACCCGTTCATTGGCCTGCACGTCCTCCAGCGAACCTTCGGCCAGCACGCTGCCCTGGTGCAGTACGGTGACGTGATCGGCGATCGAGCCGACGAAGCCCATGTCGTGTTCCACCACCATTAGCGAGTGCTTGCCGGCCAGGCTTTTGAACAGCTCGGCGGTGAACTCGGTTTCGGCGTCGGTCATGCCCGCCACCGGCTCGTCGAGCAGCAGCAGTTGCGGGTCCTGAACCAGCAGCATGCCGATTTCGAGGAACTGCTTCTGGCCGTGCGACAGCAGCCCGGCGGGACGATTGCGCGAGCCCTCCAGGCGGATGGTGGTCAGTACTTCCTCGATACGGTCTTTCTGCGTGCCGGAGAGCCGTGCGCGCAGGCTGGCCCACACCGACTTGTCGGTCTTCAGCGCCAGCTCCAGGTTCTCGAACACCGACAGTGCCTCGAACACCGTGGGCTTCTGGAACTTGCGGCCGATGCCGGCCTGGGCGATCTCGACCTCGCTCATCTGGGTCAGGTCGAGGGTTTCACCGAAGTAGGCGTGGCCGTTGTCCGGGCGGGTCTTGCCGGTGATCACGTCCATCATGGTGGTCTTGCCGGCACCGTTGGGGCCGATGATGCAGCGCAGCTCACCGACACCGATGTACAGGTTGAGGTCGGTGATGGCGCGGAAACCGTCGAAGCTGACGTTGATGCCTTCCAGAGTGAGAATGGTGCCGTGGCGTACATCCAGGCCCTTGCTGGCCAGGCGCCCGGCGCCGATGGCATCGCGCGCGGCACCGGCCGGATCGAAGGCGGGTTCGAGCATGAACTCGGGGATCGGAGTGGCTCTCATTGCTCCTTCTCCTTTTTGATCAGGCCGATCACGCCCTTGGGCAGGAACAGGGTGATGACGATGAACAGCGCGCCGAGGGCGAACAGCCAGTATTCGGGGAAGGCCACGGTGAACCAGCTCTTCATGCCGTTGACCAGACCGGCGCCGAGCAGTGGGCCGATCAGCGTGCCGCGCCCGCCCAGGGCAACCCAGATCGCGGCCTCGATGGAGTTGGTCGGCGACATCTCGCTGGGGTTGATGATGCCTACTTGCGGCACGTACAGCGCGCCGGCCAGGCCACACAGCACCGCGCTCAGCACCCAGATAAACAGCTTGTAGCCGCGTGGATCGTAGCCGCAGAACATCAGGCGGTTCTCCGCGTCGCGCAGGGCGGTGAGTACGCGGCCGAACTTGCTGCGCGCCAGCATGAAGCCCAGCGCCAGGCTGCCGACCAGCAGCAGCACGGTGCAGAAGAACAGGAAGGCGCGGGTGCCTGGCGCGGTGATATCGAAGCCGAGAATCGTGCGGAAGTTGGTGAAGCCGTTGTTGCCACCGAAGCCGGTTTCGTTGCGGAAGAACAGCAGCATGCCGGCGAAGGTCAGTGCCTGAGTCATGATCGAGAAGTACACGCCCTTGATCCGCGAGCGGAAGGCAAAGAAGCCGAACACCAGGGCTAGCAGGCCGGGCGCCAGTACTACCAGACACAGGGCGTAGAGGAAGCTGCTGGTGCCGTACCAGTACCAGGGCAGCTCGGTCCAGGCGAGGAAGCTCATAAACGCTGGCAACCCATCTCCCGCACTCTGACGCATCAGGTACATGCCCATGGCGTAGCCGCCGAGGGCGAAGAACAGGCCGTGGCCTAGCGAGAGCATGCCGGCGTAGCCCCAGACCAGGTCCAGCGCCAAAGCGACGATGGCGTAGCAGAGGATCTTGCCGATCAGGGTCAGGCCGTAGGCCGAGACGTGCAGGGCGTGGTCCGCCGGCAGCAGGTGCAGCGCCGGCATGGCCAGCAGGGCGAGCAGGATCAGGCCGAGTACGCCCAGCGAGCCCTTTGGCCCCAGCTTCGCGGTGGCGCGGGCCAGCAGTGTTTGGTTGAGTGCTTGAGTCATCAGTCGATCACCCGTCCTTTCAATGCGAACAAACCCTGCGGTCGTTTCTGGATAAACAGAATGATCAGCGCGAGGATGAGGATCTTGCCCAGTACGGCGCCGATCTGCGGCTCCAGCAGCTTGTTGGCGATGCCGAGGCCGAAGGCCGCCAGCACGCTACCGGCCAGTTGGCCGACGCCGCCGAGCACCACCACCAGGAAGGAGTCGATGATGTAGCTCTGGCCCAGGTCCGGGCCGACGTTGCCGATCTGCGACAGGGCCACGCCACCGAGGCCGGCGATGCCGGAGCCGAGGCCGAAGGCGAGCATGTCCACGCGGCCGGTCGGCACGCCGCAGCAGGCGGCCATATTGCGGTTCTGGGTGACGGCGCGGACGTTGAGGCCCAGGCGGGTCTTGTTCAGCAGCAGCCAGGTCAGCGCCACCACGAACAGGGCGAAGCCGATGATCACCATGCGGCTGTAGGGCAATACCAGGTTGGGCAGCACCTGCACACCGCCGGACAGCCAGTAGGGGTTGGCCACCTCGACGTTCTGCGCGCCGAAGATCACCCGCACGGCCTGGATCAGGATCAGACTGATGCCCCAGGTGGCCAGCAGGGTTTCCAGCGGGCGGCCGTAGAGGTGGCGGATCACCGTACGCTCCAGCGCCATGCCGATGGCTGCTGTGACGAAGAAGGCCACCGGCAGGGCGGCCAGCGGGTAGAGGGCGAGATATTCCGGAGCCAGGTTCTTGAATGCGACCTGCACCATGTAGGTGGTGTAGGCGCCGAGCATCAGCATCTCGCCGTGGGCCATGTTGATCACCCCGAGCAGGCCGAAGGTGATGGCCAGACCGAGGGCGGCGAGCAGCAGGATCGAGCCGAGCGAAAGGCCGCTAAAGGCCTGGCCGAGCAGTTCTCCGACCAGCAGGCGGCGCTTGACCTGGGCCAGGCTGGTCTCGGCGGCGGTGCGTACCGCAGCGTCGCTTTCCACGCCTTCGGCCAGCAGGCCTTCCAGGCGTACCCGGGCCAGTGGCTCGCCGCTTTCACCAAGCAGGCGCACGGCCTGCAGGCGTACGGCAGGGTCGAGGTCGGCCAGCTGCAGATTGGCCAGGGCCAGGGCCAGGGCATCACGCACGGCGGGCTCCTGCTCGGCGGCGACCTGGGCATTGAGCAGGGCCAACTGGCTGGGCTTGGCTTTGCGTTGCAACTCCTGGGCTGCCGCCAGGCGCACGGCGGGCTCTTCTGCCAGCAGTTGCTGCGCCGCCTGGGCATTGGCCAGCAGGCCGCGCAGGCGGTTGTTCAGGCGCAGCTTCTTCGGCGTCGAACTGGGCTCGGCGCTGCCTTCGGCGGGCAGGTACTGGCCGTTGTCTTCGATAAAAGGCGTCTTGCTTTTGTCGCTGGCCAAGCGGCCCTGCTGCAGGGCATCGAGCAGGGGCTGGCGGGCAGGATCGGGTTGGGCGGCCCAGCTCTCGAGGAGCTTGGCCTGCTTGGCCGGGTTGGCGGCGACGAAGTCGGCGGCGTCTCCGGCATGGGTGGTCAGTGGCAGCAACAGCGCCAGTGACAACAGGATTCGGGTAAGGGCAGTGGGCATACGAAGAGTCCTTGGGGTACGCCGGAATGTTCCCTCTCCCATTGATGGGAGAGGGTTAGGGAGAGGGCTTGATCTGGCTAACCCTCTCCCCCGGCCCCTCTCCCGCAAGCGGGAGAGGGGAGACAGGCGTAGCCCGGATGTAATCCGGGACGGCCTACCCGGATTGCATCCGGGCTACATGGGGCGTTAGTTGCTCTTCACCGCGTAGTCCGGCTT
>JAYQUJ010000028.1:0-44965 GCA_038147895.1 Pseudomonas sp.
GAACTACACCGCCTCCACCAACATCGTCCGCGAGCTGATCAACGATCAGATGCACCCGCTGACGCTGCGCGGGCTGGAAGAAGGCATGCGCTTCCTCTCCAAGTAACAACAAAACGGGCCCCTCGGGGCCCGTTTTGTCATTCGGCGCTGGCCGTGGACGGCTCGCTCTCGCCGACCTCCTGCCAACTGCTGTCCGGGTCGAAACGCTGCATGGCGGTAGCGATCTGGCCGCCGTCCGGGCCCAGATCCTTCTCGAACACCTGGCCGTCATGGCTGATCATGAAGCTCATCACCCCGCTGTCGGCATATTCCGCCGGCCAGGCCACCAGGGCGAAACCGCGACTCATGTTGTCGCCCAGCAGGTAGCTGTAGGCTCCGCCCGGCGCCGAAGGCCCCTGTGCGGGAAGGATGCGGTAGTGATAGCCGTGCCATTGGCCGTCGGGCAGTTCATCGCCGAACAACGGGCCCAGCGGGCTCAGCTCGCTATCGGCGGTATCCGGCCAGTACAGACCGTCGTGTTGGCCATCGCTGCTAACGAACTGCTGTGCGTATTCGAGCACCCCGTCGCCATCCCGATCGATCTCGGCGTAGTCCATCTGCGCATCGTGATAGGCGCGTACCGCCTGAATGGCTGTCGCTTCGTTACGGCCGATGCGGCGCACGCGAATTTCCTCGGCGGCGGCCTGGGTATCGAAGTGCCAACCATCCGCCCCCTTCACCAAGGGTAACGGCAGTACCCAGCCCACCTGCCCCACCAGCAGGTGGGCCTGGCCCTGGCCGTTGTCCTCGATATGGTGCGCCTCGCGATACAGGGCAAGGAAGGCGTCGACATCCTTGCGCTCGATGGCATCGGTGGGGATGTACTTCTCCCAGTCGTCACCCAGCAATTGCTCCAGCTTGGTCGCATCGGCCTTGTCACTGCCCAGCGCGCTGATCAGCGCATCGGCGGCGCTCTGCGGGTCGGCGAACAGTTGCTGCGCCTGGGCGACCTGAAGCGGTGCGGTCAGGAGCAGGGCCAACAGAATACGGGGCAGGATAATCATGATGGCTCTCCTGTCAGCGCCGGCGCATGCCGCCACCGGCATGTGCCCGGGGCGCGCGTTGCACCTGGTGACCGGCAGCACGCGCGGCCTGTGGGCGGCTGGCTGCGGCGCGGCTGACCTGGCCGCGGTTGATTTGCTGCTGGGCCTGGACAGGCCGGCGCGCGCCGGCAAAGGCATTATCCCGGGTACGCGGTGCCGAAGCCTGCGCCTTGCGCACCTGCTGGCGTACCTGTGGGTTGTTCTGCAACGTCTGCCGCGCCTGGGGGTTGTTCTGCAGATCGCGACCGGTACTTTCAAGCCGAGCGCGGGCCTCGCCAGTATTGGCCGGTGCCTGTATGCCGCGTTGCTCCAGGCGCTGCCGGGCCTGGTCACGGTCAATCGCCTGAACCCGTTCGCGGGCCTCTCGATTGTTGTTGGCGGGCGCTGCGATACCCCGCTCGTTGAGCGCCTGGCGCGCCCGCTCGCGCTCGGCGAGGCGATCCGGCTCATGCCCGCGAAGAGCATCGCGCTGCTGCGCACCATCCAGGCGCCGGGAGAACTGCTCGCGGCTGGCTCGGTCGCGGTACGGCACGCCATTGCGATTGAGCGAGTTGTGCTGCCATTTGTTCTGGTTTATCTCCAACTTGCGGTTGATGTTGAGATCGTTGTAGCGATGGACGTCGATATCGATGTCGTGGTCGTGCCAGTCGCAGTCGCCCCACAATGAATTGACGATCGCCACCCCGGCGCCGAAGGCCAGCCCGGCGGCCAGGGCATTGCCGACGTAGTAACCCGGCGGTGGCGGGTAATAGACCGGCGGATAGGAGGGATAGGACCAGGTACCGTAAACCACGCTGGGGTTGTAGCTGGGCACGTAGACCACTTGTGGATCGGCCGGCTCGATGATGATGGTCTGCGCCGGCGCCTGCTGCACATCGGTCGGCAGCGCATTGTTAGCCGGCTGTACGCTGACCTTCTGCTGCTCGTTGGACTCCAGGTTGCCGGCCTCCTTGGCCTTGCCGCGCAGGCGCTGCACCGAATCCATGACCGCATCCGGCTGAGCCAGGAAGGCATCGCCCACTCGCTGCACCCAGGCCGGGTCCTGGCCCAGGGTGGCCAAGACGGCTGGAAAGGCCACCAGGGATTGCACGCTGGGGTCCCACGGCTGATCCGCCACCTGGCGCACGGCATCATCGCCATTGGCATCCGGGTGCTCCATCGACCAGGAAGCCGCATCGGCGACGTTGCCCGGATAGGTGGTCGCCATCAATACCTGAGCCAGCAGGCTGTCCGGATACAAGGCCAGCGGCGCCAGCATCTGGTCAAGCTCCTCCGGGCTGAACACCGCCTCGCTGGTCGAGGCCGGTGCTGGCTCAGCAGTAGTCGTGGCGGCGGGCGCTGCAGCCTGGCTGGCCGGGTTGCCTGGAGCTGGGGGCGGGCTGTCTTCATCGGAGCAGCCGGCGAGCACCAGCAAGGCAATGAACAAGGAGCCAAATCGATGATGAGCGGGCATGACGCTTCTCCCTGCGGGGCAGGTCAGAACGGGTCAACTTAGCCTAGCAGCCCGCTGAAAAACGTTAGCCAAGCCACGGGACCTCGCTGCACACATGACCAGAGAGAGGCAAAGACGTTAGGCTGGCGCGGTCTTTTCTGGAACGAAACACCATGTCCAAGCTTTCTCTACAGGATGCCGCCGCGCCGGATGGCATCTGTTACGGCTGCGGCGGGCGCAATCCCCATGGCCTGCACGTGAAGAGTCACTGGCACGAGGACGGCATTCATGTCGTCGCCGAGCATCTGCCTGATCCCATGCACTGCGGCTGGCCGGAACTGGTCTACGGCGGCCTGATCGCCATGCTGGTGGACTGCCACTCGAATTGGACGGCCATGGCCTACCACTACCGCGCCGAAGGCCGTGAGCCGGGCAGCCTGCCACGCATCGACTGCGTCACCGGCAACCTCGGCATCAAGTTCATCAAGCCCACGCCCATGGGCGTGCCGCTGCAGTTACGCGCCCGCATCGAGGGTGATGTGGGGCGCAAGACCCAGGTCATCTGCGAGATCTACGCCGGCGACCAGCTGACGGCGATTGGCGACTCCACCTTCGTCCGCGTCGATACCTCGCAGCTGGCGGCAGCAGCCCACCGCCGCGAAAGCTGATCAGCTCTCCAGGCGCTGCACTGCGCCAGGGTCGATATCGGCACTGCCCTGTTCGGCCCGCTCGCGGGCCAGACGCGCGCCCTCGCCGGCGGTAAGCGCGAACAGCCGCTCCGGATCGGCGGCGCGCAGCTGCAGGGCCAGCTTCTCGGTGCCCTCGACCACATCGATGGTGCGCTGGCCCGCCGCCAGGCCGGCGAGGATGCGTTGCGCGGCCTCCTCGGCCGGCATGCCGTTGTCGATATTCACATCACTGCGGCCACGCTTCTGGCCATCGCCACCCAACGCGTTGGTCGCCACCCCGGTACGTACCGAACCCGGCAGGATCACGCTGACGCCGATGCCATGGGCCTGCTCGACCTCGGCACGCAGCGCCTCGAAATAGCCGATCACCGCATGCTTGGCGCCGCAGTAACCGGTGCGTAGCGGCGCGCCAACCTTGCCGGCCACCGAACTGACCACCGCCAGCTGGCCGCTGCCACGCGCCACCATGCGCGGCAGCAGCGCCTGGGTCAGCGCCACCGGTGCCAGGTAGTCGACCTCCATGAGCTGGCGATAGACCTCGAATCGGGTGTCCAGGGCCAGGCTGCGCTGGCTGATGCCGGCATTATTGATCAGGCAGTCGATGTGTCCCTGCCAGGCCCAGGCCTGCTCGACCAGGCCTGGCAGCGCGGCGTAGTCGGTCGTCTCGAAGGGCAGCACCAGGCTGCGCTGCGGCGCCACGTCTGCCACCGCCTGCAACGCATCGGCGCGCCGACCGGACAACACCACCCACGAACCCTGCTGCAACAGCGCCCGCGCCAATGCTTCGCCGATGCCCGACGAGGCGCCGGTGATCCACACCACTCGATTGTCGAAAGTCATGCGCACACCCTCTTGTTGTTTCGCCTCAGGCTAGCCGCTCAGCCAGGCAGCGCCCATGACCGAACGCGCCAAGCTGCTGGCTTCACTGCGAAACAAGCAAGGGTCAGCGCCAGTGGCGCTTCTCGTAGGCAATCGGCTTGTGCCGGCGCCCCACACCAAAGGTCCAGCCAATGCCCAGGGCCAGCATTTCCACCAGCCAAGCCAGGACCAGGCCGACGCCCAGAGCCCAGGCGATGGCCTGCGGAGCGAGCAACACCTGATAGCTGTAGGCATCCAGAGTTTCCTGCATCAGCAGCGGATCGGCATTGCTCGCCAGATGCCAGAGCTGCGCAAACCAGGGCCCCTGCATGGCCAGCCACTCGGCCTCCAGCAGCTGCGAGCGACTGACCAGATGATTGACGCTCTCGGCATCGCTGCGCATCACCTCGTCCGTGCTGGCGCGATAGTGAGCGACCAGTGCATTGAGATCACCGTTGAAGAACTTCGCGGCAGTCTCGCGAAAGCCCTGCAGGCTCTGCTCGGACTCGGCGCGGTGGGCGTCCACGCGCTTGGCGTAGTCGTCGATGAAGCCCGGCACCTGCACGCCGACCAACAGGCCGAAGGCGAACACCAGCAGACGCAAGTAACCTAGAAACATCCTTACCCCTCCATCTGTCCATGGGCGATGCGCTCACCGCGCCGCCACAGGCTCCATTGCCCCGGCTGGAACAGGTTCCAGCGCTCATTCTCGGTCAAAGGCTCGGTGGCAATCACCGTCACTACGTCATTCGGCGTGGTTTCTGCCTGAAAGTCCACGGTCAAATCCGCATCCTTGAGCCGTGCCGGGCCAAACGGCGCACGCCGGGTGATCTGCGCCAGCTTGGTCGAGCAGAAGCAGAACAGCCAGTCGCCGTCGCTGAGCAGGCAATTGAACACGCCTTTGCCGCGATACTCCTGAGCTGCCTGCACCAGCACCGGCAGCAGCACTTCGGCCGGCACAGGTTCGGGAAAAGCACCGCGCACGCGATTGAGCAAATCGCAGAAGGCTGCCTCGCTATCGGTGTCACCCACCGGCCGGTAGAAACTGAATGTTGGCGCAAAGCCGGCCAGTTGGCCGTTGTGGGCGAAGCACCAGTTGCGCCCCCACAGCTCGCGTACGAAAGGATGGGTATTGGCCAGGCAGACCTTGCCGACGTTGGCCTGGCGGATATGGCCGATCACCGTTTCGCTCTTGATCGGATAGCGCTGCACCAGCCGCGCCACCTCGGAATCGACGCTGGCCAGCGGGTCCTGGAACAGACGCAGCCCGCGCCCCTCATAGAAGGCGATGCCCCAGCCATCGCGATGCGGGCCGCTGCCACCACCGCGCTGCATCAGCCCGGTAAAACTGAAGACGATATCGGTAGGCACGTTGGCGCTCATGCCGAGCAGCTCGCACATGGTTCAGACCTCTCTAATACCGCGCACGGCCAAACGAAGGCCGGATCAGATAGCGCAAGCCGCCCCGGCGACAGGGGCGCCCGTGATACTGGCTACAGACGGGGCTCGATGCGCAGGCTTCGATCGCCTTGAGCATCCATGCGCGTGCCGACCTCGTCGTAACGCTCGTCGCGGCTCATCAGCTCGCGCAGGGTCGGCTCGTCTTCCTCGGCAACCTGCGGGGCCGCGGCTACGGCACGTCGCCCTTGCCACCAACGCTCGATCGGCCAGCGCAGAGCACAGAAGGCCAACCACACGGCGAAGGCGATCACACCGTAGATCGCCAGATCGGCCACCGCACGCCAGGCGTTGTTGCCGACCTTGAACAGCATATCCAGGGCAGTGATGGCGATGGCCGGCGCGAACAGCTCCTTGGCCGGGTCGACGATGGTCGGGGTCAGCAGCAGCACGGCCACCAGCACTCGCAACGGCTCGCGCAACCAGCGCCACATCCAGCTGGTCATGCGGCACCACACCAGCAGGCAGCCGAGGGCGGCGACGGCATAGGCAGCCCAGGCGAGCAGATAGTCTTGTTCGGTCATGGTGTGTCGTGGCCTGGCCGGCAAAGGGGCGCTTATGATAACGGCTTTTGCGCGACCTGCGCCTCCCCGTGGTCGCCCTGCAGCCGAGAACCCGCATGACCGACGCCCCGATTGCCCGCCGCGAGACCGGCACCGATCCCTACCGCTGGCTGGAACAGCGCGATGCCGGTGAGGTACTCGACCACCTCAAGGCCGAGAACGCCTACCTCGAAGCGCAACTGGCAGACCAGGCCGCACTGCGTGAGTCGCTGTTCCTGGAGATCAAGAGCCGCATCCGCGAGACCGACCTGTCCCTGCCCGTGCCCTGGGGCCCCTGGCTGTACTACCAGCGCACCACGACCGGCGACGAATACCCGCGCCATTATCGCTGCCCACGTCCGGCCGATGGCTCGCTGACAGTCGACGAGACTGCCGAGCAACTGCTGCTCGACCCCAACGCCCTGGCCGGCGACGGCTACCTGTCCCTCGGCGCCTTCACCGTCAGCCAGGATCACCGCCTGCTCGGTTATAGCCTGGATACCGCAGGCGACGAGATCTACCGGCTGTTCGTCAAGGACCTGCACAGTGGCGAGGTCGACGAACTGCCGTTCGACGACTGCGACGGCCAGATGACCTGGGCCAACGACAACCAGACGCTGTTCTTCGTCACCCTCGACGACACTCATCGGCCTCACCGCCTGTACCGCCACCTGCTGGGTAGCGAGGGCGCCGAACAGGTCTTCGAGGAAGCCGACGGGCGTTTCTTCCTCAGCTGCTACCGCGCCAGCTCCGAACGCCGGCTGATCCTCAGCCTGGGTAGCAAGACCACCAGCGAGGCCTGGGTGCTCGACGCCAACACGCCGCAGGGCGACTTCGCCTGTGTGGCACCGCGCCAGGAAGACCATGAATACGATATCGACCACGGCCAGCTGGATGGCCAGTGGTCCTGGTTCATCCGCAGCAACCAGGCCGGCATCAACTTCGCCCTGTATGCCGCCAGCGAAGCACAACCAGGCCGCGAACACTGGCGCGAGCTGATTGCCCATGACGAACAGCGCATGCTCGAAGGCCTCAGCCTCAACCAGCAGGCGTTCGTCCTCAGCCTGCGCGAAGGCGGTCTGCCGATTATCGAGGTGCACCCGCAAGGCGCCGCGCCCTACCCCGTGCAGCTGCCGGATGCCGCCTACAGCCTGTACGTGCAGGACAGCCTGGAGTTCGACAGCACGGTGATCCGCCTGCGCTATGAAGCGCTCAACCGTCCGGCTCAGGTGCGCCAGCTGCAACTGACCAGCGGCGAGCAGCAGGTGCTCAAGCAAACCCCGGTGGAAGGGCCATTCGATGCCGACACCTATGCAAGCCGTCGCTTGTGGGCCACTGCCGGTGATGGCACGCAAGTGCCGATCAGCCTGGTGGCGCGCAAGGATGTACTCGCCGCAGCCCAACCAGCGCCGCTCTACCTGTATGGCTACGGCGCCTACGGCGAGAGCCTCGACCCCTGGTTCAGCCATGCGCGGCTGAGCCTGCTGGAGCGCGGCTTCGTCTTCGCTATCGCCCACGTGCGTGGCGGCGGTGAGCTGGGCGAAGCCTGGTATCGCGCCGGCAAGCTGGAGCACAAGCAAAATACCTTCGGCGACTTTATCGCCTGCGCCGAGAAACTGATCGACGAAGGTCTGACCACCCCCGCGCAACTGGCCATCAGCGGCGGCAGCGCCGGTGGGCTGCTGATCGGTGCCGTACTCAACCAGCGCCCGGACCTGTTCGCCGCCGCCATCGCCGAGGTGCCCTTCGTCGACGTGCTCAACACCATGCAGAACCCGGATCTGCCGCTGACGGTGACCGAGTACGACGAATGGGGCGATCCCAACCAGCCGGAAGTCTTCGCACGCATCAAGGCCTATGCGCCCTACGAGAACGTCAGCGCACAAGACTATCCGGCCATCCTCGCCGTGGCCGGCTACAACGACAGCCGCGTGCAGTACTGGGAAGCGGCGAAATGGGTGGCACGCCTGCGTGAACTGAAAACCGACAGCAACCTGCTGCTGCTCAAGACCGACCTCGGCGCCGGTCACGGCGGCATGAGCGGCCGTTACCAGGCACTCAAGGACGTGGCGCTGGAGTACGCCTTCCTGCTCAAGGTACTGGAGCTCCCCTGATGCAAACGCTGATCTATCGCTGGCTGCTCGCCGTTGGCCTGGGCCATGTGCTTTTGGGCATAGTCCTGGCCTTCGCCGCGCACACCTCGCTAACCCAAGGCTATTTCGACTATCTCTACGCCAGCGTCTCCAGCACCTCGCCCTCCGCCGAGTTCGAGGGACTGCTGCAAACCATGGTCGGCCTGTTCGGCCCGACCGTGGCCAGCTGGGGGTTATTGTTCTGCGCCTTGGTGGTGCTCTACCGCCAACACGGGCATCGCCTGATCAAGCCGGCGCTGTTTGCCGCACTGCTGCTCTGGTGTGTGCTGGATAGCGGTATTTCCCTGTACTTCGGCTTGAGTCTGCATGCCTATTTGAATGGCGCGGCAGCCTTGTCACTCGCCCTGCCCCTGCTCTGGCTGCGGACCCTCGACAGACCAATGCAACCAGCTCTGAAGCTGCGCCATCTGCCCAGCGGCCGTCTGCGCATATTGCTGACCGGTGGCAGCGGATTTATTGGCAGCCCCCTGGCCAACGCCCTGAGTGCGGCCGGGCACGACGTACTGATACTGACCCGCAATCCGGCCAATCTGCGCGACATCCGTGCGAAGGTGACCTGCCTTACCGACCTTGACCAGATAGCTGACGACGACCGGATCGACGCCATCATCAACCTCGCCGGCGAGCCCCTGGCCGGTGGCCGCTGGACGAGCGGACGCAAACAGCGCTTCCTACAAAGTCGCCTGCAGGTCACCAGCGACCTGCTCAACCTGGTACAGCGTCTACAGAGCAAGCCCGAAGTTCTGCTCAATGGCTCCGCCGTCGGCTACTACGGCCACTGGCAAGACGAAGAACTGGATGAGCGAACCCTTGCTCACGACTGCTTCTCCCACCGGCTTTGCGCCCGTTGGGAAGAGCGAGCACAGGAGATAGCAGCATTCGGCGTGCGCGTATGCCTACTACGTATGGGTGTCGTACTGGGCGCCAACGGCGGCCCCCTAGAGGAGCTGCGGCGGCCTTTCGAGCTTGGTCTAGCCACCCAGCTGGGTGACGGTCAGCAGTGGTTGCCCTGGATTCATTTACACGACGTGCTGGATATCTGTGCCTTCCTGATCAGCACACCCACCATCCACGGCGCCGTGAACCTTACTGCACCACACCCCGTTACTCAGGCGGCATTCTGCAGCGAACTGCAGGGCCAGATAGCCCAGGCCCTACTGAAGATTCGGGTACCTAATTTCCTGGTGCGTCTGCTGGTCGGCGAGATGGCTGACGAAGTGCTGCTCAGCGGCCAACGGGTACTGCCAAAAGCGTTGCTCGCACAGGGTTACGAGTTTCGCTTTGCCGAGCTCAAGCCCGCTCTACGCGACCTGTTAGGCTCGCCTAAGGCTTATCAATAGACTCCGCCGGATGCTGCTCCTGGCTACGCCGCTGGGTCTCCAGGGCTGGCAACGGCTGATCCTTGGGTATGGGCCGCACGGTCGTCGTGGGCGTCCGGGTAGAGGGCTGGTTGGGGTTGACCAGCAAGGGCGGGCTGCCATGCGGCGCTGTCGGCAGACTGCGAATCTGC
Source organism: Pseudomonas sp. (assembly GCA_038147895.1). Classification (GTDB taxonomy): domain Bacteria; phylum Pseudomonadota; class Gammaproteobacteria; order Pseudomonadales; family Pseudomonadaceae; genus Aquipseudomonas. Next base: position 9,725 of record JAYQUJ010000028.1, read on the forward strand.
GGCTGGGCATAGGGCTGCGGGGTAGGCGTACCCGGCGAGCCGGGCTGTTGGGCTTGAGCAATCGAACTCAGACAAAGGATGGCGATCAGCGACAGCACTCGCATCATGGGCTCCGGTAACAGCGGCTTTACCTTATTCTGGCAGGGCAACCAATTCGCATCGGCCCAGCCGACCACAGGTAATGCCATGACCAGCAAGCTCGACCAGATACTCGCCGAGGCCCAGCGCCGCCGCGAGACCAGCTACCGCGAAAAAGCCCTGCGCATGTACCCGCACATCTGCGGGCGCTGCGGCCGCGAATTCAGTGGCAAGCGCCTGAGCGAGCTGACTGTGCACCACCGCGACCACAACCACGACAACAACCCGGAAGACGGCTCCAACTGGGAGCTGCTGTGCCTGTACTGCCACGACAACGAGCACCAGCGCCAGGTCGACCTGCATTACCAGAAGGAAGAGGCGGCTACCGGCCTCTCGGGCAGTAAGGTGACCCACAAGGGCCTGGCCGGCCTGGGCGCCTTGATCAAGGGCAAGGACAGCTGAAACAAAAACGCCCGCATCCAAGCGGGCGTTTGTACAGCCGGGGCATCAGCGCAGCAGCTTGCTATCCAGCACCTCGGAGCCACGGCCCATGACGTTCTCGCTGATCTCGATGAAATCCTTGGTGGATACCTTGTCCAGGCGCATCAGGCCGCGAGTCACGTCGTCCAGCGAACGTTGGTTATCTGTGTTCTTGCGGATCTCGCGGTCCAGTTCCTGCAGCAGCAGTACAGCACGGGCCGTGACCGGGCCGGTGGAGTTCTCGGTACGCAGGTTGCCGACCTTCTTGCTCCACTTCATCAGTTTCTTGCGGATGATCTGGTAGCGATCCTCACTCATGCCACCGGCACGGCGCATCAGCTCGATGGCGTAGTACTCGGCCAGCCCCTCACTGATCCAGTCGCTCTTTTCCGTGTCACGGATACGGCTGAACACGTGCACCAGTTCGTGTACCAGGGAGCTGGTGCCGTTCTCGCTGACCAGCGGGCGATCCGCCTGAAAATAGATGGAGTTGGGCGCCGACAAGCCGCCACGCCACATGGGGTCACCGGCACCGACGATCAGCAGCTTGGCCGGGTCGCGCGGGAACAGTGCCTGTACCTCGGGCCAGACGAAGGTCAGCAGGGTGAGGATGTCCATACGGCGCATGCCCTCGCCTACCGGGGCCGCCACGGTCACGTCGGTATCGCCCAGCTGGGCGCGGCGACTGCCGATCTTGCCCGCCAGAATCCAGCCAGTGGGGCGGTCGAACTGGCGACTGGGGTTGTCGATGCGGAACTTGTTGCTGCCAATCTTCGGCCAACCGGTCTCGATGCCGTTCCAGCCCTTGGGCAGTTCGAACTGCAGGCGCGCTACCAGCTCGACCTTATCGTCCTTGCTCATGCGCGCACTGGGCACCAGGTCGTCGCCGCGCAGCAGGGCCCACTGCGGAGTCATGCGGGCATCAAACGTGCCGTTGTCGCGCTCATGACTGATGCGCACCTTGTAGGTCAAACTGGCTTTGCCCTTGGCTGGCTTCCAGATGCCTTCTTCCGGGCTGTCCTGCAGCCATTCCCCATCAGCCTGGAAATCGCTGTAGTAGTCCTTTTTCCCCAGGTTGAAAGCCAGGTTGCGCACCGCCTCGCCCTTCTCCAGGGTCAGCCGCACTTGCGCCTGATCAGCCTCCGGCAGGAAGCGAACAAGGTAGTCCAGATCGACATGCTTGGCCGCCCATGCCGGCGAACTCAAACCCAGTAGAAGAGCAGCGCTCAACAGCTTGCGGACAGACATCGTGGAGCTCCATGCAGATGACGATTAACCGGTATGGACACTGGCCGAAGGCAAAGACTCAACCGGCGCGGAATATCAGGTGATCCTCCCAGTCCTCCTCGGCCACGCTGCCCTCGGCAAGCATGCGCCCGGACTGGGAAATGCGTTCGTGGTGCACGGCGTCGGGGTCGCCGCTGACCAGGTGGTGCCACAAGGGTAGGTCCTTGCCCTCGCTGACCAGGCGGTAGGCACAGGTCGGCGGCAGCCATTTGAACTGGTCGGCCTGCGCCGGGGTGAGCTGTACGCAATCGGGTACATGCTGGCGACGATTGGTGTAATCGCTGCAGCGGCAGGTCTGCAGGTCGAGCAGTTTGCAGGCGATACGCGTGTAATAGACGCTGCCGTCGTCCTCGTCTTCGAGCTTCTGCAGGCAGCACAGGCCGCAGCCGTCGCACAGGGATTCCCACTCATCCGAGTCGAGCTGGGCGAGGGTTTTGCGTTTCCAGAAGGGTTGAACGATAGCGGCCATGATCGAGAGTACAGCGGTTAAAAGCGCGGCAGTCTAGCCCCAGGCCGTGGCGGGGCCAAGAGCTGCCGGTCAGTAGCCGCGCTGGAAGTCCACAGCACCACGCAGCGTCTGGCGGTGACGCAGGCGCTGCAGGTTGTCGAGGAACAGCCTGGCCATGGCCGCCGGCTCAGTGGGTGCCGAGCTGTGCCCGGTGAGCAGCAGGCGTGGCGCCTCCCAGAACGGATGGCCGGCCGGCAGTGGCTCCTGGCGGCAGACATCGATCACCGCGCCGGCCAGTCGCTCATCTCGCAGGGCCTGGACAAGATCGGCCTCGACCACCGACGAGCCACGCCCGCTATTGATGAACAGCGCCTCCGGGCGCATCCGCGCAAACAGCTCAGCATCGTAGATATCGCGGCTGGCCGGCGTATCCGGCAGCAGGTTGACCAGGCAATCGGCCCAGGCCGCCTGCTCGGGCAAATCCTGCAGGCCATGCACTTCGGCAAAGGGCTCAATGCTGCGCGGCTCACGGGCGATGCCGCGCAGCTCCACGCCGAAAGGCACCAGCAGACGCGCCACCTCGCTGCCGATATCGCCGGCCCCGACGATCAGCACCCGGCAACCACGCAGGCTGGGCGGTGCCTGGTTGTCCCACTGTTGCGCCACCTGACTGGCCAGGCGCGGCAGCAGGCGACGGCGATGGGCCAGCAGATAGGTCAGCACATACTCGGCCATGACCTGACCGAAGATGCCCACTGCCCTGCTCAGCTGGTAATCCCGCGGCAGATCACTGGCCAGCAGCGGCGTGATGCCGGCCCAGGTGGATTGCAGCCAGACCGGTTTCAGGCCCTGGCGCAGCAGAGGCACGGCCAGATCCGGCTCGGCCAGCCACACCGGGCAACTCGCGGCCTCGGCCGCGTCCGTGCACAGTTCCAGTTCAGGCAGCAGCTCGGTGTAGCGGGCCTGGTCGCGCTCCAGCAGCAGGGTGCGCATCAGACCGGGTCGTTGCGGCGCAGCAGTTCTTCCGGCAGGTGCTCGATGTAGTCGTCCTCGGGCGGCGGCATCTGCAGGTGGTAACCCTGCTTGTCGAGGTTTTCCAGCACCTGGGTGATGTCCTCGCGGGCCAGTTGCTTCTCCGGGCTGAGGATCATCTCGAAGCACAGCTGCGGCGCTCCGAAGGCGGCCAGCAGGCCCTCGGGCACACGCTTGAGCGCATCGGCCTTGAGCACGTAGAGGTACATCTCGTTCTTGCGCGGGCTCTTGTAGATGGAGCAGATCTTTCTCATTGCAGTTCGTCCAGCAGGGCTTGGCCCATCAGTTCGCGGCGCCAGCCGCGCAGGTTATCCGGCAGCGTCCATGGGCCGTTGGGGAAGCCGCTCTTGAGCAGGGCTTCCAGGGATTTCTTGCGCAGCATCAGCTCGGGCGCCATGTGCAGGCGCTCGGCCTCGCGCTGGCCGACTGCGCGCAGTTTCTTCAGCAAGGCAGCGGCCTCGATCGGCAGCGGCATGGGCAACGCCTCTGGCCATTGCTCGGGCGGCAGCGCAGCGGCCTCGCGGATCAGTCTGAGGATGGTCTCGCCATCCTGGCGCACGGTACGCGGGTGCATGTCCTCGATACGCGCCAGAGCCACAGTGTTGTCCGGCTGGAAGCGCGCCAGCGGCCACAGCGAATGCTCGCGCAGGATGCGATTGCGCGGTTGGTTGCGCGCCCGTGCCTGACGCTCACGCCAGGCGCACAGCACGCGCAGCACGGCGAGCTGCTGGGGCGAGAGTTTCCAGGCCAGTTTGGCATCCAGATAAGCCTCGTCCGGGTCGATCTCGCGGCGCAGGTTACTCACCAGCTCGGCACCGTCCTCCAGCAGCCAGGCCAGCTTGTCGGCAGGCAGCTTCGGCTGCAGCGCCTGGTACAGCTCGGCCAGGTGCACGGCATCCTCGGCGGCGTAGCTGACCTGGGTCTCCGAGAGCGGGCGCTGCAGCCAGTCGGAGCGGGTTTCACCCTTGGGCAGCTCGATACTCAGGACTTCCTGCACCAGGCGCGAATAGCCCATGGAGAAGCCGATCCCGAGGTAACCGGCCGCCAGCTGGGTGTCGAATAGTGGCGCAGGCAGCGCGCCGGTCAGGCGCAGGAAGACTTCCAGATCCTCGCTGCAGGAGTGCAGCACCTTGGTCACGGCGCGGTCTTCCAGCAGTTCGGCGAACGGCGTCCAGTCCTTCACTTCGAGCGGATCGATCAGGTAGGCGCGCTGGCCATCGCCAACCTGGAGCAGGCCGGCGATTGGGTAGAAGGTATCGACCCGCATGAACTCGGTATCGAGGGCAACGTAGGGCAGCTGCCGCCACTCGGCGCAATGACGCGCCAGGCTGGCGTCGTCGAGGATCCATTGAATATCGATAGCCACGCGGCTCTCCTTCGGCAATGCCGCGCAGTATATATGCCCGGCGCTGATGCGGGGCATTCACGCCCGCCATGGCCGGCGCGTGTACACTGCCGCCACCTCACCACAAGGAAGAACAACAATGAAGAAGCTCCTGGGTTTGCTGGCGCTGATCCTTGTCGCGGCCGCAGCCTATCTCGCAGTCAGCCCGAGCCCCATCGACCCGCTGGCCTGGCAGCCACAGCCGGCACCACCGATGACCGGCGTACTGGAACCCAACGACACCTTGATGAAGGCCGAACTGCTGGGCAAAGGGCAGATTCATGGCCCGGAAGACACCGCAGTGGACGCCCAGGGGCGGGTCTATGGCGGCCTGCATGATGGCCGGGTGATCCGTATCACTGATGGCCAGGTGGAAACCTTCGTCAGCACCGGCGGCCGCCCGCTGGGCATGGACTTCGACGCTGCTGGCAACCTGATCGTCGCCGATGCCTACAAGGGCCTGCTGAGCATCGACCCGGCCGGCAAGATCAGCGTACTGACCACCGAGGCCGAGGGTGTGCCCTTCGCCTTCACCGACGACCTGGATATCGCCAGCGACGGGCGCATCTACTTCACCGACGCCTCCAGCAAGTTCCAGCAGCCCGACTACCTGCTCGACCTGCTCGAAGGCCGCCCCTACGGGCGGCTGATGGTGTTCGACCCGGCCAGCGGCAAGACCGAGGTGCTGCTCAAGGACCTGTACTTCGCCAACGGCGTGGCCCTGTCGCAGAACGAGGACTTCGTCCTGGTCAACGAGACCTACCGCTACCGCATCCAGCGCTACTGGCTGAAGGGCGACAAGGCCGGCAGCCACGAGATTTTCGCCGACAACCTGCCGGGCATGCCGGACAACCTGCAGGGCGACCGTGCCGGCACTTTCTGGGTGGCCCTGCCGACTCCGCGCAAGAACGATGCCGATTTCCTGCAGAGCCAGCCCTGGATCAAGGCGCAGCTGGCCAAGCTGCCACGCGCACTGTGGCCGAAAGCGGCCTCCTACGGCCTGGCCATCGCTCTCAACGAGCAGGGTGAGATCGTGCAGAGCCTGCATGACACCAGCGGCACCCACCTGCGCATGGTCACCTCGGTGAAGCCTGTTGGTGACTACCTGTACCTGGGCAGTCTGGACAACGACCGGATCGGCAAGCTGAAGATTCGCTGATCGCGCACATGAAAAAGCCCGCCATTGATGGCGGGCTTTTTTGTGCGTCGAACTCAGGCAGGTTGCTGAGTGAAGGAGGGGCTGGGCGCCTCCTGGACCGTATCGCCCAGCAACTCCTGCATGCCCAGGCGGGTCTGCGCCATCAGCTCAGGCAATTGCTCCACGCTGTAGCGACTGGTGTCGATGGGCTGGCCGATATGCAACTGCACCGGCAGGCCCAGATTGAAGCGCCAAGTCCGCGCCGGCAATACCTCGGAGATACCGCGGAAGGCGATCGGCACGATGATCGCGTTTGTATCCAGGGCCAGGTGGAAGCAACCCTTCTTGAACGGCAGCAGCTGGCCGTCCTTCGAGCGCGTGCCCTCCGGCGCGGCCCACAGGACGATGCCGCTTTCCATCATGTGCTTGGCCTTGTCCAGGTCCTTAACTGCCTGATGGCGGTTATGCCGGTCCACCGAGGGGAACTCGGCGGCGCGAATCGCCGCACCGAACACCGGAATGCCGAACAGCTCCTTCTTCGCCAGCATGCGGATCGAACCAGGCATGGCGACGAAGGTGGCGGGAATGTCGTAGTGGCTGGCGTGGGTGCTGAGCAGGATGTAGCGGCGGCCGTCGCGGAAGTCCGGCACCTGGCCATGCACACTGAGATTCATGCGCACCAGACGCAACAGCAGACCGGACCAGCGCCGGGTGTAGCGGTCGACATCGGCGCGGTTCAATCGTCCGCAAACGGCGCGTAGCAGCACTTTGCTGCAGTAGTACAGGGTGACCAGCGCCGAACCGAGAACCACGCCGATACGGCGCGCCAGGTTGGCACTTTCGATGACAGGGTGCAGGCCGGACATGGGAACTTCCTCGTCTGGCGCTCGCCGAAACGGCAGGGAGCGCTTCTTCTCATACACACGACTGGTCGCGCGTGTTCTTATGATGCCCATAGTCCCGAATTCGACACAGGAGTTCCCATGCCGCTCGCCCAATTGCTCAGCGCCGACCAGTTGCATACCCGTCTGGATGACCCGGCGCTGGTGATCCTCGATTGCCGTTTCGCCCTTGATGCTCCGGATTATGGCGCTCGCAGCTATGCGGAGGGGCATATCCCCGGAGCTCGCTTCGCCGATCTGGAGCAGGATCTGTCCGGCCCCGTGATCAAGGGCGTGACCGGCCGCCACCCGCTGCCGAACGCCTCCGATCTGCTGGAGAAACTGCACGCCTGGGGCGTGAACGACGACTCGCAGATCGTGCTGTACGACGATGCCCCTGGTGCCTTTGCCGCACGTGCCTGGTGGCTGCTGGCCTGGCTGGGCAAGCACGAGGGGGTTTATCTGCTCGACGGTGGCCTCAAGGCCTGGAAGGAGGCCGGCTTGCCGACTGATGCGCAACTGCCTGCCGTACAACCAGGCAACTTCAGCGGCCAGGCCGATGCCAGCCTACTGATCAACGCCGACGAGTTGCAGCAGCGCCTGGACAATGCCGAACTGACCCTGCTCGACGCCCGCGCCCTGCCCCGCTTCAAGGGCGAAGTCGAACCGCTCGACCCCGTCGCTGGGCATATCCCCGGTGCTCAGTGTGCCGTATTTACCGACAACCTCGGTGCCGACGGCCGCTTCCTGCCCGCCGAGCAGCTGCGTGCGCGCTTCGACGCGCTGCGCGGTAATCGTCCGGTCGAAGCACTGGTGGCCTATTGCGGCTCCGGGGTCACGGCCTGCCACAACCTGTTCGCCATGAGCCTGGCCGGCTACCCGCTGGCGCTGCTGTATGCCGGTTCGTGGAGCGAATGGATCACCGATCCTACAAGGCCGGTGGCAACAGGCGACTGAGTGCCGCCTACAAACCGCGCAGGCGCTTGGGCGTCAGCCCCATATACCGGCGCATGGCGGTGGTCAGCGCGCTCTGGCTGGAGAAGCCGCATTCCTCGGCGATACGCACCAGCGCCAGCGGGCTCTCGCGTAGCAGGCGCGCGGCGTGGTCGAGGCGGGTCTTGAGCAGGTACTGATGCGGCGTCAGGCCGACACTGTCCTTGAACTGGGCATGGAAATGACTGGGGCTCAAACAGGCCACTTGGGCAAGTTCGATCACCGTGATGCGCCGCGCCATGTGCTCGGCGATATAGGCATCCAGCCGAGCGACATCCAGGTTGGCCGCCGGCTGCTTGCGGCCCTGACCGAACAGGCGCAGGTGCAGGGCCCGCAGTAGCACACCGCCCAGCGCCCGTGCCAGATGCACATCGCTGCCATAACGGGCCAGCTCGGCGCCGGCATAGCTCAGCAGGTTCTGGAAATCGGCATCCAGGGTGGGGTAGCCGGGCTTCTCGAACAGCTCAGCCAATAGGCTGAGATCTTCGGCAGGAGTGCTCTGCTCGTCCAGATCGAGGATCAGCATGCGGTTGTCACCCATGCCGGCGAACTCGTGGGCCGCATCACCTGGCACCAGGCAGGCGCGCATGCGACAGACCTCGCCGCCACGGCCTTCCACCTCGAACTCCGCGCGCCCGACCAGCGACAGCACCAGTTGGTGGTGGTCATGGGCGTGTACATGGGCCTGGTCATCCAGGCGCATCAGGCGCGCTGCAAGCATCTCTGCATACCGAGAAAAGACAAGCGCGCACTTTAACGGGTTGCACCCAGAAACGACACGAGTTGCGACGAGTGACACCAAACCCGTGGCCCTCATCTTGCTTGAACCTGGCCATTTACTGCCCTCCGGAATACCGCCATGTTCGAACTCGGCGTCTACTGCCTGCAGCGCTGCGGCCCTGCCCGCTCTTGGCTGTTGCTGGCCCTCGCCCTGACCAGCACTGCCCTGGCCTTGCTGGGCCATGCTAGCACCGCCATCTGCCTGCTTCTGCTGTTGGTCTACCTGGGCTGCGCGCAGAGCCTCAGTTGGCGCCACCAGCAGCAAGAGCAGCAGTTGATGCTGCAGCAGCTGGCCCGCCTACTGGGCGGCAGCACGGAGAAGGCCCGCCTGCTGGTGCACTGCGACGACGAACAACGCAATGCCGCACGTCTGCGCAGCGAGGTGCAGTTCGCCGCACGCTCGCTGGAATCGATGGCCGAACGCACCAGCCAACAAGGCGAGGCCCAGAGCCTGCGGGTCAACGGTATCGCCGCAGCCAGCGAGCAGATCAGCCAGACCCTGATGCACATCGGCGACCTCACCGAGCAGGCCCTGCAAGCCTTCGAGCACACGCACCAAATGAGTGAGGCCGGACGCCTGGACGCACAAACACTGGGCGATGACATGCGCAGCATCCAGCTCAGCCTCGGCCGCACGGCAGATGCTGTCAGCCACTTGCTGCAGCACAGCGCCGCGGTCGAGCAGGCCGTGCAACTGATCCAGGCCCTGGTCAAGCAGACTCAACTGCTGGCGCTGAATGCCTCCATCGAAGCCGCCCGTGCCGGCGAGCAGGGGCGCGGCTTCGCCGTGGTGGCCGAGGAGGTGCGCAATCTGGCGCAGTCCACCTCGGCGGCCGCCGTTGAAATCACCGACGCGGTCGGCGCCATCGGCCAGGCGGTCGAACACGTGCAGAGCGAAGTCAGCGAACACAGCGAACTGCTCGACCAGGGCTGCCAGCGCAGCCAGGCCCTGGCCCAGCACCAGCAGGCGCAGGCCGATTTCAGCCACGCCAGCCTGGAACGCTTCGCCAGCGTGCGACAGGCCCTGGCCGAGCACACCCAGGCCAATCAGGAACTCAACCTGCAACTGCACGAGATCGACAGCGCCCTGGCCCAGCAGAATGCGCAGAACCACGAGCTGCACGACCTCACCCACTACCTCACCAGCCTGACCGGAGGAGCCCGCCCATGACCGCACTACAGCTGACGGCCGGCGCACTGCTGATCCTGGTCATCGTCTATCGCTACTACGCCAAGCGCCGCGAGGCGCGCCACAGCCAGGCCCTGCGCCCGGCGCTGATGCACTGCCTGGAGGTGCTCCAGCGCGTGCAGAAGCATCGCGGCCTGGGCGGCCAGCGCACCAGCGAGGCGCGCCAGCAATGCCGCCAGCAGGCCCAGGAGCTGGACAATCTCTGGCGCAACCCGCCCCAGGCTGCTCACGAACTGAAAGAGACGCTGCCCGCCTGGCAGGCGCTGCGCAACGAGCCGAGTGATTTCGACAGCCACTGCCGCCTGATCGACCGCCTGCTGACCCTGATCCAGGTGCTGGAGCTACGCCTGACCGAGAACGTCGACATCGCCCACGGCTGCCGCGAACTGGAAGACCTGGGTCGCCTGCGCGGCCTAGCGGTACGCAGCGCCAATGAGCTGCGCTGCCCGCTGCCAATGCAGATCCAGCTGCGCTACCTCACCCAGCGTCTGCAAGGTCGCGCCAGTACCAGCCGTACCCTGGCCATGGCCCTGGAACGCCTGCGCCTGCAACTGATCGAGCCGCTGCAGGTCGCCATCAGCCCGGCCGAGTGCTATGCCCTGCTCACCCCACTGATCGACGAACAACTCGGCCAGCTGCGCCAGCGCCTGCTCGGCAACAGCCCGGACAAGCTGGCAAAGGTCTTGCTTGAACCCTCCAACACCCCGATGAGCCGCACCGCATGAGCCTCGAACTGTTCTTCGCCGTTGGTCTGGGCATCGCCCTGCTAGTGCTGGGCCAGTTGCTGACCCGCCGCGCCAGCCAACTGCATCGCGCCACCCTCAACGAGCTGCAGGGCCAATGCCTGCAGCGCAGCCTGGAGCTGCTGCGTGCGCTGCAGAAACACCGCGGCCTAGGCGCCCAGTACGATGTGGCCAGCGTCAGCCAGCGCAACGCCCTGGCCCGCCAGCTCGACCAGCTGTGGCTGAACTGGCCCGGCGAAAGCCTGGATCTCGCGCCGCTGCACCAGCAATGGCCGCGCCTGCGCATGAAACCCGCCGACTTCGACGCGCACAGCCAGGTGATCGGCGAGTTACTGCAGGTCATCGAGCAACTGGAACAGCGCTTGCCGCACATCGGCATTCAAGGCCTGGCCCTGGCCTGCCGCAACCTCGAAGACCTCGCTCGCCTACGCGGCCTGGCCGTGCGTGCCGCCAACTACGACAAGTGCCCGCCCGTGCTGCAGGAGCAGATGCGCAAGCTTTGCCTGCAGATTGCCGCCAGCGATGGCGACCAGCAGCTGCAAGCCCTGTTGCAACGCCTGAGCAGCGAGCTGATCGAAGCACAGGCCACCCGTATCGGCCCGGCCGACTGCTTCGCCCTGCTCACCCCCGCGATCGAGCAACGCCTGCAGAGCCTGCCCCTGCACAAACAACTCCTCGGTTGAAAAGCCCGGAGCACTGCCCCATGTAGCACTGCACAGTGCAGACAAAGGTGCTCCATGAACGATCAGGACTCGCAAGAACACACCACCGGCCTGGTACTCCCCGCTGAACGCCTGCCGGACAAGCTGTACATCCTGCCGATCCACAACCGCCCGTTCTTCCCGGCCCAAGTGCTGCCGGTGATAGTCAACGAGGAGCACTGGGCGGAAACCCTGGAGCTGGTGGCCAATACCGAGCACAAGAGCCTTGCGCTGTTCTATGTCGACCAGCCGGTGACCGACCCGCGCCACTTCGATACCGACAGCCTGCCCGAACACGGCACCCTGGTGCGCCTGCACCACGTCAGCCACGAAGACGGCAAGCTGCAGTTCGTCGCTCAAGGCCTGACCCGCGTACGCGTACGGGGCTGGCTAAAGCGCCATCGCCCGCCCTACCTGGCCGAAGTGGAATACCCGCGCAGCGCCGATGACCCGCGCGATGAGGTCAAGGCCTACGCCATGGCCCTGATCAATGCGATCAAGGAACTGCTGCCGCTCAACCCGCTGTACAGTGAGGAGCTGAAGAACTACCTGAACCGTTTCAGCCCCAACGAGCCCTCGCCGCTCAGCGACTTCGCCGCCGCGCTGACCACCGCCGCACCGGGCGTGCTGCAGGAGGTGCTGGACTGCGTGCCGGTGCTCAAGCGCATGGAAAAGGTGCTCCCCCTGCTACGCAAGGAAGTGGAGGTCGCGCGCCTGCAGAATGAACTGTCCGCCGAGGTCAACCGCAAGATCGGCGAACACCAGCGCGAGTTCTTCCTCAAGGAGCAGCTCAAGGTCATCCAGCAGGAACTGGGCCTGAGCAAGGATGATCGCAGCGCCGACAGCGACGAATTCCGCGCCCGCCTCAAGGGCAAGACTCTGTCCGAACAAGCGCGCAAACGCATCGACGAAGAGCTGGGCAAGCTGTCGATTCTGGAAACCGGCTCGCCCGAATATGCCGTGACCCGCAATTATCTGGACTGGGCCACCAGCCTGCCCTGGGGCGTGTTCGGCCAGGACAAGCTCGACCTCGGCCATGCGCGCAAGGTGCTGGACAAGCACCACGCCGGCATGGACGACATCAAGGCGCGCATCACCGAGTTCCTCGCCGTCGGCGCCTTCAAGGGCGAGATCGCCGGCAGCATCGTGCTGCTGGTCGGCCCGCCCGGCGTGGGCAAGACCAGCATCGGCAAATCCATCGCCGAGTCGCTCGGCCGACCGTTCTACCGCTTCAGCGTCGGCGGCATGCGTGACGAGGCGGAAATCAAGGGCCACCGCCGCACCTACATCGGCGCCCTGCCCGGCAAGCTGGTGCAGGCGCTGAAGGAAGTCGAGGTGATGAACCCGGTGATCATGCTCGACGAGATCGACAAAATGGGCCAGAGCTATCAGGGCGACCCGGCCTCGGCGCTGCTGGAAACCCTCGACCCGGAGCAGAACGTCGAATTCCTCGACCACTACCTGGATCTGCGCCTGGACCTGTCCAAGGTGCTGTTCGTCTGCACCGCCAACACCCTCGACTCCATCCCCGGCCCGCTGCTGGACCGCATGGAGGTGATCCGCCTGTCCGGCTACATCACCGAAGAGAAGCTGGCCATCGCCAAGAAACACCTGTGGCCGCGCCAACTGGAAAAGGCCGGAGTGAAGAAGAACCAGCTGAGCATCAGCGACGCCGCGCTCAAGGCGGTGATCGAAGGCTACGCACGCGAGGCCGGCGTGCGCCAACTGGAAAAACAGCTGGGTAAACTGGTGCGCAAGGCGGTGGTCCGGTTGCTGGATGCACCGGACAGCAAGGTGAAGATCGGCCCCAAGGACCTGGAAGACTACCTGGGCATGCCGCATTTTCGCAGCGAGCAGGTGCTCAACGGTATCGGCGTGATTACCGGCCTGGCCTGGACCAGCATGGGCGGCGCCACCCTGCCCATCGAAGCCACCCATATCCACAGCCTCAACCGCGGCTTCAAGCTCACCGGCCAGCTCGGTGACGTGATGAAGGAGTCGGCGGAAATCGCCTACAGCTACATCGCCGCCAACCTGCCGCAGTACGGCGGCAGCCCAGGCTACTTCGACCAGGCTTTCGTCCACCTGCATGTACCGGAAGGCGCCACGCCCAAGGACGGCCCCAGCGCCGGCATCAGCATGGCCAGCACCCTGCTGTCCCTCGCACGCCAACAGGCACCGAAGAAAGGCGTGGCCATGACCGGCGAGCTGACCCTGACCGGCCAGGTGCTGGCTATCGGCGGGGTGCGTGAGAAGGTGATCGCCGCGCGGCGGCAGAAGATCTTCGAGCTGATCCTGCCGGAGGCCAACCGTGGCGACTTCGCCGAGCTGCCGGACTACCTGAAGGAAGGCATCACCGCGCACTTCGCCAAGCGCTACAGCGATGTGGCCAAGGTGCTGTTCGACTGATAGAGCAAGAGGTTGGCGGGTTTCACCCGCCCTACTCGCCCGCACGGATGGCCAGCCGCTATGCTGTGCGGGTTTGCGAACCACAGGAGCCCGCCATGAACCTCGTTCAACGCCTGCTGCTGCCCACCGGCATCGTCCTGCTGGCGGCCTGCGCCAGCCAGCCCGACAGCCTGATCCTGCAGGAAAAGCAGCTGGGCAGCTGCCCGATGGATCTGCGCCAGGGTCAGACCCTCACCATCAGCCTGCCAAGCAACCCCACCACCGGCTTCCGCTGGGTGGTGGCCGATGCCGCGCCCGGGGTGCTACGCAGCCTCGGCCCGGAGGTGTACACCACTCCGGAAGACGCCGGCCTGGTCGGCGGCGCCGGCAAGTCCACCTGGCGCTACGAGGTCCACCAGAAGGGCGGCGGCCGCCTGCTGATGGAATACCGCCGCCCCTGGGAAGTGGAAGTGGCGCCGGCCAAGGTCATCGACTGCCCGCTTAGCGTGCGCTAATGGCGCCATAGGCTGGTCGCGTTGGCATCCCGCGCCAGGCGGTCAGCCCGCGTGCAGGAAATAATCGGCGCCACACAGCAACAAGAGAGAACGACATGCGCCCCCTGCTCTGCCTGCTCGCCCTGGCTGGCGCCGGCCTATTCCTGCTCGGCCTGCACCTCGAACTCAAGTGGCTGACGCTGCTGAGCAAACCCCTGCCCATACTCTGCCTGCTGCTGTGGTTGAGCAGCGCGCCTGCCTCGGCGTATCGCAACTGGGTCGCCATAGGCCTGGGCTTTTCCCTATTGGGTGACATGCTGCTGGAGTGGCCGGCGGACCTGTTCGTCTTCGGCCTCGGCGCCTTTCTGCTGGCTCATCTGGCCTATCTGGTGGCCTACCTGGGCGACAGTCGCCGCCTGGCCCCAGGCGCCTTGCTGATTGCCGCAGCGGTGGCCGGCTGCATGTTCACTCTGCTGGCCAGCGCCGGGCTGGGCGCCCTGCTGCTGCCTGTGGCGATCTACAGCCTGGCCATCGGTTGCATGCTGTGGCGCGCCCTCGCCCGCCTGGGTTCGCCCGGCATCGCCAGCCAGTCAGCCTGGCTGGCGGCAATTGGTGCGGCGCTGTTCGTGCTGTCGGACAGCCTGATCGGCCTCAACCGCTTCGTTGCGCCGTTCGACGGGGCTCGCTACGCCATCATCCTCACCTACTGGCTGGGGCAGCTCGGCATCGCCGCCTCGGTGCTGGCGCGGCAAGCTCAGGCAGAGGCCTGCGGCTCGGCATTGCCCATTTCGCGACTGTAGACACACAGGCGGTTACGGCCGCCGCGCTTGGCCTGGTAGAGAGCAAGATCGGCGGCCTGCAATAGCGGCTCCATCTGTTCGCCATCGACGGGAAACCAGGCCAGGCCCAGAGAGATATTGATCGGCCCGAGGGGCTGGCCGCCATAGCGTACCTGCAGGCGACTGACGGACAGACGCAGCATCTCGCAACGCTCAATCGCATCCTCGCGACTGATCTCCGGCATCACCAGGGCGAACTCCTCGCCACCGAAACGGCAGGCCAGATCGCTGGCGCGCACGCTGCGCTTCATTTCCACGGCCAGATGGCGCAACACCATGTCACCGGCCTCGTGACCGAAGGTATCGTTGAAGCGCTTGAAGTGGTCGACATCCAGCAGCACCACCGCCACCTCCAGCTGCTTGCGCCCGGCACGCAGCAGCTCGCGGCGCAAGGTCTCGTCAAGGAAGCGGCGGTTGTGCAGGCCGGTCAGCGCATCCACCAGCGACTGCTGACGCAGGCTCTCGCGCAGCGACAGGTTGGACACCCCCAGCGACACCTGCTCGGAAAACGCCTCGGCCAGTTCCAGATCCACCTGCGTCGCCCCGCCCAGGGTCAGCACACCCAGAGGCTCACCCTGGGCCATCAGGGGCACGCAGGTGTAGCCCTGCTGCACGACACTGCTGCCGTGCAGGTGCGGGCAGAGCAGATCCTTGTCCGGGTCTGCCACCTGATGGCTCTGCCCGCGACGCACGGCCCAGCAGGCCTGAGGCTCGAACATTTCCAGGCCAGACGGCCAGGCGCCCCAATGGGCCACCTCCTCGATCACATCCCGCGAAGGGTGATAGAGCGCCAGGCTGCCCTCGTTGTGCGGAAACAACTGGGCGGCGAAGCGGCCGATGATGTTGTAGCACTCGTCGAAACTGCTGATCGATTGCAAGGCTCCGGTCATCCGCCCAAGCAGGGATATCTCCCGATTGCGCAGTTCCAGACGCTGCAGGCCAGTGGACAATTGCTCGCTGAGATTGCGCAGATTGTCGCGGCTTCTGCGTCCCTCGCGCAGGGTGCTGAAGGTGAAGAAAAACAACAGCCCCAGCACCACCAGGTCGATGATGGCCAGCAGTACCAGCGAGCCAAACAGTAGATTCTGTTGCCACTGCTGACGGGCTTCGAGCAGCTTGAGACGGGATACCTGGATCGCCTGCATCTCACCGACCAGTTGGCGGATGCTGTCCATCAGGCGCTTGCCTTCGCCCTGCTGGACACGCTCGCTGGTGACCTCCAGCCCGCTCTTGCGACGCATATCGACCACCGAGTTGAGATAGCTGCGCTGCTCGGCTACCAGCGGCTTCAACCGGGCCAGCATTGGGCCCAGCTCGGCATCCGCCTGCAGCGGTGCCTGCAGGGTCTGCAACAGCCGGTCGACCTCGGCGAACCCCTGATAGAGCGGCGCAAGAAAATCCTCCCGGCCACTGATGACAAAACCACGCTGCCCGGTTTCACCATCCTTGATGGCCGACAACAGCTGCTCACTGCGCACCAGCAACTGCTCCTGATACTCATGAGCCTGCTGAGTGCCGCTTATCCATATCGACCCCAGCAGAGGCGCCAGCAAGTTCAGGCTGAGCAGGACAATGGCCAGTACAAAGCCGGTTTGCAGTCGAGTTGTAGTGCGCATCCAGAGGCGTTCCCAACAGTTTCCTAAACAGCAAGCTTAACCGCTGGCGCCATGATCGCCATGTCCGCCGCCTGGCGACGCCGAACGGAGCACAGACTTCACCCCGCGGCCGGCACCCCTGTGCCAAATCGTCTATAGAAAGAAGGCGGTTCAGACATAAGGAGTCCGTCATGCGTAGTACCCGCTGGATCACGCTACTCCTCTCCTCGCTGCTCGCTGCTCGCTGGTTGCGGCAGCCTGCTACCCAGCGAGCGGGCCGAAGTGCTGTCGCCGTTCAACGACTATCTGGATGCGGAAATCCGTTACTCCCAGGCTCAGCCCGGCACCACCACGCGCTCCGAGCTGTTCTCCCTGGGCTTCGACCCGCTGACCCAGGGAAACGGCAAGATGCTCTCGTTCATCGACCTGCGGGTGATGTTCGTCCAGCCCAACGTCCCCATCGAATACCTGCCGGACGGCCTGCTCAAGTGCCTGGAGGCCAAGGATCGCTGCATCGGCTACGCCTTCGACTTCAACAAGACCGACACCCAGCGCGTCGGTAGCTTCTGGGCCGACGTGTTCAATTTCCGCAAGAAGCGCGAGTTGCAGGGCTGGGCCTTCCGCGCCGTGTTCGTGCTGGTCGACGACACCCTGGTGCACAAGGTCAGCAATGGCGAACCGAACATTCGCCGCTACGAAGTCAAACGCAACCCGCTGGGCCCGCTGCAGGGCGCCGGCGAGTTCTTTTCCGACCAGCTGAAGTGATGATGGTTGGGCGTCGCCACGCTCTTGGCTAGAATGCCGGCCTTTGAGCCGCCGACCCCAGCACTGTGAAACAGACTCCCGACCGCATCTTTGCCCAGCCTCTGGAACAGGTACCCGACTTCGTCTTCAACGAGGACGTGGCCAAGGTCTTTCCGGACATGATCAAGCGCTCGGTGCCGGGCTACCCGACCATTGTCGAGAACCTCGGCGTGCTGGCCGGGCAATTCGCCCAGCCCAACTCGGTGCTGTACGACCTCGGCTGCTCCCTCGGCGCGGTGACCCAGGCCCTGCGCCGCCATGTGCGCAGTGACGGTTGTCGGGTGATCGCGGTGGACAACTCCCACGCCATGGTCGAACGCTGCAGCGAATACCTGCATGCCCAGGACGCCATGTTCCAGGAGCTGCTGCCGGTGCAGGTGATCGAGGCGGACATCCTCAGCCTGGACTTCCAGCCCGCCTCGCTGGTGGCGCTGAACTTCACCCTGCAGTTCATTGCCCCCGAGCAGCGTCTTGAACTGCTCAGCCGCATTTGCCACACCCTGCTGCCCGGCGGCGCGCTGATCCTCTCGGAAAAGCTGCGCTTCGAAGACCCTGCCGAACACGAACTGCTGGGTGATCTGCACCTGGCCTTCAAGCGTGCCAATGGCTACAGCGAACTGGAAATCGCCCAGAAGCGCAGCGCCATCGAGAACGTGATGAAACCCGACAGCCTGGAGCAGCACCGCGAACGCCTGCTCGCCGCCGGCTTCAGCAAGGTCGTGCCCTGGTTCCAATGCCTCAACTTCGCTTCGCTGATTGCCCTGCCATGATCTTCCGCCGTCTCGACCTCGATGCCCTGCAACAGCAACTGGCGGGCACCCCGCTGCAAGACTGGAGCGCCGACCTGCCCGCGCAACTCGACGCCAAACTGGCCATCGGCCACGGCGACCTGGCGCGCTGGTACGCCGCTGTCGAAGCTCTGCCCGAGCTGAACGTCAGCCAGGTCGAACTGCAAGACGCCCTGCGCCTGCAGGCGAACTGCGACGAGCCCACTCGCATCGCGCTGAAAACGGCCCTGCAGGGCCTGATTCCCTGGCGCAAGGGCCCCTTTCATTTGTTCGACGTGCATGTCGACACCGAGTGGCGCTCGGACTGGAAGTGGTCGCGAGTCGCCCCGCACCTCGACCTGGCCGGTAAGCGCATCCTCGATGTCGGCTGCGGCAACGGCTACTACATGTGGCGCATGCTGGGTGCCGGCGCCAGGGCCGTGGTCGGTGTCGATCCCAACTGGCTGTTCCTCAACCAGTTCCTCGCGGTGAAAAACTACCTGCCTGAGTCGCCGGCCTGGCATCTGCCACTGGCCCTGGAAGAATTGCCGGCCAAGCTCGAAGGCTTCGATACCGTGTTCTCCATGGGTGTGCTTTACCACCGCCGTTCACCCATCGACCACCTGCTCGACCTCAAGGACAAGCTGCTGCGTGGCGGCGAATTGGTGCTGGAAACCCTGGTGGTCGAGGGCGACAACCAGCAGGTACTGGTGCCCGAAGACCGCTACGCGCAGATGCGCAACGTCTGGTTCCTGCCCTCGGTGCCGGCACTTGAGTTGTGGCTGCGTCGCGCCGGTTTTGTCGACGTGCGCTGCGTGGATGTCTCCACCACCAGCGTCGAAGAGCAGCGCAGCACAGAGTGGATGCGCTACCAGTCGCTCCCCGAATTCCTCGACCCGGCCGACCACAGCCGCACCCTCGAAGGCCTGCCCGCCCCGACCCGCGCCGTGCTGCTGGCGCGCAAGCCCTGAGCAACACTGCACAGACCTGGCCGCGGGGGTGATCCCCACCCCGCGACCGTAGGCTGGGTTAGGCCAAAGGCCGTAACCCAGCAGCGGAGTCAGGTCGTAGGCTGGGTAGAGGCGCCACGCGCCGAAACCCAGCATCCCTCAGCTGCGCGCAGGGTTTCGCCACCTAGTGGCTCTACCCAGCCTACGGGATCGGAGCAGCCCCGGCAGTGCCCCACGGCGCCTGGCGCAGCACCTCGGCACAGCGCGTCTGAAGGAACTCACGCAGCAAGCGCACCGGCTGGCTGAGCTGGTCGCGGTGGGCGCAGATCAGGTTGAGCGGGGTCGGCTCACCCAGCCAGTCATGCATCACCACCTGTAGCCGTCCCGCCGCCACATCGCCGGCCACGTCGAGCCAGGACTTGTACACCAGGCCCTGCCCCGCCACAGCCCAGCGCCGCACCACATCGGCGTCGTCGCTGACCCGGTTGCCGCTCACCGTCAGCACCTGAACCTGCTTGCCCTTTGTGAAACGCCAGCGCTCATGCACCCGCCCGCCGAGCATGTATTGCAGGCAGTTGTAGCGGCGCAGGTCGTCCGGCTGCTGCGGCGTAGCATGCCGCGCCAGGTACTCGGGCGCCGCGCAGAGCACCCGGCGGTTGCCGCTGGCCACGGGCAAGGCGACCAGGCTGGAGTCCTCCGGCTCGCCATAGCGCAGGGCCAGATCCACCGGCTGACGGAACAGGTCGGTGACCCGGTCGCTGAGCAACAGACGCAGGTCAAGCTGCGGGTGTTCGGCCTGAAACTCGTCGAGCCAGGGCAGCAAGACATTGCGACCGAAGTCCGACGGCGCGGCCAGCTGCAGCACGCCATCCAGCCGGTCCCGCCCTCCGGCCAGCTGCAACCGCCCCGCCTCCAGGCTGGCCAGCGCCGCCCTTGCGTGGCTCAGGTACTGCTCGCCCTCCAGGGTCAGGCGCAGGCTGCGGGTCGAGCGCAGCAACAAGCGCGCCTGCACCTGCAGCTCCAGGCGCTTGAGGGCGGCGCTGGCCACGGCGGGCGAACAGTCCAGCTCGCGGGCGGCGGCGGAGAGGCTGCCCAACTCGGCCGTGCGCACGAAGAGCTGCAGATCATCGAGGCGCAACATGAGCCACCTTTTTCAAAAAAATATTGAAAGAGACTCTATGGCAAGCGGGTTTTTCTCGCCACACAGATAAAAGACCATGCCAGCCACGCAGACTAAGCTGCATGCCACTGACCTCGCGGAGAGCCCGAATGAAAGCTATCGCCTACTACCAGAACCAGCCCATCGACCAGCCCGAAGCCCTGCTCGATGTCGAACTGCCGGCGCCACAGCCCGGCCCCCGCGACCTGCTGGTAGAAGTCCGTGCCATCTCGGTCAACCCGGTGGATACCAAGATTCGTCGCAACGTGGCGCCGGAGGCAGGTCAGGCCAAGGTGCTGGGCTGGGACGTAGCCGGCGTGGTGCGCGAGGTGGGCGCCGAGGTCAAGCAGTTCCGCCCCGGTGACCGAGTGTTCTACGCCGGCGCCCTCGACCGCCCAGGGGCCAACAGCGAGCTGCACATGGTGGACGAACGCATCGCCGGGCGCATGCCCGGCTCGCTGGACTTCGCCCGTGCCGCCGCTCTGCCGCTGACCGCCATCACCGCCTGGGAGCTGCTGTTCGAGCGCCTGCAAGCCCGTGAGGGCCTGGGCGAAGGCCAGCGTTTGCTGATCATGGGTGCGGCCGGCGGAGTCGGCTCGATTCTGGTACAGCTGGCGCGCAAACTCACCGGTCTGACCGTGATCGGCACTGCCTCGCGCCCGGAAACCCAGGCCTGGGTCAGTGAACTGGGCGCCCACCATGTCATCGACCACAGCCAGCCGCTATTGCCGCAGCTGCAGGCCCTCGGTATCGATCAGGTGGATATGGTGGCTAGCCTGACCCACACCGACCTGCACTTCGATGCTCTGATCGAGGCTCTGCGTCCCCAGGGACGCCTGGCGCTGATCGACGATCCGGCGCAGCTGGATGTGATCAAACTCAAGCGCAAGAGCCTGTCGCTGCACTGGGAGTTCATGTACACCCGCTCGCTGTTCCAGACCGACGACATGGTCGAACAGCACCGCCTGCTCAACCGGGTCGCGCAACTGATCGACGATGGCGTGCTGCGCACCACCCTGGGCGAGCATTTCGGCAGCATCAACGCCGCCAACCTGCGCAAGGCCCATGGTCTGCTGGAAAGCGGTCGGGCCAAGGGCAAGATCGTACTGGAAGGTTTCTAGACGACCGTTCAGGACAAGCTGCCAGCAGGCGCGGCGACAGCTACTAGACTCACACCAACCCGGCCAGAAGTCGTTCCGGGTTGGTTTCAGTTTGTGCTTGTCGAGGGTTCAGGATGCAGCCCAACCTCTCCCGCCCACTGCGCGTCGCTGCGGCCTATCTGGTCTTCAGCATCATCTGGATATTGCTCGGCGACCTGTTGCTACACGCCCTGGCGCTCGATGCCGCGGCCCTGCACAGGCTGCAGACGGCTTTGGCTACGGCATTTGTCGTCCTCAGCAGCCTGCTGATTCTGCTGCTCTGCCGTTATGAACTCCGTAACCAGCAGCAACTGGAACAGGGGCTGCGTCAGCGCCTGCTGCTGCTGCAACAGACCCAGCGCGATGTCGGCCTGGGCAGTTGGGAATACGACGGCCTCCAGTTCGCCTGGTCCGCCGAGGCACTGCGCCTGTTCGAGCGTCCGGACAGCGACAACAGCGGTAGCCTTGACGAGCTGCTGAACTGGCTCCACCCTGCCGACCGCAATGCCGTACAACGCGCCCTTGAAGCCACCCTGAAAGGCAGCGCAGCGCTACTGGTCAATGCCCGCCTCAACCGTCCAAACAACGAGGCGACGGTATGGCTGATGCTACGCGGGTGTGCAGATGCCGGTGGCACAGCCCATGGCAGCGTGCAGAACATCAGCAGTCAGAAGCGTGACGAACAGGCCCTGCGCGAAAGCGAGCAGCGCTTCCGCCAACTGTTCGAACAGACCCCGCATATCGCCGTGCAAGGCTACGACCGGGAGCGCCGGGTGATTTTCTGGAATCAGGCCAGCACCCAGCTCTATGGCTACAGCGTGGCCGAAGCCATGGGCCGGCGCCTGGAGGAACTGATCATCCCGCCGGGCCAGCAGGCCCAGGTGATCAGCAACATCAATGCCTGGATGATCGGCGGCCCAGCCATCCCCGCCAGCGAGATCACCCTGCGCCATCGTGACGGCAGCGAGGTGCACGTCTACTCCAGCCATCTGATCATCCACAACGCGCGCAATCAGCTGGAGATGTACTGCGTCGACATCGACCTGGGCCAGCAGAAGAGCGCACACCAGTCCCTGGAGTCCAGCGAGGCGCGCTACCGGGAGCTGGTCGAGCAACTGCACGAGGCCATTTTTCTCACAGACACCTGCGGACGCCTGACCTTACTCAACCCGGCCTGGCAGACCATCACGGGCTACAGCATCCAGGAAAGCCTGGGCCGCCCGCTGCTCGACTTCATCGAGGAAGAGCATCGGGAACAGCTCTCCGAACAGGTAGCCGCCATCCTTTCGCGTCAGTCCAACTCATGGCTTGGCGAGCTACGCCTGCGCGACGCCAGCGGTCGTCAGCTATGGGCCTCCCTGCGCCTGGCGAAGGAAGCCGGCACCGAACTGGGCCTGCGCGGCAGCCTCAGCGACATCGACGAGCATCACAACAGCCTGGCCCTGCAGCAGGCGCGCAATGCCGTGCTCGACCGCATGCTGGCCCAGCGTCCACTGCAGGAAACCATGAGCGACATGGCCCGGCGCCTGGAGCAGATCAGCCCACAGATGCTGATTTCCATCCTCCGTATTGAAGACGGCAAGCTGCGCGTGCTGGCCGCGCCCAGCCTGCCCGACGCCTACAACGAGCTGATCGACGGCGTCCCAGCACAGCTCGGCTCGGGGAGCTGCAGCCATGCCGCAGCCAGCGGTGAGCTGAGCGTGACCGAGGATATCCGCCAGGACGCCAGCTGGGCGGAGTTCCGTGATGCCGCCTTGCAGGCCGGGCTGCGCGCCTGCTGGTCGCTGCCATTCAAGAACGACCAAGGCGATGTACTCGGCGTATTCGGTGTCTACTCCCGTCGACAAACTCGCCCGGCCCGGGAAGACATAGCTCTGGTCACCGAGTTCACCCGCCTGGCCGGGCTCGCGGTGCGCCAGCACCAGCACGACAGCGAACGCCTGCAGAGCGAGTTGCGCTTTCGGGCCACCTTCGAACAGGCCGCCGTCGGCATTGCTCATGTTGCCCCGGATGGGCACTGGCTTCGGGTCAATCAGCGGCTTTGCCAGATGCTCGGTTACAGCCGCGAGCAGTTACTGCAGCTGACCTTCCAGGACATCACCCACCCGGACGACCTGCTCAAAGACCTGGAGCAGACCCAGCGCCTGCTGAATAACGACATCACTCGCCTGACCCTGGAAAAGCGCTACCTGCGAAGCGACGGCAGCACCCTGTGGGCGAATCTCAACGCCACCCTGGTGCGGCATACCAATGGCGAGCCGCACTACTTCATCTCGGTGGTCGAGGACATCGGCCTGCACAAACAGCACGAACTGGCCCTGCGTCAGGCGGCCGCCGTATTCGAAAGCACCCAGGAGGCGGTGGTGATACTCGATGCCAAGCGGCGCATCATCACCTGCAACCCGGCCTTCAGCCAGATCACCGGCCTCACCCCGTCACAGGCCATTGGTGGACGCCTGCCCCTCAAGCCCGGCACCAGCATAGAGCGCATGCGCTACCGCGACCTGTGGCGCAAGGTGCAGCACAGCGGTAACTGGCAGGGTGAGCTGAGCGGGCGCAAGGCGGATGGCTCGGCCTTTCCCTTCTGGCTTACGGTCAGCCGAGTGCGCGATGGCTACCCGGCCCAGACGCAGTTCGTGATGACCTTCACCGACCTCAGCCAGTACCGTGAAAGCCAGGAGCGCCTGGCTCATCTGGCCCACTTCGACACCCTCACCGACCTGCCCAACCGTCTCTACGCCCTGGAGCGCCTGGATCACGCTCTGGAGCATGCGCAACGCCACAGCGAGCGGGTGGCATTGCTGTATTTCGACCTGGACAACTTCAAAACCATCAACGAGAGCCTTGGCCACAAGGTCGGCGACGAGTTGCTGATCGCCGTGGCCAGGCGCCTGCAGCAGCGCCTGCGCAACGAAGACACCCTGGCCCGGCTGGGCAGCGACGAGTTCCTGGTGGTGCTGGAGAACCTGCTGCGCCCGGATGAAGCCGCCAGCATCGCCCGCACGCTGATCGAACTGCTGGAACGCCCTCTGCCCCTGGGCAACCAGGGCCGCGAGGCCTACCTGAGCGCCAGCATCGGCATCAGCCTGTACCCGGACGACGGTTTGACCGGCGGCGACCTGCTACGCAATGCCGACAGTGCCCTGCACCAGGCCAAGCAGGAGGGACGCAACACCTTCCGCTTTTACACTCAGGGCCTGACCCATCAGGCGCATACCCGCCTGACCCTCGAAGGCCGCCTGCGCCAGGCGCTCAAGCGCAACGAATTCATCCTGCACTATCAACCCCTGGTCAATGCCACCGACGGCAGCGCCATCGGCGTGGAAGCCCTGCTGCGCTGGAATAGCGCTGAAGGCATGATCTCTCCGGCGCAGTTCATACCCCTGGCCGAGGAAACCGGGCTGATCGTCCCCATCGGGACCTGGGTACTGCGCGAGGCCTGCCGGCAAATGCAGTTCTGGCGCCAGCAGGGCCTGCCTCTGCAGACCCTGGCCGTCAACCTGTCACCGCGCCAGTTCCGCCAGGCTGATCTGGTGCAACAGGTGCGCGACGCCCTGCATGACAGCGGCCTGCCGGCCGCCTATCTGGAACTGGAGATCACCGAAGGCGCATTGATGGAGAACCTCGAACAGGCACAGGCCACCCTGGCGGCACTCAAGGAGCTGGGGTTGAAGCTGGCCATCGACGACTTCGGTACCGGCTACTCGTCCCTTGCCTACCTGCGTCGCTTCCCGCTGGACAAACTGAAGATCGACCAGAGCTTCATGCAAGGCGTACCACAGGACCAGGCCAACCTGGAGATAGCAGCCACCATCATCGGCCTGGCCCGCAACCTCAAGCTGCGCGTCCTGGCCGAAGGAGTGGAAACCCACGACCAGCTACAAGCCCTGCGCCAACTGGGCTGCGAACAGTGCCAGGGCTACCTGTTCAGCCGCCCACTGAGCGCCGTGCAACTGGTCCACTGGCTACACAATGACCAGCAGTCGGCTGGTTGATCCAGATCATGGAAGGCGGCAGGGGCAGGTCTACACTGCAGATTCTCTTTTCAGGAGGATCGCGATGAACGTCAGCATCCAACAGGTAAAGACTGCCCACGGCGCACGCTGGCAAGTGCGCATGGATCAGCATGGCGTCAGCTTCCGCAGTGAGGCCGAGGCGCAGCAGTTCCTCAACGTGTTACGCACCCGCCTACAGGCACCACACCCCTTGCCATGGCGCGCGACGCCGACCCTGCGCAGCGCCAGCTAACCAATACGCAGACGGCCTGCCGGGGCGCCTCAGAACTCCAGATTGCGTGCCCGCGCATGGCGCGAACTGGCGACGACCAGCAGCACGGTAACCACACCGCACAGCGCGATGACAGCGGCCATTGGCCGTGCGCTGCCGTCATGCAATACGCCCACCAGCGATGAGGTGCCCGCCGCCACGCAGAACTGCAGCGAGCCCATGAGTGCCGAAGCCGTGCCGGCCAGTGCCCCCTGCCCGGCCATGGCGCAGGCGGTAGCATTGGGCAGCACGCAGGACAGGCTGGCCGTACTGATGAACAGCGGAATCAACAGCGGCCACAACTGCTGCGGCTGCGCCAGGGCCACGGCCAGCAGGGCCAGGGTCGAGGCGCAATAAACCCATACGGTGCGTTGCAGCCAGTAGCTGGGGCCGTGGTGCCGCAGCAACCAGCCGTTGAACTGGGCGGTAAGGATGAAGCCGGCGGCATTGGCGCCGAACAGCCAGCCGTAATGCTCGGCCGGCACGCCATACAGCTCGATGAAGACGAAGGGTGAGGCGGCGATATAGGCGAACATGCCCGCCATCGCCACGCCGCCGGCCAAGCCATAACCGATCAGCAGGCGATCGCGCAGCAGCAACAGGTAGCGACCCAGCGCGCCCTTCAACGGCTGCGGGGCGAATTCGGCGGAGCGGGTCTCCGGCAGCCACAGCAGCACGGCCAACAGACATAGCGCGCTGAACAGCATCAGGCCATAGAAGATCGACTGCCAACCGAACAGTTGCAGCAGCAGCCCGCCGCCCAGTGGCGCAAGGATCGGCGCCAGCCCCATCACCAGCATCAGCTTGGAAAACACCTTGGCCGAGGCTAGCGGGTCGCACAGATCGCGCACCACCGCACGGGAGATGACCATACCGGCACTGCCGCCCAGAGCCTGGGCAAAGCGCGCGGCGATCAGCCACTCCAGGCTTGGCGCCAGCGCGCAGGCCAGCGACGCCAGGGTGAACAGCACGACCCCGATAAGCAGCGGTACCCGCCGCCCGTAGCGGTCGGCCAAGGGCCCGTAGAGCAACTGACCGAAGGCGACACCGGCGAAATAGGACGCCAGCGACAGCTGAACATGCTCGACATCGGTGGCGAAGAACTGCGCCAGGGTCGGGAAACTGGGCAGATAGAAATCGATGGCCATGGGGCCGAAAGCGCTCAGTGCGCCGAGAATCAACAGAATACGAAAGCTCATGAGTCATCCACTGCGGGGCGTGCCCCGGAAAAACCAAGGGCGCCCAATGGGCGCCCGCTAACACGCTGACGGATTATCCCTGTCAGTGCGGCTCGTTGGCTGCCGCCGTTTTCTTTTTACGCCCCAACCTGTCGCTCAGCGACTCCACCAGCAGATAGAACATCGGGATCATGAAGGTCGCCAACAGGGTGGCCGCCAGCATCCCACCAATCACCCCGGTACCGATGGAATGGCGGCTGGCAGAACCTGCCCCGGTGCTGATGGCCAGCGGCACGCAACCGAGGATGAAGGCCAAAGAAGTCATCACGATCGGCCGGAAGCGCAGCTTGGCCGCCTCGAAGGCCGACTCGAAGATGCCCTTGCCCTCGGCACGTAACAGCACGGCGAACTCGACGATGAGAATGGCGTTCTTCGCGGCCAGGCCGATCAGGGTGACCAGGCCGACCTGGAAGTACACATCGTTCTGGATGCCACGCAGCCACACAGCGAGGATCGCGCCGAACACCGCGAAGGGCACCGCGGTGACCACCGCCAGCGGCAGCGTCCAGCGCTCGTACTGGGCGGCGAGAATCAGGAACACCATGATCAGGCCGAAGACGAACGCGGTGCTGCCCGAACCCTGGGTGGCCACCTCCTGATAGGCCGAGCCGATCCAGCCCAGGCTGTATTCGCTGCCCAGCACCTCGTCGGCCACTTCCTGGATCGCCGCCAGCGCCTGACCGGAGCTGTAGCCCGGGGCCGGGCCGCCGAGGATCTTCGCCGCCGGGTAGACGTTGAAGCGCGCGTAGGTATCCGGGCCGAGGATACGGTTGACCTTGATCAGAGTGGTCAGCGGCACCAGATCGCCGCCCGAGGCGCGCACATAGACCTGAGACAGGTCTTCCGGCTTGCGGCGGAACTCAGACTCGGATTGCAGGCTGACCTGCCAGGTACGCCCATACAGGGTAAAGTCGTTGACGTAGTAACTGCCGAAGGTCGCCTGCATGGCGGTAAACACATCGCTGATCGACACGCCCAGGGCACGCGCCTTGGTGCGGTCGAGGTCGATGTAGTACTGCGGCACGTTGGCGCTGAAGGTGCTCTGCACCCCGGCCAGCTCCGGGCGTTTCTGCGCGGCAGCCAGGAAGGCCTGCACCTTGGCGGCCATCTGCTCGACACCCGCACCACCGCGATCCTGGATATAACCCTCGAAACCGCCGGTGGTGCTCATCCCGGTAATGGGTGGCGGGTTGAAACTCATCACCACGCCATCCTTCTCCGACAACCCCATGCCCATGAATTCACGGGTCAGGTTACGTGCATCGGTTTCCTCGGTGGTGCGCTCGGACCAGTCCTTGAGCGGCACGAAACTCACCCCGGCGTTGGTGCGCTGGCCGAAGGTCAGCACGTCGAAGCCGGCGAAGGTCACCACATCCTCCACCGCCGGGTGCTTCATCAGCTGCTCGGTGAAGTCGTGGGTCAGCGCGTCGGTACGGTTGATCGAGGCAGCCGGCGGCAGGAAGTAGGCGTTGATCACATAGCCCTGGTCTTCGTCCGGCACCAGCGAGCCCGGCACCCGGCCGAACAGCAGGACGATCAGCGCAATCATGCCGCCGAACAGCAGCAGGCCGATGACCGAGCGTTTGAGGAAGAAGGCCACGCCGGCGCCATAGCCGTCGGTCATCTTGTCGAAGAAGCGGTTGAAGGCACGGAACGGCGCCGCCGGCTCCTTGTGCTCATCCTTCAGCAGCAAGGCGCAGAGGGCCGGCGACAGGGTCAGGGCGACGATGCCGGAGATCACCACGGACACGGCGATGGTGATGGCGAACTGTTTGTACATCTCGCCGGCCAGACCGCCGAGGAAGCCCACCGGGACGAACACGGCGCACAGCACCAGGACGATGGCGATGATCGGCCCGGTGACCTCCTCCATCGCCTCGATGGCTGCTTCGCGGGCAGCCAGTTTCTTGGTGCGCATCACCCGCTCGACGTTCTCGATCACCACGATGGCGTCGTCCACCACGATACCGATGGCCAGCACCAGGCCGAACAGGGTCAGCAGGTTGATGGAGAAGCCCAGGGCATACATGCCGGCGAAGGTGCCGACCAGCGACACCGGAATGGCCAGCACCGGGATCAGCGTGGCGCGCCAGTTCTGCAGGAAGATAAACACCACCAGCACCACCAGCACCAGTGCCTCGGCGAAGGTGTGGATCACCTCCTCGATGGAGACCTTGACGAACTTGGTGGTGTCGTAGGGGATCTTGTAGGTGATGCCTTCGGGGAAGCGCTTGGACAGCCGCTCCAGCGTGCTCTGCACCGCCTCGGCGGTATCCAGGGCGTTGGCGCCGGGCTGCAGGTAAACGCCGAAGGCGGCGTTCTGCTGGCCGTTGAGGCTGGTCACCAGGGCATAGTCCTGGGCGCCCAGTTCGATGCGCGCCACATCCTTGAGCAGCAGGCTGGCGCCGGTGGCGTCGGAGCGCAGGATCACGCTCTCGAATTCCTTGGGGTCGGTGAAGCGGCCCTGGGTGGTCACCGTGTAGGTGAAGTCCTGGGGCGTCTGCAGCGGTTGCTGACCGAAGCTGCCGGCGGCGAACTGCGAGTTCTGCTCGCGGATGGCGTTGACCACATCGGTTGGCGTCAGGTCGTACTGGGCCAGCTTGTCTGGCCGCAGCCAGATGCGCATCGAGTAGTCCTTGGAACCGAACTGGCTGACGTCACCGACGCCAGGCAGGCGCTTGAGCTCGTCGATGACGTTGATCAGCGCGTAGTTGGAAATGAAGATCGGGTCCTTGGAGTTGTCCGGCGAGTAGAGGGTGACCACCTGGAGAATGTCCGAGGACTTCTTCTCCACCTTCACCCCCTGCCGGCGCACCTCCTCCGGCAACTTGGCCAGGGCGGCCTGCACCCGGTTGTTGACGTCGATGGTGGCCTGGTCCGGGTCGCGGCCCACTTCGAAGTACACCGACAGGCTCATGGCACCGCTAGCCGCCGAGTTGGACAGCTGGTAGATCATGCCCTCGACGCCGTTGATTTCCTGCTCCAGCGGCGCCGCCACGGTCTCGGCGATGACCTGGGCACTGGCACCCGGATAGCTGGCCGACACCGACACCTGCGGCGGCAGGATCTGCGGGTACTGGGCCACAGGCAGCGCCTTCATCGCCGACAGACCGGCCAGAATGATCACGATGGAGATGACCGCGGCGAACACCGGCCGGTCGATGAAGAACTTGGAGATCATGAGCCGTTCCCCTTACTGCTGAGCAGCGGCAGCGGGCTTGTCGACCACCTTCACCGGGGCATTCGGCCGCACCTTGGGCAGTCCCTCGACGATGACCTTGTCGCCGGCCTCGATACCGCTTTCCACCACCCAGCGCCCCTCGGCGGTGTGCGCAGTGCTCACCGGGCGTACGCGAGCCAGGCCCTCCTGATCCACCACATAGACGAAGGTGCCGTTGGCGCCCTGGGAAATCGCACGCTCCGGCACGGTAACGGCGTTGGGCTTGCTGATGCCCTTGACCACCACGCGCACGAACTGACCCGGCATCAGCGCCTGATTCGGGTTGGGTACCACCGCACGCACACTGACGGTGCCGGTGCTGCGGTCGATGGTGCTGTCGGTGAAGTCCACCTTGCCCTGCAGCGGGTAGCTGCTGCCATCGCCGTACTTGATCTCCACGCTCATTTCCTGACCGCCCTCGCGCACCAGCGCGCCGCTCTGCAGGCCGCTGCGTACGTTGGATACCTCACGATCGGGCGCGGCGAAGTTGACGTAGATGGGGTCGAGCTGGGTGATCTGGGTCAGCAGGCTGGCATTCGGGTCGCCGGCCACCATCAGGCTGCCTTCGGACACGGTTTCCTTGCTGGTAATGCCGGAGATCGGCGCCTCCACCGTGGTGTAGTCGAGGTCGATCTGCTTGGACTGAACCTCGGCCTTGGCCGCCTCGATATTGGCCTTGCTCTGCTCGAAATTGGAGATGGCGTTGTCCAGCTCGCTCTCGCTGGCAAAGCCTTTCTTCTGCAGCTCACGGATACGCTTGAGATCGCGCTCGGTCTGCCGGTAGCGCGCCTGTTCCTGGGCCAGAGCGCCTTTGGCCCGTGACAGCGCCGCCTGATAGGGACGCGGGTCGATGCGGAACAACACCTGGCCCTGCTTGACCTGGCTGCCCTCCTGATAGGTGCGCTCCTGCAGGATGCCGCTGACCTGGGCGCGCACCTGCACCTCACGGAAACCCGCCGTGCGCGCCGGGTACTCGAACTGCAGTGGCAGCGACTCGACCTTGACCGCCTCCACCACCACCTCCGGCGGCGGCATCTGTTGGCCGCCGCGCTCTGCCGCCTGCGCCTGGGAGCCCATTAGCAGCCCGAGGCCGAGAATTGCGAGCGAGAGTGAAGGTTGGCGAGCAGGCATGAGTCGTCTCCGTGACGTTCAGTTCGGGCAAGAAGGGAATGCTACTTACGTACACGCATGACTGTAAACGTATAAGTGTCGCGAATATCGCTACACTGCGTTCCCCAGCACAGAGCCTAGTCCGAATCCCTCTACCCGACATGCGCAGAACCAAAGAACAAGCAGAACAGACCCGCATTGCCATTCTTGCCGCCGCCGAACAACTGTTCCTGGAAAAAGGCGTGGCGCACTGCAGCCTGGAACAGATCGCCCGCGCCGCCGGCGTGACCCGCGGCGCCGTGTACTGGCACTTCGAGAACAAGGCGCACCTGTTCCACGAAATGCTCAATCAGATACGCCTGCCGCCGGAACAGATGGCCGAGCGCCTGTGCGCCTGCACCGATGGCGACTCCCTGCTGGCCCTGCGCGAGCTTTGTGTGGAAGCCATCGAGAACCTGGCCCGCGACCAACAGAAGCAGCGCATCTTCACCATCCTGCTGCACCGCTGCGAGTTCACCGATGAGCTGCGCGAGGCCAAGGAACGCCACGACGCCTTTATCAACCAGTTCATCGATCTGGTGGAGAACCTGCTGGCGCAGCCCGCCAACCAGGCTCGCCTGCGCCCCGGCATGACCCCACGCCTGGCCGCCCGCACCCTGCACGCTCTGATCGTCGGGCTGTTCACCGACTGGACCCGCGACCCCAGCCTGTTCGACCCGCTCACCGACACCGGCTCGATGATCGACACCCTGCTACACGGCCTGCTGCGCGAATGGCAGGCACCGGCCTGAGCCTGGTGAAAGACTCTGGGTTTCGCTGCGCTCGCCTACGCGGCCCGTAGGCTGAGTAGAGCACAGCGAAACCCAGCAGAGCCCCCAAACGCTTCAGCCCTCCTCGACCTCATAGCCCTCGCCACGAATCGCCTGCAACACCTGCTCCAGGCTCTGCCGGCTGGCGACCCGCACTTCACCGGCGGCCAGGTCTACCTGTACCTCGGCCGCCGGATCCCCGGCCTGCAAGGCCTGGGTAATGGCACGCACGCAGTGGCCACAGGACATTCCCGCTACTTTCAGAACCTGCATGATGTTCACTCCTGGTCTGTCGATGGTTCCATCCTCAAGCTTGCCATCGTGACAAGGTCAAGCCTGCCACTTGTCCTACGCGCCCGACTGCACCAAGCTGCAGGTAGCTTCAGGAGACCATCGCATGCGCCTCATACCCGCCCTGCTCTGCCTGCTCTGCCTCCCCGTCCTGGCCGACGAAGCTCCGCCGGAGCCACCCGCAGCACCGGCCAACCCGGTACAGATGGCGCCCATACCGCAAGCCGCCATGACCCTGCCCACGCCTATCGACTACGGCGTACTGACGGTTTCACGCGAGCGCCTGGAGGTCTCCACGCCCTGCGACATCGGCCTATACCTGCAAGGCAACCTGGCCGCTCGTCTGTACCAGGGCCAGTCGGTCACCCTCAACCTGCCGCCTGGCGAGGTTCAGGTACGCCTCGGCCAACTCGGTGGTGGCGGCTGCCAACCGCGCTTCGAGCAACTACGCAGCCAGACGTTGCGGATCAATGTCGGCGAGGTGCTGAAGTACCGCATCGCCATGGATAACCAGGGCATTCGTCTGATTCCCGCCCCCCTCAACTACTGAGTGCGACATTTCCACGCTTGACCTTGCCCTGGCGTCAAGGTTGATCCTAGGGGCGAATCCAATGGAGTCGCCCCGATGAGCACGATGCAGACTTTCGACATCCCCATCCAAGGCATGACTTGCGCCGGTTGTGCCGGCCGTGTCGAGCGCGCCCTGGCCAAGGTGCCAGAGGTGCAGCAGAGCAGCGTCAACCTGGCCAGCGAGCAGGCGCGGGTCACGGCACCGCGCGAGCGCCTGGACGAACTGCTGGCCGCCGTCGAACAGGCTGGCTACAAGGTGCCGGCGCAGCGCCTGGAACTGGCCATCGACGGCATGACCTGTGCCAGTTGCGCAGGACGTATCGAGCGCGCGCTGAACAAGCTTTCAGCCGTGCGCCACGTGAGCGTCAATCTGGCCAGCGAACGGGCCAGTGTCGAACTGCTCGCCGGCACCTCCAGCCAAGCCCTTCTCGATGCCATCGCCCAGGCTGGCTACTCGGCACGCCTGCTCGACGCGCCACAACCGCAAACGCCGGAGAATGCCCTGCGCCGCGAGCGCCTGGCCGTGCTGGCCGCCCTGTTGCTGGCTGCGCCACTGGTGTTGCCTATGTTCGCCGAGTGGGCCGGCCTGCACTGGATGCTGCCAGCCTGGGTGCAATTCGCCCTGGCCACACCGGTGCAGTTCATCCTCGGCGCGCGCTTCTACCGCGCAGCCTGGAAAGCCGTGCGCGCCGGCAGCGGCAACATGGATCTGTTGGTGGCGCTCGGCACCAGCGCCGCCTACGGTCTGAGCCTGTACCTGTGGGCCAGCGCTGGCGATCACCCGCCGCACCTGTATTTCGAAGCCTCCAGTGTGGTCATCGCCCTGGTACTGCTGGGCAAGTATCTGGAGAGCCGCGCCAAGCGCCAGACCGGCGCCGCCATCCGCGCCCTGGAAGCGTTGCGCCCCGAGCAGGCCAAGCGCTTGGTCGAGGGCCGCGAGGAAAACGTCGCCATTGCCAACCTGCGCCTGAACGATCAGGTAGTGGTGCGGCCCGGCGAGCGCTTCCCGGTGGACGGCGAAGTGCTCGAAGGCCACAGCCAGGCCGACGAGGCACTGATCAGCGGCGAGAGCCTGCCCCAGGCCAAAGGGCCGGGCGATCGGGTGATCGGCGGCGCCATCAACGGCGACGGCCGGCTGATCGTGCGCACCACCGCCCTCGGCGCAGAAAGCGTGCTGGCGCGCATCATCCGCCTGGTGGAAGACGCCCAGGCCGCCAAGGCGCCGATTCAGAAGCTGGTGGACCGGGTCAGCGCCGTATTCGTGCCAGTGGTACTGCTGATCGCCCTGGCCACGCTGGTCGGCTGGTCGCTGGCCGGCGCCGGCCTGGAACAGGCCCTGATCAACGCCGTGGCGGTGCTGGTGATCGCCTGCCCCTGTGCGCTGGGCCTGGCCACACCGGCGGCGATCATGGCCGGGACAGGTGTAGCCGCCCGCCACGGCATCCTGATCAAGGACGCCGAAGCCCTGGAGCTGGCACAACAGGTATCGCTGGTGGCGTTCGACAAGACCGGCACTCTCACCTCGGGTCAGCCAAGGGTGGTGCATCTGCAGGCCAGTGGTATCGACGAATCCGAGCTGCTGCGCCTGGCCGGAGCCCTGCAGCAGGGCAGCGAACACCCGCTGGCCAGTGCCGTACTCGACGCGGCGCGCGAGCGCAACATCACCCTGCCTCCCATCAGCGCCAGCCAGGTGCTGGCCGGCCGCGGCATCCAGGGCGACGTGGATGGTCAGCACCTGGCCCTGGGCAATCAGCGCCTGCTCGACGAACAACAGTTGAGCAGCGAACTGCAGCCACAGGCCAGTGTCTGGGAGGCCGAAGGCCGCACCCTGTCCTGGCTGCTGCAACTACAACCACAGCCACGGGTGCTGGGCTTGCTGGCCTTCGGCGACAGCCTCAAGGAGGGCGCCAAAGAGGCCATCACGGCCCTGCATGAACACCACATCGAGTGCCACCTGATCAGCGGTGACAACGCCGGTAGCGCAAGGGCAGTAGGCCAGGCGCTGGGCATCGAGCACGTCCACGCCCAGGTGCTGCCCGCGGACAAGGCCGCGCACATTGCCGGCCTGAAGAAAAACGGCGCCCACGTGGCCATGGTCGGCGACGGCATCAACGACGCCCCGGCCCTGGCCGCTGCCGACGTCGGCATCGCCATGGGCGGCGGCACCGACGTGGCCATGCACGCCGCCGGAATTACCCTGATGCGCGGCGATCCACGCCTGGTGCCCGCCGCGCTGGATATCAGCCAGCGCACCTGGCGCAAGATCCGCCAGAACCTGTTCTGGGCCTTCGTCTACAACGCCGTGGGCATTCCACTGGCCGCTTTCGGCCTGCTCAACCCCATGCTCGCCGGCGCCGCCATGGCACTGTCCAGCGTCAGCGTGGTGAGCAATGCGCTGCTGCTCAACACCTGGAAGCCCAAGGAACATTGATGCCGTAGCCCGGATGCAATCCGGGACGGCTCACCCC
>JAYQUJ010000029.1:0-18876 GCA_038147895.1 Pseudomonas sp.
GCCCTGGGCCATCCAGCCGCCCATCTCCTTGGCCGCGTCAGCGAACTGGGCGGCGTAGTCCATCACCACGAAGCCTTCCATGCGCGCACGGTTGACCAATAGCGCCAGGTAGTTGGCCGGGCCTTTGACGTTTTCCTTGTTGTTGTACTGGCTGATGGCGCCACAGATGACGATGCGCGCCTTGGGCGCGATGCGGGTCAGCACGGCATCGAGGATGTCGCCGCCGACGTTGTCGAAGTACACGTCCACGCCTTTCGGGCACTCGCGTTTGAGGCCGGCCAGCAGGTCTTCGTTTTTGTAGTCGATCACGCCGTCGAAGCCGAGCTCGTCTTTGAGCAGCTTGCATTTCTCGGCGCCACCGGCGATGCCGACCACGCGGCAGCCCTTGATCTTGGCGATCTGCCCGACCACGCTGCCCACCGCACCGGCGGCGCCGGAAATCACCACGGTGTTGCCTTCTTTCGGCTGGCCGACGTCGAGGAAGGCGAAGTAGGCGGTCATGCCGGTCATGCCTAGGGCAGAGAGGTACAGCGGCAGCGGGGCGCGGCTCGGGTCGACCTTGTAGAAACCGCGCGGCTCGCCGCAGAAATAATCCTGCACACCGAGGGCACCGTTGACGTGGTCGCCGACGGCGAAGTCCGGATGGTTGGAGGCGATGACCTTGCCCACGCCCAGGGCACGCATGACTTCACCGATGCCCACTGGCGGAATGTAGGATTTGGCATCGTTCATCCAGCCGCGCATGGCCGGGTCCAGGGACAGGTAGAGGTT
Organism: Pseudomonas sp.; assembly: GCA_038147895.1. Classification (GTDB taxonomy): domain Bacteria; phylum Pseudomonadota; class Gammaproteobacteria; order Pseudomonadales; family Pseudomonadaceae; genus Aquipseudomonas. Next base: position 772 of record JAYQUJ010000029.1, read on the forward strand.
TTCCACCAGGATCTGGTTCGGGCCGGGCTCGCCAACCGGATTTTCCACATAACTGAAGGTGTCGCGGGTGGCGGCGCCGACCGGGCGCTTGGCGAGCAGGAATTGGCGGTTGGTCTGGGACATGGCAGAAACTCCAAGAAGTGAAGCAGTGGTGATAGACCTCAGCAGGCTAGGCGGCAAGGTTCGTTACTTAACAGAATGCTTTGGTATGAATTTGGCTGATTAGGCTTGTCGCTCTTTATCACTAGCCTGGATGCGCCTTTCTACACTGGCCTGATAGTGCTGACGCAGAATTAGCCGCTCTGGCTAGACTCGCCATAGATTTCAGCCCTTCGAGGATGCATAGATGAGCATGAGTTTCTCCGGCAAGGTTGCCCTGGTTACTGGCGGTGCTGCAGGTATCGGTCGCGCGACTGCGCAGGCCTTTGCCGCCGAGGGGCTGCAGGTAGTGGTGTCCGACGTCGACGTGGCCGGTGGCGAAGGTACCGTGCAGCTGATTCGCGACGCTGGCGGCGAGGCGACCTTCGTCCGCTGCGATGTCACCCGCGACGCCGAGGTGCAGGCGCTGATGACCCAGGTCGTGGCCAGCTACGGTCGCCTGGACTACGCCTTTAACAACGCCGGTATCGAGATCGAGAAGGGCAAGCTGGCCGACGGCAGCGAGGACGAGTTCGACGCCATCATGGGCGTCAACGTCAAGGGCGTATGGCTGTGCATGAAGCACCAGCTGCCGATCATGCTGGCCCAGGGCGGCGGCGCCATCGTCAACACCGCGTCGATTGCCGGCCTCGGCGCAGCGCCGAAGATGAGTATCTATGCCGCCTCCAAGCACGCGGTCATCGGCCTGACCAAGTCGGCGGCCGTCGAATACGGCAAGAAGAAGATTCGCGTCAACGCCGTGTGCCCGGCGGTGATCGATACCGACATGTTCCGCCGCGCCTACGAGGCCGATCCGAAGAAGGCCGAGTTCGTCGCCGGCATGCACCCGGTCGGGCGCATCGGCAAGGTCGAGGAGATCGCCGCTGCGGTGCTTTATCTGTGCTGCGATGCGGCGGGATTCACCACCGGCCATGCCTTGGCGGTGGATGGCGGAGCAACCGCCATCTGAGTCGAAAAGGGCGCTCTAGAGCGCCCTTTTTGCATTCTGTTACGTCTGCCCAGGCCTTTGGCGCGTAAAGCCAGTTACAAGGCCTGGCCGACTCGACAAGAATCGCTGCAGCACTTCGTTCCGGAGAACAACAATAATGACTGCTTCGCCCTTGCTGACCGCGTTCCTCCCCATTGCCCTGGGCATCATCATGCTCGGGCTGGGCCTGTCACTGACCGTCGCCGACTTTATGCGCGTGGTGAAGTACCCGAAGCCGGTGTTGATCGGCCTTGGTTGCCAGCTGCTGTTGCTGCCGCTGGTGTGCTTCTTCATTGCCAAGGGCTTCGGCCTGGCGCCGGCGCTGGCGGTGGGCCTGATGCTGCTGGCCGCCTCGCCCGGTGGTACCAGCGCCAACCTGTACAGTCACCTGGCCCACGGTGACGTGGCACTGAACATTACCCTGACGGCAGTCAACTCGGTGGTGGCCATCCTCACCATGCCGCTGATCGTCAACCTGTCGCTGGCCTATTTCATGGAGGGCGACCAGGCCATCCCGCTGCAGTTCGCCAAGGTAGTGCAGGTGTTCGCCATCGTCCTCGGCCCGGTGGCCATCGGCATGGTGGTGCGGCGCCTGGCACCGAGCTTCGCCAACGCCATGGAGAAGCCGGTGAAGATCATCTCCGCGCTGTTCCTGCTGCTGGTGGTGGTGCTGGCCTTCGTCAAGGACTGGCAGACCGTGGTTGAGTATGCGCCGGTGGTGGGCATGGCCGCGCTGCTGTTCAACCTGATCAGTCTTGGCGTGGGCTATGGCGTACCACGCCTGATGAAGCTGCCGCGTCGTCAGGCGGTCGCCATCGGCATGGAAATTGGCATCCACAACGGTACCCTGGCCATCGCCCTGGCACTCAGCCCGATGTTGCTGAACAACGCCACCATGGGCATCCCGGCGGCGATCTACAGCTTCATCATGTTCTTCACCGCTGCGGCGTTCGGCTGGTGGGTCAACTTCGCCCATGGCAAGGAGCTGGCGGCGGAGGAGGTCGAGGCGGCCTGAATACTGATCAGCTAGTTGAAAAAACGCCGCGATTTCGCGGCGTTTTTGTTTGGCGTAGGAGCGAGCTCTGCTCGCAAAGCGTTTCAGCTGCCTGATTCGCGAGCAAAGCTCGCTCCCACATGGCAGTCAGACGTTACTTCTTCCAGTTGAGAATCAGCAGGGTTAGGCCGCCGCCGACCAGGCCCCAGAAGGCCGAGCCGATACCGAGCAGGGTCATGCCCGAGGCGGTGATCATGAAGGTGATCAGTGCGGCGTCGCGTTCCGCTGGAGCGTTCATCGCCTGGGCCAGGCCGTTGCCGATGGAGCCGAGCAGGGCCAGGGCCGCGATGGATAACACCAGGGCGCTGGGGAAGGCGGCGAACAACGAGGCCAGGGTCGCGGCGAAGATTCCGGCTAGGCCACAGAACACGCCGTTCCACAGCGCTGCGGTGTAGCGCTTGTGCTTGTTTTCATGGGCCTCCGGGCCGGTGCAGATCGCGGCACTGATGGCGGCCAGGTTGATGCCGTGTGAGCCGAAGGGCGCCAGCAGCAGCGAGGCGATGCCTGTCGTAGCGATCAGTGGCGAAGGCGGCACGTCGTAGCCGTCGGTACGCAGCACGGCAATACCGGGGATGTTCTGCGAGGCCATGGCCACCACGAACAGCGGAATGCCGATGCTGATCGCCGCGCTCCAGGAGAAGCTCGGCGTGGTCCACACCGGTACCGCCACTTCCAGCTTGAAGTGGCTGAAGTCGAGCATGCCCTGGGCGCCGGCCACCCCGCAGCCGACCAGCAGCGCGACCATCACCGCGTAGCGCGGCAGCAGGCGCTTGCAGATCAGAAAGCTGAAGAACATCGCCAGCACCAGCAGCGTGCTGGTTGGCGCCGCGATGAAGATCTCGCTACCGATGCGAAACAGAATGCCGGCCAGCAGCGCGGCAGCGAGCGAGGCGGGCAGGTGACGCATAACCCGCTCGAAGGCGCCGGACAGGCCCAGCATAGCAAGTAACACGGCACAGACCACGAAGGCACCAATTGCCTCCGGATAGGTCACGCCAGGCATGCTGGTGATCAGCAGCACCGCGCCGGGGGTTGACCAGGCCACCACGATGGGCGCGCGGTAGCGCAGTGACAGGCCGATGGTGCAGATGGCCATGCCGATCGACAGGGCCCATAGCCAGGAGGAAATCTGCGCGTTGCTCAGCCCCGCGGCCTGGCCAGCCTGGAACATCAGCACCAGAGTGCTGGTGTAGCCGGTGAGGGCGGCGACGAAGCCGGCGACCACGGCGGAGGGCGAGGAGTCGGCGAGAGGGCGCAAGCGGTTGGCGCTGTCCATGGTGCTGTCGGTCATCAGAAACTGTCCTTGAGGATAGGGTAGAGCGAGGCCACCAGCAGCAGGGCCATGCCGATATTGAAGGCGCGTAGCACCGCTGGACGGTTCAGCCAGCGGCGCAGCAGGCTACCGGCCACGGCCCAGAGGCTGCAGGTGGGGCAGTTGACCAATGCGAACAGGGCGGCGATCAGCAGCACATTGGTCAGAAAGCCCTCCTGCGGGGTGTAGGTGGTGATGGCGCCGATGGCCATGATCCAGGCCTTGGGGTTGATCCACTGGAATGCGGCGGCCTGCAGGAAGGTGAGTGGTTTGCCGGTGCTTTTACCGTCCGCATCCGGTGCGCCCGAACCGGCGATCTTCCAGGCCAGGTACAGCAGGTAGGCTGCGCCGCCATAGCGCAGTGCCGTGTACAGCGGAGGGAACTGTTCGAACAGCTGACCGAGGCCCAGGCCTACGGAGGCTACGAGCAACATGAAACCCAGGCTGATGCCGAGCAGATGCGGCAGGCTGCGGCGCACGCCGAAGTTCACTCCGGAGGCCAGCAGCATGGTGTTGTTCGGGCCGGGGGTGATGGAGGTGACGAAGGCGAAAACGATAAAGGCGAACAGCAGTTCCGAGGTCATGATGGTGATTCTCCGAGGTTGCTGGCAGCCTATGCGCAGTGCAGTCGGGCGTCCCGATACAGCGGTATCGTCAATCGGCGGTACAGTTTTTGTCGCTGTGCCTAGCTGGAAATACTGTTCTCCTCACATAAGGAAATGCCATGGACCCGAACAATCCCTATGCCGCACCGCAGGTCACGCTGATTGATGAGCAGGCTCCCCGCTCTCTGGCGGGCTGGAGCGCCGGGCAGTTGCAACTGCTGGCCTGGTTGAGCCTGGCCTCGATCGCCATGATTCTGGTGTCGCTGGTAGCGGTCATGTTTGCAGGCGATCAGCCGGGCTCGCTCAGCGAGAGAGTCGGCGACTGGCTGGGCCTGTCGTCGACGGTGTTGGGTTGCTATCTGCTGCTGCGCCTGAGGACGTTTCTGGAGCAGCGTTTCGCCGCCAAGGGGCTTTTCATCCCCATTGTGTTGATCATCGTGTTCAGCCTGCTGGCCGAGGGCCTCGACTGGTTGTGGGGCGATGCGATCTTCACGGGGCTGGGCTGGAAGACTCTGGGCTTCTTCACCACGATCATGCTGATGGGGGTAATGACGCTGTGGCTGGGTATTGCTCTGCTGCGTATCACCAATCCCTACCCATCGCTGCGGGTGATGGCCTGGATGGAGATCGTCGGAGGCGTGATGTTCGCTTCGGTGGTGCTGGTGGTCGTTGCCATTATCCCGCTGCTGGGCGGCACGCTGGCCATGGCACTGGTGTTCTTCCGCGGTGCCGCAGAGTTGAAGGGCAACCAGGCAACCTGAGTGCTCAGTCTTTCTGGGTATTAGCCAGGGCCTGGTTGACCGCCAGCCAGGCCTGCATCGCTGGTTCGCCAGCATCCTGCAGCACACGCTCCAGCAGCTTGCTCTGTTCCCGACGCAGGGCTTTTTCCAGCCTGGCGCCTTCGCCGGTCAGGGCTAGCTGGCGTTTGCGCTTGTCGTCCGTGGCAGCCACGCTTTCCACCATGTGCATCTCCTGCAACTGACGCAGAGGCGTATTCAACGCCTGCTTGCTGACGCCCAGGTAACTGAGCAGCTGGCTCACGCTCAGGCCCGGGTGGCAGGCGATAAAGAACAGGATGCGGTGGTGCACCCGCGACAGGCCGCGCTTGGCCAGCATCTCGTCGGGCTTGGCGGTGAAGGCCTGATAGCCGAAGAAGAAGGCCGCCATGGCGCTTTGCTGCGTGCTGGGGTTTTTCAGGTCAAGCATATTGACGTATCCATGGCGGCCGGCGTAGTTTCGGTCAATCAGTTTGACCCAATTATCCCTGCCTGTGCTACCCGGTGATTCCATGGCCTTCTCCGAACGTGTTGCCCGCCTGAAAAGCTCCCTGATTCGCGAAATCCTTGCTGCGGCGCAGCGTCCGGAGGTGATGTCCTTCGCCGGTGGTCTGCCGGCCGAGCCGATGCTGCCGCAGGTTAACTGGAGCGAAATGCCGACTTCCCTCGGTCAGTACGGCATGAGCGAGGGTGAGCCGGCGCTGCGCGAAGCCATCGCCGCCGAGGCCAACAAGCTGGGCGTGAAGTGCGATGCCAGTCAGGTGCTGATCACCTGCGGTTCGCAGCAGACCCTGGATCTGGCCAGCAAGCTGTTTATCGATCCGGGCACCGAGATTCTGGTAGAAGCGCCGACCTACCTGGCTGCGCTGCAATCCTTCCAGCTGTTCGGTGCCGATTGCATCACCGTACCGCAGGAGGCCGACGGCCCCGAGCTGGAAGCCCTGCGTGAGCGCCTGCAGAACCACAAACCGGCCTTTGCCTACCTGATCCCGACCTTCCAGAACCCCTCTGCCGTACGTTACAGCGAGGCCAAGCGCGACGCGGTAGCGGCTCTGCTCGACGAGTTCAACGTCACCCTGATCGAGGACGAGCCGTACCGCGAGCTGGTGTTCGATGCCGGCAGCGCCACGCCCATTGTCAGCCGTATGCAGCGTGCTAGCTGGATCTACACCGGCACTGTGTCGAAGACCCTGCTGCCGGGCCTGCGCGTCGGTTTCCTGATTGCCACGCCCGACCTGTTCCCGCACCTGCTGCGTCTGAAGCAGGCCGCCGACCTGCACACCAACCGCATCGGGCAGTGGCAGGCGCAGCAGTGGTTCGGCACCGAGAAATATGCCGCCCACCTGGCCGAGCTGCGCGACTTCTACCGCGTGCGCCGCGATGCCATGCAGGTGGCACTGGAGGAACACTTCGGCGACCTGGCCAGCTGGCAGGTGCCACAGGGCGGCCTGTTCTTCTGGCTGACGTTGAACAACAAACTGGACACTCGCACGCTGCTGCAGCCGGCCATGGCGCAGAATGTCGCATTCATGCCGGGTGAGCCGTTCTTCGTCGATCCGGATGCCAACCCGGGCCACCTGCGACTGAACTTCAGCCATGTCCCGCCGGAAAAGCTCGGCGAGGGCCTGCGCCGCCTGGCGGCGGTCATCCGCGAAGCGCAAAGCGTTCTGCACGTACAAGGAGGGCAATAGCCATGCTCAAGGTCTATGGCGACTACCGTTCGGGTAACTGCTACAAGGTCAAGCTGATGCTGCACCTGCTCGGGCACGAGTATCAGTGGCTGCCGATCGACATTCTCAAGGGTGAAACCCAGACCGCCGAATTCCTGGCCAAGAACCCCAACGGCAAGATTCCGGTGCTGGAGCTGGAGGACGGCACTTTCCTCTGGGAGTCCAATGCCATCCTCAACTTCCTCGCCGATGGCAGCGAGTTCATCCCCAGCGAGCCGCGTCTGCGCACGCAGATGCTGCAATGGCAGTTCTTCGAGCAGTACAGCCACGAGCCCTATGTGGCTGTGGCGCGTTTCATCCAGCTGTATCAGGGGCTGCCGGAGGCGCGCCGCGCCGAGTACGAGAATTGCCACAAGGGCGGTTACAAGGCTTTCAAGGTGATGGAGCAGCAACTGCAGCGCACGCCTTACCTGGTGGGCGAGCAGTTCACCCTGGCCGACATCGCGCTGTATGCCTACACCCATGTCGCCGATGAGGGCGGCTTCGACCTGGCCGCCTATCCGGCAATCAATGCCTGGCTGGCACGGGTGGCAACCCATCCGCGCTATGTGAGCATGTTCGGCTGAGGTTCTGGAGGGGGCAGTCAATGCCCCCTCTAGCTTTTACTGCGCGGCGAAGCGCTGCTCCAGATAGGCGCCGATGGCCTTGGACTCATACAGCCAGCGAACTTCGCCCTGATCTTCGATACGCAGGCAGGGCACCTGGATCTTGCCGCCCTGTTCCAGCAGTGTCTGGCGATGAGTGGCGTCATTCTTGGCGTCGCGCAGCGCCACCGGTACGTTCAGGCGGTGCAGGTTGCGCCGGGTCTTCACACAGAACGGGCAGGCATGGAACTGATACAGGGCTAGGCCGGCAGCTTCCTTCTCGACTTGCGCCTGAGTTTCTGCACTGCGCTTGAGCTTGCGCGGGCGGGTGATGAGGTCGAGAAAGATGATGATCTGGCCGAGGCCGATCCGCAGTGCCTTGAGAAGCATCTTCGGTTCCTGTGGGGGGCTGAAAAGGGCGGCAGGGTACCTGAGATCAGTGGCCCAGGTGCAACCGGATATCGCTTTCGATCAATGTTGCACGCACAAAAAAACCGGCCAGCAGGCCGGTTTTTCATTGCGAAGCTCTTCAGCGGATCAGGCTGAGGAACTCGCTGCGGGTGGCGGCATTCTCACGGAACTGGCCAAGCATCACCGAGGTGACCATGGACGAGTTCTGCTTCTCCACGCCGCGCATCATCATGCACATGTGCTGGGCTTCGATCACCACGGCCACGCCGAGGGCGCCAGTAACCTGCTGAACCGCTTCGGCGATCTGCCGGCTGAGGCTTTCCTGGATCTGCAGGCGGCGGGCGTACATGTCGACGATGCGAGCCACCTTGGACAGGCCGAGCACCTTGCCGTTGGGGATGTAGGCGACATGGGCCTTGCCGATGAATGGCAACAGGTGGTGTTCGCACAGCGAGTACAGCTCGATGTTCTTCACCAGCACCATTTCGCTGCTGTCGGAGCTGAACAGGGCGCCGTTGGTGACCTCTTCAAGGGTCTGCTGGTAGCCGCGGCAGAGATACTGCATGGCTTTGGCCGCACGCTTGGGAGTATCGACCAGGCCTTCACGGGTCACGTCCTCGCCAAGTTGGCCGAGAATCGCAGTGTATTGCTGTTCCAGGGACATGGGTCTTCCTGTGAGGTGTAGATGCACAGGGGCGCAGGGTAGGGCGCGAGTGTGCGGCTGGCAAGGGCGGAATGCGTCAACGAAACCTACTTTTCCGGCCGTTGCCGTGAGCGTTTGAGCCGGTCAGGGGTTCAGATCGCCCCCGTTTACTCGTCGCGCCCGTCGAGCATGGTGCGTTTGAGCAATACATAAACGGCACCTGTGCCGCCATGCTTGGGCAGGCAGGAGGTGAAGCCGAGCACCTGCGGATGCTGGCGCAGCCAGGTGTTGACGTGGCTCTTGATCATCGGCCGCTTGCCGTCGCTGCGCACGGCCTTGCCGTGGGTGACGCGGGCGCAGCGTACTTCCATGCGGGCGGCTTCGGCGAAGAAGTCCCAGAGAATTTCGCGGGCCTTTTCCACGTTCATGCCATGCAGATCCAGGCTGCCTTCGAAGGGCACCTGGCCGGCCTTGAGCTTGCGCATCTGGCCGTCCTGTACGCCGTCACGGGCCCAGTAGAGTTCGTCTTCTGCGCCGACGTCGATGACGAACTGGTCGGACAGGCCATCGACCCGCACTTCATCGGTTTTCACAGTTGCAGCCTGGCGCAGGGTATTGAGCTGTTTGCGATCGGTTTTCGGCTTGCCGGTGTCGGCGCGGTCATGGCGAATAGGCTTGACCCCGCGCACGGCGGACTGGAACAGGGAAAAATCGTCGTCTTGCATGAAAGCCTCCACGGAAGCGGCGAGTTTACCGGCTTCAGTGGCGTTTTTTCAGCAGGCCTGGCGACAGGCTAAGGTCTGCGCCGCGGTTGCGTCGCATGCGCCGCCGGCAGCGCCGCCAGACATTGATGCCGCCCCAGAGCAGGAGCAGCCCGAACAGCAGCAGGACGATGGCTGCGCCAATGCTGTCGTTCAACGGGCCGAGTGCCGGTGGGCGGCCGAGCAAGGTGGCTGCACCCGCCATGGCCAGCAGTACGCCGAAGGCGGCGAACAGCGCAGCGAGGCCGGCCAGCAGGCGCCAGCGCCAGGCGGACGAGCCGCGGGGCCGCAAGTGGCGGGCGTTGAAACCATCGTCGGACAACTTCATACCGATTTCCTCTTGGCGTATCGGCGCTGTGACCCGAACCCGCCCTCAGGGTTCCGGGGCCAGGTCTGTGTTGTGGCCTGGTCGCCGCGCTACAGCAGGGCGCGCGCCTGCGGCACCACCATGGCGTAGTTGTCGGACAGCGCAGCGAGGGTCATGCGGTGCAAGTCACGCGCCGGGATCATGTCACCATCATAGGGCAGGTCGCGGGTGGCGCAGGCGGCATCCACCAGGGTGCAGCGGTAGCCATAGTCCTTGGCGGCACGTACCGTGGTGCTGACGCTGGAGTGGGTCATGAAACCGCAGATGATCAGGTCCAGGTGGCCGAGTTGCTGCAGATGCTCATGCAGCTCGGTCCCGGCGAAGGCATTGGGCAGACGCTTTTCCACTAGCGGCTCACCTGGCAGCGGCTCCAGTCCGGCGATGAAGTTGCCGCGCGGCCCCTGGGGGTCGAGCAGGCCACCGGGGATGCCCAGGTGACGAACGTGGGCCACGGGCGCACCGCACTCTCGTGCCGCGCGCAGCAGGGTGGCGATTTCAGCGATGGCGGGTTCCACGTCTGGCAGTTGCAGGGCGCCACTGCGGTATTCTTCCTGAGCGTCGATGACCAGCAGGGTCGCCTTGCTCAGGGTGGCAGGGGCATAACCGCGTCCGAGCAATTGGAACAGGGTTTTCGGTGCGGACATGGTTGGGCTCCTGTAACGGTGATGTGTCTATTCTCTGCTTGCCAGCGCCATCTGTGAACCTTTTGCGTGGTTCCGGCTAGAATCGCAGCCTGTTTTTTTCGAGGTAGCCACCGTGTCCCCATCCCGCCTGCGCACCGTGCGCGACCATATTCGCTGGGCCGTCAGCCGCTTTCACGAGGCTGGCCTGTTTTTCGGTCATGGCACCGATAACGCCTGGGACGATGCCCGCCAACTGGTGCTGGGCGCCCTGCATCTGCCGTTCGAAATTGCCGACAGCTACCTGGATTGCCGTCTGGAAGAGTATGAGCAGCAGCATTTGCTGGAGTTGATCCGCCGGCGTATCGAGGAGCGCGTACCAACCGCCTACCTGATTGGCGAGGCCTGGTTCTGCGGTTTGCCGTTTCTGGTCGACGAGCGCGTGCTGGTGCCGCGCTCGCCCATTGCCGAACTGATTTCCCAGCGTTTCGCACCCTGGTTACCCGCCGAGCCGGCACGCATTCTCGACCTGTGCACCGGTTCAGGATGCATCGGTATCGCCTGTGCCTACGCCTTCCCTGACGCCGAAGTGGTGCTGGGCGATCTGTCTTTCGAGGCGCTGGAGGTGGCCAACCACAATATCGAGCGGCATGAGCTGGAAGAGCGGGTCTATACGGTACAGGGCGATGGTTTCGACGGCTTGCCAGGGCAGCGTTTCGATCTGATCGTATCCAACCCGCCCTATGTGGATGCCGAGGACTTCGCCGATATGCCGGCGGAGTATCAGCATGAACCCGAGCTGGGGCTGGCCTGTGGTGACGATGGCCTGAATCTGGTGCGGCGCATGCTGGCCGAGGCCGCCGACCACCTGAGCGAGAAGGGCCTGCTGATCGTCGAGGTGGGCAACAGCCAGGTGCATGTCGAGGCGCTGTACCCGGAGGTGGACTTCACCTGGCTGGAGTTCGAACAGGGCGGCCACGGTGTGTTTCTGCTGGCAGCGGCGCAGTGCCGCGAATACCAGAAGTTGTTCCGCTCGCGCCTGAAGGCTTGAAACTGTAGCCCGGATGCAATCCGGGGGCACAGGTCACTCCGTTCCCGGATTGCATCCGGGCTACGGGTTTATCAGGTACGGCTCCCTCACCGGAGGGCTAGCGCGTGGCGATCCAGATCAGCAAACCGGCCTGGAACAGCGCCAGCGCCACCAGGCAGGCGATGGTGAAGCGTAACCCGCTGTCTTCGCGCTTGAGGGCGCTGATGCGCTGTTCCAGTTTGCTGATCTTCACCTGCTGCTCGTGCAGGCTCTGGTCGGCCTGCTGCAGCATGGCGGCGCAGTCCAGCAGGTCGAGCGATTGCACCTTGTCATGGTTCCACTCTGGATTCAGGGCGCTGACCCGTGAGGCGCTGTAGCTGGCCTTGACCTGGGCCAGATCCTGATAATCCACCTCGAAGCCCTGGATGCGCAGAAAGTGGTCGCGGCGCTGGCGAGCTTCCTCGCTGAGCACATCCTTCACTGCCAAGGCGCCACCTTCCACGCTGTAGCTACCCCAGCGCTGACGTGCCCAAGCGATGCCCTGGGCCAGCAGGAAACGCCCCAGACCTCGATTGAGTGGCTCGATCAGCAGCCCCTTGTCCGCGCCGAAGCGTACTTCCCGGTTACGGTGGTCGGCCCAGACTTCCAGCAGGTTTTGCTCACGGCGCAGACGCTGACCCGGCAGCTCGACGGAGAGGCGCAACAAGCTCTGCTCATCGCTATGACGTTCGACGCGGCCGAGACGTGCAAAACGCAGTGGCCGCGCACCGGTGCTGCGGTCGGCCAGCAAGGGGGCCAGGCGCACCAGTTGAAACTGCTCGGCGGCCAGGTTTTCCCAGGGGTGTGGCTGCGGTGGCTGTTCAGCCTCGTTGGCAGGGGGCTGAGGGTCGATTTCCGTCATTGCGGCATCCTTGAACGTTCGTGCAAGCATTATCGGCCGGATTTGCGCTGGCTTCAGGCTGGCTATCTGCCATTTGCCCAATGCAGGTGAACTGGTCGGGCGCCGGGGGTATACTCGCCGACCTTTGTTCGAGGCAGATTTCGCGGAGCGCCCTGCATGTCCGGCAACACCTACGGCAAGCTGTTCACCGTCACCACCGCTGGCGAAAGCCATGGCCCGGCGCTGGTCGCCATCGTCGATGGTTGCCCGCCGGGCATCGAGCTGTCCCTGGAAGACCTGCAGCGCGACCTCGACCGCCGCAAACCGGGCACCAGCCGCCACACCACCCAGCGTCAGGAAGACGACGAAGTCGAAATCCTCTCCGGCGTGTTCGAGGGCAAGACCACCGGTTGCCCCATCGGCCTGCTGATCCGCAACACCGACCAGAAGTCCAAGGACTACTCGGCGATCAAGGACTTGTTCCGCCCGGCCCATGCCGACTACACCTACCACCACAAGTACGGCATCCGCGACTACCGTGGCGGCGGCCGCAGCTCGGCGCGTGAGACCGCCATGCGCGTCGCTGCTGGTGCCATCGCCAAGAAGGTGCTGGCAGGGCTGGGCATCCAGGTGCGTGGTTACATGAGCCAGCTGGGCCCGATCGAGATTCCGTTCAAGACCTGGGACAGCGTCGAGCAGAACGCCTTCTTCAGTCCCGATCCGGACAAGGTGGCGGAGCTGGAGGCCTACATGGACCAGCTGCGCCGTGACCAGGACTCGGTCGGCGCCAAGATCACCGTGGTCGCCGAGGGCGTGATGCCGGGCCTGGGCGAGCCGATTTTCGACCGTCTGGACGCTGACCTGGCCCATGCGCTGATGAGCATCAACGCGGTCAAGGGCGTGGAGATCGGCGCCGGTTTCGCCAGCGTCGCCCAGCGTGGCACCGAGCACCGTGATGAGCTGACCCCGCAAGGTTTCCTCAGCAACAACGCCGGCGGCATCCTCGGTGGCATCTCCAGCGGTCAGCCGATCATCGCCCATCTGGCGCTCAAGCCGACCTCCAGCATCACCACCCCCGGTCGCTCCATCGACATCGAGGGTAATCCGGTAGAGCTGATCACCAAGGGGCGCCACGATCCGTGCGTCGGCATTCGCGCCACGCCGATTGCCGAGGCGATGATGGCCATCGTGCTGCTCGATCATCTGCTGCGTCATCGCGGCCAGAACGCCGATGTGCGGGTGAACACGCCGGTGCTGCCGCAGCTGTGAATGCCGTCGTAGGCTGGGTAGAGCGCAGCGAAACCCAGCCTTGCCGGCAGCGGATAGCCCTATGAGCGACGCCCTGCCTTACTGGCGCCTCTCCGGCTTCTACCTGTTCTACTTTGCCTTGCTCGGTGCGACGGCGCCTTTCCTGGCGCTGTACTTCGACCACCTGGGCTTTTCTCCCGCGCGTATTGGCGAGCTGGTTGCCATTCCCATGCTGATGCGCTGCGTGGCGCCCAATCTGTGGGGCTGGCTGGGCGATCGCAGTGGGCAGCGCCTGCGCATCGTGCGCTTTGGCGCGGTCTGTACCTTTCTCAGTCTGAGTCTGATCTTCGTCGATCAGAGCTACGCGTGGCTGGCGCTGATCATGGCGCTGCACGCGTTCTTCTGGCACGCGGTGTTACCGCAGTTCGAGGTCATCACCCTGGCGCATCTGCGCGAGCAGAGTGTGCGCTACAGCGAGATTCGCCTGTGGGGTTCGATCGGTTTCGTGCTGGCTGTGGTTGGCCTCGGTTGGCTGTTCCAGCATTTCAGCCTAAGCCTGTATCCCTGGGTATTGCTGATCATCATTGGCGGTATTGCCCTGAGCAGCTTCTGGGTGCCCAATGCCACGCCGAGCGTGCAGAGCGTTACGGCGGGCGAGGGCGGTTTCCTGACTCAGTTGCGTCGACCAGGTGTGTTGGCCTTCTACCTGTGCGTCGGGCTGATGCAGGTGTCCCATGGCCCGTACTACACCTTCCTGAGCATTCACCTGGAGACGCTGGGATACAGCCGTCTGGTGATCGGGCTGCTCTGGGCCCTGGGTGTGCTGGCAGAGATCGTCTTGTTCCTGTTCATGGCTCGCGTGCTCTCGCGCTTTTCTCTGCGCCAGGTGCTGCTGGCCAGCTTCCTGCTGGCGGCGTTGCGATGGCTGCTGCTGGGCAATTTGGCGGGGCACCTGGGTGTACTGCTGTTTGCCCAATTGCTGCATGCAGCGACCTTTGGCAGCTTCCATGCGGCGGCCATTCACTTTATTCAACGCAGCTTTGGGGCTGCCCAGCAGGGCCAGGGCCAGGCTTTGTACGCTTCTCTGGCGGGTGTCGGTGGTGCTCTGGGCGCGCTGTACTCCGGTTACAGCTGGAAGAGTCTGGGGCCAGGCTGGACCTTTGCCATCGCCAGTTTGGCCGCACTGATGGCGGCCTTTATCATTGCCAGCCGGCTGCCTGACGCGCCGGTGAAACGAACCAGTTAAGGACATGTGCATGAGCAGCCTGACCGTCTACCACCAGTCCAGCCCGGATGTTCCCAACAAACTGCTGACCCACGCAGAGGATATTGCCGCGACGCTGGCCGAGGTTGGTGTGGGGTTCGAGCGTTATCCGGTCGATGCGTCCATCCAGCCGGGCCAGAGTCAGGACGAAGTGCTTGGCGCCTTGCGCCCATCGCTGGATCAACTGATGCGCGAGCGTGGCTATGTCTGCGTCGAAGTGCTTAGCCAGAGCCGGGCGCGCACCTATCAGGACGAACCCCTGGCCGAAGTGCTGGAGGAGTTGTGCGCAGCCGAGGCGCAAGGACATCTGTTGGCTGCAGGGCGCGGACTGTTCAATCTGCATATCGGCGAGCATGTGTTTGCCGTGCTGTGCGAAAAGGACGACCTGCTGTCGCTCCCGGCCGGCACTCGCTATTGGTTCGATCAGGGCGCGTTTCCTCATCTGCTTGCGCTGGAGTTGCGCAAAGGCGCGGTAGCTGTTGCTACGGGCGATGCTATCGCCAGTGCTTTTCCACGCATGGACGCCTGATCCTCTGAATGTAAAAGGCCGCCCTCGGGCGGCCTTTTCGTTAATGCGCCTGTGGCGCGTCGTTACGCTGGTGGCGATAGACGCTGACAGCCTCGTACACCGACTTGCGCAGGCGGTTGATACCGCCGATGGGACGATGTTCCGGCAGGGCGTGCCAGGGGTTGAAGGAGAGGTTGTCGCAGAACAGGTTCTGTTCGCGGCTATCGAAGTCCTGCGCCGGCACCTTGATGGTCGCGACCGTCTCGAAGGGTGAGACCTTCTCGCTCCATTCCACACTGGGGTCTTCGATAGGCATGTAGTAGTTCGGGTTCTGCCGTTGCACCTGCAGGGCGAAGCAGGCCGGTACCCGATCCAGGGACAGTTGCTGGTACAGGGCGCTGCGCAGGAAATTGGGCAGGTCGTGGTTCTGTTCCGGCAGCTCATAGGGCGGGCAACTGGCCGGATCGGGGACGACCCGGTACTTGATGTTATGCGGGCCGTACTTGAAGGGGGCGATAGAGTTGTAGGTGGTCGCCACCGGGCTTTCCGGGGCTGGTGCCAGGGTTTTCAGGGCGATCACCAGATGACGCAGCTCCCAGGTGCGTGGGTCCCAGCTGGGGAAGAACGCCATGGCCTTCTTGCCGTCGGCCTGGGCGGCGAAGTTCTGCTTGTACTCGGCGACGTCGCGGATGAAGAACGCCGGATGGTTGAACATCACGAAGTCCTGGTTGCCGGCGGTGGCTTTGCTGCTGAGCAGCTTGTCGCCCGGCACGTCGAGTAGCTTGATGGCCATGCCACGGGCGTCGCGGGCGCGATCGAACTGCGGGTAGGCGTTGCCGTTGGACAGGCGCATCCAGGCCTGCCAGGTCTTGCCTGGCTCACTGAACACGCCATGGCGCAAGGCTGGGTCGAGGTCGGCCAGTACACTTACCTGGGCCTTCACGCAGCCGTGGGCCTTGGCATGGGCGTCGCGCAGTACACGGGTGTTGTCGCGGTGTTGCTCGACCACGCGGATGGCGTCTTCGATGATGGTTTGGGTCAGCGCAGCTTCTTGCGGCGGGATTTCCTCCTCGGCCGACACCGGGCCGGAGAATTTCCAGGCGTAATAGGCCTCGCCAATCCCCCAGCCAAGCAGTCCCACTACCAGCAGGGTCAGCAGCAATTTACCCAGCAGGCGGCAGAGCCAGAGCCAGAAACGCATGAGCATGGCGATATTTCCTTAATTGTTGTTCTGGCAGCTGGGGCCGGGCGTCCAGGGTCGGCTTTCGGCGGGCTGCAGTTGGCTTTCCATAGACTCGTCGCCCATGACCTTGAGGTACTCGATCAGCGCATAACGCTCTTCCGGCTCCAGGTAGCGGCCAATTACCCCCTCATTACGACAGCCGTCGCGGAACTCATGGCCGCGGTTGCCGTTGCCGGTCACGCTGGTGTCGAACAAGAAGCCGCCCTTGAACTCGCTGGTGACGAAGCCGGCGCGTTTGGGGTCGTATTCGAAGTTGCCGACCCAGAAGCTGCGATCGCGCTCGACCACTGGGGATAGCAGCTGGAACAGGTTGGGTACTGATCCGTTATGCAGGAAGGGCGGCGTGGCCCAGATGCCATTGAGGGGGCGAGCCTTGTAGCCGCGCTTTTCCTGCACGCCGATGGCCAGGCCGTAGCCGTCCATGCGCCAGCGCTCGCGCGGCTGGATGCCGGCATCCCGATAGGCGCGGTCTTCCACGTAGGCGGTGACGTAGGCCAGGCCCTTGGCGCTGGAGATGCTGGCGAAGTCCACTTCGCTCAGGTCGCTACCAAACAGCTTGACGTCCAGGTTGGCCAGCTCGGCTTTTTGCCAGCCGAGCTTGCGGATGTCGAAGCGGTGGTCGGCAATGTTGTTGGCGGTGGTCGGGTCGGTGCCGATGATGCGGGTCGGCACGATACGCATGTGCCATTCCGGATCACGGGCCGGCGCCAGGCGCTGGTCGCGTGGTACCGGGTTGGGCGCGTGGCAGTAAGCGCAGTTCTCGGCGAACAGGGCGCGGCCCTCGCTGGCCAATTGCAAGTCGACCTTGCCCAGCACCTGCTCTGGCCAGGTTGGTGGCTTGAGCTGCTTGAGGGTTTCTTCGAGGGTGTAGAGGTCACGCAGGCGCACGCTGGAGGGGTAACGCTCGTCTTCGCTCATCGCGCTGCCATTCTCGTCGAACAGGTGCAGGGTGGCGCCGACGCCCAGGGCCTCGCCAATATTGCGCGCCATCGGCTGCATGGCCGAACCGTTCCACTGTACCCAGTCGAATTTCCAGATATCCCACACCTGCGGATAGCTGACCGGGGCGTTGGCCACCCGATAGTTGCTGGCATCGATGGCATCACCGAACACGCTGTTGGCGATACGGCCGAAGGCGTCGGTACGGCCGAAGCCTTCCTCTGTCGGGTAGAGGCCGCGATGCCAGTCATTGAATGCGGTGCCGAGCAGGCGGTCGAGTACTGCCTTGAAATCTTCACGCAGCTGATCTTTGCCCTGATCGTAGTTGTCACCCAGCACCGTCTTGGCGAAACGGCGGAATTTGATCGGGTTGTAGTAGGTGAAGGCCATGCTCATGCCCAGCGCCTGCCCGAAGCTGCCCCCCTTGAGCGTGGGTACGGTGGAGGCCAGCGAATGCAGGGCGGCACCGCCGTCAATGCGTACGGCCTGGCCCTGGTAACGCAGCTCGCCGCTATGGCAGGCGGCGCAGGTGATGTCCAGGTACTGCACGCCGCTTTCGTCGTCCGGGTGACGGGCAAAGCCCACCGGCAGATTGCCGGGGTTGAGTTCGCTGGCCTGTTGCTGTGGGTCGGTCAGGAAACCGAAGCGGGCGAGGTAGTCGGGAGCGGCGAATTTGTCTTTGGAGAAGGGCAGTTCCAGGGCGATGAACCAGTCGTAATGCAGGCCTTTCACCGTGGTGCCCTGGGGGGTGTAGTAGTAGGTCTGGCGTTCCTGCTCGCTCCACTGGTCGAGATAGTGGACCTGCTGAGGCTTGTCGAATACCGGTAGGTTAGGCCGTGCGATGTAGTAGAGCACGACGGCGAGCGCGCCGAGAGCGAGCAGGAGGATCAGGGTTAGAGCGCGGCGCAGCAATCGCATGACATCAACTTCCGTGTGGCGATTTTGTTATGGGGTACGTTTATGCCAATACGTGTGGACGATGGCAAGCGGCCATAACCCGGATG
>JAYQUJ010000029.1:18886-44435 GCA_038147895.1 Pseudomonas sp.
GATGTTTGTTAATAAACGGATTGCCCCTGTCATTGCTGCCTTATAGGGAATCGTTCTTTGCTGCCTTGCAGGTTTTGCTAGGATGTTTGTGCGGCGCCAAATAGTTGTTTTATATAAGTTTTTCAAAAAAATGGCGCCAAGGAATGGTTATGTCGCAAGTATTGGCTGTGGCGCCACGGCGATTACTGGTGGTTGACCCCTGCCAGGAGTGCGAGTCGCTGTTGCCTCGTCTTCAGGCCAGTGGTTGGGCTGTACACAGTTGTGATCTGGCGGAGGCGAACAACGCCATCTGCGATGTGGGACTGATACGTCTGCGTCCGCCCCATTTGGCCAGGCCGGAAAGCCTCAAGGAGCTGATCAGTCAGAGCGGTACGGAGTGGATCGCCGTACTCAACGCAGAGGCCCTTCAGCATCCGGATATCGGCAATTTCATCGGAGAGTGGTTCTTCGACTATCACACTCTACCGTTCGACCTGGGGCGGGTTGATGTTGCTCTGGGTCGCGCCCTGGGCATGGCCAGGCTGCGTGGCAAGGTAAGCCCAGGCGGCCGCGAGCCTCAGGGGCATGAATTGCTGGGTGCCAGCCGCAATATCCGTGATCTGCGTCGGTTGCTGGCCAAGCTGGCACCTACGGATGCTCCGGTGTTGATTCGAGGGGAAAGCGGTACAGGCAAAGAGTTGGTGGCGCATACCCTGCACCGGCTGTCGCGCAGGGCCCAGGAGGCCTTTGTCGTGGTCAACTGTGGCGCGATCCCCGAACACCTGATCCAGTCCGAGTTGTTCGGCCACGAAAAAGGCTCTTTCACGGGCGCCCATCAGCGCAAACTGGGGCGCATCGAGCTGGCCGATGGCGGAACCCTGTTTCTCGATGAGATCGGTGATTTGCCGCTGGAGCTGCAGGCCAACCTGCTGCGCTTTCTGCAGGAAATGCAGATAGAGCGAGTCGGTAACCATCGCCCCATCAGCGTCAACGTACGTGTGCTGGCCGCGACTCACATCGACCTGGAGGAGGCCGTGCGCCGGGGGCGCTTCCGGGAAGATCTCTACTACCGCCTCAATGTACTGCAGGTTCAAACCACGCCGTTACGCGAGCGGGTTGGCGACATTGCATGCCTGGCTGACCACTTTTCCCAGCGTTACGCGGTGGAGATAGGTCGCCGCCCGCGCAACTTCAGTAGCCATGCGCGGGATGCCATGCTCGAACATGCCTGGCCCGGCAATGTACGCGAGCTGGCCAACCGTGTGCGGCGGGGCATGGTGCTGGCGGAGGGCAAGCAGATCGAGGCCGCCGACCTTGGCTTGGCCGATGGCCTGGCGCGGCACTCGCCGCTCGACACCCTGGATGATTACATCAACCGTGCGGAGCAGCAGGCGCTCAACGATGCCCTGGTACGTCATGCCGATAACATGAGCCGGGCAGCCCAGGCGCTAGGGGTTTCCCGACCGACTTTCTATCGCCTGCTGCACAAGCACCAGATGCGTTAGGCAACTCAGAAGTAGTAGGGGAATTTCACGCTGAAGCTGAAGTCAGGCGCATCCGGGGTCAGGCCGATGGCCAGGTTGGGCACGATGCTCAGGCCGTCTTCACCTGCCAGCGTCATGCCGATGTTGAAGTAGGCCGCATTGGCATCACTGCTGCTGATGCTTTGCCAGGTGCCGCCATCCTGCTTGATGCGGCTTTTCTGTGCGATCAGTTCGGAAAAGGACATGGACAGGCTCATGCGCTCGTTGAGGGCGAACGCTGTACCCAGGCCCAGCTGTATCCAGTTGCCCAGGTCGACCTTGCCAGGCACCTTTACACCCTGCTGGGAGCTGATGTCGCTGAAGCTTTCTTCGAAATTGAAGGTGTACGACAGGCTGCCGAACAGCACAGCAGGGTCGATGGTCTTGACCAGGCTGATGCCGGGTGTCAGCGACCAGACACCGTTGCCGGTCGGCAAATCCTCCGGCACGTTCAGGTTGTTGTTGCCCGGTACTTCACGCAGCTTGATGCCGTAAGGCTCGTCACCGGTTGGTGCCTTGAGGCGCAGGCTGAATACGGCGTCTGGCAGGTCGGCGGTTTCGTCCAGGAACTTGTAGGAGACGCCGAAGCTGACATCGCCCAGGCGAGGGTCTCCGGTCACGGTTTCATCGCTTACCTGCGTGCTGGCGCCGCCGGCCCCGGCAGACTCGTAAGTGGCTTCGCGGTAAACGACCGGGACATTGAGGTCGAACTGCCAGCGTTGTTGCCAGTTATAGCGGGTGGTCAGATCCACTGTCAGGCTGTCTGAGTTGATCTGATCGATGCCGAGGTTGCCCAGAAAGATCGCGTCCAGGGCGAGAAAACCATTGAGAAACAGCTGGCGGGCATCGTAGTGGGTGTAGGTGAAGCCGGGCTCGAAGCTCCAGCTGCCACCGCCGAAGAAGCCGCTGGCCTCCTGGTAGATGTTTTCCACGCTGGGAGCTGGGTCGCTGTCCTCTTGCAAACTCGATCCATAGGATGAGCCGCTGCTGGCGACGGTTTGTGGCGCTGTCTGCTGTGGTGTTTGAGCTGTCTGCGCTGGGGCGGGTTGGCGCTGCCCTTGCCCTTCGACGTCACGCAGACGCTGCTCCAGTACCATCAAGGCATTCTGCTGGGCCTGATAGCGTTGCTGAAGGGCTTGCAGTTCGGCGCGCAGTGCTGCCACGTCGGCATCGCTGGCGGCTTGGGCAGAGCAGGCGATGGCCAGCGTCAATAAGGCAGGCGCGGGATTGGGCCGTTTCATCAGGGCTCCTTGGCAGTCAGTATCCGATCGGGCGGCTCAGCGAGTGCGGGGTGAAACAGTCCGGCGATGCCAGACCTGCACCCTCCAGGCGCTCTCGCAGCCCAACACTCAATGTAGTCAGGTTTTGCACCCTGTTCAGGCTGCCGAGCATATCGGTCTGTTGGCGGATGCCACCTTGGCCCAGTTGCTGGCTGGCCGTGCCCTGACCGGCAGCGCTGAGTTGTACATGCAGTCCCTGCGCGTTGGTCAGAACATTGACCTGGCCGGCGGCGTTGCTGAAGCCCTGCATGCCGTTGGCAATCACTTGGCTGCCAGTGCTGACCGGGGCGGCCTGGTTCTTGTGGATTTCCAGTTCGATCTGGTTGTTGGCACGGTTGAAGTCGCCGGCGCTGCGCACGCTCTGTACCACGCCGTCGACCTGGGTCAGGCCCGCGCCACCGATGATCTGGCCGCTGGCTGCCGGTAGGGCGGCGCCACTGCCGGTCTGGTCGATGAAGGAAACGCTCAGCTGCGGCTGCAGGTTGGCTTGTACCTGCAGGCTGACCTGGGCACCAATAGCCTGGCCGGCAGCGTTCTGCCACAAGGTGTTCATGGTGACGCCAAAGTTGATGATGCGGTCGGGCAGCACATAGCGGCCGCGCAGCTGGGCCAGCTCCTTGTCGCTCAGTTCCATGGGCTGCAGCACGGGAGTGGCGTGTACCTGCAGGCTGGCGGCCAGCAGGGGAGTAACGAGCCAGTAGATAGCTTTCATGGTGACGTCCTTGACGCAGGCTGGGCCGGCATCAGAAAAAGTCGCTCTGGATAAAGCCGAATTCCATGAGCTCGGCATCCTGAACCGGCTTGAAGCGATCCAGGCGCTGCCTGGCGGTCAAGGGTTCAGGAGGGGATAGCAATGCATTGTTGCGGTTGTAGCCGGGGCCGATGAGGGCAAAGACGATGCCGTTCCAACCCTTGGCGAACTCGTCCAGGCTCATGCGCTTGTGCCCCAGTACCGGGTCGCCGATATACACCCAGTCACTGTCGCTGCGCTGCATGACCACGAAGTGCTTGTAGCCGCGGATATCGAGCAGAACGATGGTAGGTACCTTGATCTGCTCCAGTGCCTGGGCGTCGATACGGTAGCCACGGGCACGCAAACCCAGACCTTGGGCGTAGCGCTTCATGTCGAGCATGGAAAAGCCCTGGGCGCGCACTTGCTCGATATCGGCTGTGTCCAGCATGCCGACTATCACCTCGGCCTCGCTGAGGCGCATGCCGTAGGCCTGATTGAGCAGGGTGGCAATGGCGGCGGCGCCGCAGCTGAAGTCGGTCTTTTGCTCGACCAGGCCTGCGAAGCGCCGTTCGCGCAGGCTTTCGACCTGTTTGAACACCAGCCCGCCGCCAGGCAGGGCGGGAATGCCCTGTTGTCCGGCCATGAGCGGGGTGCTGCACAGCAGGCAGCAGCCGATGAGAAGTTGTCTGAGCATGGGTCCATCCCGCAGAGGAAGCGCCTCATGTCGAGGCGCCTCCGAACTGCTCAGGCCTTAGTCCGCACCTGGGGTGGAGCTACCGCAGACGTTGCACGCTGCCGCGATCGACAAGGCATTGGCCTGCTGATTACCGCCGCCAGCGGCGATGTTGACGCCGACATTGCCGGATACCGAGTACAGCGCATTCGACAGGGTGGCGTTATTAGTGACCGGAACGATGTCGGTGACCACGGTGTTGATTGATGTGACGCTGCCGGACAGGCTCAGGTCGCCTTGCTCGGCGAACTCGAAGCGTCCCGGTTGCGTGCCTTCGTTATCGAAGTCGATATGACCGACCTGCTGATCGCCATCGGGATGGTCACCACCCGTCCAGACTTCGGGATAGACGTCGTTGCTCTGTGAGGATGTACCTTCATAGGTGCCGCTGAGGGCAACGGTAACCTGGGTCGCAACTTCGCCCAGCTCCATCTGTGCGGCGTTGTTGGTGGTATTGCCGCTCAGGGTCTGGCTGATACCGGCACTGGCACTGGCACTACCGCCGGCAACCGCTGCAGTCATGTCGTTTTTCTGCTGGTTGTAGTTACCCGCCGCGATGTTGACTCCGACATTGCCCGAGGTTTGATAGAGCGAGTCGGTCAGGCTCGCGGTATTCGGCACGCTGACATTGTTGAGCAGGTTGTTGGTGCCGGTTTGGGTGACGTCGATGCTCGCCTCGGCGTTGGAGCCGAACACAAACGAGGCATCGGCGCTGGCCAGTGCTGCGGCGTTGGCCTGCTGGTTGTTGTCGCCGGCCACGACGTTGACGCCGACATTGCCTTCGACGTCGGTGATCGAGCCGTTCTTCACCTTGGCATTGTTGACCGTCATCTGGTTGTTGACGGTGTTGTAGTTGACGTCCTGGCTGTCGGTGATCGAAGCCTCGGCGTCAGAACCGAAGTTGATGGCATAGGCGCCACTACTGGCCAGCGCTGCTGCAATCACCACTGCGAGTGGGCTGAGGATCTTGGGCGTTTTCATGATGTCTCCTGCTGTACATGGTCAGTTGGTTCAGGGTGCTTCCACTACCCTGATGCCGAAGCTGTTGGCCGATTGATTGCCAACACCGGCGCTCTGGTTCAGCTGGACCACACCACGGCTGCCGGAGAACGCCCGATCGTCGGTGACGACAAGACGTGATCCCGCCAGTGATTCGGCTGCGCCGGAGAGGGGTGACAAGGACGCGCTTTGAGCCAGCTCGCCATCGTCGAGACTCTGTGCCGCTACGCCTTGCTGCAGGCGCACCGCGTTGATTTGCTGGTTACCGATACCGGCACCCTGATTGACGCCGAGGATGCCGTTACCCCGGCTGAAGGCCGCACCCTCGATTGCTGCCTTGGCGTTACCGGCCGCACTGGCTGGCAGAGCATCGAGCTGCTGCTGTGTCGTGACATCGGTCTGGCTGTCGCGGCCTATCGCAATGGCCCGGCTATTGGCCTGCTGCTGCCAATTTCCCGAGGCCTGGTTGACCATCAGGTTGCCCCGGTAGTCCTGGCCGCTGTTGCCGATATGGGCGTTGTTGTCGGCAAGTGGGGCTGCGAAGGCACCAATGCTCCAGCTCAGGCCCAGGCCGAGGGTGAGAAGGCGGCGCATCTCAACGCCCCCCCAGGTTCTGCAGTGGGCTCAGCCCTTGCTGGACGGTGCGATTGATCTGGCCGCCCAAGCCACTGCTGGAGGCGCCGGCACTGTGCCCGGCGGAGGTGCCGGAGTGGCGCAGTTGGCCGTTATTGAGTACTCCGCTGTTATCCAGGTTGAACATGCGCTCCTGGGCGCCGAGGCTGCCACTGACATTGGCGAAGTCGGCATCGCTGAGTTCGCCTGTCTGGCGCTCTATCTGGCGTGCAGGCGAGACATTGACCTTGACCGGGTTAGGGTCTGGAACGAGCGGCGCCCGTGTGGCTACGCGGGGTTGTACGGTACGGGTAAGGATGACGTCGCCGTCACCGGCGAAGGAGGGGATTGCCTGGCAAACCAAAAATAGAACCAAGCCCCGACAGACAAAGAACAGGGGTTTCATCGCCGTATCCTTGAACGAGTTTCTGGCCGATTGATCAAGGCAGGCTTTGTGCCAAGCGGGATAAATCTATAGAAATCAGACGCTTGGATTTTCTATGTGGTTGGGTGACGATTTTCTGTGTTTCAGATATGAAACACCCTGGTGGTGGGTTAAGGAGCGGGGGCCTCTAGGGCAGAGGTTTGCCAGGAGCGGCTGACTGTAAAGGCGGTGAAACAGTGATCGCCAAGTCAGCCGTTGGCCAGGGGGGATGTAACGCTTGGGTTACACATGTGCGAGGAGGCTAACAATCAAGACTGTCTGCCTGGCGATAGAGCATCAGTAGCTTGCGGGTGATGGTCTGCTGGATATCGTCGCGCTCGAAGGACGACAGCCGGGTGAGTTTCTGCACCTGCAGGCGATGCAGGTGGATATAGGGCATCTTCTGGTCGAACTCACGCAAGTCGCCCTTCATCAGTATCGGCAGAAACACATCGCCGATCTTCTTCTGGTTGCTGATGATCTGTGCCAGCGCCTGCTTGAACGGCATGGTCTTGGGGGCGGGGCCACCTTCCTTCATCTGGGAGGTCAGCAGCAGTCCGGGCTTGCCCAGCACGACGCCGGGCAGTACGCAGAGGCCAGTCTTGCGCACGGCCAGGCTTTCGATGCCATGCAGGGTGTCGTGGAAGGCGTAAGGGTTGGGCAGCACCACCATCTTGCGCCCGTAATCACTGGGGAAGTGCAGGTTGTAGTTGGTGTATAGCTGGCGGGTGGATTCGGAGTACACGCACAGGCGTTTTTCGAACAGCTTGATGAAGCGCTCGGCCAGTTCGCGTCGGGCGATGCTGTCCAGATCCCAGATCAGATCCTGGTTCTGTTGCTGGCCGAGGTTGACCTCCTGATGCTGCATGTCGCTCATCCACACCTCATACGCGGAATTGATTCAGCAGGCTGCTCAGTCGGCTGGCCAGTTGGCCCAGGTTATGGCTGGCCTCACTGGACTGGTCCGCCGCCAGGGCATTCTCATGGGCTAGCGAGGCAGCCTGCGTCACATTGTGATTGATATCCTCGACCACGTGCGATTGTTGCAGTGTGGCACTGGCGATGGAAGCGTTGAGGCCAGTGATATTGCGCAGTGCGGCGGCGATCTGACTGAGGTTTTCACCGGCCTGGCGAGCTTGCTCGACGGTTTGCTGGGTGGCCTGGCTGCTGGCGTTGATCACTTTGACCGCGGCCTCCGAATTGCCCTGCAGGCGTTCGATCATGGTCTGGATCTCGGCAGTCGACTGTTGGGTGCGCTGAGCCAGCAGGCGCACTTCGTCGGCCACCACGGCAAAACCGCGGCCCTGTTCGCCGGCTCGCGCTGCCTCGATGGCGGCGTTGAGGGCCAGCAAGTTGGTCTGTTCAGCAATCGAGCGGATAACTTCCAGTACGCTGCCAATCTGGGTGCTTTCCTGAGCAAGGCTCTGGATCACCTCGACGGCCTGGCCGATGGTGTCGGACAGCTGATCGATCTGGCGCAGGCTGATATCGATGCTCTCCTGGCCCTGCAGGGCGCGTTGCTCGGCTTCACGTACCTCGCTGGCGGCGTGCTCGGCATTCTTCGCCACATCCTGCACGGCGTAGGACACCTCGTTGATCGCCGTGGCCACCAACTCCATCTGTTGAGACTGCTGCTGACTGTGCTGCTGGGCGTTGCTGGCGATCAATCCGAGGGACTGTGAGGCCTGATCGAGCGAGCCGGCGGCCTCCAGCGATTGACCGATAACACCGCGCAATTTGTTGGTAAAGGCGTTGAAGTGACCGCCCAGAGAGGTGAGTTCGTCACGGCCGCTGTGATCCAGGCGCCGAGTCAGGTCGGCCTCGCCGCTGGCGATATTGGCCATCGCACTGACCGCCTCGTCCAGTGGGCGGGAGATGCTGCGGGTAATCAGAATTACCAGGGCGACCAGCAGGCCGATCACCACCACGAGAATGCCCAGGGTGCGCAGTGCCTGTTCACGGAACTCGGCCTGCACGTCATCGACATAGATGCCCGAGCCGAGAATCCAGCCCCAGGGCTGGAACAGCTCTACATAGGAAATTTTCGGCACGGGTGCCTCCGAACCTGGCTTGGGCCAGCGGTAGTCGACCTGTCCGGAGCCTTTGTTCTTGGCAATCTCGACCATCTCGTTGAACAGGAATTTGCCATCTGGATCCTTCAGGCTGGAGAGGTTCTGGCCTTCCAGCTTGGGGTTGGTCGGGTGCATGACCATGGTCGGGGTCATATCGTTGATCCAGTAGTAGTCGTTTTGCTCATAACGCAGGCCTCGGATGACTTCCATGGCCTGTTTTTGCGCATCTTCACGACTCAGGCCGGAACTTTCCTGGGCCTGGAAGTACCTGAGTACACCCATGGCACTCTCCACCACATGGCGGGTCTTGAGCGCTTTGGCTTGGTACAGCTCGTCGAGGTTCTGCTTCAGCATCAACCCGGTCAGCGCCAATAGCATGACAATTGCAGAGAGCAGGATGATCCATAGCCGACGGCTGATCGGCAGGTTGCGCAGACTGTTCATGGCGACTCCAAATTCTTGTTATCTGAGTGCGGTCGGTACAGTTAAATGGCAGTTTAGTATCAGTTCAATCAAGCTTTGGGCGCAGAGCGCCTGGTTGGGGGGTTCTGGTAGCATGCCCAGCCATTTTGTTGCCTGCTTGTGCCGGCTCCCACCATTCATATCGGCCGCTCTCACGAAAAGCCCAGTCCGAGGTAGTGCATGGATTTGTTGATCGCCCTGAAGGCCATTGTTCTAGGTGTGGTGGAAGGGTTGACGGAGTTTTTACCTATTTCCAGCACCGGCCACCAGATCGTGGTGGCGGATCTGATCGGTTTCGGTGGCGAGCGGGCGTTTGCTTTCAACATCATCATCCAGCTAGGTGCGATCCTCGCGGTGATGTGGGAATACCGCCGCAAGATCCTCACCACCGTGTTCAACGTGCCGCGTCAGCGCCAGGCGCAGCGTTTCACCGCCAACCTGCTGATCGCCTTCATGCCGGCAGTGTTCATCGGCGTGGCCTTCGCCGATCTGATCCATGAATACCTG
Organism: Pseudomonas sp.; assembly: GCA_038147895.1. Classification (GTDB taxonomy): domain Bacteria; phylum Pseudomonadota; class Gammaproteobacteria; order Pseudomonadales; family Pseudomonadaceae; genus Aquipseudomonas. The sequence continues at coordinate 28,211 of JAYQUJ010000029.1, forward strand.
TTTAACCCGATCACCGTGGCGGCGGCGCTGGTGGTCGGTGGCGTGGTGATGCTCTGGGCCGAGCAGCGCAAGCACGAGATTCATGTCGAGGAAGTGGACGACATGACCTGGAAGGAAGCGCTGAAGATCGGTTTCGCCCAGTGTCTGGCGATGATCCCGGGCACTTCGCGTTCGGCTTCTACCATCATTGGCGGCCTGCTGTTCGGCCTCTCGCGCCGCGCCGCCACCGAGTTCTCTTTCTTCCTGGCCATGCCGACCATGGTTGGTGCAGCGGTGTACTCCGGCTACAAGTACCGTGATTTGTTTCAGCCGGGCGATCTGCCGGTATTCGCCCTGGGCTTCGTGGTGTCTTTCATCTTCGCCATGATCGCCGTGCGCGCTTTGCTCAAGTTCATCGCCAATCACAGCTATGCGCTGTTTGCCTGGTACCGCATCGGCTTCGGTCTGTTGATCCTGGCGACCTGGCAGTTCCATCTTATCGACTGGAGCAGCGCCCAGGGCTGATATGGAAAAGCGCGGCATTCTCAAAAGCTGGAACGATGACAAGGGTTTCGGCTTCATTCAGCCCGAGGGCGGCGGCGAACAGCTGTTCGTGCATATATCCGCCGTGCGCGGCGACAAGCGCCCGCAGGCCGGCGCAGAAGTGTTTTACGTGCCGGGCGATGATGCCCAGGGCCGGCCACGTGCCCAGCACATGCGTCATGCCGAGCTCAGCCTGGATCGTCCCGCAATTCGGCGCAAACCTAAGCCCTCCGGTAAACCTGCTGCTGCGAGCAAGGCAAAACCAGGCAAGCCTGTGCGTCAGCCCAGACGCGCCGATGCGCCGGCCGTTCACGATTTGCCATTCAAGCTGCTGATATGGATTGGGCTGTGCGTACTGCCGGTGTGGGGCAGCCTGAGTTTGCTGGGCCGCGGAGTGATCTGGACTGCGCTGGCTTATCCGCTGGTCAGCCTGCTCAGCTTCAGCCAGTACTGGTCGGACAAGCAGTACGCGCAGAGGGGCCGTTGGCGCACGTCAGAGAAGAGTCTGCACATCACCGAGCTGGCCGGTGGCTGGCCCGGTGCGCTGGTTGCGCAACAGGTGTTTCGCCACAAGACGCGCAAGGTTTCATTTCAACTGGTGTTCTGGATCATCGTCGTGTTGCACCAGGTGTTCTGGGTAGACCATCTGCTGCTTGCTGGACGTTACCTGGGCCGGTTTTTGCCCCTGTAGGCGTGGGCTCTGCTGGCTTGTCTCATGGACAGGGCACGTTCCTAGGTTTGGCTGTCGAGGAGCAGGCCCGCCTGGCGGATCTTCGGCAGCTTGCTGACCACCAGTTGGTGCGAGCGCTGTAGCAGGTCGCGCAATTCATCGTCAGCCACCGGGCAGGGCACGGCCATGCTGACCCAGAAGGCGCGGGCCAGGTATGGGGCAGGGCGGATGCCGGGGCGGTCGACCATGCCGAGAAACAGCTCCGGGCCGACCTTGAATGACAGGCCACCGCTGAGCAGGGCGAACATCTTGTTGCCCGCTACCGAGAACACCCGGGCGCCACCCCACTTGTAGTCTTCCCGCGCGCCGGGCAGTTGTAGGCAGAACGCGGCGATCTGTTCTTCGGTCATCCGGGTGTCCCTTCCAATCTCGACATTGCGGCTAACCTAGCAGAGTCCTATTACCTCTCTGCAAGGAGCCTCTGCCATGTCGCTGTCCCTCTATTCGGCATCGATACCGCAATTCGTACGTATGTTCGGCAATCTTTCGGCCATTCTCGATAAAGCTGTGGCCTTCAGCGAAGAGCGCAAGATCGATCCCTCCGTGCTGCTCAACGCTCGTCTGGCGCCGGACATGCATCCTCTGACCCGTCAGGTGCAGATCGCCAGCGACCTGGCCAAGGGCTGCGCCGCACGCCTGGCAGGGGTCGAGCCGCCCAGTTTTGCGGATAACGAAAGCAGTTTTGCCGAGTTGCAGGCGCGTATCGGCAAGACGCTGGAGTTCATCAGGAGTGTGACACCGGAACAGATCAACGCTGGCGAAGGGCGCGAGATCCTACTCAAGTTTCCCAACTCCGAATTCAATTTCAAGGCGCCGGACTACGTGCTGCACTTCGTCCTGCCCAACTTCTATTTTCATGTCACCACCGCCTACGCGATTCTTCGTCACAACGGTTTGGCCATCGGCAAGATGGACTACATGGGCGGAAAGTGACTGGGCTTGGTGCGACTGGGTAGTTTCGTCGCACCGTGCGGGGGCGGGTGGCGCAACAAGGAGCAACCGGTTACCGAAAGTGCAGGTGGTGCCGGCTAAAAGTACAACCTGGCATTCACTTAAGCGCCATTGGCTCTGCCCGCTGAAACCTGCTGCAAGCCAATGGCGCGCTACGTCGCTTGCAGAAAAGCTGCTGTGCTTCTTGAGGAGGGGCGAGGGAAATGGCATAGGCCTTGCTGGCGCAGGGGGCCAACCCAAAACTCTCAGGAGCACAACTCCATGTCGCAGAAGTTTTTCAGAAAAGGCTTTCTGGCTCTCGCGGTAACCTCCGCGATGGGCACTTCTTCCCTGGCCCTGGCTGATGTCGTGATCGGCGTCGCAGGCCCGCATACCGGCGCCAACGCTTCCTTCGGCGAGCAGTACTGGCGCGGTGCGACTCAGGCTGCCGAGGACATCAACGCCGCCGGCGGTGTAAATGGCGAGAAGATCACGCTGGTCAAGGCTGACGATGCTTGCGAGCCCAAGCAGGCCGTATCCGTGGCTAACCGCCTGGTCGACTCGGACAAGGCCGTCGGTGTGGTCGGGCACTTCTGCTCCTCATCCACGATTCCCGCTTCTGAGGTGTATGACGAGGCGGGCATCATCGCCATTACCCCGGCTTCGACCAACCCGCAGGTCACCGAGCGCGGCCTGGGTGCCATGTTCCGGATGTGCGGTCGTGACGACCAGCAGGGCATCGTGGCCGGCGACTATATCGTTGACACCCTCAAGGCCAAGAAAGTCGCCGTGGTGCACGACAAGGACACCTACGGCCAGGGCCTGGCCGATGCCACCAAGGCTCAGCTGGAAAAGCGCGGCGTCGAGCCGGTGCTGTATGAAGGTCTGACCCGTGGCGAGAAAGACTTCAACGCCCTGGTCACCAAGATCCGCGGCGCTGGCGCCGAAGTCGTCTACTTCGGTGGCTGCCATCCGGAAGCCGGCCCTCTGGTACGCCAGATGCGTGAGCAGGGCCTGGACGCCAAGTTTCTCTCCGGTGACTGCGTGGTCACCGATGAGATGGTCACCACCGCCGGCGGCCCGCAGTACACCAAAGGTGTGCTGATGACCTTCGGCGCCGACCCGCGCCTGATTGCGGACGGCAAGGCGGTGATCGACAAGTTCCGCGCCAGCGGCTACGAGCCGGAAGGCTACACCCTGTATGCCTACGCCTCGGTACAGGCACTGGCCGCAGCCTTCAACGCCACTGGCGGCACCGATGGCGCCAAGGCCAGTGAATGGCTCAAGGCTAATCGGGTGGACACCGTGATGGGCAAGAAGGCCTTCGACGCCAAGGGTGACCTGAAGGTGTCCGACTACGTGATGTACGAGTGGGACGACGCCGGCAAGTACCACCAGATGAAGTAAGCGACACCATGAGACCGGCCGGTGGCGCAGCCCCCCGGCCGGCGCAGTCCGGGAAGGCTGAAACGGCTGCAATTACCGCGTAGGCGCTTCCCGTCTGATCGAAGATATGGCCACCTGGCCATTGCAGACGAGAGTGCGTATGGACGGGATCTTCCTCCAGCAACTGATCAACGGTCTGACCCTGGGCGCCGTGTATGGCCTGATCGCCATCGGCTACACCATGGTTTACGGCATCATCGGCATGATCAACTTCGCCCATGGCGAGGTGTACATGGTCTCCGCCTACCTGGCCGCCATTTCCCTGGCCGTGCTGGCCTTCTTCGGCCTCGAATCCTTTCCGCTGCTAATCCTCGGCACGCTGGTCTTCACCATCTGTATCACCGGCCTGTATGGCTGGGTGATCGAGCGCATCGCCTACAAGCCGCTGCGCAACTCCACGCGGCTGGCGCCGCTGATCAGCGCCATCGGCATGTCGCTGATCCTGCAGAACTACGTGCAGCTCAGCCAGGGCGCGCGCCAGCAGGGCGTACCGACCCTGCTCGACGGCTCGTTCAAGTTCCATATCGGCGAAGGCTTTGTGCAGCTCAGTTACACCAAGGTGTTCATCCTGATCGCCGCCTTCCTCGGCATGGCGCTGCTCACCTACGTGATCCACTGCACCAAGCTCGGGCGCATGTGCCGCGCGACCCAGCAGGACCGCAAGATGGCGTCGATCCTCGGGATCAACACCGACCGGGTAATTTCCTACGTGTTCGTCATCGGCGCCGCCATGGCGGCACTGGCCGGTGTGCTGATCACCATGAACTACGGCACTTTCGACTTCTATGCCGGCTTCGTCATCGGCATCAAGGCCTTCACTGCCGCAGTGCTCGGCGGCATCGGCTCGCTGCCGGGGGCGATGCTCGGCGGCATCCTGCTGGGGGTGGCCGAGGCGCAGTTCTCCGGCATGGTCAACACCGACTACAAGGACGTGTTCAGCTTCGGCCTGCTGGTGCTGATCCTGATCTTCCGTCCCCAGGGCCTGCTCGGCCGCCCGCTGATCGCCAAGGTCTGAGGAGTGACGATGAGCGAGAAACTGGATATCAAACGCATGCTGCTGGACGTGGTGCTGGCCGGTCTGGTGGCGCTGATCGTATTCGGCCCCATCGTCGGCGTGGTGCTCGACGGCTACAGCTTCAACCTGGAACCCAAGCGACTGGTGCTGATCGTCGCCGCGGTGATGCTCGGGCGTCTGGCGCTCGGTATGTTCCTGCAGACCGCCCGTGGGCGCAGCCTGCTGGAGGGTTTTGAAAGCAGCGATTCCGGCGTGCACGTACTGCCGCCGGGCCATCGCAGCCACCTGCGCTGGGTGGCGCCGCTGCTGCTGGTGGCCGCTCTGATCTTCCCGCTGTTCGCCAGCAAATACCTGCTGACTGTGGTCATCCTCGGCCTGATCTACGTGCTGCTGGGCCTTGGTCTGAATATCGTGGTCGGTCTGGCCGGGCTGCTCGACCTGGGCTACGTGGCCTTCTATGCGATCGGCGCCTACGGTCTGGCGCTGGGCTATCACTACCTCGACCTGGGTTTCTGGACCGTGCTGCCGCTGGCGGCGCTGATGGCGGCGGTAGCGGGGGCCATCCTCGGCTTCCCGGTGCTGCGCATGCATGGCGACTACCTGGCCATCGTCACCCTCGGCTTCGGCGAGATCATTCGCCTGGTGCTGAACAACTGGCTGAGCTTCACCGGCGGTCCCAATGGTATGTCGGTGCCGGGGCCGACCCTGTTCGGCCTGGAGTTCAGCCGTCGGGCCAAGGATGGCGGGGTGCCGTACCACGAGTTCTTCGGCGTCAGCTACGACGCCAACATGAAGTTCATGTTCATCTATGCGGTGCTGCTGCTGGTCGTGTTGCTCGTGCTCTACGTCAAGCATCGGCTGACCCGCATGCCGGTCGGCCGCGCCTGGGAAGCGCTGCGCGAGGACGAGATCGCCTGCCGTGCCATGGGCCTCAACCATGTGCTGGTCAAGCTGTCGGCGTTCATGATCGGCGCTTCCACCGCCGGCCTGGCCGGGGTGTTCTTCGCCACCTACCAGGGCTTCGTCAACCCGTCGTCCTTCACCTTCTTCGAGTCGGCTCTGATCCTCGCCATCGTGGTGCTGGGCGGCATGGGCTCGACGGTGGGCGTGGTGATCGCCGCTTTCGTGCTGACTGTCGCGCCTGAACTGCTGCGCAGCTTCGCCGACTACCGGGTGCTGCTGTTCGGCGTGTTAATGGTGTTGATGATGATCTGGCGCCCACGCGGGCTGATTCGCATCAGTCGTACCGGGGTCGAACCACGCAAGGGGGTGGCGCCATGAGCGACAAGATCCTTAGTGTTGAGCACCTGATGATGCAATTTGGCGGCATCAAGGCGCTCAACGACGTCAATCTGGACGTCGAGCGTCACTCCATCACCGCGCTGATCGGCCCCAACGGCGCGGGAAAGACCACGGTGTTCAACTGCCTGACCGGCTTCTACCAGGCCACTGGCGGGCGCATTCAGCTCAACACCAAGAACCGGCCCACCGACGTGATCGAGGTGCTCGGCCAGCCATTCGGGATCGAGGACTTCACCCACCCGGCGCGCCTCGGCAGCCGCATCTACTACAAGATGTTCGGTGGCACCCACCTGGTCAATCGAGCCGGTCTGGCGCGCACCTTCCAGAACATCCGCCTGTTCCGCGAAATGTCGGTGGTGGAGAACCTGCTGGTGGCCCAGCACCTGTACGTCAACCGCAACCTGTTGGCCGGCATTCTCAACACCCCGAGCTACCGGCGCGCCGAGAGCGAGGCGCTGGACCATGCCTTCTACTGGCTGGAGGTGGTCGACCTGGTGGACGCCGCCAACCGCCTGGCCGGCGAGCTGTCCTACGGCCAGCAGCGCCGTCTGGAGATCGCCCGGGCGATGTGTACGCGGCCGGAGATCATCTGCCTGGACGAACCGGCCGCAGGCCTCAACCCCTCGGAAACCGAGGCGCTGAGCCGCATCATTCGCTACCTGCGCGATCACCACGGCCTGACCGTGCTGCTGATCGAGCACGACATGGGCATGGTGATGAACATCTCCGACCACATCATCGTGCTCGACCACGGCGATGTGATCGCCCGTGGCGAGCCGGCGCAGATTCGTAATGACGAGAAGGTGATTGCCGCCTACCTGGGAACCGACGAAGAGGAGCTGGTATGACGGCACCGTTGCTGGAGTTTCGTGAAGTTGATGTGTTCTACGGGCCGATCCAGGCGTTGCACAAGGTTTCGCTGGAAATCCACCAAGGGGAGACGGTGGCCCTGATCGGCGCCAACGGCGCCGGCAAGTCGACCCTGCTGATGTCGATCTTCGGTCAGCCGCGGGTGGCGGCCGGGCAGATCCTGCTCAATGGTCAGGACATCAGTCGCAAGTCGGCGCATTTCGTCGCCTCCAACGGCATCGCCCAGTCGCCGGAAGGGCGCCGGGTGTTTCCGGACATGAGCGTGGAGGAGAACCTGCTGATGGGCACCATCCCCATCGGCATGGATCACGCCCAGGAGGACATGCAGCGCATGTTCGAGCTGTTCCCGCGGCTCAAGGAACGGCGCAACCAGCGGGCGATGACCATGTCCGGCGGCGAGCAGCAGATGCTGGCCATCGCCCGCGCGCTGATGAGTCGGCCCAAGCTGCTGCTGCTCGACGAGCCGTCGCTGGGCCTGGCGCCCATCGTGGTCAAGCAGATCTTCCAGACCCTGCGCGAGCTGGCCAAGAGCGGCATGACCATCTTCCTGGTGGAACAGAACGCCAACCACGCGCTGAAACTGTCGGATCGCGGCTATGTGATGGTCACCGGGCAGATTCGCATGAGCGGCAGCGGCGCCGAGTTGCTGGGCAACGAGGAAGTGCGCAACGCCTATCTGGGCGGGCACTGAATGCACGCTAGAACCTGGTCGCACCAGCGCACTTGTGCCTTGTGGGTGCGACTTCAGTCGCCATCCCGGTCATCGGCAAAACATCGCGGTCAGTGGCGCCCGTAGTCGATTTCGCGGCGACCACTGGTAGGGTGGTGCTGGTACTGGTGTTGTGGTGGCTATTTAATGGCAGTTAAAGTGCCGGTGCAGACGTGTCGATACGCTCCTGCTTGCTAACTTCAGTCGTCGTCCAGTAGTCGCCGCATGTCCTATCTGCTCAGCCTGTTTCTTCTCGATGCCGATCCCAGCCTGCTGCTGTTCGGTACTTATGACCCCTGGCTGGTGGCCCTGTCGCTGGCCATCGCCATGTTTACCTCTGGCATGGCTCTGCAAGTGGCGGGCATGGCGCGGCTCAGTCGCAATGCCTTTCACCGTCATACCGCGTTGCTGACTGGTTCGCTGGCCCTGGGTGGTGGTGTGTGGGCCATGCACTTCATCGGCATGCTGGCCTTCGAGCTGTGCGCGCCGGTGCACTACGCGCCGGGGCTGACGTTGCTGTCGTTGCTGCCGAGCCTTGGGGCTTCCTGGGTCGCGCTTCATCTGCTGGCGCGGCACCAGATTACGGCGTGGCAACTGATCGGCAGTGGTGTGCTGGTGGGGGCGGGTATCGGTGCCATGCATTACAGCGGCATGGCGGCCATGCGTATGGACCCGCTGTTGCGCTACGACCCCTGGATTTTTGCCCTGTCGATCTTGGTGGCCGTGGGCCTGGCGATTCTGGCGCTGTGGGTACGCTTCGGTCTGCGCGGGCGGCTTTCTTCCGGCAAGGCGATCATGGCCAGCGGTGTGGTCATGGGGCTTGCCATCAGCGGTATGCATTACACCGGCATGGCCGCAGCACGTTTTGTTGGTGTTGCCGACCCAGCCGGTGCGCAGAGCGAAACCAGCCTTTTTCTTGCTCTGGCAGTCGCGCTGATCACTGTTTCTCTGACCATCTTCGTGGCTGGGGTCAACGGCCTGTTGCGTTACCGCCAGCTGTTCCGCCAGGTGCAGGCCAGCGAGGCGCGTGTGCGGGCCATTCTGGAAACCGCAGTCGATGGCGTGGTGACCATCGATGACAAGGGCATCATCGAAGGTATCAATGCTGCGGCGATCAGGCTCTATGGCTGGAGCCGGGAGGAGCTGATAGGGCGCCACATCGATACGACGGTTCCCGAGAGCTACCGCCAGGGCATCGCCAATTACCTGCCGCAGCTGCTCAATGCCGGTGAGTCGGAAATCATTGGCGGCAGTCGCGAAGTCGAGCTGTTGCGCAAGGACGGCAGCGAGTTGCCAATTCGTCTGGCCATCGGCCGCGCCAAACTACCTGATCGCACTCTGTTCGTTGGTTTCATCAGCGATATCAGTGAGCGCAAGGCCATGGAGAAGGCGCTACGCGAGAGCGAGCAGCAGTACCGCTCGCTGATCGGCAACATCCCTGGCGTGGCCTTCCGCTGTCTGCTGGACGAAGACTGGAGCATGCTGTTCATCAGTGATGCTGTAGAGAAGCTGACGGGGTGGTCGGCGGATGACTTCATCAGCCGGCGCAAATCGATCAGCGAGCTGTACCACCCCGAGGACTATCAGCGAGTCGCCGAGGAGGTTTTGGCGGACATTTCCCGTGGTCGCAATTACACGGTGGAGTACCGCATCTACGACCGTCAGGGCGAGGAGCACTGGATCTGGGAAAGTGGCAGCGCGGTGCTGGGCGACGATGCTGAGCCCAAGTGGATCGACGGTGTGTTGCTGGATATCACCGAAAGCAAGCTGCGCAACGCCGAATTCGAGGGTACGGCCAAGGCTATCAGCCGCGCGCTGTCGGTGATCGAGTTCGACCTGCAGGGGCGGGTGCTCAGTGCCAACTACAACTTCCTCGAACTGATGGGCTACGAGGAGGAAGAGATTCTTGGGCAGCATCACCGCATCTTCTGCGAGCAGAGCTGGGTCGAAAACGGCGCCTATGACGAGTTCTGGGCGCGCCTGGCTCGCGGTGAGCTGGACAGCGGTGAATACCTGCGCATCGCCAAAGGCGGCCGCGAGGTGTGGATTCAAGCCAGCTACAACCCGATCTTCGATGCCGATGGCAAGCCGTTCAAGGTGATCAAGTTCGCCACCGACCTCAGCCAGCGGCGCGAGATGGAGGAGGCGTTACGTATCGCCAAGGAGCGTGCGGAACTGGCAGCGGCAGTGAAAACCACCTTCCTGGCCAACATGAGCCATGAAATCCGCACGCCGATGAACGCCATCATTGGCTTTACCGAGCTGCTGCTCGATAGCGTGCTCAACGAGCAGCAGCGCCGTCACCTCGGCACTGTGCGCCAGGCGGCACGTTCGCTGCTCGGCCTGCTCAATGACATCCTCGACACCGCCAAGCTGGAGCGCGGCGCGGTGGAGCTGGAACAGATGGACTTCTCCCTGCGCGAGTTGTGCGGGCAGGTCTGTGATGCTCTGCGCCTGAGCGCCGAAGGCAAGGGCCTGAGCCTGAGCCTGGACTATCAGGAGGGCCTGGGCGACTTCTTCAAGGGTGACCCGCTGCGAATCCAGCAGGTGCTGACCAACCTGGTTGGCAACGCGGTTAAATTCACCGAAAGCGGCTGGGTGCGTCTGGAGGTCAGTGGCGAGCCGGGCAAGGTGCAGCTGGCCGTGCGCGACAGCGGTATCGGCATCGCCGAAGATCGCCTGCAACATATCTTCGACCCCTTCGCCCAGGCCGACGCCTCGATGAGTCGACGCTTTGGCGGTACGGGCCTGGGTACCACCATCGCCCGCCAGTTGACCGAGCTGATGGGCGGCAGCATCCAGGTCGAGAGTCGCTTGGGCGCAGGTAGTCTGTTCCGTGTGCAGCTGCCGTTGGCTGCAGGTGTTGCTGCCCATGGCGAGCGACGTGTGGTGGCACGGCAACTGCCGGCGCTGAATATCCTGGCAGCCGACGATGTGGCGCAGAACATCGAGCTGCTCAGCCTGACCCTGGGAGCCATGGGGCATCAGGTGATCACGGCGAACGATGGTGAGCAGGCTCTGGCCGCCTTTGTCGGTGGGCGTTTCGATGTGTTGCTGATGGATGTGCAGATGCCGCGCATGGACGGCCTCGAAGCGACCCGGCGCATTCGCCGGCATGAGCAGGCCCATGGCTTGAAGCCGACGCCGATCATCGCCCTGACCGCCAGTGTGCTGGAGCAGGATCGCCGCGCCGCTCGCGAGGCCGGCATGGATGGCTTCGCTTCCAAGCCGCTGGAGATGGACAAGCTGCTGGCCGAAGTGGCGCGGCTGATAGGCCTGGCCCCGGAGGCAGGCACACAGCCTGCCGATGTCACCGAGATGGTCGAAGACCTGATGATCGACTGGCCTCGCGGCATTCAGCTGTGGGGCAGCGAGCAGGTCATGGCCGCCGCCATTCGACGTTTCCTTGCCGAGCACGCCGGCAGCTGTGCGGAGGTTGAGCGACTGCTGCGCAATGACCAGCTCGCTGAGGCTGTCGAGCTGGTGCACCGCATGCGCGGGGCTGCCGGCAACCTGGCGCTGTTGCGGGCCAGTCGACTGGCTGGGCAGCTGGAACATGCGCTCAAGGGAGCGATTCCCGCCTCGGTGGATGAGCTGCTGCGTGCGTTTGCCGCCCAGCTTGCGGCGCTGCCCGGTGAGCTGCCCGAGGTAACGTCTACAGTGGAGCAGCCTGCCGCTGCACTGACGAAGACCGAGCTGGCCGAGCTGGTCGGGCTGAGCCGGGCGGCGCTGCAACATGGCGAGCTGGCCGAGGAAGCCCTGCAGCGTCTGCTTGCGGCACTGCCGGCACAGCAAGCCGAGAGCCTGGAAGGCGCTCTCAATGACTTCGATTTCGAGCGAGCAGATGCTCTGCTGGCCCAACTGCTCGACTCTGGAGAGATCAATCCATGATCAAACCCGCCGATGCCCGTCCCAAGTTGTTGTTGGTAGACGACGAGCCGACCAACCTGCAGGTGTTGCGACAGATCCTGCAGGACGACTACCGCCTGCTGTTCGCCAAGGATGGCGAGAAGGCGCTGGAACTGGCCGCCCAGGAGCGTCCGGCGCTGATTCTGCTGGATGTGATGATGCCGGGCATGACCGGCCATGAGGTGTGCTCCCGGCTCAAGGCGCAGCCTGCCACCTCGGGCATTCCGGTGATTTTCGTCACCGCCCTGGCGGATGTGGAGGACGAAGCCCAGGGCTTTGCCCTCGGGGCCGTGGACTACATCACCAAACCAGTCAGTCCTCCCATCGTCCGCGCCCGGGTGCGTACCCACCTGTCGCTGGTGCGTGCTGATGAGCTGCGCGAGACCCGCCTGCAGATCGTCCAGCGGCTGGGCCTGGCCTCGGAATACAAGGACAACGAGACCGGCCTGCACGTGATCCGCATGAGTCACTACACCCATGTTCTGGCCCTGGCGGCGGGCTATAGCGAGCACGAGGCGGATGACTTGCTCAATGCCGCACCGATGCACGATGTAGGCAAGATCGGCATTCCCGATGCCATCCTGCAGAAGAACGGCAAGCTCGACGACGGTGAGTGGGCGGTGATGCGTCAGCATGCGCAAATCGGTGCCGAAATCATCGGCGAACATGATTCCGGCCTGTTGCAGATGGCTCGCAGCATTGCGCTGACCCATCACGAGAAGTGGGACGGCAGCGGCTACCCCAATGGTCTCAAGGGTGAGGAGATTCCCTTGGCCGGGCGCATCGTTGCCATCGCCGACGTGTTCGATGCCCTCACCAGTGTGCGCCCCTACAAACCGGCCTGGCCGGTGGAGGAGGCGGTGGACTTGCTGCGCCGCGAGAGCGGCCGCCATTTCGATCCGCAGCTGGTGGAGCTGTTTCTCGGCCAGATGCCGGCAATTCTCGAAATCAAGGAGCGCTGGGCGGAGACGGAGTAGGGCACAATGCCGGCTTCCATTCGGGAGCCCGTATGAATCACGAAACCTGGGAGCTGCTGTCCTACATCGTCACCGTCGTGGCGTTGCCGTTCGCCATCGGCGTGTTCCTCTTCGAGCAGCGCAAGGAGCGCGAGAACGAGGAAGAGGCGATTTGGCAGCAGATTTCCGATGCCTATATCGACTTTCTCGAAGTCGTGCTGGCCAATCCCGATCTGCGCCTGCGCAGCCATGACGCCACCCCCGATCTCAGCGACGAGCAGCGCGAGCGCATGTGGGTGATCTTCGACATGCTGATCTCCCTGTTCGAGCGCGCCTACCTGCTGGCCTACTCCGAGGATATGAGCGACAAGCAGCGCCGCCGCTGGCATTCCTGGGAGGACTACATGCGGGACTGGAGTCGCCGCGAGGACTTCCGCGAGCGCTTGCCGCTTTTGTTGCGCGGTGAGGACCCGGGCTTTGCCGCCTATATCCGCGGGCTGGCCGATGAAGAGGCGAAGAATTCTCAGGACTGACTAGTCTTGTTCGTTCACTGCGGGTATTGCCCGCCTAAGCTGAAACAGGGGGTACATATGAGCCAGATCATCAATCGCGCTGTGCGTTACGAGGTTGGCGGCCAGCCTTTCGAGGGGCAGCTGCTGTACGACGACGCCAATGCCCGCCCGCGCCCAGGCCTGCTGCTGGCGCCAAACTGGATGGGCGTATCTGCCGGGGCCATCGAGATCGCCGAGCGGGTGGCGCAACGTGGCTATGTGGTGTTCGTTGCCGATCTCTATGGTGCAGACGTGCGCCCGCAGAACCATGACGAGGCGGGGGCGGCGATGATGTCGGTGAAGGGCAAGCCGGCCCTGCGCCAGCGTCTGCAGGCTTCGCTGGCGGCGCTCAAGGCCCAGCCCGGGGCGCCGCTGGATCCCAACCGCCTGGCGATCTTCGGCTTCTGCTTCGGTGGTCACTGCGCCCTGGAACTGGCCCGCGACGGTGCGCCGCTGAAGGCGGCGATCTCCTTCCATGGCACCCTGGATACGGTCAACCCGGCGGATGCACAGAACATCCAGGGGGCCGTGATGGTGCTCGATGGCGCCGAAGACCCGCTGGTGCCACGCGAGCAGCTGACTGGCTTTGTCGAGGAAATGAGCGCCGCCGGCGTTGACTGGCAACTGACCAGCTACGGAGGCGCGGCACATTCATTCACCGACCCGCAGGCCAATGTCCCGGGCAAGATGCAGTACGACGCCAAGGTATCGCGCCGCGCCTTCGCGGCGATGTATGACCTGCTCGATGAGGTCTTCGCCTGAGAATCCAGTCTGCTCCGTGGTCGGCGCTGTGTAATTGCGCATCGCTCTTGTTTAGCGGCTAGTCTTGTCGGCTCCAGCCATCCACATGGACTTCGAGCATGAGCAAGACAATCCTGGCATTAGCTTTCGCCAGCCTGAGCGGCCTCGCCCAGGCTGCGGTCGTCACCAAGGCGGTACCCTACGAGATCGACGGCGAGTCTTATGAAGGCGTGCTGATCTATGACGATGCGATCAAGGAGCCCCGCCCAGGTCTTTTGATGGTGCCGAACTGGATGGGGGTGAACGAACCCTCGGCCAAGAAGGCGGCGAGGGCGGCCAGCGACAAATATGTGGTGTTCATGGCGGATCTCTATGGCAAGGCCATTCGCCCGAGCAATCCGGACGAGGCCAAGGCCGCCGCCACAGCCTTGCGCAGCGACCGACCGTTGATGCGCAAACGCACCCAGGCCGCGTTGGACGTCCTCAAGCGCCAACCAGGCGTGGATGTAGCTCAACTGGGGGCTATCGGATTCTGCTTCGGCGGCGGCGCGATTCTCGAACTGGCCCGCGACGGTGCGCCGCTCAAGGGATTCGTCTCTTTCCATGGCAACCTGGATACTCCCAACCCTGCCGACGCCAAGCAGATCAAGGCGCCGGTGCTGGTGCTGCACGGCGCTGAAGATCCTGCCGTGCCGCAGGAGCAGGTAGATGGCTTCATTGCCGAGATGAAGGCGGCGCAAGTCGATTGGCAGCTGGTCAGCTATGGCGGGGCAGTGCACTCCTTCACCAACCCGCTGGCCAACGTGCCGGGGCGCAATGAATACCACCCGGTCGTGGCCGCGCGGGCCTTCAAGGCCATGAATGATCTGTTCGATGAGGTATTCGTGCCCTGACTGGGCGCGCCCTTAAACGCTGCGGTTATTAGCTGGGGGTTGTCAGACCTTATTGGTTCCTAACCCAGGTGGGTGGGCTGCCTATGCTCAAACATGAGCACGGAGCTTGTTCCCTGGGAGGTTCGCCATGCGAGTCGGACTCTTGCTGCTGTTGTATGTGCTGTTGCCTGTGGCCGAAGCGCGCGAGGCGCCGCTGCAGGTCGACGGGGCGGTGACAGTGAACGCACTGCAGGCGCGCCAGCTGTATGAGCACGGCGTGCTGTTCATCGATGTTAGAGCACCACGGGAGTGGAGCTGGGGCCATGTACACGGCGCCTTGCACATGGCGCTGGATGGGCGCTTCGCCGATCTGGCCGAGGCCAGCTGGCCGCGTCAAATGCCCATGGTGCTGTACTGCGACAGCGAGGTCTGCCCGGACAGCGCCGAGGCGGCGCGGCGGGCAGTGAGTTGGGGCTATCAGCAGGTCTACTACTTCCGTACCGGCTACTTTGCCTGGCAGCTACTGGATTTCCCGCAGGGCAAGGGTGAGGAAGGTGAGCTTTACGCCTTTATTCTTGGGGCGCAGCCAACAGCAGCTGGCCTGACGAGTCCCGGTTTGGAGTGACGTCGCGCTCTTCGTCGCTGCCAGCCGGGCGCTTGCCTTTGAGGTACCAGGCGAAGGCAATGATCTCGGCGATGGTGCGATACAGCGGCTCGGGGATGGCGTCGCCCAGCTCCAGGCGGGCCAGCAGGCGGACCAGCTCGGCGTTCTCGTAGATCGGTACTTCATATTCCCGGGCGATGGCCAGAATGGCTTCGGCCAGTTCGTCGTCACCCTTGGCACTCAGGTTGGGGGCATTGCTGCCGTCGTAGGACAGGGCAATGGCCTGGCGTGGCGGCTTCTTCATGCGGTTTCGTCCACCCAGCGCTGTTCCAGATGAGTCTTCGGCCCTTGCGGCGGCATGCCCTGGCTACAGCTCAGTTCGCCCACTTCCAGGCCTGCGGCGAGTAGGCGTTGGCGCAGGTTGTCCAGTTCGGCGTCGACCAGTTGCGCGGTTTCCGCGCGCTCGGCCCACAGCTGGCTGGACAGGCTGCCACGCAGCAATTGGGCTTGCACCTGCAGCGGGCCCAGCGGGTCGAGGTCGAAGGCCAGGTCGATGCGCCACAGGGTTTCCTTCTGCTCCTTGCGGTTCTGTGCCTCGGACTCCTCGCGCTGCAGCTTGATCTGCAGCGGTACCACGTCCTGCTGGTTGCGCATCGGTACTTCCAGCTGCCAGGTGGTCAGCAGGTTGCCTTCGGGAGTGACCTGCGTCTGCGCCAGGCTGGATAGCTGATGGGTCTGCAGGCGGGACACGGCAGCCGCCGCCAGTTTGAGCAGGGCTTCCAGATCGGCCTCCTGATCCATCGACTGCAGCAGGCGTGAGGGCAGGGGAAAGCCCATGGCCTGCTGGCGCAGGCTGTTCTGGCCGATAGCGCCCAGCGCATTGCGCACGAAGGCCGGCAAGGCCTGGGCCAGCGCGCCACCGGCAGTGGCTGCGGTCAGCGGTGCTGCCCCCGGTAGATTCGGTAGCAGCTGACCGATCAGGCGTAGCAGGTTGGCCTTGAGATCCTGCGGTAGCTGTTGTGCCTGCCCGCCGAGCAGCTTGTATTCGAGTTACACGCCGCGCTGCTG
>JAYQUJ010000030.1:0-44391 GCA_038147895.1 Pseudomonas sp.
CGGCATTACCGCTCTCTACGAGTCGGGCTTTACCGTAGGCACTGTAGGCTTCGGCGTAGATGCACACGGCATGCTGGGCATCAAGCTCGATAGCGGCCGCGGCACTACAGGCACCGGCCTGCTACCGATCGACAGCGACGGTCGTGCGGAAGACGAATACTCCCAAGCTGGCGGCGCAGTTAAGGTTCGTGTTTCCAACACCACCCTCAAGTACGGCAATCTGATGCCAACCGCCCCGGTCTTCGCCACAGGCACCGCACGCCTGTTCCCTGGCACCGCAGAGGGCTTCCAGGTTCTGAGCAGCGAAATCGAAGGCCTCAACATTGACGCTGGCCATTTCACTTCTATTCGTGACGGTAGCCTTTCCACTAATCGCGACGGCGAAATCACTCTTGCCTATGCCGGCAGCATTGATGCACAGAGCGTTGACTACCTCGGCGGCTCCTATGCAATCAACGAAAACCTGAGCGTAAGCCTGTACGGCTCTGAGCTGGAAGACATCTGGCGCCAGTATTACAGCAACGTCAACTACAACATTCCGCTCAGCGACAGCCAGGCCCTGAATTTCGACTTCAACATCTATCGCACTAACGACGAAGGTAGTGCGCTGGCTGGCGATATCGATAACACCACCTGGTCTCTGGCCACCGCGTATAGCATTGGCGCCCACAAGATCACCCTCGCCCATCAGCAAGTGCACGGCGATGAGCCGATGGACTACATCTCGATGGACGGCGGCAACTATGGCGACTCGATCTTCCTGAACAACTCGGTTCAGTACTCCGACTTCAACGCCCCTGGCGAGAAGTCCTGGCAACTCCGCTACGATCTCGACATGGCTACTTTCGGCGTACCAGGCCTGAGCTTCATGGCCCGATACATTACCGGCAGCGATGTTGATGGCACCGATGCCGATCCGACCGGCGCCTATGCTGGCGCCTACGGCAACGATGGCAAAGAGTGGGAGCGCGATCTGGAAGTCAAGTATGTGGTACAGGAAGGCGCAGCCAAGGATCTGTCCATTCGCGTTCGCCACGCCACCTGGCGCAGCAACAACGACATGAGCTGGAACTACTCCGGCGGCTCCAGCGCTTTGGACGAAGTTCGCGTGATCACCGAGTACCCGCTGGACATCCTGTAATGTCCTAGCGGTACAGCATGTGAAAAAGGAACCCGGCCTAGGCCGGGTTCTTTTTTATCTGTCATCGCATCTTATTGCGGCAGCGCATAGGTCCCGGTGACATGCGCCACCAGCTCGCCCTCCTCCCCTTGCGAGTAGAGCTGCACCTCGCATACCGCCTGGCGCCGCGACAGGCGCAGAATGCGCGCCTCGGCAATCAGGTCCACCGGCTTGGGCCGAGCCAGGAAGTTAATATTGAGATTGGCCGTCACCGCCATCTCCACCCGCCCGAGCCGCCCCAGCACCACCGCGTACATGGCCGCATCGGCCAGTGACATGATGGTCGGCCCCGACAGGGTGCCCCCCGGCCGCACCAGCTTGCCGTGGAAAGGTACCCGCGCCACCGCCAGATCAGCCTCCAGGCGGTCGATCCGCAGATCGATATCCTCGGCCATCGGCACCCCCGCCCGGATCAGGGCCTGCACCTGGCCCGCCGTCAGCTCCGCCATCTTCGACTCCCGCTCCATCCTGTACGCCACATGGCTGGCACCGTACAATGCCGAGTCATTATTTGCCCCCGCAACCGACATAACGGCCAAACATGCGTACCAGTCAGTACCTGCTCTCGACCCTCAAGGAAACCCCCTCCGACGCCGTGGTGATCAGCCACCAGCTGATGCTGCGTGCCGGCCTGATCCGCAAGCTGGCCTCCGGCATGTACACCTGGATGCCGATGGGGCTGCGCGTGCTGCGCAAGGCCGAAGCCATAGTGCGCGAGGAAATGAACGCCGCCGGCGCCCTCGAGGTCCTGATGCCAGCCGTGCAACCGGCCGAGCTGTGGCAGGAGTCCGGCCGCTGGGAGCAGTACGGCCCCGAGCTGCTGCGCATCAAGGATCGTCACGATCGCGATTTCTGCCTGGGCCCGACCCATGAGGAAGTGATCACCGATCTGGCGCGCAACGAGCTGAACAGCTACAAGCAGCTGCCGATCAACCTGTACCAGATCCAGACCAAGTTCCGCGACGAGATCCGCCCGCGCTTTGGCCTCATGCGCGGGCGCGAGTTCATCATGAAGGACGCCTACTCCTTCCACCTGGACCAGGCCTCGCTGCAGGAAACCTATGACCGCATGCACCAGGCCTACTGCAATGTGTTCACCCGCCTGGGCCTGAACTTCCGCCCGGTGCAGGCCGACACCGGCTCCATCGGCGGCACCGGCTCCCACGAGTTCCACGTGCTGGCCGAGTCCGGCGAAGACGATATCGCCTTCAGCGACAGCTCCGACTACGCCGCCAACATCGAGAAGGCCGAGGCCATCCCGCGCGAGAAAGAACGCGGCGCGGCCACCGAGGAACTGCGCCTGGTCGACACCCCCGAGGCCAAGACCATCGACGACCTGGTGGCCCAGTTCGGTCTGGCCATCGAGAAGACCATCAAGACCCTGGTGGTGCATGCCGCCGAGGAAGGCAAGCTGGTCGCCCTGATCGTGCGCGGCGACCATGAGCTGAACGAGATCAAGGCCGCCAACCACGAGCTGGTCGCCAGCCCCCTGGTGTTCGCCTCCGAGGCCGAGATCCGCGCCGCCATCGGCGCCGGCCCCGGCTCGCTGGGCCCGCTGAACCTGCCGATCCCCTGCGTGATCGACCGCTCGGTGGCCCTGATGAGCGACTTCGGCGCCGGCGCCAACCTCGACGGCAAGCACTACTTCGGCCTCAACTGGGAGCGCGACCTGCCGCTGCCGGCCGTCGCCGACCTGCGCAACGTCGTCGAGGGCGACCCCAGCCCGGACGGCAAGGGCACCCTGGTGATCAAGCGCGGCATCGAAGTCGGCCATATCTTCCAGCTCGGCACCAAGTACAGCGAGGCCATGGGCTGCAAGGTCCTGGGCGAGAGCGGCAAGCCGATCACCCTGACCATGGGCTGCTATGGCATCGGCGTATCGCGCGTGGTGGCCGCGGCCATCGAGCAGAACTGGGACGAGCGCGGCATCCTCTGGACCGACGCCCTGGCGCCCTTCCAGATCGCCATCGTGCCGATGAAGTACGAGAACGAAGCCGTACGCGCCGCTACCGACAAGCTCTATGCCGAACTGACCGCCGCCGGCTACGAAGTGCTGCTGGACGATCGCGACAAGAAGACCAGCCCTGGGGTGAAGTTCGCCGACATGGAGCTGATCGGCATCCCGCACCGCATCGTGGTCAGCGAGCGCGGCCTGGCCGAGGGCAACCTCGAATACAAGCACCGCCGCGACAGCGAGAGCCAGCAGATGCCGGCCGCCGAGATCCTGTCGTTCCTCGCCAACCGCATCGCCCGCTGAGTCCGACCGACCAAGAAGCCCGCATGTTCCAGCGAAACACCCTCCGTATCGGCGCCGCCCTGTGCGGCGCCCTCTTCCTCGGCGGCTGCGCCAACCAGCTGCCGCAGCGCAGCGAGCACGAGGAACGCTTCGAGCGTCGTCTGCTCGATCACAGCCTGCAGATCGACGTGGGCGAGCCGCGCGTACTGGAACTGCCGCAGCGCCGCGTGCGCGTGCATGAACAGAAGACCTTCGAGGTCACCGAGTTCGAGGTCACTCGCCGCTACGACCGCTACACCCCCTACCAGCCCTGGCGCGAACTCTACGAGGTGCCGCTGGGCGCGGTGGCAGTGGTCGCCGGCATCGGAGCCAACGCGCTCAACGTGGTGATGCTCGGCCGCCTGCCGGACAGCGTGACCAAGGACTGGATCAGCTACGGCTTCGCCGGCATGAACCCGGCGATGAACGTCGAATCCAACGGCCGCGCCGAGCAGAACCTGGCCGCCATCGAGGAGCTGCAGCGCGACAAGCGCATGGATTATTCCAGCCTGCCCTGGGCCGAGCGCCCGGTACAGGTCAAGGCCGGCAAGGACAGCTTCGAGCTGACCACCGACAGGTCCGGCGTGCTGCGCCTGAACCTGCTCGACGGACCTTTCGCCGAGCACGACGCCAGCCATCTCGGCACCCTGCTGCTGAGCGTGGAAGATCCGCAGGACGGCACCCGCACCGAGGCCACCCTGCTGGTCAGCCGCGACCTGCGCGGCAAGCTGCGCGAAGCGCATGCGTTGATCTACGACGACCTCGAAGATGACGAAGTGTCGCACTGGGTTCATCGAGTCAAGCGCCTGTCCGACCTAGGCCTGGAGGAGGAAGCCAGCGAACTGGAGCAGAGCCTGATCGAACTGACTCGTAACGACCCGGACCTGCAGCAGGAATTTCTCCACGCCCTGCTCAAGGATGCTGGTCGCCTGGCGGCAGACCCTGGCGAGGACTGATCAGCGCCGGACCAGAAAACCCGCGATCCCCTGCAGCGGTTGCTCCTCCAGAGCCAGGCCGCTGACCTCAGCCCGCTCCGGACCATGCTCCAGCCAGGCCGTCAGCTCACGCACGGCCTGCTCCTCACCTTCGAGCAGGACTTCCACACGGCCGTCAGCCAGGTTGCGCACCCAGCCATCGAGATCCAGCCGCTCTGCCTCTTCCTGGGTGTGCTGACGAAAATGCACACCCTGCACCTTGCCGCTGACGAAACCGTGCAGACAGATACGCATGCTGCTTACTCCCGAGATTGCCAATGGGCTAAGCGCGCCTGCAGGCCCGCCGCCGTTTGTTCGCCAAGCAGGCGCTCACGCAACCTGCCATCGGCACCGATGATATAGGTCACCGGCAACACATCGTTGCGCGGCAGTTCGAGCCGTGTAGCCGGGTCTGTTGCCAGCACGGTAAAGCGAATGGCAAAGGCATCGGCCGCCCGAGCCAGATCACCACCTTGCAGTGCGTCGAAATTGACGCCCAGCACCTGCGCACCAGTGCCATTCAACTGCTCACTCAGCTGATTCAGCTCGGGAATTTCCGTACGACAGGGCTTGCACCATTCGGCCCAATAATTGATGACCAACCACTGGCCATCCAGCTGCTCAGCCGTTACCTTTCGTCCATGCTGATCGAGGCCCCAATCCTCGGCGCAGCCGGCCAGGAGAAGCGCGGCAATGCAACCCACCATCATCCGAAGTGACCTTCCCATGCATTCGCTCCTCGTGCGCGCGGGGTTGTTATGACGCTGGATGCCCTGCATCTTGAAGTGCCGGACATACTCGACGAGAACGCCACGTCACTCAGCGACCTCAATGAACGCCTGAGTGGCGCGCGCCGATTGCCCGTCGAGGAAGGCCTACAGCAGTTGCTCGAACTGCTCTTCCACCTCAACCGCAGCGCCATGACCTTACTGGAAAGGCAGCGTGCCCTGCAAAGCTTCTGCGAGGAATACCGCCACTACTGCGCCCCGCTGGGCCAGGGTGCGGCTCCCTCGCCCCTGTTCGTGCATCTCTGCGACGAGCTGGCCGCCGGCTTCAAGCGCCTGCTGCTGCAGATCCTCCAGGGACGCCAGCCCTCGCGCCCGCACCTGGCCTGGTGCCTGTACATGGCCGAGCACTTCCTCGCCCAGAGCCTGCTGCGTCACTACCAGCTGTACCAGGAGCCACCGGCCTCGTTGTGGAGCGACAGCCACCTGCTGTACTGGCTGGGCGAGCACCAGCAGTGCCTGGACGAGCCGGTCGCCGCACCTTTCCAGCCGGCCCCCGCCGGCTCGCTGCGTGGCCTCTACCAGCAGATGCTGCTCCTGGCTCTGAGCAATCCATTCCACCTGGCCGAAGGCGAGTGCGTGACCCTGTTCGCCGCCCTGACCCCGCTGTCCGGCCTGGCGCGCCTGCTGCCCTGGGATGACGACGAGGACAGCGAGGCACCGCTGATCGACCTCAGCCAGGCCCTGCCCTGCCTGCCCTATGACGGCCAGGTCAAGGGCTCGGCCGACTACCTGCGACGCCTGGAGCTCGGCGCCCTGCTGGTCGCCCTGCACGAGCCCGCGCCGCTGCAGAGCGCACAGGAAAGGGAACTACTGGAGCGGGTGCGCCCGCACTGGCAGGGGCGCCAGCAGAGGCGTCACCCGCGGGCCGACTTCAGCGCCGACTGCAGCCTGGTGATCGGCCTGCCGGCTATCCATGCCCAGCTGCTGGAAAAGCGCCCGCCCAGTTGCGCGGCGCAGATGCTCGATGCCAGCCCCGGAGGCGCGCGCCTGCTCTGCCATGCCGACCTCGGCCCGCAGCTGCCGGTGGGCCAACTGATCCTGGTCTTGCCGCACAGTGGCACTCCGACCCTGGCCCTGGTGCGCTGGCGCCATCTCAACCAGCAAGGCCTGCATCTGGGCCTGCGCTACCTCAAGGGGCTGCCACGGGCCGTGTGGTTGCGCCGCGCGCCCAGCGCGCAGACCCACCCGGGCGTCCTGCAGAGCACGCCCGAACCCGGTGCCGGCTGGCACCACGGCCTGTGGCTGCCCTGCGGGCAATTCGTCGAGGGCGAGAACGTCTGGCTGCAACTGGCCAACGTCAACAACCAGGCCGTGCTGCCGCTACCGGCGGCCAATCTCAGCACGCCGACTGTGGTCCGCCATCCGCTGAAATTAGCCTAAAGAAGAGAGACCGCCCCACCCGACTTATTCAGGTGAGGGCGGTCTTAGGGGTCAATGTTGTTTCTGCAGCTTATGCAGCAACACATCGCGACGGTGAAGCAGGTAATAGAGTACAGGCAATACCAACAGCGTCAGCAAGGTGGAGGAGACGATGCCACCGATAACCACAGTGGCGAGCGGACGCTGCACTTCCGCACCAGTACCGGTATTAAGGGCCATGGGCACGAAGCCCAAGCTGGCGACCAGGGCCGTCATCAAGACTGGCCGTAGACGGACCAGAGCGCCCTCGATTACCGCTGTGAGCAGATCACCCTTCTCGTGCCAGAGATCACGAATGAAGGCCAGCATCACCAGACCGTTCAGCACCGCCACACCGGAAAGGGCAATGAAGCCCACCCCGGCCGAAATCGACAACGGCAGGTCGCGCATCCACAGGGCAAACACCCCACCGGTCAGAGCCAACGGCACTCCCGTGAAGATGATCATGGAGTCCTTGAGTGAGCCGAAGGCCATCACCAGCAGACCGATGATGATGAGCAGAGTCACCGGCACCACGATCATCAGGCGCTGGCTGGCAGACTCCAGCTGCTCGAAAGTACCGCCGTAGTCCAGCCAGTAACCGGCCGGCAGATCGACCTCTGCTGCCACCCGCTGCTTGACCTCCATCACGAAGCCACCGAGGTCGCGCTCCCTGACGTTGGCGGTCACGACCACGCGACGCTTGCCGTTCTCCCGGCTGATCTGCGCCGGCGCGGGGCTCAACTCGATACTGGCCACCTCGCCCAACGGAACATAACCACCGTCGGGCAGCGGAACGGGCAGCTGGGACAGACCGTCGATATCGTTGCGCAGGCGCTCTGGCAGCCGCACCACCAGATCGAAACGACGATCACCCTCATAGATCAAGCCGGCCTCCTCGCCACCAACCGCAGTGGCCACCAGGTCCTGCAGCACTTCGACGCTGACTCCGTAGCGGGCCAACACCAGGCGCTTGGGCGTGACGGTCAGCATCGGCAGACCACTGACCTGCTCGACCCGCACATCTGCGGCCCCATCGATGCCCTCGACCACTTCCGAGATCGCGTTGGCGGTAGCCTCAAGCTGCTGCAGATCGTCGCCGAAGACCTTGATCCCGAGATCGGAGCGCACCCCGGAGATCAATTCGTTGAAGCGCATCTGGATCGGCTGGGTGAACTCGTAGTTGTTGCCCGGCAGCTTGGCGACGGCTTCTTCCATCTCGGCCACCAGCTCGGCCTTGGTCTTTTCCGGATTGGGCCACTGCTCCCGAGGCTTGAGCATCACGAAATTGTCCGCCACGTTCGGTGGCATCGGGTCGGTTGCCACCTCGGGAGTGCCGATCTTGGCAAACACCTTGTCGACCTCTGGAAATGCCTTGATGCGCGCTTCTAGCTGCTCCTGCAGGACGACCGACTGCTCCAGCCCCGTACCAGGAATCCGCAAGGCATGCAGGGCGATGTCGCCCTCGTCCAGTTGCGGAATGAACTCCGAGCCGAGGGTACTGACCAGCCAGACGGACAACACTACCAGCCCCATGGCCGAAGACAGCACCAGCCAAGGCCACTTGATGGCCTTTTCCAGCAGAGGCCGGTACAGCGACTTGCCAGCCGTAATGACGCGGCTTTCCTTCTCGCTGACCTTGCCGCTCATAAACAAGGCCACCGCAGCCGGCACCAGGGTCAGCGAAAACACCATGGCCGCGAGCAGGGCCATGACGACGGTCGCCGCCATCGGGTGGAACATCTTTCCTTCGACCCCGGAGAGGGTAAAGATCGGAATGTAAACAACGGTGATGATGGCCACGCCAAACAGGCTGGGACGTACCACTTCGATAGTGGCCTCGTAGACCAGCTGCAACCTCTCCCGCAACGGCAGCAAGCCGCCGTTGGTGTGCTGCGCCTGGGCCAACTGGCGAATGCAGTTCTCCACGATGATCACCGCACCGTCGACGATCAGACCGAAGTCCAAGGCCCCTAGGCTCATGAGGTTGGCGGAGACGCCGGTCTTTACCATGCCGGCGATGGTCGCCAGCATCGACAGCGGAATGATCGCCGCGGTGATCAACGCCGCGCGGAAGTTACCCAGCAGCATGAACAGTACGACGATGACCAGCAGGGCGCCCTCCAGCAGATTCTTCTGCACGGTGGCGATGGTCTTGTCCACCAGCGTGGTGCGATCGTAGACCGCCTCCACCTTGATGCCATCGGGCAGGGAAGCCTTGGTCGCCTCCAGCTTCTGCGCCACATCCCGAGAAACCGTGCGCGAGTTGCCGCCCACCAGCATCATGGCGGTCCCTAGCACAGTCTCCCGGCCATCGCGCGTCGCAGCACCCGTGCGCAGCTCCTTGCCAATCGCCACCTCGGCCACGTCGCGCAGCAGCACCGGGTCGACACCCTGCCGCCCCACCACAACCGCTTCGATATCGGCGATGGACTCCAGCTGCCCCGGTGAGCGCACCAGCAACTGCTGACCATTGCGCTCGATGTATCCGGCGCCACGGTTGTTGTTGTTGGCATTCAGAGACTGGACCACATCCTCCATGCTGATACCGAACTGCAGCAGGCGCACGGGATCGGGGGTGACATGGTATTGCTTGTCGAAGCCACCGATGGTGTTGACCTCCACCACACCCGCGACTTGTGCCAACTGCGGCTTGATGATCCAGTCCTGCACCTCGCGCAGGGCGGTGGCGTCATAGGGCGAGCCATTGGCTTGCTTGGCGCCCGGTTCCGCCTCAACCGTATACATGAAGATCTCGCCGAGCCCCGTGGCGATCGGCCCCATCTCCGGTTCCAGCCCGGGTGGCAGAGCCCCCTTGATCGAACTCAAGCGCTCATCGATCAGATTGCGGGCGAAGAAGATATCGGTGCCTTCCTTGAAGACCACCGTCACCTGCGACAACCCGTAGCGCGAGAGGGAACGGGTGTACTCCAGGTCGGGCAGACCGTAGAGCGCCGTCTCCACCGGGAAGGTGATGCGCTGCTCCGCCTCCAGCGGAGAATAGCCAGGTGCCTCGGTGTTGATCTGCACCTGGACGTTGGTGATATCGGGTACTGCGTCGATGGGAAGGCGCTGATAGCTCCAGAACCCCACCCCCAGCAGGACCAGGATCAGGCTCAGCATTAGATAGCGTCTCTCGATGGAGAGACGCACGAGTGCTTCAATCATGTCGTTCTCTCTCAGTGATCGTGCGAGGCGCCGGCCTTCTCGATATCGGCTTTGATCAGGTAGCTGTTATCCACCACATAGCTATCGCCGGCCTTCAGGCCGCTCAGCACTTCGCTATACACCCCGTCGCTACGACCCAGTTCGAGGGGACGAATCTCATAACTGTCGCCGACCTGGATAAAAGCCACCGTCCAATCGCGGAAGCTCTGCAGCGCCAGATTGTTCACCGCCACCGGGACTTGCGTCTGCTCCACGACAATCGCGGCATTGGCCATATCGCCCGCGGCCAGACGGCCATCGGCGTTATCCAGGGGCACCTGCGCCACCACATAGGGCTTACCGTCGGTGGATGGAATCAGGTGCTCGATGCGCCCCTGGTACTGGCGCTCACCAACCCCGACATGCACTGCCTGACCGACCCGCACCTGCTCGCGCTGGCCGGGGAAAATCTTCAGTTCGGCCAGCAGTCGTGAATCGTTGACCAGCGTGAATAGCGGCGCCTCGGCAACCACCCCGCCCACATTGGTCATGCGGTTCTGCACCACACCAGCAATAGGGGCCCGAACGCTGTACTGCTGCAGACTCTCGTTGGACTCGACCTGGGCCAGTGCATCGCCCTTGCCGACCTTGTCGCCCACCCGCACATTTACGCCAGTCACCAGGCCCGAGAAACGCGCCCCGACCTGAGCCACCTGCTCCGGCGGTATGACCAGCACGCCGAAAGCACGCACCTGACGCTCGATAGTGCGTGCCTGGGCAGCCTCGGCACGGATACCGGAATTCTTCGCCATCTCTGCCGGAATCTCGACCCGCCCCTCGTGGGAGTCCCATTCCCAGTCCTGCTTCTTGCCGTCCAAGGTCAGCTCGACCCTCACGTCAAAGGAATGCGGCTCCTCCACCGTGCCATTACCCCGCCAAAAGTCACCGCTACGACTGAAATCGAAACGATCGACCTGGCCACCCAGCCGAGTCAGCTCGACCACCAGGCGCGCGCGACCATCGGCCACAGGCTTGCCGTCATCAGTGATCCAGGCGCGGAACTCCGGAGGCACGCCGCTCTCAAAGATCGACAGCTCGACGGCGGCACCATCCGCCTCAAGTAATCTGCCGCCATTCGGACCGGTTCGAGCCTCCTCTTCGTGCCCCTCAGTCTCGCCATGCTCTCCATGCTCATCCCCTCCAGCGGCCAATAACGCCTGCGGCAGGAAAAGCTGCAACACCAACAGCAACAAAATGCTTTTGACAATCTTCATATTGATTTCCGAATAGGGTCAACGAGGCAGCAGCGACTGGACTTCCGCCAGCGGCTCCGCAGTCAGTTGTTCGATCAGTGCCTGATTGAGTAGCGCCGTGCTGGCGGCATCGATCAGCGCGAAGCGGGCATCCAGCAATTCCTTCTGGGCCGCGATCCAGTCGATATAGCTGTAACGACCGCGCTGATAGGCATCACGGGTCTGTACCAGGGCTTTGTCCAGCGCCGGCAGGACCTCGACCCTGATCTGCTCGACAGCCTTCACGCTGCTGCGATGGGCCTGCCAGGCCTCGAACAGCCGTGCGCGCAAGGCCAGCAACGAGGCCTCCCTGCGGTACTGCACCTCGTCACGGGCAGCCATCGCCGATTGGACCTCGCCGCGATTGCGCGTACCGGAAAACAGTGGGACCGAGATACCTGCAGTCAACGCGGACTCGTTCACATCCTCGAAACGACGTACGCCAACTTGCCAACCCACGTCGGCGACTGACTGGCTTTGCGCCAGTTGCAGCTCGGCCTCGCGCAAGCGCGCCTCACCGGCATAGACCTCAATCGTCGGACCGGCGGCAACCCGCTGATACAGACTCTCAAAGTCGGAAACCGCATCGAACTTGAACAGATCGCCACTGAGTTTCGCAAAGTCGGGGCCTTGCCCGCCCCACGCTGTAGCCAGAACCATCTTGCGACTCGAATACTCGGCGGATAGCGCCTCCTGCTCCATCTTGGCGTTGGACAGGGCGGCCTTGGCGCGCAGCGACTCTGCCTCCGGAGCCGCCCCTTGGCGCACCCGCTGAAGAACCAGACGCTGATTCTCCTCGGCCAGACGCACGGCCTCCGAAGCGATCTTGAGCTTCTCCTGCAGAACCAGAGTCGTAATGAAGTCCTGAGTCACCCGCCCCAGCAGATCCAAGGCCTGAGCACGCTGCTCCGCCTCCGCCAGGGCATAGTTGGAATCGGCGACCGCTAAGCGCTGCCCACGCTTGCCGCCCAACTCGATCACGGAAGACAACGAAAGGGTGAACTCGGCACTATCGAACTTTGAATAGTCGCCGCTGCCGAGCACGTTCTCGCTATCCAAACCGACCGACCAGGCGGGAGCCTGATCCGCCGTATAGCGCTGCCCATCCAGAGCCTGGAAACGCCAGCGAAACACTTGTAGTTCCGGATTGCGCTGCATGGTGCGCAGCGTGGCATCGCCAAGCGTCAGGGATGTTTCGGGGGCGGCATGAGCAAAACCTGCCGGTAGCAATGCCAGGGCTATAAGCAGACGCGCTCGGCGCGCGAAGTGCAGGCACGCTGCGACCTGAGTAGGCATAAGTAGACCTCTTTGATCATCAAATGAATTCCGTCAAGAACTGTAGTGGAAATCAAACGATGGGAGGCCTGTAGATATCGAGAGGCGGCCGCGAGCGAGCCCCAAAGAGAGGGGCAGGACTATGAATCCGGCCACGGCTAAGGGAAAAGTCAAAGCCTGCTGAAGTCAAACCAAAATGCGACGAGTGTCCATGACATCCACAACCGATGTCACAGAAGGCCCCTGCATCCATATCGGACAGATCCGTGCTGACGACGCCGGAATCTATCGAAGCCAACGAATCGTTAACTGCAACGGTACAAGCACCGCAGGCCGCTTCAGTCACATGAGAGGTATCCTTGGCATTGGTACCCGCCATGAAAAGCTGCAAGAAGAGAACCGTCGCCAGAACAGCGACAATCATCATCTTTTTGTTCCAGCTGTCCACATGCGTAGAAATGCTCACGGAGCCCAGACACCCTATTTCTGCTTGCCTACTCAAGAGAAAGGCTCGGGTGGCAAAAATGCGCAGCCCCAAGCCTCACAACAATGATACCCCACGACATCTAGAGCCACGCAAGGGAAAGCCAGGGATTTCTCGAGAAAGTTGCTACCCAATCCGCCCCCAAAATCCTGCACCAGGCCTGATCCTTCAGCCAGGTTCTGCGACGAAAGTCTCAGCCGGCGGGGCCACAGCGCACAGTTTCAGCACCATGCCCCTGCCTATAATCGGCGCATACCTATACCAACGAGTTCTGCCGGAGTTACCCCCATGACCCAAGCCAATGACAGGCTGATCGGCCCCGTTCCCGCCAGCATCGTCAACAGCGCACGTTCCAGCGTGGCCCCCTACGAGGGGCGGGTCGGGGAATACAACGTGGCGGTCTGGCTGCATCTGCCGGGGCTGGCCAATCTGCCGGTATCGCTGATGGTGCGCTACCGCGATGGCAGCCAGGTGCGCGAAGTGGCGGTGGATCATGGCAAGGTCAACGCGCACCACAAGGTGATGCTCTCCGGCATCGCCCGCCTGCCGATGAAGAGCAAGATCGAGGACATGCAGGTCCGCCTGCGCTCGGCCGTACCGGCACAGCCCCTGATAGTCGAGGAATTGTTCGTGCAGGCCGTGGAACTGCAGGAAAGCGCGAATCGCCAGGCGCTGGCCTGAACCCGCCGCAGGTTGCCCACCCCCGCTTCGGCGGGGGTTTTGTTTTGGGGCCTCAGAAAACCCCGAAACGCACCACGGAGCTGGGCTTGGGCGGCTCGCTCTCCTCGGCCGCCTGGCGCGCCAGGGCCGCCAGCGACTCGGGCCAACGGGCGAAACGCAGGCCGGTGATGCGGTTCAGGCGCTCCAGTGCATCCTCGGAATCCCGCGGCTGCAGGGGCACCACTTTGTTCTTGCTACTGCTCATCCACACGACATCCCTGAGTCATTCAGGCTGCTGGCCGTCTGCCAGCACATGGCTGGGTAGTTGCCAGAAGCGTGCCAGCCATCCCTGGCCGGTATTGCGGCGCTTCAGCGCCCTTGCAGCCCCGTGGAGCCGGCTGCACCTCGCCCTAAACTGACTTTTTTCGTCACCCTTGGCAAGCCCTCACTCCCTGGCCCGCAGCCACTGCGCCAGGCTGCCGCCGAACAGCGCCGCCTGTTCCTCGTGCAGCATCTCCAGGGCGTTGCGCAGGGCCGGGTACCAGACCTCGTCGAGCCGCTCGGGCAGTTGCGCCGGCCGCGGCAACGGCCAGGGACTCTGACCGAGCAGGCGATGCAGGCTGTAGTGTTCCAGATCGCGGCACAGCACCCAGCCGCCGCCACTGGCACGGCAGACCAGCTGCTCGCGCTCGAGAAAGTCGACAATCTCCTCCCACTCATCCTCCGGCAACAGCCAGCCCTCGCGCTGCACATCGGCGTGCCGCACCGCCAGGCCACCCTGCTGGCTGTCGTGGAACACCCGCAGTACGCCGAGCAGCACCAGCAGACGCGGCAGCGCGCGGCGGCGCCAGGTGCGCGACGAGGACAGGTTGCACACCAGCTCGGCACCGAACAGCACGATCAGCCAGGACAGGTAGACCCACAGCAGGAACAGCGGCACCGTGGCGAAGGCCCCGTAGATCAGCTGGTAGCCGGGGAAAAGGCTGACGAACAGGCCGAACAGCGCCTTGGCCACCTCGACCAGCAGGGCGACGAAGGCGCCGCCCAGCAGCGCGTGGCGCAGCGGCACCCGGGCGTTGGGCACCGCCGAGTAGATCAGGGTGAAGGCCGCCGTACTGAACAGCAACGGAGCGAAGGCCAGCAGGGTCTTGGCTCCGATCAGCGCATCCGGGCCGGACAGCAGCGACAGCGAGGCGACATAGGTGGTCACGGCGAACCCGGCACCGAGCAGCAGCGGCCCCAGGCTGAGGATCGCCCAGTACAGCAGGAAGCTGGAAATGCCCCGGCGTGGCTGGCGCACGCGCCAGATGGCATTGAAGGTCTTCTCGATGGTCACCAGCATGAAGAAGGCGGTCACCGCCAGCAGCGCCACGCCGACCCAGGTCAGCTGCCGGGCCTGGGCCGTGAAATCGCGCAGGTACTGTTGCACCGTCTCGCCCGAGGATGGCACGAAGTTCTGAAAGATGAAGCTCTGGATCTGCTCACCGGTCCCCTGAAACGCCGGGATGGCCGAAAGCATGGAGAAGGTCACGGTCATCATCGGCACCACGGCGAACAGCGTGGTGTAGGTCAAGGCGGCCGCACTGTTGATCGCGCGATCAGCCAGAAAACGCCGGAACAGGAAGCCCCAGAACTCCACCCAGTCATCCAGCCGCCGTCGCATGCCCTCTCCTTAGCCGTTTCGCGCTCTTGGCGGCTAGAATAGCGCCCTCATTCGCCAATGGGCACCCACCATGACCGACTTGACCCTCTATCACAACCCGCGCTGCTCCAAGTCTCGCGGCGCGCTGGAGCTGCTCGAAGCCCGCGGCCTGACACCCACCGTCGTACGCTATCTGGATACGCCGCCCAGCGCCGATGAGCTACGCACCCTGCTCGGCAAGCTGGGCATCCCGGCCCGCCAACTGCTGCGCAGCGGTGAGGACGAATACAAAGCACTGGGGCTAGCCGACTCCAACCTGAGCGACGAGCAACTGATCGCCGCCATGGTCAGCCACCCGAAACTGATCGAACGCCCCATCCTGATCGCCGGTGAACGTGCCGTGATCGGCCGCCCACCGGAGAAAGTGCTGGAGCTGCTGGTATGAGTACGCCCTACATCCTGGTGCTCTACTACAGCCGCCATGGCGCCACGGCGGAGATGGCCAGGCAAATCGCCCGCGGTGTCGAACTGGGTGGACTGGAAGCACGCCTGCGCACCGTCCCTGCGGTTTCCAGCGAGTGCGAGGCCGTCGCTCCGGCGATTCCTGCCGAAGGCGCGCTGTACGTCAGCCATGACGACCTCAAGGGTTGCGCTGGCCTCGCGCTGGGCAGCCCGACCCGCTTCGGCAACATGGCCGCGCCGATGAAGTATTTCCTAGATGGCACCAGTAGCCTGTGGCTGACGGGCGAATTGGTAGGCAAACCGGCCGGCGTGTTTACCTCGACCTCAAGCCTGCACGGTGGCCAGGAAAGCACCCTGCTGTCGATGATGCTGCCCCTGCTGCACCACGGCATGCTGATCTGCGGCCTGCCCTACAGCGAAGGAGCCCTGCTCGAAACCCGGGGCGGCGGCACGCCGTATGGCCCCAGCCACCACGCCGGCGCCGATGGCAAGCGCTCCCTGGATGAACATGAAATCGCCCTGTGCCGCGCCCTTGGCCAGCGCCTGGCGACCACCGCTGCAACACTGGAGTCCCCACGTGGCTAAAACGCCCAAACCCCTGCCCAGCCTGGAATGGCTGACCCCGCGCCTGCGGCTCAGCCGCGCACTCAGCCTGTTCAGTTTCCTCGCTTTGCTGGCACTGCTGCTGGTCTGGAACCTCGCTTTCGCCGACCTGCACGGCGCACGCACCTGGGTCGTGCTGAGCATTCAGCTGTTACCACTGCTCTTGCTCGCCCCCGGTCTACTGCTGGGCAACGCCCGCGCCCATGCCTGGGCCTGCTTCGTGGTCAACATCTACTTCATTCAGGGCGTATTGGCCACCATCGATCCGGCCCGCGCACTGTTCGGTGCCCTGGAAACCGTGATCAGCCTGGGGCTGTTCTGCAGCGCCCTGCTCTATGTGCGCTGGAAGTTCCAGTACGACCGTAAGCTGGCGGGCGAGTAAGTCGAACCCTGGGCCTTACCAGCCCAGGGTTTCCTTGAGAAAGGGAATGGTCAGCTTGCGTTGGGCCTGCAGGGATGCCTGGTCGAGGCGCTCCAACAGCTCGAACAGACCGCTCATGCTGCGCTCTCCACGGGTAAGGATGAAACGCCCAACGTCATCGGTCAGGTGCAGGCCACGGCGCGAAGCACGCAACTGCAGGGCGCGCAGCTTGTCTTCATCACCCAGCTCATGCAACTGGAACACCAGCGCCAGGGTCAGGCGCGACTGCAGATCGGGCAGCTGCACCGGCAATTCGCGCGGTGAAGCGGTGGCCGCCAGCAGCAGGCGCCGACCGGAGTCGCGCAGGCGGTTGAACAGGTGGAACAGCGCCTCTTCCCAGTCCGCGCGCCCGGCCACGGCGTCGAGATCATCGAGACAGACCAGCTCGGACTGGTCCAGGCCATCGAGCAGCTCAGGGCCGTACTCGGCCACTTCGCCCAAGGGCAGATAGACCGCCGCCTCACCACGCTGCTCGAAACGCAGGCAGGCCGCCTGCAGCAGATGGCTGCGCCCCACGCCCTCACCACCCCAGAGGTAGATCAGGCTCTCGGTCCAGCCGGCATCGGCCTCGCATAGGCGCTCGACATAGCCGAGGGCCGCCGCGTTGGCGCCGGGGTAGTAGTTCACAAAGGTGGCGTCGTCGCGCAGGCGCACGCCAAGAGGTAGCTGGACTGGTTTCATGCACTGGACGGCGGTTCTTGCGAATCGCCGGAAGACTCTCCGTAAAGGTCGGAAAGTTTATAGAAATCATGAGCATGGCGCAGCAAAACCATGATCACCGCGGCCACTGGCAAGGCCAGCAGCACACCGGTGAAGCCGAACAGCTGACCACCGGCAAGGATGGCGAAGATCACGGCTACCGGGTGCAGGCCAATGCGATCACCGACCAGCAAAGGAGTCAGTAGCATGCCTTCGAGCAGCTGACCGATGCCAAAGACCACGGCAATGCCGATCAGTGGATAGAGCTCAAAGCCGCCATGCTGAAACAGCGCGGCGACCACGGCAGCGCCAAACCCCACGATAAAGCCCATGTACGGCACGATACTGGCCAGTCCCGCCAGCAAGCCGATCAGCAGTCCCAACTCCAAACCGACCACCATCAGACCGACTGAATAGATGCCCGCCAACGCCAACATGACCATCAGTTGGCCACGCATGAAAGCGCCCAGCACCTCATGACACTCACCGACCAACTGCACGATCAGTCGCTCGCGGGCACGCGGCAATAGGCTGCGCAACCGGGCCATCATCAGGTCCCAATCGCGCAACAGATAGAAAGCCACCACGGGTATCAACAGCAGATTACCCAACCAGCCGAGCAGCGCCAGGCTCGAAGCCGTGGCTTGCGCCAGCAGGCCACCGACAATATCGGTGGTCTTGCCAAGCTGTCCGGAAAAGGCCTGCTTGAGCTGGTCGAAGCGCCAGAAACCCTCGGCCAGACCGAGCTGCGCCTGCATCCAGGGAAAAGCCTGGTGTTGCGCCCAGTCGAGCCCCTGTGGAACCAGTTCGTAGAGTCGCACCAGCTGCCGTCCCAGCATCGGGATCAGCACCAATAACAGAATCAGCAATAGCAGACTGAACACGGCGAACACCGCGACCACGCCCCAGGTACGCGAGAGCCTGCGCCGCTCCAGGCGATCCACCAGCGGATCGCCCATATAGGCCAGCAACATGGCGACCAAAAAGGGCGACAGGATCGGCATCAGCAGATAGATCAGCCAGCCACAGAGAAACAGCCCAGCCAGCCATAGCCAGCGCTGTGAATCGGTCATTTCAGGCACTCCGCCTAAAGGAAAGAGGCCGGTGCGTCACAACGCACCGGCAACAGGACAGTAAACAGCAGCAATAGTGACAGCGCGTCGACCGTTTGCTTACCAGCTGAAGCGCATCAGGTTGGCCGGCGCCTGAGCCGGCGTGGCCTGCGGCTCGCCAGTGGCATCCAGCGGCGCAGCCTCGACCGGTGCTTCGCGCAAGCCTGCCAGCCCCAGTTGGGCACGCAACTGCTCGGCACTGGCATTGACCTGCCACACCAGCAGATCACCGCTGACCCGCAGCAGGCGTGCACCAAACGGGTCGAGCAGACGCTCCAGCTCTGCGTAGCGCGACAGATCCGCGCCCTGCACTTCCAGGGTCATGGCTCCAGCCGCCCCCGGTTTCACCAGGAAGCGCGGCGCCAAACGCTGGCTCACCGCCAACAGCACGGCATCGGCCAGGGCCTGCTGATCCGCGCCTTGTGCGCTGCCCTGCTCACGGGCATCACCCAGCCACAGCCGCCAGTCGGCCTGCCACTGGCCATCCTGCTCGCGGGCATTGACCGCCAACAGGGCATCGGCCGCATAACGCTCGGAGGCTGGCTGCAACGCATCCGGCTGGCTGGCACCAAGGTTCTCAGGGGTAGCGACCAGCTGTTCTTCAAGGTCAGCCAGCGGCAGGCGCAGCGGCAGACCGCGATGCTGGGCGGCTTGACGCAAAGGTGTTGCAGCCTCCTGGCCATCGCCGATCAGGCTACTGCTACCCTCGCTGTTATTCAGCCACCAGGTCAGGATCAACGGACGGTTGGCACCCCAGATCGGCACACCGGCCTGACGCAACTTGTTCTCGGTGGTCAGCGGATCGAAATCCACCACCAGGCTATCGCCCTCGTACACGTACTGGCTGACCAGTTGCTGAGGGTCCTTGCGCACGCCTTCCAGGCTGCCACTTTGCACGGCCTTGGCGTCGCCGGTCAGACGCAGCATGAGGGTTTCCAGGGCGCGCCCGAGCGCGGCGCTACGCTCTTCCGGCTGCTGACTGGCAACAGCCTCGCGCACCTGATAGAGGTCGTCGACCTGAGCGGCCAGGGCCGGCAGGCTGAGCAACGAAAGACAAACGGCGAACAGACGGGCGGACAAGCGCATCGACAGACTCTCGGAAGGGGAAGCGGATGCCTGATCGTCCAGGCGAAGGGCTATACCTTAAACAGCCGTCTGTTCCCCGGCAACCGTCGCGCCCGGTGGCCGCTGGCGGGCAAGCCTGATAAAATCGCGCGCCTTCGCGCAGCGGCCCGCACAACGGCGCCCGCCCACAGCATTCCCCCTTCTAAAGGCCTGATCCCATGAGCAAGCAACCCTCCATCAGCTACAAAGACGCCGGTGTAGACATCGACGCCGGTGAAGCCCTGGTCGAACGCATCAAAGGCGTGGCCAAGCGCACCGCGCGCCCGGAAGTCATGGGTGGCCTGGGGGGGTTCGGCGCCCTCTGTGAAATCCCGGCCGGCTACAAGCAGCCGGTGCTGGTGTCCGGCACCGACGGTGTCGGCACCAAGCTGCGTCTGGCGCTGAACCTGAACAAGCACGACAGCATCGGCCAGGACCTGGTCGCCATGTGCGTCAACGACCTGGTGGTGTGTGGCGCCGAGCCGCTGTTCTTCCTCGACTACTACGCCACCGGCAAGCTGAATGTCGACGTGGCCGCCACCGTGGTGACCGGCATCGGCGCCGGTTGCGAACTGGCCGGCTGCTCGCTGGTAGGCGGTGAAACCGCTGAAATGCCGGGCATGTACGAAGGCGAAGACTACGACCTGGCAGGCTTCTGCGTGGGCGTGGTGGAAAAGGCCGAGATCATCGACGGCTCGAAAGTCGCCACCGGTGACGCGCTGATCGCCCTACCCTCCTCGGGCCCGCACTCCAACGGCTATTCGCTGATCCGCAAGATCATTGAAGTCTCCGGCGCCGATATCGAGGCCATCCAGCTCGATGGCAAGCCGCTGACCGAACTGCTGATGGCGCCGACCCGCATCTACGTCAAGCCGCTGCTCAAGCTGATCAAGGACACCGGCGCGGTCAAGGCCATGGCCCACATCACCGGTGGCGGCCTGCTCGACAACATCCCGCGCGTACTGCCGCAAGGCGCCCAGGCGGTGATCGACGTGGCCAGCTGGAACCGTCCGGCGGTCTTCGACTGGTTGCAGGAGAAGGGCAACGTCGATGAGCACGAGATGCACCGCGTCCTCAACTGCGGCGTCGGCATGGTCATCTGCGTGGCCCAGGACCAGGTCGAAAGCGCTCTGGCCAACCTGCGCGCCTCCGGTGAAACCCCGTGGGTCATCGGTAGCATCGCCCAGGCCGCCGAAGGCGCTGCCCAAGTTCAACTGAACAATCTGAAAGCCCACTGATGGCCGACTGCAATGTCGTGGTGCTGATCTCCGGCTCCGGCAGCAACCTGCAGGCGCTGATCGACAGCATCGCCCACGACGGCAATCCGGCGCGCATCGTCGCGGTGATTTCCAACCGCGCCGATGCCTACGGGCTGGAGCGGGCCAAGCAGGCCGGTATCGCCACCCACGTGCTGGATCACAAGCAGTTCGACGGCCGCGAGGCCTTCGATGCCGCGCTGGTCGAAGCCATCGACGGCTTCGACCCGCAGCTGGTAGTGCTGGCCGGCTTCATGCGCATCCTCACCGGCGGCTTCGTCCGCCACTACGAGGGACGCCTGCTGAACATCCACCCCTCGCTGCTGCCCAAGTACAAGGGCCTGCACACCCACCAGCGCGCGCTGGAGGCCGGTGACAGCGAGCATGGCTGCAGCGTGCACTTCGTCACCGAGGAACTCGATGGCGGCCCTCTGGTCGTACAGGCGGTAGTACCGGTAGAGTCTGGCGACACGCCGGAATCACTGGCGCAACGGGTTCACAGCCAGGAGCACCACATCTACCCCCTGGCCATGCGCTGGTTCGCCGAAGGTCGCTTGCGCCTGGGCCAAACCGGCGCACAACTGGACGGCAAGGACCTGCCAGCCACCGGACACCTGATTCGCACATAGGAGATCACATGCCCCGCGCTCTGCTGATGTTGCTCGCCCTGCTGGCCCTGCCGGTACAGGCCCTGGAGATCAAGCCGTTCTCCGCCAGCTACACCGCCGACTGGAAGCAGGTACCGATCAGCGGCACCGCCGGCCGTAGCCTCAAGCAACTGGACAACGGCCGCTGGGAGCTGGATTTCG
The DNA here is from genome assembly GCA_038147895.1 of Pseudomonas sp. GTDB lineage: Bacteria > Pseudomonadota > Gammaproteobacteria > Pseudomonadales > Pseudomonadaceae > Aquipseudomonas. The sequence goes on from JAYQUJ010000030.1 coordinate 21,582, forward strand.
AAGCCTCCATGCTGGTCGCCAGCCTCAGCGAGAAAAGCACCTTCCGCGTGGAGAACGATGCCTTCCTGCCGCTGACCTATCGCTTCGACCGCAGCGGCCTGGGTAAAGGCAAGCAAATCGAGCTGGATTTCGACTGGACTGAAAAACAGGTGATCGGCAACGACCGGGGTGATGCGGTGCGCGTACCTCTCAATCTCGGCCTGCAGGACAAGTCCACCTACCAACTGGTACTGCAGCACGATGTGGCCGCAGGCGAAAAAAGCATGAGCTACCAGGTGATCGACGGCGACGAGGTCGAAACCTACGACTTCCGCGTACTCGGCGAAGAGAACGTACGCACCAAGGCTGGCCTGCTCGCTGCGATCAAGGTCGAGCGCGTGCGCGATCCGACCCAGAGCAACCGCAAGACCGTGCTGTGGTTCGCCAAGGACTGGAACTACCTGCTGGTACGCCTGCACCAGGTCGAGAAGGACGGCAAGGAATACCAGATCATGCTCAAGGACGGCACGGTCGACGGCCGCACTGTCGAAGGCAAACGCGACTGAACGCAGATACCAATGGAAGCCGGGCGACGCCCGGCTTTTTCATGCCCGCCATTCGGCGCTAGGATAACTTTCTCCTCCCGGAGGGCCTTGCCATGAGTGACGCCTATCGCCCGCTGTCCTGCGACCTGTACGACTACCTGGAAATCGCCTGCATGCATCACTACCAGCTGCGCATCGAACTGGTCGGTGGCGGCGAGCTGACAGCCCAGGCCCTGACCACCCGCACCGAGAGCAGCAAGGAAGAGTTCTTTATCGTGCGCACCGAGAACGGCGAACAACCGCTACGTCTGGATCGCCTGCTGGCCATCACGCCACTCAACCACGGCGCCAGTTTCGGCCGGGTACTGCTGGGCAATGCGCGCTGCTGAGTCCGCATGAAAAAGCCGGGCTGGGCCCGGCTTTTTGGCATCACCACATCAGGTCGTCAGGCACCTGGTAGGCGGCATACGGATCATCCTCATCCGGCGCTTCGGTCGGCGTGTTGAGCAGCACGATGCGGCGCTCGTCACGCTCTTGGATCTTCAGCGCCGCTTCACGCGGGATCACCTCGTAACCACCACCATGGCGGACAATGGCCAGCGAGCCACGGCTGAGCTTGTCGCGCATCAGGTTGTTCACCGACAGGCGCTTGACCTTCTTGTCGTCGACGAAGTTGTAGTAGTCCTCGGTGGTCAGTTTAGGCAGACGGGCGCTCTCGATCAGCTGCTTGATCTGCGCGGCGATGGCCTTCTGCTGTGCCTTCTCCTGTTGCTGGCGGTTCAGCTCCTGATCCTTGGCGGCTTTCTCGGCCATGGCCTGCAGAGCGGCCTGCTTCTGCGAGTCATCCACCTCGGCCTGGCCCTTCTTTTCCAGGCGCTGCTGCTTCTGTTTCTGCTTGCCGGCCTGTTTAGCCTGCTTTTCATTGACCAGCCCGGCTTTCAGCAGCTGGTCACGGAGGGAAAGGCTCATCGGTACTCGCTCTCGTCGTCAGCAGCCCGGAGACTGCTTTTCCATCTTCTTGGCTTCGCCCCAGAGGGCATCCAGTTGTTCAAGGTTGCAATTCTCGATGGCCAGGCCAGCCTCGCGCAATGCCTGTTCGATATAGCGGAAGCGCCGCTCGAACTTGCCATTGGCCGCGCGCAGGGCGGACTCCGGATCGACCTTGAGGTGTCGCGCCAGGTTGGTGACAACGAACAACAGGTCGCCCACCTCCTCGGCAATCGCCTCAGGATCGTTCTCGCTCATGGCCTCCAGCACTTCGTCCAGTTCCTCGCGCAGCTTATCCACCACCGGCAGCGCCTCGGGCCAGTCGAAACCCACCTGGGCCGCACGCTTCTGCAGTTTCACCGCGCGGGACAACGCTGGCAGCGTGACGGGGACGTCATCGAGCAGCGACAGTTGCTCAGGCACTGCAGCCTTCTCGGCGCGCTCCTCGGCCTTGATCTCTTCCCAGCGCTGCTTGATCGCTGCTTCTTCCAGGCGGGCCATGTCCGGTGCGCCGTACAGGTCGCCATCGGGAAACACATGGGGATGACGGCGCACCAGCTTGGTCGTGATGGCGTCGACTACTTTGGCGAAATCGAAACGCCCCTCCTCCCGCGCCAACTGGCTGTAGTAGACGACCTGAAACAACAGATCACCCAGCTCGCCCGGCAGGTGGTCGAAGTCGCCACGCTCGATGGCATCGGCCACCTCGTAAGCTTCCTCAATGGTGTGCGGCACGATGCTGGCGTAGTCCTGCTTGAGATCCCAGGGACAGCCATGTTGCGGATCGCGCAGGCGGGCCATCAGGTGCAAGAGGTCGTCCAAGGTGTAGATGTCTTTCATAGGATCCAGTGTTCGCGTGGGAGCGGCTTCAGCCGCGAACAGCAGCGCTGAGATCATCGCGACTAAAGTCGCTCCCACGAACGCCCTTTGCGATATCTCGCCTCAATTGCCGCCGCGATTGCGGCGCACCTCGATGATGTTGGGCAACTGGCTGATCCGCGCCAGCAGACGCGACAGGGCGTCCAAACCAGGAATTTCCACCGTCAGCAGCATGGAGGCGGTGTTGTCTTCCTTGTTCGAGCGGGTGTTCACCGCCAGCACGTTGAGACGATCGTTGAGCAGCACCTGGGACACGTCGCGCAGCAGACCGGAACGGTCATAAGCCTTGATCACGATATCCACCGGGTAGGTCTGCACCGGCACCGGCCCCCAGCTGACCTGGATGATCCGCTCCGGCTCGCGGCCGGCCAGTTGCAGCACCGAGGCGCAATCCTGGCGGTGAATGGAGACGCCACGCCCCTGGGTGATGTAGCCGACGATAGGATCGCCCGGCAGTGGTTGGCAGCAGCCGGCCATCTGCGTCAGCAGGTTGCCCACGCCCTCGATCTGGATATCGCCCCGCTTGCCCGGGCGCAGGCTCTGAGGCCGCCGCGGGATCAGCTCAAGCTGCTCGCTGCCGCGTTCCGGCTCCACCAGTTGCTGCGCCAGGTTGACCGCGTGGGCCAGGCGCAGGTCACCGGCACCGAGGGCGGCATACATGTCCTCGGCAGTCTTCAGGTTGCACTTCTCGGCCAGCTTGGCGAAGTCCACCGAGGACAGCGCCAGACGCGCCAAATCGCGTTCGAGCATGGCCTTGCCGGCGGCGACGTTTTGCTCGCGGTCCTGCAGCTTGAACCAGTGGACGATCTTGGCCCGCGAACGGCTGGTGGTGATGTAGCCGAGGTTGGGGTTGAGCCAGTCGCGGCTCGGCGCGCCCTGCTTGCTGGTGATGATTTCCACCTGCTCGCCGGTCTGCAGGCTGTAGGTCAGCGGCACGATGCGTCCGTTGACCTTGGCGCCGCGGCAGTTGTGGCCTATCTGGGTGTGCACGCGGTAGGCGAAGTCCAGCGGCGTGGCGCCCTTGGGCAGGTCGATGGCATGGCCATCCGGGGTGAACACGTAGACCCGGTCCGGCTCGATATCGACACGCAGCTGCTCGGCCAGACCGCCGATATCGCCCAGCTCCTCGTGCCACTCCAGCACCTGGCGCAGCCAGGCCATCTTCTCTTCGTAGTGGTCGGAACCACCCTTGACGTCGGTGCCCTTGTATTTCCAGTGGGCACACACGCCCAGCTCGGCTTCCTCGTGCATGGCATGGGTGCGGATCTGCACTTCCAGCACCTTGCCGTCCGGGCCGATCACCGCGGTGTGCAGCGAGCGGTAGCCGTTCTCCTTGGGGTTGGCGATGTAGTCGTCGAACTCCTTGGGGATGTGCCGCCACAGGGTATGCACGATGCCAAGCGCGGTGTAGCAGTCGCGCACTTCCGGCACCAGCACGCGCACCGCGCGCACGTCGTAGATCTGGCTGAACTGCAGGCCCTTGCGCTGCATCTTCCGCCAGATGGAATAGATATGTTTAGCCCGACCACTGATGTCCGGCTTGATGCCGGTGGCGGTGAGCTCGTCGCGCAGTTGCTGCATCACGTTGGCGATGTACTGCTCACGGTCCAGACGACGCTCGTGCAGCAACTTGGCGATCTGCTTGTACTGCTCCGGCTCCAGATAGCGGAAGGACAGGTCCTCCAGCTCCCACTTGATATGACCGATGCCGAGGCGGTGGGCCAGCGGCGCGTAGATGTCGAACACCTCGCGGGCGACGCGGTGGCGCTTATCGTCGTCGGCTTCCTTCACCGCGCGGATGGCGCAGGTGCGCTCGGCCAGTTTGCTCAGCGCGACACGCACGTCGTCGACCATGGCCACCAGCATCTTGCGCAGGTTCTCCACCTGCGCCTGCGAGCCGAGCACCAGGGAGTCGCGCGGGTTGAGCGAGGCGCTGATGGCGGCCATGCGCAGCACGCCATCGACCAGCTTGGCCACCACCGGACCGAACCTGTCCTGTACCTCCTTGAGCGTGGTCTTGCCCTCGCGCACGGCACGGTAGATCACCGCGGCCACCAGGCTGTCCTGATCCAGCTTGAGGTCGGCGAGGATCTCGGCGATCTCCAGGCCGGTCTGGAAGCTGGATGCGCCCTCGACCCACAGGTTCTGCGCAGCGTTGGCCTGCTGCTCCACCTCGCGGGCGAACTCGCAGGCCGCCTTGAGCGCCGCGCGATCCAGCGCCGGATCGACGCTGAGGGTGTGATCCAGCCAGGCCTCGAGGTTGATGCTGCCGTCGAGGTTGACGGGCTGGTGTGCTCTCACCTGTACCATCTTTCTGCCTTCCCTACGGCGGGCCGCAGCCCTGCCGGATGATCTCTGGCCTTCTATGGGCCAGTCGGATTACGCGAGCGTCCTAGCTCGCCTCGAATAATGCCATCGCCTCCACATGTGCCGTCTGCGGGAACATGTCGAGAATCCCGGCCCGTTTCAGCCGGTAACCCTGCGCCACCAGTTCGGCGGTGTCGCGCGCCAGAGTCGCCGGGTTGCAGGACACATACACCAGGCGCCGAGCGCCCAGTCGATGAATCCCCTTGACCACCTCGAACGCGCCGTCGCGCGGCGGGTCGAGCAATATCGCGTCGAAGCCTTGAGCAGCCCATGCCGCGCCGGCCAGCGGCTTCGACAGGTCGGCCTGGAAAAAGTGCAGATTGCCCAGGCCGTTATCTTCTGCGTTGGCTCGCGCCCTCAGCACCATGGCCTCGACGCCTTCCACCGCCACCACCTCGGCCACCGTCTGCGCCAGCGGCAGGGCGAAATTGCCCAGGCCGCAGAACAGATCCAGCACCCGCTCACCAGTGTGCGGCGCCATCCAGTCTAGCGCCTGTTCGACCATGGCCTGATTGACCTGGCCGTTGACCTGAACGAAATCCCCCGGTCGGTACTGCAATTCCAGATTCCACGGTTCCAGACGGTAGCCCAGTCGCAGGCCCGGCTGATCAGCTTGCGGCTCGCCACTGCCGTGCAGCCACAGCTGCGCGCTGTGCTCGTTGCAGAAGCTGCGCAGGCGCTGCAGATCGGCCTCGCCCAGCGCCGCCGTATGGCGCACCAGCAGCGCTGACTGAGTGCCATGGAACAGTTCGACATGGCCAATGGCCTGGGGCTTGTCCAGACCGCCCAGTAGGGCCGGTAACGCGCGCAGCAAAGGTTGCAAGGGCTGTACCAGTACCGGGCAGTCGTCGATGGCGACGATGTCCTGGCTGGCGGCAGCGCGGAAGCCAACGTCCAGATGCTTGTGCTTGACGTCCCAGCGCACGGCGATGCGTGCACGGCGGCGATAGGCAAATTCGGAACCGACCAGCGGCGCCGCCCATTCGTCGGGTTGTACACCGGCAACACGCTGCAGTTGCTCAGCCAGGCTGCGCTGTTTCAGGGCGAGCTGTTCGTCATGGGGCAAGTGCTGCAGGGTGCAGCCACCGCAGTGGCCAGCATGGGCACAAGGCGGTTGGCGACGTTGCTCCACCGCGCGCAGCACCCGTTCGGTGCGCGCCTCGACTACCTGGGCCCGGGCGCCCAGCACGCGAGCCTCGACCTCTTCGCCCGGCAGCGCACCGGCGACGAACCAGCTGCGCCCTTCGACGAAACCTATGCCGCGACCATCGTGAGCCAGGCGCTCGATCGCGAGCTTCTGCTTCTTGCCCACCGGCACCTGCGTCTTGCGCTCGCCCCCACTGGGCTGGAAACGCAAACCGCTGCTGCGCTTGGCCATCTTCATTACCTATCTGTCAGAGGGCGGCCACTGCCGCCCCGTACTTCATTATTGCTGCGGGTCTTCGTATACGCCGGTGGACAGGTAGCGATCGCCACGGTCGCAGATGATCGCCACCATGACCGCGTTCTCCACCTGCTGCGACAGACGCAGCATGCCGGCCACCGAACCGCCCGAGGACACGCCACAGAAGATGCCTTCCTCGCGCGCCAGGCGACGCATGACGTGCTCAGCCTCGGCCTGGGACATATCCATCACCTGGTCGACACGCTCGGCCTGGTAGATCTTCGGCAGATACTCTTCCGGCCAGCGGCGGATGCCGGGAATGGCCGAGCCTTCCTGCGGCTGCAGGCCGACGATCTGGATCGCCGGGTTCTGTTCCTTGAGGTAACGCGAGGTGCCCATGATGGTGCCGGTGGTGCCCATCGAGCTGATGAAGTGGGTGATGCGCCCGCCAGTCTGCTGCCAGATTTCCGGGCCGGTGCCGTGATAGTGCGCCTCGGGGTTGTCGCCGTTGGCGAACTGGTCGAGCACCTTGCCCTTGCCCTCGGCCTGCATCTGCAGCGCCAGGTCGCGGGCGCCCTCCATGCCCTGCTCCTTGCTCACCAGGATCAGCTCGGCGCCGTAGGCGGTCATCGCCCACTTGCGCTCGGCGGTGGAGTTGTCCGGCATGATCAGGATCATGCGGTAGCCCTTGATCGCCGCCGCCATCGCCAGAGCAATGCCGGTGTTGCCACTGGTGGCCTCGATCAGGGTATCGCCGGGCTGGATATCGCCGCGCAACTCGGCACGGCTGATCATCGACAGCGCCGGGCGGTCCTTCACCGAGCCGGCCGGGTTGTTGCCCTCCAGCTTCACCAGCAGGGTGTTGCTGGTGTTACCGGCCAGGCGTTGCAGGCGAACCAACGGGGTGTTGCCGATGCAGTCGGCGATGGTGGGGAACTGCAGGGTCATGGCGAGGCGGCCATCCGTTCATCAAACAGGGCCGCCATGATACCGGCAAACCGCCGCCGACCATATCGACGCTGACGCTTCGTTCAACTTGTCGGTTGCGCCGAGCGCGTTGGATCGCCCCCTGAAACAGCTCAGCCCAACATGAAATGACACAGAGCCCAGAGTGGCAGAGCGACAAGTGGCAGCAACGCCGCCAGGCGCGGGCGGTAGGGCAGCAGCAGGATCAGCGCGAAGCCGGCCAGGCTGATCTGGCCGAACCAGCCCACCGGACCCATGGCCCAGCCCCAGGCCGCCACGCAGGCGGCGAAGCTGGCGGCCAGCAGCGCCCAGCCGGCGATGCGTAGCCCACGCTGCACCGCCGCTGTCGGCAACTGTTGCCAGACCTGTTTGTAGTGACGCTCCATGCCCTGGCACAGGCCGACCATGCCGGCATAGGCCAGCAGCACACCACCGAAGAAAGCACTCAACATCTCAGTTCGCCTCCACGGCAGTTTGCGCCTTGCGGCGCGGCGCCGGCTTTTCGCTCGGCCGCCCCGCGCGCCAGGTGGCCCAGGCCATCAGCGCGCCACAGGCCACACTGGTCAGCTCCAGCAGCAGGCGGGTGTTGTCGGCCCAGGGTTGTTCGACGGTCAGCGCGCTGAGCAGGGGCAATGCCAGGCACAGCGCCGCGCCCAGGCCCAGCTGCTCGCGCCAGGCCTGCTTGGATGGACGCAGGCAAGCATGCACCAGGGTCAGCAGCCACAGGCCGAAGAACACCTGCACTTCCCAGCCGGCGCGCTCGGCCAGCTCGACCGGCAGCAGGCGGTTGGCCCAGAGCATGCCGACGCAGGCGATGCCCAGGCCGGCGATCACCGCGATATTCACCCGCTCGGCGACGGCGTACATACGCGCCGCCAAGGCGCCTTCGGCATCCGGGCGACGGCTACGCTTGACGGTGAACAGCACCAGGCCGCTGGCGATCATCGCGCTGCTGACCAGGCCGCAGATGAAGTACAGCCAGCGCATCGGGTAGCCACCGAACTGGGCGAAGTGCAGGCCGGCCATGACCTTCTGGGTCAGCTGCGCCGGCTTGCTCTCGTTGGGCATGCGCGTGACCTTGCCGCTGACGCCGTCGAACTGCATGCCCTGACCCTTGGTCAGCTCGATGCGGTTGCCCAGCACCGGGCGCACATCGATCTGCGCGTTGGCGCGCCCCGGATTGCGGATGGATAGCGAGCCCACCGGCCCCATCAGCCGCTCGGCCTCGGCCAGCAGCGGCGCCAGGTCGGTCAGCTCGGCCGGGGGAGCCAGCGGACGCTCGCCGCGCTCCGATTCATGCTCGTGATCGTGGTCGTGACTGTGATCATTCCCAGCCTCGCCCCGCGCCCCTCCTTGCTGCTCCCCACGGGCCATGCGCTCACCACCCTGCCCGCGCTCGACGCTCGGCGCATGGCTGTGCTCCTGCTCACCGGCGCCACGCTGGCCGCTCCGTTCTGCACCGCCAGCCATGCGCTCCGCCCCCTGGCCATTCGCCGGCGCACGCGCCTCGCGCTGTTCGCCGCCCTGTCCGCCACGGCCAAAAGCCGCCTCGCGGTTACCGTCGAACAGCGCATCGACCGCCGCCGGCATATAGATGAGGTAGAAGATCACCAGGCCGGTGTAGGTAATCATCAGGTGAAACGGCAACAGCAGCACGCCGCTGGCGTTGTGTGCATCGAGCCAGGAGCGCTGGCCCTTGTTCGGGCGGAAGGTGAAGAACTCCTTGAAGAACTTCTTGTGGATGACGATGCCGCTAACCAGCGCCACCAGCATCAGCACCGCCGCCAAGCCAACAACCCAGATGCCGATATTGCGCGGCATGTTCAGGGTGAAGTGGAAGCGGAAGAAGAAGCCGCCGCCGGCGGTCTCACGCGGGTCGATCTTCTCGCCGGTGCGCGGATCGAGCGCCTGGCCGCCGCCACGGCGCTGCTCGCCGGCGGAGACGCTCAGCCCCGGCGAGCGCTCGGTGGGCAGGCCGATGTTCCAGGCACTGGCGTCCGGGTGGTTGGCCTGCAGATAGGCCAGTGCGCGCTGCGCGGCTTCGATCTGACTGACGTTATGGGCGGGGATCTCCGGGCGCATCCATTCGTCGATCTCCTTGTCGAACACCGCCAGGGTGCCGGTGAGGAAGATGGCGAACAGCAGCCAGCCGAAGACCAGCCCGCCCCAGGTGTGCAGCCACGACAGTTTCTGCGTGATGGTCTGCGCCTTGCTCATGCCAGCGCCCTCGTCAGTTGCGGCCAGAAACCGACCAACGCCAGCGGTGCCGCCAGGGCCAGGCCGAGCCAGGCGCGAGTAGCGCTGCGGCAGGCGAAGGCCCAGAGGATGGCCAGCGGGTAGACCACGAAGGCCGGCAAGGTAGCGACGATCAGCGCATCCTGTGGGGTCAGCGGCAACAGCCGCGCGAGGAATGCGGTGAAGGCGTAGGTGAAGGCGTAGCCACCAAGCAACGCCGCCAGGGTTCGGGAAAGCATGGGCATCACGGTTTTCCTGTCATTTTTCTCTTAAGGCTGTTGGCCGAACAGACGCAGCGCCTGCTCCAGCGAAGCTGGCAGCATTGGCCCGTGTTCCAGATCGGGAATTTCCTGGTAACGCACTTGCAGGCCGGGCAGTTGGTCAAGGCGCTCGACCATCTGCGGCAACGCGTTGGCCGGCACCGAGGCCCGGACCTGGCTGGCCTTGCCGTCGCGACCACGGTGGCGCCGCCCTTCCGCGCCGCCACGCATGATCACCACCTGCGCCTGGGCATCGGCCGGCAGTTGTTTTTCCAGTTCCAGCAGCAAACCGTTCTGCCACCACAGCGAGGGGCTGGCGGGGTAGTAGTGCTGGAAGCTGGCCGGCGCGACGAACAGGCTGTCGAGCACGAACAGGCCGCCATAGGAATGCCCCCACAGGCCCTGCCGCGTGCGATCCACCGGGAAGCGGCGCTCGACCAGCGGCTTGATGCGCTGCTCGATCAGCTGGCGGAAGGCCTGGGAGCCACCTGCAGCGCGTCCCTGTTCGTCGCGCATCTCGCTGCCTGGCTGCGCTGCCGGGGTGTAGTCGTAGGCGCGCGACACCACATCGAAACGCAGCTCGGTGTCGTAACCGATCATCACCAGCAGCGGCGGCTGGCCGGCGTCCAGCTGCTGCAACCAGGGCTCGCGCAGCGAGGCCAGCGCCGCGTTGCCGTCGAGCAGGTACAGCGCCGGGTAGCCCGCAGCCGGGGCCTTGCGTTTGGGAATGCCGAGCACGATGCGGTACGTACGCTGGCCATCGGCCGAACCGAGCACATAGCGCTCGAAGCGGTAATAGGACGACCCCGTGTCGGCGATGGTCGGGCCGACCTTGCGCGACAGGTCCGGTTTGGCCACGGCCAATGCCGGGATCAGGGCGAGTAACAACAGCCAGAACCTCATGCGCTCACTACCCCCAGTTGCAGCCAATGCTTCAAGGTGTTTTCGGCCACCCCGCGCAGCGCCGCGATCTGCGCTTCGCCCGCGGAGTGTCCGGTGCGCCGCAGCAGGGCCAGGGCGGTTTCGCAGAGCAGTTCGCCGCGCAGCTGCGGATGCTCCAGCAGGGTGCGCGCCGCCGCCATTTCCTCCAGGCTCGCCGGAATCGGCGCGCCCAGGCTCGGCGCGAGCAGATGCCGGTAGCCGGCGCCCTGCAAGGCGCCTTCGGCCAGCACGCGGTTGAATGCCTGGCAATGCTCCACGGCAATCTCGCCCTCCAGCAGCGGATGGGCCATGCCGGCGCCGAGCAGTAGTTGCAAGGCCGGACTGAGCTCACCGATCTGCGCGGCCAACTCACGGCGCCGCGCCAGCTCAATGAAACGCTGCGGGCCTTCGGCCAAGGCGCCGAGCAGCGGCGAGAACAGCCCCTCTTCACCCTGCACCGCACCAATGCGTGTATCGAAACTGACGGCACCGGAGCCAGGCGCGGCCGGCAGTGCCGACCAGCAGCCATCGAGCAGCGCCTGGCGGTGCTCGTCGGCGCTCAGTGGCCGTGGTGCACGCTGATACAGGTCACGGCGCTGCGACTGGTTACGCGCCATGTCCTTGGCCGTCTCGCGCTGCTGCGCATCGCTCAGCCCCGCGAGCAGTGCCTGGCAGCTGCCGGGCAGCGACAGCGCGTCGATGTTCTCCACCGGCGTGGCGCTGCCGAGGAACTGGCAGCCGCTCTCGCCTAGCGAAGCCATCACTTCCGCCGCATGCAGTGGCGTCCAGTGCTCGCAGAGCAGTTCGTGGGCGAGGAAGGCCAGATCTTCCTCGTCGGCGCGAGCCAAGCGCTTGGCCACATCGGGATGTTCGATGAAGTAGCCAGCGCCAGTCGCCTGCCACTGGCCCAGCGCATCGAGGGCGCCACGCAAGCGCTGCTGCGGTGTGCCGACAAGGCCTTGCGCGGTCTGCCAGAGAAAGCGCTGGGCGCTGACGAAAGCCGACATGCCCGGGTGACTCATATAGGCCAGATACAGCACACCGCCGGGCTTGAGGCGCTTGTCGATGAAACGGAGAATGGCGGCGCGGTTGTCCGCCGACACCCAGGAGTACACACCGTGCAGCACGATGAAGTCGAAGCCCTCGCCCTCTTCGTCGCCGACCTCGGCGAAGCTGGCCTGCTGATAGGCCAGGTTGTTCAGCTGCGCAGAACTCGCCAACTGACGGCCATGCTCGATATGGCGGGCGTTGAAGTCCACGCCGAGAAACTGCCCGGCGGGGTTGGCCGCCGCCAGCAGTGCAATGTTCAGTCCCTGGCCACAGCCCAGTTCGCAGTAGCGAAAGCGCTGGTCCAGGCGCGGCGCTCGCTGCCCCAGCGCCTGTAGCACCGCCGCCAGCCAGCCGGGCGACAGCTCCGGATGAACATGGTGCGGATAGGCGATCTCGGTCAGGTAGCCGTCTTGAAAAGCAGTCATGCGGGTCTTCTCACACAAAAGCCCCGCCAGGCATGCCTGGCGGAGCGAAGACCCACTCGGGCGAATGGGTCAGGAGCACGGTGGATCAGAACGAGGCGGTCACCGACGCGAAGTAGGCGCGACCCGGTTCGTTGTAGGTGTTGGCACCGGCGCCACCGGAGTTGGCCTCGCGGTACAGCTGCTTGTCGAACAGGTTGCTCACGCCAGTCTGGAAGCTCCAGTGCTTGTCCAGCTCGTAGTTGGCAGTGAGGCCGAAGACGCTGTAGCTGCTGCGGGTTTCCAGCTCCTCGTCAGTGGCGGCGCCACCACGGGAGTTGAGGTCACGCGGCTTCTGCTCGCCGTAGTGAGTCATGTTGAAGGACAGATCGAAGGACTGTGTCACCGCCCAGTCCAGCATCGAGTTGATGGTGTACTCGGGGATCACGGACAGCGGCTCGCCGGTGTCCTTGTTGTTGTTCTCGATCATGTAGGTGAAGTTGGTGCTCCAGCTGAGGATCTCGCCGGCGGTGCCGATCAGCGGCACGGTCAGGTTGCCTTCCCAGCCGGCGACCACAGCTTTGGGTGCATTTTCCCACTTGAAGATGCGGCCATTCGAAGTGGTCAGCCCCACCGGCTCCATGCCGGCGGTGATCTTGTTCTTGTAGTCGTTGTGGAAATAGGTGATACCGGCCAGCCAGCCGTCCTTGTCGAAGGACAGACCGAGCTCCTTGTTCACGCTGGTTTCGGCATCCAGATCGTCGTTGCCCTGCACGTAGCAACCGGCACCCAGGCTCAGGTAATCGAGCGGGCAACCGTTGCCCATGGTGTAGTACAGGTAGTTGGGGTTGGACTGGTACAGGTTCGGTGCCTTGAAGGCACGGGCCACACCGCCTTTCAGGGTCAGGTGGTCGGTGAGCTCGTAGGAACTGTTCAGGCTCGGGCTCCAGTTGCTGCCGAACTCGCTGTGGTGGTCGAGGCGCAGGCCCGGGGTGACGATCCAGCGCTCGCCGACCTCGATGTTGTCTTCGACGAACAGCGCATAGTTGTCGGCATCCGACTCACCGGAGCGCTCGCCGGTGTCGGCACCCGGCACAACACCACCAGACGCCGTGCTCTGGGTCATCGAGAATGGATCGTCCAGCTCGTCGCGAGTCGCCTCGGCGCCCAGGGTCAGCACCTGGTTGTAACCAAACTCCAGCGGCAGGTTGACCTCACCGGCCAGGCGATAGGCCTTGAGCTCGGAGGTGGTCATGTCTTCGGTGGTATTGATGGTGCCTTCCGGCCCGCCCGCCAAACCTTCGTTGAGACGACGGTTACGGGTGTTCTCATAGCTGGCGACCAGTTGCGAGGTGCCCCAGTCCCAGTCGCCGCGGTGGGTTACCGAGCCGGTCTGGCGATACATGATGTTGGTTTCCGCACCACCGTTGGCCAGGTCAGTGATCAATTGAGTACCTGAAGTACTCACCGCGCGGTCACCGGCGTAGATGTTGCCCTGGCGGCTGAAGCCACCTTCGAACTCCAGTACCTGCTGCGGGTCGATGTCCCAGCGCAGCAGGCCGTTGATGTCCTTGTTGCGCACACCTTCGCGGCCGGCCGGCGGGGTTACGCCGGTGGCGTACTCCTCGTTCAGCGACAGGTCGTCGGCATCGGTCTTGTTGAAGTTGCCGTACAGGCGATAGGACAGTGCTTCCAGCACCGGGCCGGCCAGGTTGAAACCGACGCGCTTGGTCACGCCCTCGGCATCGTCTTCCGGCTGGTTGTAATAGGTGGTAACCGAACCGCTGTGCGCTTTGGTCGGCGCCTTGGTGATGATGTTGACCACACCACCAGCCGCACCGGAACCGTAGCGGGCAGCCGCCGGGCCACGCAGCACTTCGATGCGTTCGACCGCTTCCACGGGCACCCAGTTGCTGTCGCCGCGGGTGTTGCGCTCGCCGCTACGGCCCATGCGGATGGAGTTGCGCGAACTGACCGGCTTGCCATCGATCAGGATCAGGGTGTTTTCCGGCCCCATGCCGCGGATGTCGATCTGGCGGTTGTTGCCGTATTGGCCGGTGGCGCTGTTACCGGTCAGGTTGACGCCGGGCATCTTGCGAATGATGTCGGAGAGGTCATTGACCGGCGGACGCTTCTTGATGTCCTCGGCGGTGATCAGCGACACGCCCGGCGCCTGCTTCAGCTCTTCCTCGGCAGTGCCCAGTACGCGGGTTTCATGCAGCTCAAGGGCCTGGTCATCACCGTCCACGGTCATGACGCTGTTCCGCTCCGGCACTTCGTCCAGGCCGATTTCCAGCGGCGCGGCAATGAGCAACTCGGGGGTCGAGGCGGCCAGAAGCGCCATGGACAGGTGACTGAGCTTGAAGCGAGGCTGCATGAGGTGAAGCTCCTATTCCTAAGGGCTGGTACACCGCAGAGCCTGAAGGAGCAGAAGATTCGCCAAAGCTGGGAACTTTTCGCCCCACTCACGATCTGCGCGTGATGAGTGGCGCGAATGATATAAATTCTTATTTGCCAGTAAAGATCATTTACAAACTATACAGTTTGTAATTCCATGCACACGCGCAGCCCTTGCTCACCGTTCTCGGCCCACAGATCACCGCCCTGCATGCGCAGAGCACCACGGGCGATGGCCAGGCCCAGGCCGAAGCCCTCTCCGCCAGGACGCGAGGCGTTCAACCGGGTAAAGGGATGGAAAATGGCCTCCAGCTGCGCCACCGGCACGCCGCCGCCCTGGTCTTCCAGTAACAGCTGCCAGCGGCCCTCCACACGCTCGCCGCAAAGCCGCACCACGCCCTGCTCCGGCGAATGGCGAATGGCATTGCGCAAGACATTCTCCAGCGCCTGGGCCAGCCCATTGAGGTGGCCACGCACACGACAGTTGTCCGGCAGCTCGCAGCGCAACCTCTCGGCCGGCCAGCCGCTCTCGAAACGGGCATTCTCGGCCACCACACCCCACAGTGCCGGCACGTCGATTTCCTCCAGCTGCAGGCGCGGGCGCTCGGTGTCCAGCCAGACCAGCTCCAGGGTGTCGTCGACCAGTTGCTGCATGCACTGCAGCTCACGCTCAAGGCGCTGACGCAGCACCGCGGCATCATCCACGCACTCAGCGGCCACGCGCAGCCGCGCCAGCGGCGTGCGCAGCTCATGGGACATATCACGCAGCAGCCGACGCTGATAGCTGACGGTGTACTGCAACCGCTCGGCCATATGGTCGAAGGCCCGCCCCAGCTCGCCCAGCTCATCGCGACGATGGCTGACATCACCGGCCCGTGCACTCATATCGCCCGTACTGAGTGCCTGCGCCTGACGACGCAGGGCCACCAGCGGTGAGATCAGCAGGCGGTAGAGCAGCAGGCCGAACATCACCGCCAGCACGGTGGGCAGCACCTTTTGCAACAGGATCAGATACAGATCGAGGTGCTGCCGCGGGTTCAGCCGTGCCGGTAGCTGCATCACCAGGCGGGCCTTGCCGTCGCTGAAGGGAATATAGAAATTGGGCCTACCGTTAGGCCGCCCCATGCTGCCTGACAAAGGGCGAATGAAGCTGAGCCGCTGCGCCACGTCTGTCGGTACGGCCCGATCGGACAGCGAATGATTGACTGCATCGACCGCCACGGCCCAGATCCTTTCGCGCCGCTGCAGTTCTTCGAGATAGTCACCCAGCGCCTGCGGCCCGTCACGGCGCCAGATCGCCTCGGCCTGCTCGGCATAGCCCTGAAGTTGCGCGCGGGCATCACGCGGCAGATGCGAGGTCAGCTCAATGGCCCTGGAACCGAGGTCGGTGGCCAGGCTCAACAGCAACAGACAGAACAACCCGAGCAGCCCAGCCAGCTTCCAGAACAGCGAATGACGCAGCTGCATGTTCAGTCCTCGCCAAGGCGCAGCAGATAGCCCTTGCCCCACACCGTCTCGATGCGTCCGGCCTGGTAAGCGACGGCCTGCAACTTGCGCCGCAGGTGGCTGACATGCATGTCCAGCACCCGGTCGTGAGGGGAAAACGGACGATGCAGCACCTGCTGATAGAGGAAGGCTTTGCTCAGCACCTCGTCGGCATGCCGCAGGAAGATGTCCAGCAGACGGTACTCGGTCTGCGTCAGTTGCATCCAGGTACCGGCATAGCGGGCGTCACTACGTCCCTCGTCAAGCTGCAGCCCTTGCATCTGCAGGGTTTCCGGCTGACGACGCTCATAGGCCACCCGGCGCAGGATGGCGGCGATGCGCACCTCCATCTCGGCCATGGCGAACGGCTTGGGCAGGTAGTCGTCAGCCCCCTGACTGAAACCGGCAATGCGGTCCTGTTCGGCGCCCAGAGCGGACATCAGAATCACCGGCACACTACGCCGCCGGCGCAGCTCGGCCAGTGCATCCAGGCCGTTGCGTCCGGGTAGCAGGATATCCAGCAGCACCAGATCGAAGGCGCCACTACAAGCCTGCTCCAGGCCGGCATCACCATCGCCCTGCAGAGTGACGTCGAAACCACGGCGAGAAAGATGATCCTGCAGATGAGAGGCCAGTACGGGGTCGTCCTCGATGGCCAGGATGCGGGCAGCTGCTGCGGAACTCATGAAAAGAAATCTCAATTGAGAATAAAACCCAACAATACTGCCAAAAACCACTGCAGCTTCCCACCCGACTAATCGCTAAACTGCAGGCAACACCCGCAATGGAGAGTGCTGTGTTCAAGGATCTCGGCATCAAGGGCCGCGTGCTGCTGCTCACCCTGCTTCCCACCAGCCTGCTGGCACTGGTGCTTGGCGGCTACTTCACCTGGGTACAGCTGGCTGACCTGAATCACCAGCTGCAAGAGCGCGGCGAGCTGGCCGTACGCCATCTGGCCTCACTGGCGGCCCCGGCCCTGGCGCAAAACGACGCCTCGCAGCTGGTACGCCTGGCCAACGAGGCGCTGAACCAGCCAGACGTGCGTGCCGTCGGCTTTCTCTCGGCCAACCGCAAGCGCCTGGCCCAGGCCGGCCCGGACATGCTCAGCCCGCCGCCCCAGGCTACCGTGGAGCCGCTGACCAGCAGCAGCCTCGATGACACCACGCGCTTCCTGATGCCGGTCTTCGGTCGCCACCAGAGCCTGCCCGACACGGATCAGGCCGCCGGCGCCGACCGCCTACTGGGCTGGGTCGAGCTGGAGCTGTCGCATCATCGAACCCTGCTGCAGGGCTACCGCAACCTGCTGGTCAGCCTGCTGCTGATCCTCGCTGGCCTGACCATCACCGCCCTGCTCGCCCTGCGCCTGAGCCGCGCCATCAGCGACCCACTGCGCAGCATCCAGCAAGGCGTCAATCTATTGAAGGATGGCCAGCTGGAAACTCGTCTACCGGCCCTGGGCGACCACGAACTGGACGCCCTGGCCGCTGGCATCAACCGCATGGCCGAATCCCTGCAGAACGCCCAGGAAGAACTGCAGCACAGCATCGACCAGGCCACCGAAGACGTACGCCAGAACCTGGAGACCATCGAAATCCAGAACATCGAGCTGGACATGGCGCGCAAGGAAGCCCTGGAGGCCAGCCGTATCAAGTCCGAGTTCCTGGCCAACATGAGCCACGAGATCCGCACCCCGCTCAACGGCATCATTGGCTTCACCGGTCTGTTGCAGAAAAGCGAGCTGACCTCGCGCCAGCGCGACTACCTGGGCACCATCGAGAACTCGGCGGAAAGCCTGCTGGGCATCATCAACGAGGTGCTCGACTTCTCCAAGATCGAGGCCGGCAAACTCATCCTGGAAAGCATCCCGTTCAACCTGCGCGACCTGATCCAGGATTGCCTGACCATCCTCGCCCCGGCCGCCCACGACAAGCAGCTGGAGCTGGTCAGCCTGATCTACCGCGACACCCCGCTGAGCCTGCAGGGCGACCCGCTGCGCCTGCGCCAGGTGCTGACCAACCTGGTCAGCAATGCCATCAAGTTCACCCACGCAGGCAGCATCGTGGTGCGCGCCATGGTCGAGGACGAAAGTGCCGACCGCGCCCAGCTGCGCATCAGCGTGCAGGACACCGGCGTCGGCCTCTCCGACGACGACCTGCGCGCGCTGTTCCAGGCCTTCAGTCAGGCCGACAACTCGCTGAGCCGCCAGGCCGGCGGCACCGGGCTCGGCCTGGTGATCTCCAAACGTCTGATCGAACAGATGGGCGGCGAGATCGGTGTCGACAGTACCCCGGACAGCGGCTCGGAATTCTGGATCAGCCTGAGCCTGCCCAAGGCCCGCGACGACGCTGACGACCTGCCCCGCGCCCCGCTGATGAACCGCCGCATTGCCCTGCTGGAGCCCCATGAACTGACCCGCCAGGCCCTGCGTCATCAGCTCGAAGACTGCGAACTGAAAGTACTCGAATGCGCCGATCTCGAACAATTGCTGGAGCAGGTCAGCCAGGCCCGTCACACCGAGGCGATAGAGCTGGCAGTGATCTCCGCCAGCCTGGCGGAACTCCCCCCCCAACAGCTGGCGCCACGCCTGTGGGATCTCGAACGCCAGGGCTGCAAGGCCCTGGTGCTCTGCCCCACCACCGAGCAGGCGAGCTACCACGAAGCCTTGCCGGATAGTCATCTGCAACTGCAGGCCAAACCGGCCTGCACGCGCAAGTTGCTGCGCGGCCTTGCCGAGTTGCTCGGCCCGCGCCAGCCAACTGCCCAGTCCCAGGCCATAGCGCCCAGCCGCGCACCGCAGATTCTCTGTGTCGACGACAACCCGGCCAACCTGCTGCTGGTCCGGACCCTGCTCGACGACCTGGGCGCCGAAGTACTGGCCGTCGATAGCGGCCAGGCGGCGGTCGAAGCCGTCCAGCAGCAAGCCTTCGATCTGGTCTTCATGGACGTGCAGATGCCAGGCATGGACGGCCGCCAGGCCACCGAGGCGATTCGCCGCTGGGAACAGGAGCGCGAGCGCAGTCCGTTGCCGATCGTCGCCCTGACCGCCCATGCCCTGGCCAATGAAAAGCGCGCCCTGCTGAAGAGCGGCATGGATGACTACCTGACCAAACCGATCAACGAGCGCCAACTGGCCCAGGTGGTACTCAAGTGGACCGGCCTGCCGCTGCGCGACCAGCAACGTCCGGCTCGCCCCGTCCAGCCCATCAGCAGCAGCCTGCAGGTACTCGATCCCGAGGAAGGCCTGCGTCTGGCAGCCGGCAAGGCCGACCTGGCCTCCGACATGCTGAGCATGCTGCTGGCCGGCCTGCCAGCGGATCGCCAGGCCATCCGCCAGGCTCGGGAAAGCGGCGAGCGCAACGCCCTGATCGAGCGCGTGCACCGCCTGCACGGCGCTACCCGTTACTGTGGCGTGCCGCAGTTGCGGGCGGCCTGCCAGCGCAGCGAGACCCTGCTCAAGCAGGAAGCCCCCGATGCCGCGACGGCTCTCGACGAACTGGACGCCGCCATCGCCCGCCTGGCCGAACAGGCCTTGGTCGACGCCTGAAGGAGCCCCCATGCGCATCGTCCTGTTCAGCAGCAAGCCCTACGACCGCAGCAGCTTCCTCGCTCACCCCCTGGCTGAGGGCTGGCAACTGGAGTTTCAGGAGTGCCTGCTGCGCTACGACTCCGCCGCTCTAGCCGAAGGGGCCGAGGTAGTCTGCGCCTTTATCAACGACGACCTCTCCGCCCCCGTACTGGAGCGCCTGGCCGCCGCTGGCACGCGCCTGATCGCCCTGCGTTCGGCAGGCTACAACCACGTCGACCTGCAGGCCGCCGAACGCCTGGGTTTGTGCGTGGTACGCGTCCCCGCCTACTCGCCCTATGCCGTGGCCGAGCACGCCGTGGCGCTGATCCTGGCCCTCAACCGGCGCATCCACCGCGCCTTCAACCGTACCCGCGAAGGCGACTTCAGCCTGCACGGGCTGACCGGTTTCGACCTGCATGGCAAGACCGTCGGGATCATCGGCTGCGGGCAGATCGGCCAGGCCTTCGCCCGCATCATGACCGGCTTCGGCTGCCAGGTACGGGTATACGATCCGTATCCTCTGGGCGAGCTGCCCGGGCTGACCATCCATCAGGTGCCCCTGGAGCAGTTGGTGAGCGAAAGCGACATCATCAGCCTGCACTGCCCCCTGAACGACAGCAGCCGCCACCTCATCAACACCCAGCGCCTGGCGCAGATGAAACGTGGCGCCATGCTGATCAACACCGGGCGCGGTGCCCTGGTCGATACGCCGGCGCTAATCGGCGCCCTGAAAAGCGGCCAGCTTGGCTACCTGGGACTGGACGTCTATGAAGAGGAAGCCGTGCTGTTCTTCGAGGATCGCTCCGACCTGCCGCTGCAGGACGACGTACTGGCCCGCCTGCTGACCTTCCCCAATGTCATCGTCACCGCCCACCAGGCCTTCCTCACCCGGGAAGCCCTGGCTGCCATTGCCGCCACCACACTGAGCAACGTCGCCGCCTGGCTCGCCGGCACGCCGAGCAATCGGGTGAGCAGCAACGCGTGATAGCATCGCCGCCAACTCAGGAGGCTTCATGACCACCCACGATTTCCGCTACTCCCTGCTCAGCCCGCAGCACACCCTCACCGAATGCCGCGCCCTGGCTCCCGGTCGCTATCAGGTCACCGGCAACGGTGGCGCCATCCAGGCTGGCGACACCCTGTTGGTCACTCTCAAGGGCAGCCGCGACCTGTCGATGAGCCTGACGGTGGAAAAAGTCCGCCACCTGATCAACCCACCAGGGCAGTGGATGGCCGTGGCCAGCGGCCCGGTATTTCGCGAACTGGCTATCCTCAACTGGCAAGTCGCCTGCGATAGCTGCGACAAGAGCATCGAACTGGAATTCGCCGCCGACGCCAGCCTGGGCGAAAAAGCCTACCCGGCCGCAGCCGAAGCCCGCCTGCAGGAGCTAGGCTGGACGAGCCAGCGCGGCAAACATTTCTGCCCTTCGTGCAAGGAGCCAAGCGCATGAAACAACCCCTGATCGCCACCCTGCTGCTGGCCGGCCTGAGCGCCTGCGCCAGTGGTCCGCAACTGGAAAGCGACAAGGCCTACCGGGTGGAATGGATCGGCGAGCGCCCGCTGATCGACCGTAGCCACCTGACCATCACCCTCGGCGAGGACGGCCGGGCCTACGGTAGCGCTGGCTGCAACCACTGGTTTGCCAGCTACCAGCGTGACGGCGACACGCTGCGCTTCGAGCAACCCGGCGCCACCCGCAAGATGTGCCCTCCGGCCCTGATGGAACAAGAACAACGCTTCCTCGAAGCCCTCGGCCAGGTACAGCGCTGGGACTTCTCCGCCACCGGCCAACTACAGCTCTGGCCCGCCAGCGGCAAACCGATCCGCCTGTGGCCGGAAGAAGGCTGAGAAGCCATTCCCGTAGGCTGGGCTGAGCAACGCGAAGCCCAGCACGCCGAACAGCAGTGGCCCGAATGCAATCCGGGAAATCCGGCAACCCGCCACCCGGATTACATCCGGGCTACTCCCCTACTCGAACAGCACCAGCTGCTCCTGCCGGCCACGTAAATCCAGCAGACGTACCCCCACCCCCAGCAGCCGCACCGGCTTGTTGCCGCGGGCGAAGGCGGCGCTCAACAGCCGCCGGTAGCTGTCCAGCTCACGGCTGGCGCCGGCCTGCTCCAGGGTGGTCTGGGTGAAATCGTGAAACTTCACTTTGACGAAGGGCTTGTCCGGCCGGTAGCTGCTGTCCAGTCGCGACAGCCGCCCATTGAGTTCTTCCAGCAGCGTCGGCAGCTGCTCCAGACAGGCCGCGAGATCCGGCAGGTCCTGATCGAAAGTGTTCTCCACGCTCAGCGACTGGCGCCGGCTGTTGACCTGTACCGCACGCTCGTCGATACCTCGCGCCAGACTCCACAGCCGCTCACCGAAACTGCCGAACTCGCGGGCCAAGGCCAGCTTGCTCCAATCACGCAGATCCAGGCAGGTGTCTATGCCCAGACGGCCCAGCTTGTCCGCGGTGACCTTGCCCACACCGTGCAACTTGCTCACGGGTAGCTCAGCGACGAACGCCTCGATCTGCTCCGGGGTGATCACGAACAAACCATTGGGTTTGCGCCAGTCGCTGGCGATCTTGGCCAGGAATTTGTTTGGCGCCACCCCGGCGGACACCGTGATATGCAGCTCCTGCGACACCCGCCGGCGAATCTCCTGGGCTATACGCGTGGCGCTGCCGGCGAAATGCGGGCTGGCGGAAACGTCCAGATAGGCCTCGTCCAGCGAAAGCGGTTCGATCAGGTCGGTGTAGTCGCGGAAAATCCCGTGAATTTCCCGGGACGCGGCCTTGTAGGCATCGAAGCGCGGCCGGACCACCAGCAAGTCCGGGCACAGCTTGAGCGCCTGGCCGGTAGGCATGGCCGAGCGCACACCCCAGGCGCGCGCCTCGTAGTTGCAGGTAGCGATCACCCCACGCCGGTCTGCCGCCCCACCAACCGCCAGCGGCTTGCCGGCCAGGCGCGGGTCATCGCGCATTTCGATGGCGGCGTAAAAACAGTCACAGTCGATGTGGATGATCTTGCGCACGAATGCCGCAAAGCCCCGTGTGGCATGCCCTGAGAGCCTGGAGTCTACCACTCGTCTCGCGCTAAGCATCTGATGGAAAAACACTTTTTCTAAGAAATCGGTTGACATGAAGTCGCTCGCCAGTAGAATGGCGGCCGCGGGATGGAGCAGTCTGGTAGCTCGTCGGGCTCATAACCCGAAGGTCGTCGGTTCAAATCCGGCTCCCGCAACCAGCTACCAAAAGGCCACTCAACTGAGTGGCCTTTTTCTTTGCCTGCGATTTATCCCATTGATAAAAAAGCAGAAATTGATTGACACAGCCTTCCAAATACATAGAATGGCGGCCGCGGGATGGAGCAGTCTGGTAGCTCGTCGGGCTCATAACCCG
>JAYQUJ010000031.1:0-21614 GCA_038147895.1 Pseudomonas sp.
CTCGACGACGGGTGAGTGCTCATGAACTCCGGCGGCGCACCGCCACCGGCCTGACTCATCTTCTGCCACAGGCTGATCGCCGCATTCGGGTCATAGCCGGCGCGCGCCGACAGCTCCAGACCAATGATGTCCGCCTCGTTTTCATTGGAGCGACTGTTCGGCAGAGTCATCAGGTATTCCACGCCGGTATCGGCCATCTGCTTACCGGCCTCACCAAGCCCCAGCAGCGCCGAGCCGATCTGCGTCGCCATCTGCGTGCCATAGGCCTTGGACATGGCCTCGCGACTGTGTTCCCGCAGGGCATGGGCAATTTCGTGGCCCATCACCGCCGCCAGCTCGGCATCGGTCAGTTGCAACTGCTCGATCAGCCCGCTGTAGACGATGATCTTGCCGCCAGGGCCGCAGTTGGCATTGAGCTCATCACTATCGATCAGGTTGACCTGCCAGTCCCACTGCGCGGCATCGGCACGAAACACAGGGGCCTGAGCGATCAGGCGCTTGGCGATGGCCTGGACGCGCTGGGCATTCTTGCTGCTCTTGTCCAGCACACCCTTGCTGGAGGCCTCGCTGAGAGTCTGCTGGTAGGCCTGGGAATACATGCTGTCGACCTCCTGAGCCGAAAGCATGCTGAACATGTACTGCTTGCGCTCCACGCCCACGGCGCCACCACTGGTGGTATTCACGGCCTGGCAAGCCGTGAGCAGGGAAAGGCCGGCCAGGGCCGTCAGGCGAAACAGGCTATGCATAACAAATCTCCGGGTAAGACAAGCGCCGTATGCTAGGACGCCCTCAGACGCAGAGCAACGCCCCACTTGCACTATGACCCGCGGCCAACTTTGCTAGTTGCAGAGGCCGACTCATGCTTTGGCATATTCCGGCCGATAAGCCAGGGACAGGCACAACCCAACGTTGTGGAGTTCCCATGCGCTTCAAGTCCATCCAGTTCTCTGTGGTTTTCCTCGCCGGTGCGAGCATCATCGCCGTGGTCATCGCTCTGGTGCTGTACGCCCTGTTCGCCAACACCCGCACCCAGGAACTGGTGCAGCAACGCACCCAGGTGTTGTTGCAGGACACCATCAATCAGCGTCTGCAGGCCATGGCCGATGCGCAGGTCGGCGAGCTACAGCGCAAGTTCGAGCAGCCCATGCTGCTGGCCAAATCCATCGCCACACTGAACAGCCGCATCGGTCAGAGCCTGCCCGACGGTACCGTGCTCGGTACCAGCCGCGAGGAACTGAGCGCCCTGCTCGGCGAACACCTGAAAAACAATCCTGACCTGATCGACCTGTATATCGGCTGGGAACCCAACGCCTTCGACCAGGATGATGACCTTTACGCCGGACAGAAAGAAATCGGCTACGACGCCAGTGGCCGCTTCATGCCCTGGTGGTACCGCGACGGCGACCAACTCAAACGCGAAGCACTGACCCTAGAGCAAATGGAAAGCCAGGAACGGCAACCCTCAGGTGTACGCTTGGGCGAGTACTACCTGTGCCCGAAAGAAACCGGCAAGCCCTGCGTGATCGATCCGGCCTCCTACGACTTCGGCGGCAAGCAGGTACTGGTCGCTTCCTTCAACGCGCCGATCATGGTCGGCGGCCAGTTCAAGGGCATCGTAGGTAATGACCTGGCGCTGGACTTCATCCAGGAGCTGCTCAACCAGGCCAAGCAACAGCTCTATGCCGGAGCCGGCGAGCTGGCGCTGATCTCCGCCAATGGCAGCCTGATCGCCGCGACCAAGGACGCCAGCCTGGTCAACCAGCCCGCGGAAAAAGCAGTGGATGCGCAACTACTGCAGCAGTTGCAACAGAGCGCGAGCGAAGAGCCCATCCTGCGTGTGGATGAACAGAGCCAGCAGATCGAGCTGATCCAGCAATTTCGCGTGGCCGGCACCGAAACACGCTGGGCCCTGGCCATCGAGCTGCCCACCCAGGCCGTCATGGCCGAATTGCGCCAGTTGCAGGGAGAGCTGACCGAGCAGGCCAACCAGGACACTTTGGGCATGACATTGGTTGGTCTGCTGGTCGCCGCCCTGGGCCTGCTGGTGATCTGGTTCGTTGGCTACGGCATTGCCCGCCCGCTGCGGCAGATGGTCGGCATGCTCGACGATATCGCCAAGGGCGACGGCGACCTCACCGTGCGCCTGCAGGTGGATCGCGCCGACGAGCTTGGCCAGATCGCCGGCGGCTTCAATACCTTCCTCAACAAGCTGCAGGGCATGATCCGCGACGTGGTCACTTCGGTACAGAAGGTCAGTGACTCCTCCGAGTACACCGCCGACATTGCCATCCGCACCAACCAGGGCGTGCAACGGCAGATGGCGGAAATCGACCAGGTCGCCACCGCCGTGCAGGAAATGAGCGCCACCGCCCAGGACGTGGCACGCAATGCCACCCAGGCAGCCGAAGCCGCCAATCACGCAGACCGCTCGGCCAACGACGGCAAGCGCATCGTCGAGAACACCGCCATGGCGATCTCCGGGCTGGCCAGCGAAATCGGCCGTGCCGTTGGCGTGGTACAGACCCTGGCCAAGGACAGCGAGAATATCAACGCCATCCTGGTGGCCATTCGCGGCATCGCCGAGCAGACCAATCTGCTGGCGCTCAACGCCGCCATCGAGGCGGCACGGGCCGGCGAGCAGGGCCGCGGCTTCGCCGTGGTGGCCGACGAAGTACGCAACCTGGCGCAGAAGACCCAGCAGGCGACTGAAGAAATTCAGAGCATGATCCAGCAGCTGCAACAAGGTACCCGCGAGGTGGTCAGCGTGATGGAGCAGAGCCAGTCGCGCACCGACGACAGCGTGCAGCAGGCACAGATCGCCGCCGAAGCACTGGAAAACATCACCCAGGCGGTGTCGGTAATCAACGACATGAACACCCAGATCGCCAGCGCCGCCGAGGAGCAGAGCGCGGTGGCCGAAGACATCAACCGCAACGTCACCAATATCGGCCAGGTCGCCGGTGAAGTGGCAGGCGGCGCGGACGAAGCCAGCCAGGCCAGCGCCGAGCTGACCAAGCTGGCCGAGCAGCAGCGGCGCTTGATCAATCAGTTCCGGGTGTAAGGTGAGAATGGCGGAGGTTCACAGACAGGGCTCGCTCCACCGCTGACACCAGGGTAGCCCGGACTTCAGTCCGGGGGCGGCGACATCCTGGACTGAAGTCCGGGCTACCGATTATCGCTCAGAGCTTGTGCGCCCAGCGCTGGCGTAGCCACTCCAGATCTTCCGGGCGGGTGATCTTCAGATTGTCCGCCCGACCTTCCACCAGCTTCGGCGCCTGCCCGCTCCACTCCAGGGCCGAGGCCTCGTCGGTGATGGCCGCCCCCGCCACCAGGGCATCAGCCAGAGCCTGATGCAAAGCGGCAAAGCGGAACATCTGCGGCGTATAGGCCTGCCAGATGACGCTGCGATCCACCGTCTCGGCAACTCGCCCATCGGCGCCGATACGCTTGAGGGTGTCACGCGCAGGAACCGCCAGCAGGCCGCCCACAGGATCATCGGCCAGCTCCAGCAGCAGCTTGTCCAGATCTTCAGTCGCGAGATTGGGCCGCGCAGCATCATGCACCAGCACCCAGTCGCCAGGCCGTGCGCCCAGTTCTAGCAGACGCAACAGCCCGGCCAACACCGAGTCGGCACGCTCCGCGCCGCCATCGGCCCGCTGCACGCGGGAATCACTGGCAGCGGGTAGCGCTGGCCAGAATGGATCGTCCGCCGCCAGACAGAGCACCAGGCCCCTGAGCTGCGGATGATCGAGAAAACAAGCGAGGGTATGTTCGAGGATGGTTTTTCCGGCCAACTGCAGGTACTGCTTGGGACGGTCGGCACGCATGCGCGAGCCAACGCCTGCGGCGGGGATCACCACCCAGAACGGGGGAGTTGTGTCAGAAGTCATTCGGCCAGCTGATAGAGGGTTTCGCCCTCTTTGACCATGCCAAGCTCATGGCGCGCGCGCTCCTCGACCGTTTCCATACCCTTCTTCAGCTCGATCACTTCGGCTTCGAGGATACGGTTACGTTCGAGCAGGCGTTCGTTCTCGCCCTGCTGTTCGGCGATCTGCTGCTGCAGTTCGTTGACCTGAGCCAAGCTACCCTCGCCCACCCACAGACGATACTGCAGGCCGGCAAGAACCACGACGAGGGCAACGAACAGCCAGTAAGGCGCCTTGGACATGTTGTTCAGAGTATCCATACGAAAAGGGCAGCTTGCGCTGCCCTTTTACCATTCCCGGCTTAGCCGCGGAACTCGGCGCGGCCTTTATAAGGCGCTTTCCCGCCGAGCTGCTCCTCGATACGCAGCAGCTGGTTGTACTTGGACACGCGATCCGAGCGGCACAGCGAACCGGTCTTGATCTGGCCAGCAGCAGTACCGACGGCCAGGTCGGCAATGGTGCTGTCCTCGGTTTCACCGCTACGGTGCGAGATCACTGCAGTGAAGCCAGCGGCCTTGGCCATCTGTATGGCTTCCAGGGTCTCAGTCAGCGAGCCGATCTGGTTGAACTTGATCAGGATCGAGTTGCCGATCTTCTCGTCGATACCACGCTTGAGGATCTTGGTGTTGGTGACGAACAGGTCGTCGCCAACCAGCTGCACCTTGTCACCGATCTTGTCGGTCAGGACTTTCCAGCCAGCCCAGTCGGACTCGTCCATGCCATCTTCGATGGAGATGATCGGGTAACGCTGGGTCAGGCCGGCCAGGTAATCGGCGAAGCCTTCGGCGCTGAATACCTTGCCCTCGCCTTCGAGGTCGTACTGGCCGTCCTTGAAGAACTCGGAGGAAGCACAGTCCAGGGCCAGGGTGATGTCGTCACCCAGCTTGTAACCAGCGTTGGCCACGGCCTCGGCGATAGCAGCCAGGGCGTCTTCGTTGGAGGCCAGGTTCGGCGCGAAGCCACCTTCGTCACCCACCGCGGTGTTCAGGCCACGGGCCTTCAGCACGGCTTTCAGGTGATGGAAGATCTCGGCGCCCATGCGCAGGGCGTCGGCGAAGTTCTTGGCGCCAACCGGCTGCACCATGAACTCCTGGATGTCAACGTTGTTATCGGCGTGCTCGCCGCCGTTGATGATGTTCATCATCGGTACCGGCATGGAGTACTGGCCAGGAGTGCCGTTCAGGTCGGCGATGTGCGCGTACAGCGGCACGCCCTTGGCCTGAGCAGCGGCCTTGGCGGCAGCCAGGGACACGGCGAGGATGGCGTTGGCGCCCAGCTTGCCTTTGTTGTCCGTGCCGTCGAGGTCGATCATGGCCAGGTCAAGGCCTTTCTGATCTAGGGCATCTTTGCCCAGCAGCAGATCACGGATCGGACCGTTGATGTTGGCCACGGCCTTGAGCACACCCTTGCCCAAGTAACGGCTCTTGTCGCCGTCGCGCAGTTCCAGGGCTTCACGGGAACCGGTGGAGGCACCGGACGGCGCGCAGGCGCTGCCGACAATGCCACCCTCAAGGATCACATCGGCCTCAACGGTGGGGTTGCCACGGGAGTCGAGGACTTCACGACCCTTGATATCGATGATTTTTGCCATCGCGTATAACACTCCAACTGTTTACGAGAGAGGATGCCTGCCGGTCACGGCCAACGGGCGCGCACTTTACCGGAGAATTGCCCGATCAGGCAGTCTCGATCGGCGGGAAACTCTTCACCAGGTCATCCAGCTGCTTGAGCTGGCTGAGGAAGGGCTCCAGCTTGTCCAGGCGCAAGGCACAGGGGCCATCGCACTTGGCATTGTTCGGATCCGGGTGAGCTTCGAGGAACAGACCTGCCAGCCCCTGACTCATGCCGGCCTTGGCTAGGTCGGTCACCTGGGCACGGCGGCCGCCAGCGGAATCGGCGCGACCACCCGGCATCTGTAGGGCGTGGGTCACATCGAAGAATACCGGGTAGTTGAACTGCTTCATGATGCCGAAGCCGAGCATGTCCACCACCAGGTTGTTGTAACCGAAGGAAGAACCGCGCTCGCAGAGGATCAGCTGATCGTTACCCGCTTCCTCACACTTGGTCAGGATGTGCTTCATTTCCTGCGGGGCGAGAAACTGGGCCTTCTTGATATTGATCACCGCGCCGGTCTTGGCCATGGCCACCACCAGATCGGTCTGCCGCGACAGGAAGGCCGGCAGCTGGATGATGTCGCACACTTCGGCCACAGGAGCCGCCTGGTAAGGCTCATGTACGTCGGTGATCACCGGCACGCCGAAGGTCTTCTTCACTTCCTCGAAGATCTTCATGCCCTCTTCCAGGCCCGGGCCACGGAAGGAAGTGACGGAGGAACGATTGGCCTTGTCGAAGCTGGCCTTGAACACGTAGGGGATGCCGAGCTTCTCGGTGACGCGCACGTACTCTTCACAGGCCTGCATGGCCAGGTCGCGCGACTCCAGCACGTTGATGCCGCCGAACAGCACGAACGGCTTGTCGTTGGCGATTTCGATGTCGCCGACCTTGATGATCTTCTGGGTCATGTCCTTTGCCTTATGCCTTGCCGGCTTGTTTCAGTGCGGCTTTGACGAAGCCACTGAACAGCGGGTGGCCGTCACGCGGAGTAGAAGTGAATTCCGGGTGGAACTGGCAGGCGACGAACCACGGATGATCCGGGGCCTCCACCACTTCGACCAGTGCGCCGTCTGCGGAACGGCCGGTGATTTTCAGACCTGCCTGTTCCAGTTGCGGCAGCAGGTTGTTGTTCACCTCGTAACGATGGCGGTGGCGCTCGACGATTACATCCTGGCCGTAGCATTCGCGCACATTGGAGCCGGCCATCAACTGGCAGTCCTGTGCGCCCAGACGCATGGTGCCGCCCAGGTCGGAGGCATCGGTACGGATTTCGGTAGCGCCAGTGGCGTCCTGCCATTCGGTGATCAGACCGACAACCGGATGGCCACTGTCCTGAGCGAACTCGGTGGAGTTGGCATCGCTCCAACCCACCACATTGCGGGCATATTCGATCACGGCAACCTGCATCCCGAGGCAGATGCCCAGGTAGGGAATCTTGTTCTCGCGAGCGAACTGGACGGTCTTGATCTTACCTTCCACACCACGCAGGCCAAAGCCGCCCGGTACCAGAATGGCATCGACACCAGCCAGCAGGTCGGTGCCCTGGTTCTCGATGTCTTCGGAATCGATGTAGCGCAGGTTGACCTTGGTGCGGTTCTGGATACCCGCGTGGCTCATCGCTTCGATCAGCGACTTGTAGGCGTCCAGCAGCTCCATGTACTTGCCAACCATGGCGATGGTGACTTCCTTCTCCGGGTTCAGCTTGGCATCGACCACGCGATCCCACTCGGAAAGGTCAGCCGGGCCACACTGCAGACCGAAGCGCTCGACGACGATGTCGTCCAGGCCCTGGGCGTGCAACACGGACGGAATCTTGTAGATGGTGTCGACATCTTCCAGACCGATCACCGCGCGCTCTTCGACGTTGGTGAACAGGGCGATCTTGCGCCGCGAGGACAGGTCGATCTCATGATCGGAGCGGCACACCAGAACGTCGGGCTGCACACCGATGGAGCGCAGCTCCTTGACCGAGTGCTGAGTCGGCTTGGTCTTGGTCTCGCCAGCGGTAGCGATGTACGGCACCAGGGTCAGGTGCATGAACATGGCGCGCTTGGCGCCCAGTTCCACGCGCAGCTGGCGAGCTGCTTCGAGGAAAGGTTGCGATTCGATGTCACCCACGGTGCCACCGATCTCGACCATGGCCACATCGGCATCGCCGGCGCCCTTGATCACGCGGCGCTTGATCTCATCGGTGATGTGCGGAATCACCTGGATGGTGGCGCCCAGGTAGTCACCACGGCGCTCCTTGCGCAGTACGTCTTCGTAGACGCGGCCGGTGGTGAAGTTGTTGTTCTGGGTCATGGTGGTGCGGATGAACCGCTCGTAATGGCCCAGGTCGAGGTCAGTCTCGGCACCGTCGTGAGTGACGAACACTTCACCGTGCTGGAACGGGCTCATGGTGCCCGGATCGACGTTGATATAGGGGTCCAGCTTGAGCATGGTGACCTTCAGGCCACGTGCCTCCAGGATGGCTGCCAAGGAAGCCGAGGCGATGCCTTTCCCCAATGAAGAAACAACACCACCCGTGACGAAGATGTAGCGCGTCATGAAAAATCCTAGAAGTCTGCGTTCAAGCGGTCAGCGCCGCCGGGGTAAGAGCGCAGGCTGGCGTTTGCCAACCTGAAATAAGCAAAGCTCTGCGGGTTCCGGAGGGAGCCCACAGAAGCAGTAACAAGACGGGAGCGTAGTCTACGCGAAAGGGTCTAGCAGCTCAAACCTTGTGCGCTGGTCGGCGGGCACCAACGCAACTGCCATTTCCCACAGCCTGGGCCGTCCAGACCTTCCAGATTGGCCACTGCCAGAAGCTCCTCGCCGCAGTACAGCAAAGGCAGGCGAGCACGAGCAAAGGCCGGCACGCCTCGCTCGTTGAGCAGCCGCTTGAGATCACGACTGCCGCGACCGGGCAGCCGCATCTGCTCGCCTCCCTGTCGATAGCGCAGCTGCAGATCGCCCTCCGGCGGCTCGCCCTGCAACTGTGCCAGACCATTACCCGGCAGGATCAGCGCCTCTTTGGGGGCAGACCAGGGCGCTGGAGTTGTAGGCGTATTCAGCCACTCGTCGGACAGCCACCACAGCCGGCCATCGGCGCGGCGCAGCTCGCCGCGCGTCAACCGCCAGATCGGTTCGGCATCGACCGCCGCCTCACGCAGATTGCGCCAGCCCGCCCAGTGCTCGCTGTCCGGCAACAGGGTCAAGGGCGCCAGCCAATGACGCAGAGCGTTGCGCTGGCGCGACTCGGACAGTTCCTGCAGTGGCGCCAGCGCCAGAGAAGGCAGTCCAAGCCAGGAAAAAGCATGCTCACCAGCAGCAGTTGCCAGATCCTGCTCGGCCAGCTCACTCAGCAACTGCTGAGCCTCGCTCATATGCCCAGCCGTACGGGCCAGATTGGCGCCCGCAGCGGGCCAGTGCCGCGCCAGCGCGGGCAATACCTCGTGGCGCAGAAAGTTGCGCGCCAGAGTGGTGTCCGTATTGCTCGGGTCTTCGATCCAGCTCAATTGCTGATCACGGGCATATCGCTCCAGCTCGGCACGCGACACGTCGAGCAGCGGCCGCAGCAGCGTGCCTTTACCCAGTGGCCGGAAAGCCGGCATGGCCGCCAACCCGCGCACGCCGGCGCCACGCAGCAAACGGAACAGCAGTGTTTCGGCCTGATCGTCACGGTGCTGCCCGGTCAGTAGCAGCTCACCTGCCGCCAGCCGCCCGGCCAAGGCCGCATAGCGCGCCTCCCGTGCAGCGCGCTCCAGACTGGACCACGTATCGACGCGTACGAACTCGATCTGCAGCGGCACGCCCAGGCGATCACACAATGCCTGGCAATGTGTGGGCCAGGCATCGGCGGCGGCCTGCAGGCCGTGATGCACATGTATGGCAGACAGTACCGGCAGCGCCTCGCGTGAGCGCAACCCTGCCAGCAAATGAAGCAGCACGGTGGAGTCCAGTCCGCCGGAAAGGGCGACACACCAGGCGGGGGCACCGCGCCAGGGTTGCAGTGCGGCCAGCAGCTTCTGTTCAAGAGAGGTCATCGGCCAAGCTTAAACAACAACGGGCCCGAAGGCCCGTTGTCTCTACTCGCCTGAAACTCAGGCCACGCCGAAGCTCATTAGCTTCTCGTAGCGGCGCGCCAGCAATTGATCGCTGTCCAGCTTGAGCAGTTCGGCCAGTTGCCCTTCCAGCTCCTTGCGGATACTGGCCGCAGCGGCAGCCGGATCACGATGGGCGCCCCCCAGGGGCTCGCCGATTACCTTGTCGACGATACCCAAGCCCTTCAAGCGCTCGGCGGTAATGCCCATGGCCTCGGCAGCATCCGGGGCCTTTTCAGCGGTTTTCCACAGAATCGAGGCGCAGCCTTCCGGCGAAATCACCGAATAGGTGGAGTACTGCAGCATGTTCAGCTGATCGCACACACCGATAGCCAATGCGCCGCCGGAACCACCCTCGCCGATCACGGTGGCAATGATCGGCGTTTTCAGCCGGGACATCACCCGCAGGTTCCAGGCGATCGCCTCGCTCTGGTTGCGCTCTTCGGCGTCGATGCCCGGATAAGCCCCAGGGGTATCGATGAAGGTCAGGATTGGTAGCTTGAAGCGCTCGGCCATCTCCATCAGGCGGCATGCCTTGCGGTAGCCCTCCGGGCGCGGCATGCCGAAGTTGCGGCGTACTTTCTCGCGCACCTCGCGGCCCTTCTGGTGACCGATGACCATGACCGGCTGCTCACCCAGGCGAGCCACGCCACCGACGATGGCGGCGTCGTCGGAGAAATGACGATCACCGTGCAGCTCGTCGAACTCGGTGAAGATGTGCTCGATGTAATCCAGTGTGTAGGGGCGGCGCGGATGACGCGACAGCTGGGAAATCTGCCAGCTGCTGAGGTTGCCAAAAATGCTTTTGGTCAGATCGCTGCTCTTGTCCTGCAGCCGGCCGATCTCGTCGGTGATATTCAGCGCGTTGTCGTTACCGACCAGCCGCAACTCTTCGATCTTGGCTTGCAGGTCGGCGATCGGCTGTTCGAAGTCGAGAAAGTTCGGGTTCATAGGCATCCGTCTTGCGTCAGCGGCCTGGCGGCCGGGGCGGCTTAGTCCATGTGACACTCTACCTTAAGGGATAGAACGCCAGCGGTCGAGGCCGAGGGCAGGTGCCTGCCTCTCAGCGGTATTGGAGGAAGACGTTGTCTTTGCCGAACTGGTCACGCAGGGCCTGGATCAGGTTGTCCGCCGGGTCGACGCACCACTGCTCGCCGAACTGCAGCAACGCCTTGGCATCGCTGCCACTGTAGTCCAGGGTCAGCGGGCAGGCGCCCTTGTGCTTGCCGAACAGTTCCCCCAGCCAGCGCAGACGATCACCGGCCAGCGCCTCGCGCGGTGCGCGGATACGCAGGCTCTCGGCCAGGCCGGTGCGCGCCTCCTCCAGACTCATCACCCGTTTGGCACGCAGACGAAGGCCACCAGAGAACTCGTCATTGCTCACCTCGCCCTCGACCACCACCAGCGCGTCGCTCTGCAACAGCGCCTGGTTGCTGGCGAAAGCGTCGGCGAACAGCGAAGCCTCGATGCGCCCGGAGCGGTCGTCGAGGGTGATGAAGCCCATCTTGTCGCCCTTCTTGTTCTTCATCACCCGCAGATTGACGATCAGCCCGGCGATGGTCTGGGTATCGCGCGCCGCGCGCAGCTCGACGATGCGCTGACGGGCGAAGCGGCGGATCTCACCTTCATATTCGTCGATGGGATGGCCGGTCAGGTACAGGCCCAGGGTGTCCTTCTCGCCCTTCAGACGCTCCTTCAACGACAGTTCGCGAGCCTTGCGGTGCTTGGCGTAGACGTCCAGTTCCGGCTCGGCAAAGACGCCGCCGAACAAATCCATATGGCCACTGTCATGGCTGCGCGCGGTCTGCTCCGCGGCCTGCACGGCCTCTTCCATCGACGCCAGCAATACAGCGCGATTGAGATCGACGGTCGCCTGATACGCCTTGAGCTCGTCCTGGTAGTACGGGCCGAGACGGTCCAGCGCACCGGAGCGGATCAAGGCCTCCAGGGTGCGCTTGTTGATGCGCTTGAGATCGATGCGGTTGCAGAAGTCGAACAGATCCTTGAACGCCCCGCCCTCGGCACGGCATTCGACGATGGCCTCCACCGGCCCCTCACCCACGCCCTTGATCGCGCCCAGGCCGTAGACGATGCGCCCATCGTCGTTGACGGTGAACTTGTACTCCGAGGTATTCACGTCCGGCGCATCGATGCGCAGCTTCATGCTGCGGCATTCCTCGATGAGGATCACCACCTTGTCGGTGTTGTGCATATCCGCCGACAGTACCGCGGCCATGAAGGGCGCCGGGTAATGCGCCTTGAGCCAGGCCGTCTGGTAGGAAACCAGGCCGTAGGCGGCCGAGTGGGATTTGTTGAAGCCGTAACCGGCGAACTTTTCCACCAGGTCGAAGATGTTGCCCGCCAGGTTCGCGTCGATGCCGTTGCCGGCACAACCCTCGATAAAGCCGCCGCGCTGCTTGGCCATTTCCTCGGGTTTCTTCTTGCCCATGGCGCGACGCAGCATGTCCGCGCCGCCGAGGGTGTAACCCGCCATCACCTGGGCGATCTGCATCACCTGTTCCTGGTAAAGGATGATGCCGTAGGTGGGCTTGAGCACCGGCTCCAGGCCGGCGTACTGGTAGTCAGGGTGCGGATAGGACAACGGTTCGCGGCCGTGCTTACGGTTGATGAAGTCATCCACCATGCCCGACTGCAGCGGGCCGGGGCGGAACAGCGCCACCAGTGCGATCATGTCTTCCAGGCAGTCGGGCTTGAGCTTCTTGATCAGCTCCTTCATGCCGCGCGATTCGAGCTGGAACACCGCGGTGGTCTCGGCCTTCTGCAGCATGGCGTAGGTCGGCTTGTCATCCAGCGGGATGAAGTCGATGTTGATCAACTCCTCGTCCGAGGCACCGTCACGCTTCTGGATGCGATGGATGGTTTCCATCGCCCACTTGATGATGGTCAGGGTACGCAGACCGAGGAAGTCGAACTTGACCAGACCGGCCTGCTCGACGTCGTCCTTGTCGAACTGGGTTACCAGGCCGGCACCCTCTTCGTCACAGGAGGTCGGCGCGAAGTCGGTCAGCTTGGTTGGCGCGATCACCACACCACCGGCGTGCTTGCCGGTACCGCGCACGATGCCTTCGAGCTTGAGGGCCATATCCCAGATTTCCTGGGCTTCCTCATCGGTCTTGAGAAAGTCGCGCAGCACCTCTTCCTGGTTGAAGGCCGCCTCCAGGGTCATGCCCACTTCGAAGGGGATCATCTTCGACAGGCGGTCAGCCAGGCCGTAGGACTTGCCCTGCACCCGCGCCACGTCGCGTACCACCGCCTTGGCCGCCATGGAGCCGAAGGTAATGATCTGACTCACCGCGTTGCGGCCGTACTTGTCAGCCACGTAGTCGATCACCCGGTCGCGGCCATCCATGCAGAAGTCGACGTCGAAGTCGGGCATGGATACACGTTCGGGGTTGAGGAAGCGTTCGAACAGCAGGTCGTAGGCCAGCGGGTCGAGGTCGGTGATCTTCAGCACATAGGCCACCAGCGAACCGGCACCCGAACCACGACCCGGACCAACCGGCACGCCGTTGCTCTTCGCCCACTGGATGAAGTCCATTACGATGAGGAAGTAACCGGGGAAACCCATCTGAATGATGATATCGAGCTCGAAATTCAGGCGATCGACATAGACCTGGCGCTTTTCTTCGTAGTTCGGCGTGGTGTCCTTGGGCCAGAGTACAGCCAGGCGCTCTTCCAGCCCCTCGAAAGAGGCGTGGCGCAGGTAATCATCGATACCCATGCCGTTGGGCGTGGGGAAGTCCGGCAGGAAGTATTTGCCCAGCTGCACATCGATGTTGCAGCGCTTGGCGATCTCGACAGTGTTCTCCAGCGCCTCGGGCAGGTCGGAAAACAGCTCGGCCATTTCCTCAGGGCTCTTGAGGTATTGCTCCTCGGAGTAGTTGCGCGGACGGCGCGGGTCGTCGAGGGCGCGGCCCTCGCCGATACATACGCGCGTCTCGTGGGCTTCGAAGTCGCCTTTTTTAAGGAAGCGCACATCGTTGGTCGCCACCAGCGGAGCACCGGTGCGCGCAGCCAGTTCGACGGCTGCATGCAGATGCTCCTCGTCGTTGACCCGGTTGGTGCGCTGCACCTCCAGGTAGAAACGCTCCGGGAACACTGCCTGCCACTCATTGAGGAAGGCCTCGGCACGGGCCCGATCGCCCGCCAACAGGGCCATGCCCACTTCACCCTCACGCGCCCCGGACAGAGCGATCACGCCCTCGGCAGCCTCCTTGACCCAGTCGCGCTGGATGATCACCAGGCCATTGTCCTGGCCATCGGCCCAACCGCGGGAAATCAGCTCCGTCAGGTTGCGATAGCCCTTGGCATTCATCGCCAGCAGGGTCAGACGCGACAGCGGGCCGTCCTCGTCCGGGCTGGCCAGCCAGATATCGGCGCCGCAGATGGGTTTGATACCGCCACCCATGGCGGCCTTGTAGAACTTCACCAGCGAGCACATGTTGCTCATGTCGGTGACGGCTACCGCCGGCATACCGGCACCGGCCACCGCCTTGACCAGGGGTTTTACCCGCACCAGACCATCGACCAGGGAGAACTCGGTGTGCAGGCGCAGATGGACGAAGCTGGCGGTCATGGCAATCCCGTTGGTGACACAGAAACGATAAGGCCCGGATTGTACCGGGCCTGACTGCAAAGGACAGCTCGATACTTGCTACAGAGAGCTGCCTTCCAGCACAGCCCGCACCGGCGCGAACGAACGGCGATGAATGGGCGTCGCCCCCAGGCGCCTTAGCGCCTCCAGATGCACCGGCGTCGGATAGCCCTTGTGCCCACCGATGCCATAGCCGGGGTAGAGCTTCTCCATCTCGGCCATTTCACGGTCGCGGCTGACCTTGGCCAGAATCGAGGCTGCGGCGATGGCCGGCACCTGGGCGTCACCGCCGACCACCGGGGCGCTGGGCACCGCGAGCTTGGGGCAGCGATTGCCATCGATCAGCGCCAGCTTGGGCGTAATGCTCAAACCCTCTACTGCCCGCTGCATGGCCAGCATGGTGGCATGCAGAATGTTGAGCTGGTCGATCTCCTCCACCTCGGCACGGGCGATACACCAAGCCAGCGCCTTCTCGCGGATCTCGTCGAACAGAGTGTTGCGGCGCGCCTCGCTGAGCTTTTTCGAGTCGTTCAACCCCAGGATCGGCCGTGCCGGATCGAGGATCACCGCAGCAGTGACCACAGGCCCGCAGAGGGGGCCACGACCGACCTCATCGACGCCGACAACCAGCTCCTCGACCAGAGTGAAGTCCAGACCGAGCTGCATCAGGCACCTGCAACCAGCTTGAGCACAGCGTCGGCCGCCTGCTCGGAAGCATCCTGACGCAAGGCACGATGAATCACGTCGAAACCTTCGGTCTGTACCGCACCATCTTCCAGCAGGGGCGCCAGAGATTGGGCAAGGGCATCCGCCGTAGCGGCGTCCTGAATCAGCTCGGGCACCAGCAGACGCTCAGCCAACAGGTTGGGCAGGGAAATATAGGGGCTGCTCACCAGGCGCTTGAGAATCAGGTAGGTCAGTGAAGCAACCTTGTACGCCACCACCATCGGCCGCTTGAACAGCAGAGCTTCCAGCGTGGCAGTACCCGAGGCAATCAGCACCGCATCACAGGCGGCCAAGGCCTCGTGAGAATGACCATTGAGCAGACGTAACGGTAAATTGCGCGAGCCGAGCATGGCTTCCAGTTGGGCACGCCGCTCAGGACTGGCACAAGGCAGCACGAATTGCACGCCAGGGCGCAGAGCCCGCAGCCGCTCGGCAGCATCGAGGAACAGCTCGCCCAGGCGAGCCACCTCGCCGCCGCGACTGCCCGGCATCAGGGCTACCAGCGCGACGTCCTGCTCCAGCCCCAGCGCTTCACGTGCCGCAGCTCGGTCAGCCTGCAACGGAATGGTATTGGCCAGAGGATGCCCGACGAAACGCACAGGCACCTGATGCTCCAGATAGAAGCGCGCCTCGAAAGGGAACAGCGTCAGCATCAGGTCGCAGGCTTCTCGAATCTTCAATACGCGCTTCTGCCGCCAGGCCCATACCGAGGGGCTGACGTAATGCACGGTCTTGATCCCGGCCTGGCGCAGCTTGAGTTCGAGCGTCAGATTGAAGTCGGGCGCATCGATGCCGATGAATACATCCGGCCTGGCAGCAACAAGGTCTTTGAACAGGCGATTGCGGCGAGCCAGCAGCTCACGCAGACGCCCCAGCACTTCGACCAGGCCCATGACCGCCAGGCGCTCCATGGGGAAATAGGAGCGCAGCCCCTCGGCCTCCATGCGCGGACCACCGACACCGATAAATTCAACGTTGGGGTGCTTGGCTTTAAGCGCCTGCATCAAACCGGCGCCAAGGATATCGCCGGAGGCCTCGCCAGCCACCAGCGCGACGAGCAGCTTACCCGCCATGATCAGCGCGTAATGCCGCGAGTCGAGGCCTGAATCGAGTCGCGGAACACCGCAACCTCGGGGAACTGCGCAGCAGACTCGGCCATTTCAGCCAGCGCCTGTTCAACGGTCAGCCCCTGGCGATAAACCACCTTGTAGGAGCGACGCAGAGCAGCAATGGCTTCGGCACTGAAGCCACGACGACGCATGCCCTCGAAGTTCATGCTACGAGCTTCGGCAGGGTTGCCAAATACCGTGACATAAGCCGGTACGTCCTTGCCAATGGCAGTGCCCATGCCGGAAAAGCTGTGGGCGCCGATGCGGCAGAACTGATGCACCAGAGTGAAGCCAGAGAGAATGGCCCAGTCATCCATGTGCACGTGGCCAGCCAGCGCGGTGTTGTTGACCAGAATGCAGTGGTTACCAATGACGCTGTCATGGCCGATATGCACATAGGCCATCAGCAGATTGTGGTCACCAATGGTGGTCTCGGAGCGATCCTGTACGGTGCCACGGTGAATGGTCACGCCTTCGCGGATCACGTTGTGGTCGCCGATGACCAGACGAGTCGCCTCGCCCTTGTACTTGAGGTCCGGAGTGTCCTCACCCACCGAGGAGAACTGGTAGATCTTGTTGTGCTTGCCAATCACGGTAGGGCCCTTGAGCACTACATGCGGGCCAACAACAGTACCCTCGCCGATTTCCACATCGGGTCCGATGATCGACCAGGGGCCGACCTGGACATCCGCGGCCAACCTGGCCGACGGATCGATGATGGCGCGAGGGTCAATCAAACTCATAGTTTGCGTTCCGCACAAATGATTTCGGCCGAACAGACTTCCTTGCCATCCACACTGGCGCAGCACTCGAACTTCCAGATGCTGCGTTTGACGCTGAGGAACTTGGCCTCAAGGATCAGTTGATCGCCCGGCAGCACCGGCTGACGAAAGCGTAGCTTGTCAGAGCCGACGAAGTAATAGAGCGTGCCATCGGCCGGCTTCACATCGAGCATCTTGAAACCCAGGATACCGGCCGCCTGCGCCATGGCCTCAATGATCAGCACACCCGGCATGATCGGGTGCTCAGGAAAGTGGCCGTTGAAAAAAGGCTCGTTGATGCTGACATTCTTGTAGGCGCGAATGCTCTTGCCTTCGATATCCAGCTCGGCGACCCGATCCACCAAGAGGAAGGGGTAACGGTGCGGCAGATATTCGCGAATCTCGTTGATGTCCATCATGTGCGGAAAGCCTTTACTAAATAGGGGGGCGTGCCTCAGGCACGATCAGGCATCTGATGAGGTCTGATCGCCAGAGGTCACGGCGGCAAGGCGCTTTTCCAGCTCACGCAGGCGCTTCGCCATGTCGTCCAGTTGACGGATGCGGGCAGCACTCTTCTTCCAGTCGGCCGCGGTCTGCATCGCCGTGCCGGAAGAATAGGCACCCGGCTCGGTGATCGAGCGGGTCACCATGGTCATACCGGTGACGAACACGTTGTCGCACACCTCGATATGCCCAACCATGCCGACACCACCGGCGATCATGCAGTGCTTGCCGATCTTGGTACTGCCGGAAATACCCACGCAGCCAGCCATGGCCGTGTGGTCACCGATCTGCACGTTGTGCGCGATCATGATCTGGTTATCCAGCTTCACGCCGTTGCCGATCACAGTGGCGGCCAGCGCACCACGATCGATGGTGGTGTTGGCACCGACTTCGACGTCGTCGCCCAGCACCACACCGCCAATCTGGGCAATTTTCTGCCAGACACCCTTCTCGTTGGCGAAGCCGAATCCCTCACCACCGATAACTGCACCGGACTGAATGACTACACGCTTGCCCAGATGCACGTCGTGGTACAGGGTTACTCGCGGAGCAAGCCAGCTGCCCTCGCCTACCGAACTGCGCGCACCGATCACGCAATGGGCGCCAATGCTGACACCTGCAGCAATGCTGGCGCCACTCTCGATAACGGCATAGGCACCGACACTTGCACCGGGATCGACCTTGGCATCGCCAGCGACCACTGCCGTTGGATGCACACCGGCAGCCAGAGCTGGTTTCGGATCGAACAGGTGGGAAATGCGAGCGAAAGCCAGGTATGGATTGGCCACCAGCAAAGCGTCGCCCGCGTAACCTTCGGCATCAGCCTCGGTCAGCAGCACCACACCGGCACGGGTTTCGGACAGATATTTACGGTACTGGGCGTTGGCCAGAAAGCTCAGCTGATCCGGGCCCGCATCCTGCAAGGTTGCCAGGCCGCGAATCGGCTTATCTGCGGCACCACGCAAGGTGGCACCGAGGCGCTCGGCCAATTGGCCGAGGGTGAAAAACGGAGCGCTCATCTTCAGCGCAGCGAGTTCATGCGCTGAATGACCTGACGGGTGATCTCGTACTGCGGCTTGACGTCGACAACGGCGCCACGCTCCAGTACCAGGTCGTAGTTACCCTGCTTGATCACTTCCTCGACAGCCTTGTCCAGCTTCGGCTTGAGCTGCTTGAGCATGTCTCGGTCGGATACGGCCTTGGCTTCGTTCAGCTCCTTGGACTGGAACTGAAAATCACGGGCTTTCTGCTTGAACTCCAGCTCCAGGCGCTCACGCTCTGCCTGCTGCATCTTCTCGCCATCTTTGACCAGGCGATCCTGAATGCGCTTGGCGTCGCCTTCCAGCTGTTTGAGCTTGGTCAGCTGCGGGCCGAACTTCTTCTCGGCATCCACGGCGTACTTCTTCGCGGCATCCGACTCAAGCAGGGCCATCTGATAGTTCATCACCGCAATTTTCATCTCGGCGAAGGCCGGGGTTGCCAGCATGGTGGCGGCAACCAGAACCAGTTGAGTCAACTTACGCACGATGCACTCCTGCAACAAACACTGTTGTCTAGCAAATTAGAAAGTTTGGCCCAGGGAGAACTGGAATACCTGGGTATCCGCGTCATCCGGCTTCTTCACCGGCATCGCCAGGCTGAAGCTCAGCGGGCCGAGAGCGGTCACCCAGGTCACGCCGAGGCCCACAGAGCTGGCGAGATCGCCCATATCAATGCTGCCGCAACCCTGAGTATTCATGTACTGAGTAGAGGCAGTCTTGGCCGGGCAATCGGTCAGGAACACATTACCCACATCCCAGAACAGCACAGTACGCAGCGAACGCTGATCCTTGACGAACGGCAGCGGGAACAGGTACTCCACACCGCCCTGAATCATCACGTTACCACCGAAAGCCACCGGATCCTGGTCGTCCGTATAGCGGCCATCGGCTCCCGGGCCTGCCCCTTCGGACGTGCTGATGATGCTGCCATCCGCATTACGCGCAACACTCGGCGTGCTGCGCGGACCAAGGCTACTGTCCTCAAAACCACGTACGGAGTTGAAACCGCCCGCGTAGTAGTTCTCATAGAAAGGCAGCCCATCTGTAGAGCCGTAGCTGTCGCCGTAACCAAGCTCGGTATGGAAGCGCAGCCCCGTCGACTGGGTCAGCGGCGCAAAGATTTGGCCGCGATAATCCAGCTTGAAGAACGAGAGGTCGCTGCCTGGCAGTGTGGATTCCAGCACCACGCTCTGCGAGTGGCCACGGGTTGCCATTGTGCCGCGGTTAAGCGTCGATTCGGACCAACCAATCGAGCCCTTGAGGTTCAGGAAGCTGTCACCTTCGGTATCCATGAAGGCAAGGATTTCATCGACGGTGTAGTAGCCGGTGTCCAGCGAGTCCTGCTGCACGGTCAGACCGTAGGTCATACGCGAGGTTTCACTGATCGGATAACCGAAGCTGACGCCCGCACCATAGCTATCGACCGAATAGCTGGAAACATCGACATCCAGCTCGTCGTAATCGGTAGTACGGTAGAACGCGTTGTAACCCAAGCTGACGCC
This sequence comes from Pseudomonas sp., assembly GCA_038147895.1. Taxonomy (GTDB): domain Bacteria; phylum Pseudomonadota; class Gammaproteobacteria; order Pseudomonadales; family Pseudomonadaceae; genus Aquipseudomonas. Next base: position 19,877 of record JAYQUJ010000031.1, read on the forward strand.
ATCGACAGTCCAGTAGGGGTCAACGAAGCCGAAGCTGTAGCGGGTCTGGTATTCCGAGCGGGTCAGACCCAGGCTGACCTTGTTACCAGTGCCCAGGAAGTTGTTCTGGCTGATGGAACCACCCAGGATCAAACCGGCATTCTGAGCAAAGCCGACGCTGGCAGTGATGGAGCCAGACGGTTGCTCTTCGACGCTGTAGTTGACGTCGATCTGATCATCGCTACCCGGCACCTGCGGAGTTTCGACGTTGACTTCCTTGAAGTAGCCCAAGCGCTCCAGGCGGGTCTTGGACTGATCGATCAGGTAGGTCGACGCCCAGCCACCTTCCATCTGGCGCATTTCGCGACGCAGCACTTCGTCTTCGGTCTTGGTATTGCCGCGGAAGTTGATGCGATTGACGTAGGCACGCTTACCCGGATCGACCACGAAGGTGATGGCGACAGTCTTGTCTTCATCATTGGCCTGGGGAACGCCGTTGACGTTGGCGAAGGTATAGCCTTCGTTACCCAGTCGACGGGTAATCAATTCCGAGGTGGTAGTCATGACCTTGCGCGAAAAGACCTGTCCCTGCTTGACCAGCAGCAGTTTCTCGATTTCGGCCTGCGGCACCTTGAGGTCGCCGGACAGTTTCACCTCACTGACACTGTACTTTTCACCTTCATCGACGTTGACGGTGATGTAGACATGTTTCTTGTCAGGGGTGATAGATACCTGGGTGGAGGAGATATCCATGTTGATGTAGCCGCGATCCAGATAGTAGGAACGCAGGCGCTCCAAGTCACCGGACAGTTTCTCGCGAGCATACTTGTCGTCGTTCTTGAAGAAGGACAGCCAGTTGGTGGTCTTCAGCTCGAACAGGCCAACCAGGTCTTCATCCGGAAAAACACTGTTACCCACCACGTTGATGTGCTGAATGGCTGCGACCGAGCCTTCGTTGATGTCGATCTTCAGAGCAACGCGGTTACGCGGCTGCGGAATAACTTCCGCTTCGATCTCTGCGGAATAACGGCCCTGGGCCACATACTGGCGCAGCAGCTCGTTACGCACACCTTCGAGGGTAGCGCGCTGGAAGATCTCACCTTCGGCCAGACCGGACTGCTCCAGGCCCTTCATCAGATCTTCGGTACTGATCGCCTTGTTGCCTTCGATTTCGATGGTGGAAATCGACGGACGCTCAACCACACTGATTACCAGCACATCGCCATCGCGGCCCAGCTGGATATCCTGGAAGAAACCGGTCTTGAACAGGGAGCGAGTCGCCTCGACCAGGCGGCCATCGTCGACCTGATCGCCCACGTTCAGCGGCAAGGCACCGAACAGGCTGCCAGCGGAAACCCGCTGCAGGCCATTGACCTGAATGTCAGTGATGGTGAAGGACTCGGCGTGAACTTCGGCGATCATCAGTGCGGAGAGCACCGCGGGTAGCAGCAGACGTTTCATGAAGTCCTTTCTTATTCCAACTGATAATAAAGAAACTGCCGCAATGCGCGGCAGATTCGGAATTCAGCTATTCGTTACAGACGACTCAGATCATTCACCAGGGCCAGCAACATCACCCCCAGCACCAGACTGATACCAATCTGAATACCCCAGCCCTGTACCCGTTCGGACAGTGGGCGACCACGCACCCATTCGACCAGGTAAAACAGCAAATGCCCCCCATCCAGCACTGGAATGGGCAGCAAATTGAGAACCCCCAGGCTAATGCTCAGATAGGCGAGGAAATTCAGGAAATCCG
>JAYQUJ010000031.1:21624-44316 GCA_038147895.1 Pseudomonas sp.
CGACGCCCGACTGAGCTGAAGCGCCCGCCACTTTAGCAATGGTTATCGGCCCACTCAAGTTTTTTACCGAGAGCTCGCCGAACAGCATTTTCTTCAGCGAATCAAGGGTTAGCACCGTCATACCCCAGGTACGACGCATACCTTCCAGCACCGCCTCGACCGGGCCATAGCTGACCTCATGCAGCATGTCAGCCGGCCACTCGCCACCCTTCACGCCCACCCCGAGATAACCACTGCGCGCCTGCTCCTCACCACGCTCGGCCAGGGTCAGCGGCAACTCGACCTGCCGGCCACCGCGATCCAGGCGCAAAGTCGCCGACTCGCCCGGGCGCTGCCGCACCCAGTCAACCACCTGCTGCCAGTCATCCAACACCTGATCATCGAGGGCCAACAATCGATCTCCCAACTGAACGCCCGCCGCCTGGGCCGGACCGTCCGGATCGAGCTCACTGACAACCGGCAACACTGCAGGCCGCCAAGGCACCACCCCAAGTGACGCCAACGGCTCAGGCTCATCGACACCCTTCTGCCAGTCATTCAGCACCACCTGACGAGCCAACACCTGCACAGCACCATGCTCGCGCACCTGCAAGTCCAGCGTGCCGCTTTCGCCCAGACGACGGACCAGCTGCAAATTCACTGCCGCCCAACCCGGCGTGGCCTCGCCGTCAACGGAAACGATCTCTTGCCCGGACTGCAGTCCCGCAGCAGCCGCGAGACTATCCGGCTCGACCTTGCCGATCACCGGCCGCACCTGCTGGCTGCCAAGCATGGCAATCGCCCAAAAGAACGCGATGGCGAGCAGGAAGTTGGCAATCGGACCCGCAGCGACGATGGCGATGCGCTGCAATACCGGCTTGCGGTTAAACGCCTGATCGAGCTGATCGAGCGCTACATCTCCTTCACGCTCATCGAGCATCTTGACGTAGCCGCCCAGCGGGATGGCGGCCACCATGAACTCAGTGCCATGCCGGTCATGCCAGCGCACCAGCGGGCTACCAAAACCAACGGAAAAGCGCAGCACCTTCACGCCACAGCGTCGCGCCACCCAGAAATGACCGAACTCGTGAAAAGTCACCAACACCCCAAGGGCGATCAGGGTGCCGAACAGCATGTACAGCCCGCTCATTGCATACTCCTCCGAACTCAGGCCGGACAGCGACTCAGCCAGTCGTTAGCCAGAGCCCTGGCGCGGGCATCGGCCGCAAAAACTGCATCCAGGGACTCCACCGCGGCGACTGCCTCGCGTTGCAGAACCTCTTCGATCATACGCGCGATATCGGGAAAGCGAATGCGCCGCTCAAGAAAGGCCGCTACCGCCACCTCATTGGCCGCATTGAGCATGGCCGGCGCACTGCCGCCGACCTCGGCAGCCTGTCGCGCCAAACGCAGGCAGGGAAAACGTTGCTCATCCGGGCGCAGGAAGTCCAACCGCGCCACCGCAAACAGATCCAACGGAGCCACGCCGGAGTCAATTCGCTCAGGCCAAGCCAAGGCATTGGCGATCGGCGTGCGCATATCCGGATTACCCAACTGGGCGAGCACCGAACCATCGACATAATCAACCAGCGAGTGGATCACGCTTTGCGGATGGATCACCACCTCGACCTGATCAGGGCGCGCCGCAAACAGCCAGCAAGCCTCGATCAGCTCCAACCCTTTGTTCATCATGCTGGCCGAGTCGACCGAGATCTTCCGCCCCATGGACCAATTAGGGTGAGCACAAGCCTGTTCAGGCGACACATGCACCAACTCGGCCAACGGCGTTTCGCGAAAAGGCCCGCCTGATGCAGTCAACAGGATGCGCCGAACCCCGACGTTTTCCAGGCCACGCCCATGATCGACCGGCAGACACTGGAAAATGGCATTGTGCTCGCTGTCGATCGGCAACAAGGTGGCACCGCTTTCCTGCACGGCCTGCATGAAGAGGTCGCCCGACATGACCAGCGCCTCTTTGTTGGCCAACAGCACCTTCTTGCCGGCACGCACGGCAGCCAGAGTCGGCCTAAGCCCCGCCGCACCGACGATGGCCGCCATCACCGCATCCACCTGCGGGTGCGCCGCCACCTCACACAAGCCCGCTTCGCCAGCCAGCACTTCGGTACTCAGACCTGCCGCCCGCAGCGCCTCGCGCAGCACTCGCGCCGAAGCCTCGTCAGCCGTCACCGCAAAGGCAGGCCGATGCTGCAGGCAAAGCACCTTCAGCTCAGCCACACGGGAGAAACCGGTCAGAGCAAAGACTTGGTAGCGCTCAGGATGACGAGCGATCACATCGAGCGTACTGAGACCAATGGAGCCCGTCGCACCCAGCACACAGATCTGCTGAGGCATGCTCACGAGGCTCCCCATCCAGCCAACCACAGCAACACGGCAAACAGGGGAATGGCCGCTGTCAGGCTATCGATGCGATCCAGCACCCCTCCGTGACCAGGCAACAGATTACTGCTGTCCTTGATCCCGGATTGACGCTTGAACATGCTTTCGGTCAGATCGCCAATCACCGATGCAGCCACCACCAATGCAGCTCCAGCCAAGCCCAGCAACACAGCAGCAACCGACCACCCCTGCTGCACGGCGACAGCCAGCGTCAGCAACAAGCTGAGCGCCAAGCCACCGAAGAAACCTTCCCAGCTCTTGCCAGGGCTGACCCTGGGCGCCAGCTTGCGCTTGCCAAAGGCCTTTCCGGAAAAATAGGCTCCCACATCAGCGCCCCACACCAGCACCATCACGGCGATGATCAGGGCATTGGCCTGCGGCCACTGCTTGAGCAACACCAGCCCCTGCCAGGCCGGCAGCAAAATCAGCAACCCGATCAGCAACTTGCCAGGCAAACCGCCCCAGTAGCGACTGCTTTGCGGGTAAGTCATCACCAATCCTGTGGCCAGCAACCACCACAGCACCGCAGCGCCCAGCAGCCAGGGCGCCATGTGCGGAAGCATGTAGAGAGCATAAAGCAGCGCCGCCACCACACCGGCGTAGGTAACGCGCAATGCCTGGCCTGCGAAGCCCGCCAGGCGCGCCCATTCCCAGGCACCGAGACAGACGACCGCAGCAATGAACAGGGCAAAAGCCCCGCCATCCAGCAGAAAGAAACCACCCAAGGCGATGGGCAGCAGAATCAGCGCCGTGATAACGCGTTGTTTCAGCATTGACTGCGAGCCTCGGCATCCACCTGATCACCGGTCTTGCCGAAGCGACGCTGACGAGTGGCGAAGTCGGCCAGCGCCTTGCGCATGGCCTCGTGCTTGAAATCCGGCCAGAACAGGTCGGAGAAGTACAACTCGGAATAGGCCAGCTGCCAGAGCAGGAAATTGCTGATGCGATGCTCGCCGCCGGTACGGATACACAGATCCGGCAACGGCAGATCGCCAGTTGCCAGGCAACCCTGCAAAAGCCCCGGCGTAATGTCCTCGGGTTGCAGATGCCCGGCCTGCACCTCGCGCGCCAGACGCTGAGCGGCCTGCACAACGTCCCACTGACCGCCGTAGTTGGCCGCGACCTGCAGAACGAAGCGGTTCTCGCCAGCAGTCTGCAGCTCCGCCTCGCGCATGGCCGCCTGCAACTCCGGATGGAAGCGCGAGCGATCGCCAATGATGCGCAGACTGATGGCATTTTCCTTGAGCTTCTTCGCCTCACGGCGCAACGCACTCAGGAACAACTCCATCAACGCCCCGACCTCCTCGGCCGGGCGCTGCCAGTTCTCGCTGGAGAAGGCGAACAGGGTCAAGACTTCGACCCCCGCCTCGGCGCACACCTCGATCACGGCACGCACCGCATCGACCCCCGCCTTGTGTCCGGCGACACCAGGCAGCAAGCGCTTCTTCGCCCAGCGATTATTGCCATCCATGATGATGGCGACGTGACGCGGTATCGCCGCCGAGGCTTCCTGCTTGGCCTTGCTCACTTCACACCGCCATCAGATCGGCTTCTTTAGCTTCCAGAGCCTTATCGACTTCGGCTACGAACTTGTCGGTGAGCTTCTGCACGTCATCGGCAGCGCGGCGCTCTTCGTCTTCGCTGATTTCCTTGTCCTTGGTCAGCTTCTTCAGCTCGGCCAGGGCATCGCGACGCACGTTACGCACGGCCACCTTGGCATCCTCGGCAACGCCGCGGGCCTGCTTGGTGTAGCCCTTGCGGGTCTCCTCGGTCAGAGCCGGCATCGGCACGCGAATGGTGGCGCCGGCACTGCTCGGGTTGAGCCCCAGATCGGAGGTCATAATGGCCTTCTCGATCGCCGCACTCAGGGTCTTGTCGTGAGCGACGATCTTCAGCGTACGCGCATCTTCCACGGTGATCGCGGCGACCTGGTTCAGCGGCATCTCGCTGCCATAGGCCGGCACGCGGACGCTGTCGAGAATGCTCGGGTGCGCACGACCGGTACGGATGGAGGCCAGGTTGCGCCCCAGGGACTCAAGGGACTTGCTCATGCGCTCCTGAGCGTCTTTCTTGATCTCGTTGATCATTGTGCTTCCTCCTCGATCAGGGTTCCTTCAGCGCCACCCACTACGATATTCAGCAGGGCGCCGGGCTTGTTCATGTTGAAGATCCGCAGCGGCATCTTGTGATCGCGCACCAGGCAGATGGCCGTCAGGTCCATCACGCCCAGCTTGCGGTCGAGCACTTCGTCATAGGTCAGGCGCTCGAACTTCTCCGCATTGGGATCCTTGAAAGGATCGGCAGTGTACACGCCATCGACCTTGGTGGCTTTCAGCACCAGATCGGCATCGATCTCGATGGCACGCAGACAGGCTGCAGAGTCAGTAGTGAAGAAGGGGTTACCGGTACCGGCAGCGAAAATCACCACCTCGCCGGAATTCAGATGACGCATGGCCTTGCGCCGATCGTAGTGATCCGTCACGCCCACCATGGAAATAGCCGACATCACGATGGCCGGGATATTGGAGCGCTCCAGAGCGTCACGCATGGCCAGCGCATTCATCACGGTGGCCAGCATGCCCATGTGGTCGCCAGTAACGCGATCCATACCAGCGGCAGACAGGGCTGCACCGCGGAACAGGTTACCGCCACCGATCACCAGACCGACCTGCACACCGATACCCACCAGCTGACCGACTTCCAGCGCCATGCGATCCAGCACCTTCGGATCGATCCCGAACTCTTCCGAGCCCATCAGGGCCTCGCCGCTTAACTTGAGCAGAATGCGTTTATAGCGTGCTTGACGACCACTCATCTGCTGAGCCATTGCTTGTCTCTCCTGCGGCGTTTATTTGGCTAATCAGTTTACCCGGCAGTCAGACCACTGCCCGGTGAATTGGTGCTGCGCCCGGCAATTGTGCCTCGCGCCTTGCAAAAAAGGCTGCACGCAGGAGCGGGCAGCCTCTTTTTTACGTCTGCAACAACTGCCTTATTGCTTGGCAGCAGCTACCTGAGCAGCAACTTCGTCAGCGAAGTTGTCAACCGGCTTCTCGATGCCCTCGCCCACTTCGAAGCGGATGAAGGAAACGATTTCGGCACCGGCTTTCTTGGCCAGCTCACCAACCTTCACTTCCGGATCCATGATGAAGGCTTGCTCGACCAGGCTGGCTTCGGACAGGAACTTGGCGATACGGCCTTTGACCATGTTCTCGACGATATTTTCCGGCTTGCCGGCGATCTTCTCAGCGTTCAGCTGCAGGAAGATTTCCTTTTCCTTGGCAATCAGCTCCTCGGAAACATCGGCCGGGCTCAGTACAGCCGGGTTGGAAGCAGCGACGTGCATGGCAACGTGTTTGGCCAGTTCTTCGTTGCCGCCTTTCAGGACAACCAGAACACCGATGCGGTGACCGTGCAGGTAAGAACCTACGACGTCGCCTTCAACGGCAGCCAGACGGCGGATGTTGACGTTCTCGCCGCACTTGGCAACCAGAGCCTCACGAGCGGATTCGCGGGAAGCGATCAGCGGAGCAGCTTCGGTCAGGTTCTGAGCGAAGGCTTCGTCCAGACTGTCTTTGACGAAGGTCTTGAAGTCGTCCTGCAGGGCCAGGAAGTCGGTCTGCGAGTTAACTTCGATCAGCAGACCACGACCACCCTCGACACGGGCAGCGATGGCGCCTTCAGCGGCAACGTTGCCAGCTTTCTTGGCGGCTTTGATGGCACCGGAAGCGCGCATGTCGTCGATGGCTTTTTCGATGTCGCCACCAGCGGCAACCAGAGCCTTCTTGCACTCCATCATGCCTTGGCCGGTACGCTCGCGCAGTTCTTTAACCAGGGCTGCAGTAATCTCTGCCATGTTCCTAATCCTCTTGAAGTGGTGTTCAACCATTCAACCCGGCCGCGCCGGGCACAAAATTCTCAAGTGGCAAAAAGGGGGCCTAGCCCCCTTCTTGCGCAACGGGAAACCTGAGGTTACCCGTTATCAGCCTTCGCTGGCCTCGGCAGCCGCTTCTTCGACGAACTCGTCGGTAGCGCCGCCGGCATTGCTACGACCACGGATCACGGCATCAGCCATGGCACCCATGTACAGCTGGATGGCGCGAATGGCGTCATCGTTGCCCGGGATAATGTAGTCAACGCCTTCGGGGCTGCTGTTGGTATCGACGATGCCGATAACCGGGATACCCAGCTTGTTGGCTTCGGTGATAGCGATGCGCTCGTGGTCAACGTCGATCACGAACAGAGCGTCCGGCAGACCGCCCATGTCCTTGATACCACCCAGGCTGCGATCCAGCTTCTCCAGATCGCGCGAACGCATCAGAGCTTCTTTCTTGGTCAGCTTGGTGAAGGTGCCATCCTGGGACTGTGTTTCCAGGTCACGCAGGCGCTTGATCGAAGCACGGATGGTCTTGTAGTTGGTCAGCATGCCGCCGAGCCAGCGGTGATCAACATAAGGAGAACCGCAACGCGCTGCTTCTTCAGCAACGATCTTGCCGGCGGAACGCTTGGTGCCTACGAACAGAATCTTGTTCTTGCCGGCAGCCAGCTTCTCAACGAACGACAGAGCGTCGTTGAACATCGGCAGGGTTTTTTCCAGGTTGATGATGTGAATCTTGTTGCGAGCACCGAAAATGAACTTGCCCATTTTCGGGTTCCAGTAACGGGTCTGGTGGCCGAAGTGCACACCGGCCTTCAGCATATCGCGCATATTGACTTGGGACATGATAGTTCCTTGCTAAGTCGGGTTAGGCCTCCACGCATCCCGCCTTCCAACCCTTGCGGGCACCCAGGAAAACGTGTCGATACGTGTGCGGGTTTAAGCCTTGCAGGCGCTACTGCCCACAAAGCGGCGCGTTTTATACCACACAAGCCATGACTAAGCTACAAAAACACTGCACTGCCCGCAGCCTGTTCGCGCATTGCAGCTTCAAGCCTGCCGCCCGCAGCTGTTACCATTGCCACCTTTATGGATACGCCCGAGAACCACTATGACCGTCACCATCAAGACTCCCGCTGAAATCGAGAAAATGCGCATTGCCGGCCGCCTGGCCGCCGAGGTGCTGGAGATGATCGGCGAGCACGTCAAGCCGGGCGTCACCACCGAGGAAATCGACCGCATCTGCCACGACTATATCGTCAACGTGCAGCAGGCCATTCCCGCCCCGCTCAACTACGGTGCCGCTCCCGGCCGCCCCGGTTTCCCCAAGTCGATCTGCACCTCGATCAACCATGTGGTCTGCCACGGTATCCCCAATGACAAGCCATTGAAGGACGGCGACGTGCTGAACATCGACGTCACCGTGATCAAGGACGGCTACCACGGCGACACCAGCAAGATGTTCATGGTCGGCAAGGTGCCGGAATGGGCCGAGCGCCTGGCCCAGGTCACCCAGGAGTGCATGTACAAGGGTATCGAGATGGTCAAGCCGGGCGCACGCCTGGGCGACATCGGTGAAGTGATCCAGAAGCACGCCGAGAAACAAGGCTTCTCGGTGGTGCGCGAATACTGCGGCCATGGCATCGGCGCAGTCTTTCACGAAGAGCCGCAGATCCTGCACTACGGCCGCGCCGGCACCGGCATGGAGCTCAAGGAAGGCATGACCTTCACCATCGAGCCGATGATCAACCAGGGCCGCCCGGAAACCCGCCTGCTCGGTGATGGCTGGACCGCCATCACCAAGGATCGCAAGCTGTCCGCCCAGTGGGAGCACACCGTGCTGGTCACTGAGAACGGCTACGAAATTCTCACCCTGCGCAGCGACGACACCCTGCCGCGCACCTCCGCCTGAGCACATATATAGAGGAAGGCGCGCATGCCGCAGATGGACCCGGAGTTGTTTGATCGCGGTCAGTTCCAGGCAGAACTGGCGCTCAAGTCCAGTCCCATCCCCGCGTTCAAGAAGGCCATCAAGCAGGCCCGCGACGTGCTCGACGGGCGTTTTCGCAGCGGTCGAGACATTCGTCGTCTGATCGAGGACCGTGCCTGGTTCGTCGACCAGATCCTGCAGGAAGCCTGGAAGCGCTTCGCCTGGAGCGAGGATGCCGACATCGCCCTGCTGGCCGTCGGCGGTTACGGGCGCGGCGAACTGCACCCCTTCTCCGACATCGACCTGTTGATTCTGCTCGACAGCGCCGACCACGAGGTCTTTCGCGAACCGATCGAAGGTTTCCTCACCCTGCTCTGGGACATCGGCCTGGAAGTCGGCCAGAGCGTGCGTTCGGTCAGCGAGTGCGCCGAAGAAGCCCGCGCCGACCTGACGGTGATCACCAACCTGATGGAAAGCCGCACCATCGCAGGCCCCGAGCATCTGCGCCTGCGCATGCAGGAAGTCACCGGCACCGATCGCATGTGGCCCAGCCAGGAGTTTTTCCTGGCCAAGCGCAAGGAAAGCAAGGCCCGCCACGCCAAGTACAACGACACCGAATACAACCTGGAACCCAACGTCAAAGGCTCACCCGGCGGCCTGCGCGACATCCAGACCATCCTCTGGGTCGCCCGCCGCCAGTTCGCCAGCCTGGACCTGCACGCCCTGGTCAAGCAGGGCTTCCTGGTGGAAAGCGAGTACAGCATGCTGGCCTCCAGCCAGGAGTTCCTGTGGAAGGTGCGCTACGCCCTGCACATGCTCGCAGGCCGCGCCGAGGACCGTCTGTTGTTCGACCACCAGCGCAAGATCGCCGGAATCCTCGGTTTCGAGGATGGCGACGGCAAGCTGGCTGTCGAGCGCTTCATGCAGAAGTACTACCGGGTGGTAATGGCCGTGGCCGAGCTGTCCGACCTGATCACCCAGCACTTCGAGGAAGTGCTGCTGCGCACGGATGCAACCGCCCCGGCACAACCGCTGAACAGCCGTTTCCAGGTACGCGACGGCTATATCGAAGTCACTCACGCCAACGTGTTCCGGCGCACCCCTTTCGCCATCCTCGAAGTCTTCGTACTGATGGCCCAGCACCCTGATATCAAAGGTGTGCGCGCCGACACCATCCGCCTGCTACGCGACAGCCGCCACCTGATCGACGACGACTTCCGCTCGGACATCCGCAACACCAGCCTGTTCATCGAGCTGTTCAAGTCGCCCCAGGGCATCCACCGCAACCTGCGCCGGATGAACCGTTACGGCATCCTCGGCCGCTACCTGCCCGAGTTCGGTCATATCGTCGGGCAGATGCAGCACGACCTGTTCCACATCTACACCGTCGATGCGCACACCCTTCACCTGATCAAGCACCTGCGCAAGTTCAAATGGCCGGAGCTGGCGGAGAAGTTCCCGCTGGCCAGCAGCCTGATCGACAAGCTGCCCAAGCCCGAGCTGATTTATCTGGCCGGTCTCTACCACGATATCGGCAAAGGCCGCGGCGGCGACCACTCCGAGCTGGGCGCGGTGGATGCGGAGGCTTTCTGCGTACGCCACCAGTTACCCACCTGGGACACCCAGCTGATTGTCTGGCTGGTGCAACAGCATCTGGTCATGTCCACCACGGCCCAACGCAAGGACCTCTCCGACCCGCAGGTGATCCTCGACTTCGCCCGCCTGGTCGGCGACCAGACCCACCTGGACTACCTCTATGTGCTGACGGTGGCCGACATCAATGCCACCAACCCCAGCCTATGGAACTCCTGGCGTGCCAGCCTGTTGCGCCAGCTCTACACCGAGACCAAGCGAGCCCTGCGCCGTGGCCTGGAGAACCCGCTGGACCGCGAAGAACAGATCCGCACCACGCAGAGCGCAGCCATCGACATCCTGGTACGCGGCGGCATCGACCAGGACGATGCCGAACAGCTCTGGAGCCAGCTGGGCGACGACTATTTCCTGCGCCACACCGCGGCGGACGTCGCCTGGCACACCGAAGCCATTCTCCAGCACCCGGACAGCAAGGGCCCACTGGTACTGATCCGCGAGACCGCCCAGCGCGAGTTCGAGGGCGCCACGCAGATTTTCATCTACGCCCCGGACCAGCACGACTTCTTCGCCGTGACCGTGGCCGCGATGAGCCAGCTCAACCTGAACATCCACGATGCGCGGATCATCACCTCGACCAGCCAGTTCACCCTCGACACCTATATCGTGCTGGATGCCGAAGGCGGGCGCATCGGCGACAACCCGGCGCGCATCAAGCAGATCCGCGAGGGCCTGATCGAAGTGCTGAGAAGCCCGGACGCCTACCCGGACATCATCCAGCGCCGCGTGCCGCGCCAGCTCAAGCACTTCGCTTTCGCCCCCAAGGTGACCATCCACAATGACGCCCAGCGCCCGGTCACCGTGCTGGAAATCACCGCACCGGATCGCCCGGGCCTGCTGGCACGCATCGGCAAGATCTTCCTCGACTTCGACCTGTCGCTGCAGAACGCCAAGATCGCCACCCTCGGCGAGCGGGTGGAAGACGTGTTCTTCATCACCGACGCCAACAACCAGCCCTTGTCCGATCCGGAGCTGTGCGCCCGCCTGCAGGACGAGATCACTCGCCAGCTGTCGCCATCCGGCGGCGAAACCGCCACGCCTAGCTCGCTGAGCATCTGAATTCGCAAGTAGAGACCGCATGAACCACGCCCTGAACCAGCTGCAGCCCTACCCCTTCGAGAAACTGCGCGCCCTGCTCGCCGGCGTCACGCCGCCTGCGGACAAGCGCGCCATTGCCCTGTCCATCGGCGAGCCCAAGCACAAGTCGCCGGAGTTCGTGGCCAAGGCTCTGGCAGACAACCTCGATCAGCTGGCCGTGTACCCCACGACCCTGGGCATCCCCGCGCTGCGCGAAGCCATTGCCGCCTGGTGCGAGCGCCGCTTCGGCGTACCGCAAGGCTGGCTGGACGCCGCCCGCCATGTGCTGCCGGTCAACGGCACCCGCGAGGCGCTGTTCGCCTTCACTCAGACCGTGGTGCAGCGAGATGCAGGCGGCCTGGTGGTCAGCCCCAATCCGTTCTATCAGATCTACGAAGGCGCAGCCTTTCTGGCCGGCGCCGAGCCGCACTACCTGCCGTGCCAGGAAGACAACGGCTTCAACCCGGACTTCGACGCGGTGCCGGCCGATGTCTGGCAGCGTTGCCAGATCCTCTTCCTCTGCTCGCCGGGCAACCCTACCGGTGCGCTGGTGCCGATGGAGCAGCTGAAGAAGCTGATCGCCCTGGCCGATGAGCACGACTTTGTGATCGCCGCCGACGAGTGCTACAGCGAGCTGTACTTCGATGAGGAGAATCCGCCGCCCGGCCTGCTGACCGCCTGCGCCGAGCTGGGCCGCAGTGACTTCAAGCGCTGCGTGGTGTTCCACAGCCTGTCCAAACGCTCCAACCTGCCCGGTCTGCGCTCCGGCTTCGTGGCTGGCGACGCCGACATCCTCAAGGCCTTCCTGCTCTATCGCACCTACCACGGCTGCGCCATGCCGGTGCAGACCCAACTGGCCAGCATCGCCGCCTGGCAGGACGAAGCCCATGTACGCGCCAACCGCGATCAGTACCGCGCCAAGTACGACGCCGTGCTGGAAATCCTCCAGCCGGTGCTGGACGTACAGCGCCCGGACGGCAGCTTCTACCTGTGGGCCAAGACCCCGGGCGATGACGCCACCTTCACCCGCGAGCTGTTCGCCCGCGAACACGTCACCGTGGTGCCGGGTTCCTACCTGTCGCGTGAAGTGAATGGCGAGAACCCGGGAGCAGGTCGCGTGCGCATGGCCCTGGTCGCCCCGCTGGCCGAATGCATCGAGGCAGCCGAGCGGATTCGCTCGTTCCTACGCGGCTGAACTACTTGGGCTGGTGACTGACCTGGATGTCGTGAAAGGTCACCCGCCCACCCTCGGTGGCAGGCCCCTGGTTGTCGGGAATGTAGTTGCCCGCTTTGAAATAGAAGTCCTTCTTCGCCCAAGCTTTGTTGACCGTGGTGGTATAGGTCATGCCGGCCACATTGACATCCAGACGGCCATTGGCAGCGACCTTGAAGTTGTAATCGAAAACGGTATTCATCGGCATGTTCTTGTAGGTCAACACCACCGGACTTGCCGTATCCGTGGGCTTTTTACGCAGGGTCACATCCAGGTAGCCAACACCCTTGACCAGGCGGTAGCTGAGCTTGACGAAGGGGTAGGCATTGTCCTTGGCGTGGATCTGACCAATGATCACCCCCCCCACCGAAGGCAACTGATTCACCTCCAGCTGCGCACTCAGGTTCGCAGTGCCAGCGGTGTAATTCCAATTGCGTGGCTGACCATCGGCATAAGCCTCGCGCAACTCGGTACGCGGGTAATCGCTGAGCTTGGTGCTGCTACCACTGACCGGCGCCCAAAACTCGATGGAACCGCCGCTCGGCTTGAAATATTTGTCGTTGTAGCCTGCCACCAGCTGCGGGCTGGCGATGACGACTACCGGATTCCCCTCAGGGATCGACAGATCCCAGTTACTTAGATCGATCATGGTGTGCACCTCTCTACGTCGCACGCTGCGCAGGATAGGGAGGGTTCATCGATAGTTTTTTCGATTGCGTCGCATAAAGACATGTCATTCGTCAGGCGCCATTTCCATGGCGAAACATGCGCAGATGCTTGCAGAGCCGCCATATCCGGCCGCTCATGGCATAATCTGCGCCCTCTCGAATCCAGGCTCGCTGGCAAGGCATCCATGCCAACCCAGAGCTCATGAGGTAAATCAATGGCTTACGTTATGTATGGCATCAAAGCCTGCGACACCATGAAGAAAGCGCGCACCTGGCTCGACGAGCAAGGCGTGAGCTACAGCTTTCACGATTACAAGACCGCCGCCATCGACCGCGCCAACCTGCAGAAATGGTGCGCAGAGCATGGCTGGCAAACTGTGCTGAACCGTGCCGGCACCACCTTCCGCAAGCTGGACGACGCACAGAAGGCCGACCTCGACGAGACCAAGGCCATCGAACTGATGCTGGCACAGCCCTCGATGATCAAGCGTCCGGTACTCGATCTGGGCAACCGCACGCTGGTCGGTTTCAAGTCCGACCTCTACGCACAAGCGCTGGCCTGACCGGGCCTAACACGAATTGCAGAAAAGGAAATCCCACATGACTACCTCCTCCCTGTTCAGCCTGGCCTTCGGTGTCGGCACCCAGAACCGCCAGGGCGCCTGGCTGGAAGTCTTCTACGCCCAGCCGCTGCTCAACCCGGCCGCCGAACTGGTAAGCGCCGTAACCGCCAAGCTGGGTTACACCGGCGGCAACCAGGCCATCGCCATCAGCACCAACCAGGCAGCCGAACTGGCCAACGAGCTACGCAGCATCGATCCGCTGCAGTCCGCCCTGCTGACCCGCCTGGCCGAAAGCACCAAGCCGCTGGTCGCCACCCTGCTGGCCGAAGACAAGGAGCTGTCCTCCACCCCGGAGGCCTACCTCAAGCTGCACCTGATCTCCCATCGCCTGGTCAAACCGCACGGCCTGAGCCTGGCCGGCGTGTTCCCGCTGCTGCCGAACGTGGCCTGGACCAGCCAGGGCGCCGTTGACCTGGCCGAACTGGCCGAGCGCCAGCTGGAAGCACGCCTCAAGGGTGAGCTGCTGGAAGTGTTCTCGGTGGACAAGTTCCCGAAAATGACCGACTACGTGGTGCCGGCCGGCGTGCGTATCGCCGACAGCGCCCGCGTACGCCTGGGTGCCTACATCGGTGAAGGCACCACCGTGATGCACGAAGGCTTCGTCAACTTCAACGCCGGCACCGCTGGCCCGGGCATGATCGAAGGCCGCGTCTCCGCCGGCGTATTCGTCGGCAAGGGCTCCGACCTGGGCGGCGGCTGCTCGACCATGGGCACCCTGTCCGGTGGCGGCAACATCGTCATTTCCGTGGGTGAAGGCTGCCTGATCGGCGCCAACGCCGGCATCGGCATCCCGCTGGGCGACCGCAACACCGTGGAATCCGGCCTGTACATCACCGCCGGCACCAAGGTGGCGCTGCTCGACGAGGCTAACAACCTGGTACAAGTGGTCAAGGCCCGCGACCTGGCCGGCCAGGCCGACCTGCTGTTCCGCCGCAATTCGCAGAGCGGTGCAGTGGAGTGCAAGACCAACAAGACCGCCATCGAGCTGAACGAGGCACTGCACGCCCATAACTGAAAATCGGTCTGAAGCTGCTGCGCTAGGCCATGCGGCGTTTAAATCAGGCTGGATCGCCAGCCCGGTCGGGTTGCTCATTTACACTCAGTAAACTCCGCGCCCTCGCCTGATTGACTCGCTGGCGCTCACCCTTCGGGCCAGCCATTGGCTGTTACTCCCGTCGGTCGTTGCGCCTTGCCTGACCGTCGCTCGCGACGCTTCAGCTCCGATTTTCGACCGCGAGATGGTTAAGAGGCCGGGCTCATGCCCGGCCTCTCTATTTATACTCAGCACATTTCCCAGCAGTGCCATTGCCCATGTCCCTGAATTCTCCCTGGCGCGCCGACTTTCCCGGCATCCTCGCCCTCGAAGCCGAAGGCCAGACCTATCTGGACAGCGCCGCCACAACACAGAAGCCCCAGGCCGTGCTGGACAGCCTGCTCGGCTATTACGCCAGCGGCGCGGCCAATGTGCACCGGGCCCAGCATCTACCGGGCGAGCGCGCCACCCGCGCCTTCGAGGCGACCCGCGACAAGGCGGCCCGTTGGCTGAATGCCGCCAGCCGCGAGGAGATCGTCTTTACCCGTGGCACCACGGAATCCCTGAACCTGTTGGCCTATGGCCTGGAACACCTGCTCCAGGCCGGAGATCGCATCGTCATCAGCGCGCTGGAGCACCACGCCAACCTGCTGCCCTGGCAGCAACTGGCCGAGCGTCGCGGTTTGGAACTGGTGGTGCTGCCGCTGGATGCCGACGGCTGCATCGACCTGGATCAGGCCGGCCAGCTGATCGGCCCGCGTACCCGCCTGCTGGCCGTGTCGCAACTGTCCAACGTGCTCGGCCGCTGGCAGCCGCTACCCGAGCTGCTGGACCGGGCCCGGGCGCAAGGCGCGCTGACCGTAGTCGACGGTGCCCAGGGCGTGGTGCATGGGCGCCACGATGTACAAGCGCTGGGCTGCGACTTCTACGTCTGCTCCAGCCACAAGCTCTATGGCCCGGATGGCGTCGGGCTGCTCTATGGC
This sequence comes from Pseudomonas sp., assembly GCA_038147895.1. GTDB lineage: Bacteria > Pseudomonadota > Gammaproteobacteria > Pseudomonadales > Pseudomonadaceae > Aquipseudomonas. The sequence continues at coordinate 37,052 of JAYQUJ010000031.1, forward strand.
CGTCGCACCGCGCTGGAACAATTGCGCCACTGGCAATTCGGCGGCGAGATGGTGCTGGAAGCCGATTACCAGCAGTCGCGCTTTCGCCCGGCACCACTGGGCTTCGAAGCCGGAACACCAGCGGTCTCCAGCGTGATAGGCCTGGGCGCGGCACTGGACTACCTGAGCGAACTGGACCCGGCCACCGTGGCGGGCCACGAAGCGGCACTGCACGCCAAGCTGCTGGCAGGCCTGAGTGTTCGCGAGGGCATTCGGTTGCTGGGCGCGCCGCAGGTAGCCCTGGCCAGCTTCACCGTGGAAGGCGTGCACGGTGCCGACCTGGCCCACCTGCTCACCGATCAGGGCATCGCCGTGCGCAACGGCCATCACTGCGCCATGCCCCTGCTCAAGCGCCTCGGTTTGCCCGGCGCGATCCGCGTATCACTGGGCCTGTACAACGACGGCGCCGACTTGGAGCGATTCTTCGCTGCCCTGGACAAGGCCCTGGAGCTGCTGCGATGAGCCTGTCGACTCAAGCCCAGGAGGCGCTGGACGCCTTCACCGCCTGCCCTGGCTGGGAGCAACGCGCACGTCTGCTGATGCAGTGGGGCGAGCGCCTGGCGCCGCTGAGCGATACGGAACGCTGCGAGGCCAACCGCGTCCACGGCTGCGAAAGCCTGGTCTGGCTGGTCGGCGACTATGAGGAAGGAAGCTGGCAGTTTCGCGCCGCCAGCGATGCGCGCCTGATCCGCGGCCTGCTGGCCCTGCTATTGGCCCGCATCGAAGGGCTGGATACTGCAGCCCTGCACAACCTGGATCTGGCCGAGTGGTTCAGCCAGCTGGGATTGAGCCGGCAACTGTCGCCCTCGCGCAGCAACGGCCTCACCGCCGTGCTGCAGCGCATGCGCGAACTCGCCAGGCCTTAGCCGCGCTCGCGCTGGGTCAGCCCACGCAGGAAGTTGCGCAACACCTGATCGCCACAGGCGCGGTAGTTCTTGTGCTCCGGGCTACGGAACAGAGCACTCAGTTCGGCCTTGGTCATCGGCAGGTCGGCCAGGCGCAGGATCTCGTGCAGATCGTCATCACGCAGCTCGAAGGCCACCCGCAGCTTCTTGAGGATGATGTTGTTGGTCAGGCGCTTCTCCACCGGCAAAGGTGGGCGGCTCTCATCACGACCACGCTTGTGCAGCACCAAACCGGCGAGGAAATGTGCCAGCACTTCGTCGCTGCACGGCTGAAAGCCTTCTTCGTCGTCCTTCTTGAGCAGAACCTCTATTTGCGCCGGATCGAGGCTGTAGTCGGCCAGCTGGCAGATTCCGGCCAGTTCGGCATCGCTGATATCCAGCAGGTAGCGCAGGCTGCGCAGTACGTCGTTGTTGTTCATCGGCAAACTCTATGAAGGCGCCTGTGGCGCAGATGATCGGGTAGTGGATTTATCGCGGCGGAAGCCGCTCCCACGGCTCCTGCGTTTTATACAGGCTTGGCGGGGCGCTCTGCCGGGCGCCGGGCGCCGGCCACCAGCTTGTCGATGATGCGCGCCGCCGCCGCCATGCCGAAGCTGGCGGTAACCATCATCACCGCGCCGAAACCGCCGGCGCAGTCGAGTTTGACGCCCTCGCCGACGAAACCCTTGGCCTGACATACGCTGCCGTCCGGCTTGGGGTAGCGCAGCTGTTCGGTGGAGAACACGCAAGGCACGCTGTAGGTGCGCCCCGGTGTACGCGAGAAGTTGTAGTCGCGGCGCAGGGTGCTGCGCACCTTGGCGGCCAGCGGATCGTTGAAGGTCTTGTTGAGATCGGCAACCTGGATCTGCGTCGGGTCGACCTGGCCGCCAGCGCCACCGGTGGTGACGATCTGGATCTTGCGCCGCTTGCACCAGGCGATCAGCGCGGCCTTGGCCGCCACGCTGTCGATGCAGTCGATCACCGCGTCGAGCTGCTCGGTGATGTACTCGGCCATGGTCTCGCGGGTAACGAAGTCAGCCACCGCGTGAACCTTGCAGGCCGGGTTGATGGCGCGAATGCGCGCGGCCATCTCGTCGACCTTGGCCTTGCCCACGGCGCCGTCGATGGCATGCACCTGACGGTTGGTATTGGTGACGCACACATCGTCCAGGTCGAACAGGGATATCTCGCCGACGCCCGAGCGGGCCAGCGCCTCAGCCGCCCAGGAGCCGACGCCACCGATGCCGACCACCGCCACATGGGCCGCAGCCAGGCGTTCCAGCCCCTCGCGCCCGTACAACCGGGCTATGCCGCCGAAGCGCTGTTCGTCTGTCATGTGCATTACACCTTCGAAATCAGGCCGGCATTATACGGGCTGCAGCTCAACACGCGCGCTCATGGCGTAGCTGCTTTACGCCCCCAAAGCCCAAGCCGGACCGCCTCGCACACCCCTGCCCGGTTAAAAAACACGAACTTTTCCGGCACCTGGGCGGCCCAAGCGTAGGGCGCTCCTGGCGCCGCTATACAGGCACCGGGCGGCGGAGTAGCATGCGCGCCGACCGGTGTTCACCGGACCTCCCCGTTCCTCCCTACGGAACCGTCAAGCAAGATGCCAACGCGCAAATTCGGAATCAATCTGGTGGTCATCGTCGCAGTCGCCGCGTTGTTCACCGGTCTCTGGGCACTCTATAACCGCCCCGTCAGCGCCCCGGACTGGCCGGAGCAGATCGCCGGCTACTCCTTCTCGCCCTTCCGTGTCGGGCAGAACCCGCAGACCGGTGTTTACCCGGACGACGCACAGATTCGCCAGGATCTGGAACTGCTCAGCAAGCAGACTGACAACATCCGCACCTACTCGGTGGATGGCAAGCTGGCCGATATTCCGCGCATCGCCGAAGAGTTCGGCCTGCGCGTAACCCTGGGCATCTGGATCAGTACCGACCTGGAGCGTAACGAGCGCGAAATAGCCAAGGCCATCGAACTGGCCAACACCTCGCGCAGCGTGGTGCGCGTGGCGGTGGGTAACGAAGCCTTGTACCGCAGCGAGATCAAGGTGCCGGAACTGGTCGCCTACATCGACCGGGTACGCGCCGCGGTCAAGGTGCCGGTTACCACCTCCGAGCAGTGGCACATCTGGCAGGAACACCCGGAGCTGGGCGATCACGTCGACCTGATTGCCGCCCACGTGCTGCCCTACTGGGAATTCGTGCCGATGGAGGACTCCACCGAGTTCGTCCTCGAACGCGCCAAGGATCTGAAGAAGCTGTTCCCGAAGAAACCGCTGCTGCTGTCCGAGGTTGGCTGGCCGAGCAACGGGCGTACCCGCGGCGGCGCCGAGGCGGATCAGGCCGAACAGGCCGTTTACCTGCGCACCCTGGTCAATGCGCTGAACGCCAAGGGCTACAACTACTTCGTCATCGAGGCCTTCGACCAGCCGTGGAAGGCCAGCGACGAAGGCTCGGTCGGCGCTTACTGGGGCGTTTACAACCTCGACCGTCAGCCCAAGTTCGCCTTCGAAGGGCCGGTCATCGCCATTCCACAGTGGCGCCTGCTGGCGGTAGCGTCGGTGGTCATGGGTCTGCTGGCCCTGGCCCTGATGCTGATCGACGGCAGTTCGTTACGCCAGCGCGGCCGGACCTTCCTCACCTTCGTCGCCTTCGTCGGCGGCTCCGCCCTGGTGTGGATCGCCTACGACTACAGCCAGCAGTACAGCACCTGGTTCAGCCTGACCGTCGGCGGCCTGCTCGGCATCGGCGCGCTGGGCGTGTTCATCGTCCTGCTCACCGAAGCCCATGAACTGGCCGAGACGGTCTGGGTCGGCAAGCGCCGCCGTGCCTTCCTGCCAATCATTGGTGACAGTGCCTATCGACCCAAGGTGTCGATCCACGTGCCCTGCTACAACGAACCGCCAGAGATGGTGAAGCAGACCCTGGATGCCCTGGCCGCGCTGGACTACCCGGACTACGAAGTCATCATCATCGACAACAACACCCGGGACCCGAAAGTCTGGGAACCGGTCGAAGCCTACTGCCAGCAGCTCGGCGAGCGCTTCCGCTTCTTCCACGTGGCGCCGATCGAGGGCTTCAAGGGCGGCGCACTGAACTACATCCTGCCGCATACCGCACCAGATGCCGAAGTGGTGGCGGTGATCGACTCCGACTACTGTGTCGATCCCAACTGGCTCAAGCACATGGCGCCGCATTTCAGCGACCCGAACATCGCCGTGGTGCAATCGCCACAGGACTACCGCGACGGTGACGAAAGCACCTTCAAGAAGCTTTGCTATGCCGAGTACAAGGGCTTCTTCCATATCGGCATGGTCACCCGCAACGACCGCAATGCGATCATCCAGCACGGCACCATGACCATGATCCGCCGCAGCGTGATGGATGAGCTGAAGTGGGCCGACTGGACCATCTGCGAAGACGCCGAACTGGGCCTGCGCGTGTTCGAGCAAGGCTATTCCGCCGCCTACGCCCACCAGAGCTTCGGCAAGGGCCTGATGCCGGACACCTTCATCGACTACAAGAAACAGCGCTTCCGCTGGGCCTACGGCGCCATCCAGATCATGAAGGGCCATGCCCGTGCGCTATTCCGCGGCGAGGGCTCGCAGCTCAACCGTGGCCAGCGCTACCACTTCATCGCCGGCTGGCTGCCGTGGATCGCTGATGGTCTGAACATCTTCTTCACCGTCGGCGCACTGCTCTGGTCGGCAGGCATGATCATCGTGCCGCAACGGGTCGACCCGCCGCTGATGATCTTCGCCATCCCGCCATTGGCATTGTTCTTCTTCAAGTTCGGCAAGATCCTGTTCCTCTACCACCGCGCGGTAGGCGTGGATCTGGTGCGCTCGTTCCAGGCGGCCATCGCCGGCCTGGCGCTGTCGCACACCATCGCCAAGGCGGTGCTGTACGGCGCATTCACCAAAACCATTCCGTTCTTCCGCACGCCGAAGATGGCCAGTAACCACGGCATCATGGTTGCACTGGCGGAGGCCCGCGAGGAAGTGTTCGTCATGCTTCTGCTCTGGGGCGCGGCGCTCGGCATCAGCTTCGCCCAGGACATCGGCAACGCCGACGTGAAGTTCTGGGTCGCCACCCTGCTGGTGCAGTCGCTGCCCTACCTGGCCGCCCTGGTGATGGCCATGCTGTCTTCTCTGCCCAAGCCGCAGGAAAAGGCCGCGGCCGAGCCAGCCAGCGCCACCTGATCCCCGGGAAGGTCATCGAAACGGCGGCCCAGCGTCTGCGGACCCTGCGCCGCCGTTTTGCTTTAGAATGGCGGCCTTTTCGCCTATCGCTGTCCCGGAGCCGCAATGACCGCCCTCTCCCCCACCCTGGAACTCGCCTGCGACCTGATCCGCCGCCCCTCCGTCACCCCGGTCGACGAGGGCTGCCAGGAGCTGATGATGCGCCGCCTGGCTGCGCTGGGCTTCGAGGTCGAGCGCATGCGCATCGAGGAAGTGGAGAACTTCTGGGCGCGCCGCGGTGGCGATGGCCCGGTGCTGTGCTTCGCCGGCCACACCGATGTGGTACCGACCGGCCCGCTGGACGCCTGGCAGTACCAGCCGTTCGATGTGCGCGTGGACGAGGAAGGCATGCTCTGCGGCCGTGGCGCGGCGGACATGAAGGGCAGCCTGGCGTCGATGATCATCGCCGTTGAGCGCTTCGTCGCCGACCACCCGAACCACAAGGGCGCCATCAGCTTCCTGATCACCAGCGACGAGGAAGGCCCCGCCCAGCACGGCACCAAGGCCGTGGTCGAACGCCTGCGCGAGCGCAACGAGCGCCTGGACTGGTGCATTGTCGGCGAGCCCTCCAGCACCACGCTGCTTGGCGACGTGGTGAAGAACGGCCGCCGTGGTTCGCTCGGCTGCACCCTCACCGTCTACGGCAAACAAGGCCACGTGGCCTACCCGCACCTGGCCAAGAACCCCATCCACCTGGCCGCTCCGGCCCTGGCCGAACTGGCCGCCGAGCACTGGGACAACGGCAACGACTATTTCCCGCCGACCAGTTTCCAGGTCTCCAACCTCAACTCCGGCACCGGTGCCACCAACGTCATTCCGGGCGAGCTGAAAGCCGTGTTCAACTTCCGCTTCTCCACCGAGTCGACGGTCGAAGGCCTGCAGCAGCGGGTCAGCGCCATCCTCGACAAGCACGGCCTGGACTATCACCTGGAGTGGGCGCTGTCCGGCCTGCCGTTCCTCACCCAGCCGGGCGAACTGCTCGACGGCGTTGCCGCCGCCATCCGTGGCGTCACTGGCCGCGAGACCAAGCCATCCACCTCCGGCGGCACCTCGGACGGGCGCTTCATCGCCACCCTGGGCACCCAGGTGGTCGAACTGGGCCCGGTCAACGCCACCATTCACCAGATCAACGAGCGTGTGCTAGCCAGCGATCTGGACCTGCTGACAGAAGTCTATTACCAGACAATGGTGAAGCTGCTGGCATGAGCCTGACCTGCCCCATCTGCCAGGAGCCGCTGAACGTCAGCGACAGCGGCCTGGCCTGCAGCAACCGGCACAGCTTCGACCGTGCCCGCCAGGGCTACTACAACCTGCTGCCGGTACAGCACAAGAACAGCCGCGACCCGGGCGACAATGCCGCCATGGTCGAGGCGCGCCGACGTTTCCTCGGTGCCGGCCACTATGCGCCGCTGGCCAGGCGCCTGGCCGAACTGGCTGCAGAGCGCTCGCCGGACCGCTGGCTGGACATCGGCTGCGGCGAAGGCAATTACACCGCCCAGCTGGCCCAGGCCCTGCCGAACGCCCAGGGTTATGCCCTGGACATCTCCCGTGAAGCGGTCAAGCGTGCCGCGCGCCTGGCCCCGGAGTTGACCTGGATGGTCGCCAGCATGGCCCGTGTGCCGCTGAGTGACGCCAGCTGCAACCTGCTCGCCAGCGTATTCAGCCCGCTGGACTGGAGCGAAGCCAAGCGCCTGCTCGCCCCCGGTGGCGGTCTGCTGCGCATGGGTCCGACCCGCGAGCACCTGATGCAGCTACGGCAGAAGCTCTACGACGAAGTCCGTGACTACGATGACCAGAAACATCTGGAGCTGATCCCTGCGGGCATGCACCTGGCCCACAGCGAAAACCTCAGCTTCCCGCTGCTGCTGGCCGACGCCCAGGCCCGTGCCGACCTGCTGGCCATGACCCCTCACGGCTGGCGCGCCAGCGCCGAGCGACGCGCCGCGGTAATCGCCGAACCCTTCGAGGTCACGGTTGCCATCCGCTACGATTGGATCGAAAAGGATCAGGACTGACCGCCATGCGCCAACCCGATATCGAGATTTACCTCAAGGACGCCAGCCAGCAAGCCATCACCGAGTGGCTGAGCGAAACCC
>JAYQUJ010000032.1:0-43740 GCA_038147895.1 Pseudomonas sp.
GAGTGGCTGAGCGAAACCCTCGGCACCTGCAGCGAATGGCAGCAGCGCGGCCAGACCTTAAAGTGCCGCGCCGGAGATATTCCGCTGACCTTCCTGCCCAAGGCCGTGGGCAAATGGCACAGCCTGCTGCTGGAAAGCGACGCCACCCCCTGGGACGACGACGTGGCCTGCGCCCAGGCCGCCTTCGCCGCACTGGGCGTGGAAGTGCGCTGCGCACCCGGTGGCTGGAGCGAGGAACAGGGCGAAGAGAACGCCGACCTGTGGATCAAGGTCAATGCCGAGGGCACCCAGGAATTTATCTGGCGTACCGACTGAGCAGGTCGCGGCCAAGGCCCCTCCTACAAACGCCGGAAAACAAAAGGCCCGTCGAATGACGGGCCTTTTGTTTTAACCGCACGGGTCGTCAGACCTTGGCCACGTCTTCCGCCTGCAGGCCTTTCTGGCCCTGGATCACGGAAAACTCCACCTGCTGACCTTCGATCAGCGAGCGGTGACCTTCGCCACGGATGGCGCGGTAGTGGACGAACACATCCGGACCGCTTTCGCGTTGAATGAAGCCATACCCCTTGGAATCATTGAACCACTTGACGGTTCCGACCTCACGATCAGCCATTACCACTTCCCTCGATTCTCGATTTTGTTTTTGCCCCTGCGGGGCTTCGACGTTCGGCGCAGTCGTCGCTCTGTTCATCCATTCCTGAGCAGGTCAGTAAAGGTGCCCAAGGCGACCGCCGGTCGAGTATAAAACAAGTGTTCGCTCTGCCAAGGGATATTTTCGGCCAGCTGCAAGGCCCGTCACACAAGGCTTGCAGCCGTTTTTCAGGGCTTTTTCGCAAGCACATCGGTCAACTTTTTCGCCAGACCCTGATACTGGTAAGGCTCGATACGATAAGCCCAATCGCTACGCCCCGGCAGCTCGGCGGCAGGCAGATCGCTGTCCTTGTCCAGCAACAGCCAGTGCTGGTCAGCCTTGAGATAGAAGCGGCCCTCCAGCTTCTTGCCGGCAAAGGTCTCCAGGCTGAAAGTCAGACTCGGCTTGCCGCCGAAGGTCAGCTGATCGAGCGGCGCAGCATCGGCGAACTGCAGATCGGCGAACACACGTGCCATGCCATCGACCGCACCGTCAAAAGCCAGCTTGCTGCCCTTGGGCAGGTCGCGTACCTGCAGATTGCTCTGCTCGGCCTTGTCGCGAAACAGCTCAAGGCGCTCACCGCCAGCATGCTCGACCCGCAACGCTCGCACCGCGGAGAACGGCACGGCCGTCACCCGCCGATCCAGCCACTCCAGTTCGGTCGGCGGCAGTTCGATACGCTGGCTGACCAGCCAGCTCTGCGCCTCGCCGGCGCCCCTTACCAACTGGCCATCCTGTTGGCCGGGATTGCCGATCAGCAATTGCAGCGCCGGCAAGCTGCCGCGCTCCAGTTTCAGCCGTACCCCCTGCTGGCTGGCCTCGCCCTGCTCGGCCAGGCCGAGGCGACCATAAAGCTCAGGGTTACTGGTGCGCGGCTCGACCTTGCGCGCTTCGCCCAGAGCCTTAAGCACGCCGTCCACCAGGCCCTGGTTGGCCGGCAGCACCCAGCCCTGCTCCGTGCGCTGCAGGCGCACCAGCGGCTGACCAGGGCGCTGTACCTCGACAGCCTCGACCTCAGCTGCTTTCAGTTGCGGCAGCCAGGCTTGCGCCTGCGGCAAGGGCTGCGCCTTTTCCGCCTCGTGCGTGGAATACCAGGCAGCCAGCAACGCCACCACCAGCACTGCCAGGATGATCAACGTCTTGCGATTCATAGCGATGTTCTCCTCGATCAAGGAGTCGGTGAACAATGAGAGGGAGAAACGGGGAAAGGGCTGTGCCCTCTCCCCTTGTCGAGATCAGGCCGACTTGCGTCGACGCCACAGCCACAGGGCCAGCACGCCCAGGGTCAGCAGTAACGGCACCAGCAGGATATTGGCCAGCTTCAGGGTGCGGCCCAGATCCTCGATATTGGCATTAAGCTGGAAGCGCACTTCGCGCAGTTCCTTGCGGATGCGCAGCTTCTCGGCCACGAACTGCTGCAGTGCGGTCTGCTGCTCGGGGGTCAGCTCCAGCGGCTTGCTCGGGTCCTGCTGTTGCAGGGCTGCGAGTTTCTGCTCGGTGTCGGCCAGACGCTTCTGCAGATCTTCTTCCTTGACCCGGAACTGCGCCTCGGCGTCACGCTGCAGCGCCTCGACCACTTCGAACGGGCGGCTGAAGCGACCGCGCGAGCGCACGCTGATCAGCGCATCGCTGCCGGACAGGTTGTCCAGGGCATTGATGGCGAAACCGGCGTTGTCGGCAAACGGCTGCGGCACGCGCTGGCCGAAGAAGTCCTGCACCTGCACCCACATGCGGTCGCCCAGCAGGTCGGTGTCGGCCACGGCGATCACATTGATGTTGTCGGCGGACTTCAGGCCGTCCTTCTGCCCTTCGATGCCATTGGGGAACGCCGACTGCGCCGGCCCGCTGACCCGCGCGGCAATCGCATAACGCTCGCCGGTCGGGTTGAGGTCGCGGATCAGCTCTTCCGGGTTGGCAAGCATGGCGAAGCGCGCGGCATCGAACGGCATGGCGTACTCGGAGCTTTGCAGCAGCGGGGTGAACTGGGTCTTGGCCCCTTCCACCGGTTCGAGGATGCCGCTGGTGGCGACGTTGATGCTCTCCAGGCCGGAGGTGACCACGTCATCCTGGCTCATGGCCCGCTGCGGCAGCGCCAGCCAGGCGGCGTGGCGCACCGCACGCTGGCCCTGGCCCATGCCGACGGACAGGGCGTAGGAGCCATCGCCCAGCACCTTGTTCGGCAGCATGCGCAGGCCCCAGGCCTTGAACAGCGGCTCCAGGTCACTGGCCTTGTCCATTTCGTCGCCCGGCATCATCGGCGCGGCGTTGTCGGCCTCGGCGAACGGGTCGACGAACACCAGCAGCTTGCCGCCGCGCAGGACGAACTGGTCGATGGCGTACAAGCTGGCCTGCGGCAGGTTCTTCGGATGCACAAGCAGCAGCACCGAAACCTCGTCCGGGATCTTGTCGACCCCGGCCTTGAGGCTGTCGATCTTGAACAGCTGGCGGATCTCCTCCATCACCATCCACGGCGCGGTGGGCTGGCGCGACGCCATGTCGAAGCCGCCGTTGATCTGCAGGCCGCTGAGCAGGCCGATCACCGGCTTCTGCGGCTTGGCCAGGCCCTGCACCAGCTGGCTGATCTGGTATTCGAGGAACTCTTCCTGATCCAGCGGGAAGAACGGGATCACCTGCTTGTCGTCCACCGAGTTGGTGCCGGCCAGGCCGAAGTAGATCGAATCGCCGTTCTGGCTTGCCGGCACCGCCTGCAGGCCGAAGGCCGCGGCCTTGTCCTCGTCCTCGGAGAACGGCTCGGGGTCGACGATGTGCAGCTTGATCTTGCCGTTCGCCTCGCGCTCGTAGGCCTTGAGCATTTCCTCCACGCGGGTGGCGTAGTTGCGCAGTACGGCCAGGTCGCGGGCACTCTTGTCCGAGTAGAAGAAGTACAGGTTGATCGGCTCGTCCAGCTCGCCAAGGATGCGCTCGGTGCCTTCGGAGATGGTGTAGAGCTTCTGCTCGGTGAGGTCCAGGCGGGCATTGCCCAGGCCCAGGCTGGTGAGCATGTTGAAGGCCAGGAAGGCCACGGCGATCAGCAGCAGGCCGACGCCGGAACACATCAGTTTCTTCATCGTCAGTCAGCCTTCTTCAGATCGACCACGATGGCAGTGGCGGCAAGCCAGGCGGCCATCAGGGAGATGAAATAGAGCAGGTCGCGCAGGTCGATCACACCCTTGCTGATCGCGTCGAAGCGGGTCAGGAAGGACAGCGAGGACACCGCGTCGATCGCCCACTGCGGCGCCCAGGCCAATGCATCGAGCACCATGGGGAAGCCGCTGACGATAAACAGGAAGCAGGCGCTGACGGCGAGGATGAAGGCGATCACCTGGTTCTTGGCCAGGGCCGACATACACGAGCCGATGGCCAGATAGGAGCCCGCCAACAACCAGCTGCCGAAGTAGCCGGTAAAGATGGCGCCGTTGTCCGGCTGGCCCAGGTAGTTGACCGTGATGATCATCGGGAAGGTCAGCAACAGGGCAATGCCGGCGAACACCCAGGCGGCGAGGAACTTGCCCAACACCGCGTCGGTACGGGTGATCGGCAGGGTCATCAGCAGCTCGATGGAGCCGGACTTGCGCTCCTCGGCCCACAGGCGCATGGCAATCGCCGGCACCAGGAACAGGTACAGCCAGGGGTGGAAGTTGAAGAACGGCGACAGGTCCGCCTGGCCGCTCTCGTAGAAGCCGCCGAGGTAGAAGGTGAAGACCCCGGACAGCACCAGGAAGATCAGGATGAATACATAGGCGAGCGGCGTGGCGAAGTAGCTGCGCAGCTCGCGCTTGAAGACCACCGGCAACTGCGTCATGCCGCTTCTCCTCGGGTCAGGGTGCGGAACACTTCATCGAGGCGACCGCGTTCTACGTCCAGCTCGGTGACCTGCCAGCCGCGCTGGTGGATCAGTTCGTTGACCTGGCTGAAGATCACCTCGCCCGGCTTGGCCAGCACGGTGAGGCTGTGCTCGCGCTCGTTGCGCTCTACAGCAGCCACGCCCGGCAGTGCAGCCAGGGCGTCGACGTCCAGCTCGCCAGTGGCGACCAGGGTAACCGCCTGGTGGTAGCGCGAACGGCTTTCCAGCTCCAGCGGTGTGCCATCGGCCACCAGCTTGCCGGCGGCGATGACCACGGCGCGGGTGCACACGGCCGAGACCTCTTCGAGGATATGGGTGGAGATGATGACGATCTTGTCCTTGGCCAGGCTCTGGATCAGCTGGCGCACCTGGTGCTTCTGGTTGGGGTCGAGGCCGTCGGTGGGCTCGTCGAGGATCAGCACCTGCGGATCATGCAGGATCGCCTGGGCCAGGCCGACGCGGCGCTTGAAGCCCTTGGACAGGGTCTCGATGCTCTGCTCCAGCACCTTGTCCAGCTCCACCTGCTGCACCGCGCGCAGCACCCGCTGCTTCTTCTCGGCGCCGCGGAAGCCACGGACCTCGGCGATGAATTCGAGAAAGCCGCGTACCGTCATGTCGCCGTAGCTCGGCGCACCTTCCGGCAGATAGCCGATCAGCCGTTGTGCGGCCAGGGTATCGCTCTGCACATCGTGACCAAGGATGCTCGCCGTTCCCGAGGTTGGCGCCAGGAAGCCCGTGAGCATCTTCATGGTGGTGGATTTACCGGCCCCGTTAGGGCCGAGGAAGCCCAGCACTTCCCCCTGCTGGACTTTGAAGCTGAGGCCGTCAACGGCCGCATGCCCCGCAAAACGCTTGGTCAGGTTTCTTATCTCTATCATGGCCTCTCACCATCGCGATGGAAGCCCGCAGCCTGCGATACCACTGCGGGCCCGACAAATGCCGGCCGGGACTATAAGTAGAGGGTCGGCGGCTATGCAAGACCGCATGGGCCAGGGAAAGTTTCCATATGTCTCGTCCATCGTTTGGCTTTTGCCGCAGACCGGCGCTTGCGGCAAACTAGCGCCCCCGAGCAATTGCTCGCTTGAAATGCCGCCAAGAGCCCGTATGACCCGCTCACCGTTCCGCCGCCTTGCGTTTGGCGCCCTGCGCCGCCTGTTGTTTCTCTGGGTGCGCTCGGAAACCATCAACCAGTCTTCCTTCAACCTGCGCCTGGATCGCTCCAAGCCGGTGTTCTACGTGCTGCAGCAGCCTTCGGCCGCCGACCTGGCCGTGGTCGACCGCGAGTGCAGCAAGGCCAGCCTGCCCCGACCGATTCTGCCGGTCGCCATCGGCGAGCAACTGGAGCCGGCCGGTTTCTTCTACCTGACCCGCGAGCCCAGCTGGTTCGGCGGGCACGACAAGCGCGGTGCACCGCCAGCGCTGCAACGTATCCTCGCCAGCCTCGACGGGCAGGCGGTGGACGATGCGCAGATCATTCCGGTCAGCGTGTTCTGGGGCCAGTCGCCGGATCGCGAGACCAGCCCGTGGAAACTGCTGTTCGCCGACACCTGGGCGGTGACCGGGCGCCTGCGCAAGCTGGTCAGCATCCTGATTCTCGGGCGCAAGACCCGCGTCCAATTCGCCGCGCCCATCCATGTGCGTGAACTGCTCGACCAGGGCAAGGGGCGTGAGCGCACCCTGCGCATGGTGCAGCGCATCCTGCGCGTGCACTTCCGCAACCAGAAGGCCGCGGTAATCGGCCCGGACGTGTCGCACCGGCGCAACCTGGTCAAGGGTCTGGTGCACGATCCGCTGGTGCGCCAGGCCATCGCCGAGGACGCCGAACGCGAGGGCATCAGCCTGCAGAAGGCCGAGGCCAAGGCACTGCACTACGGTAACGAGATCGCCTCGGACTACACCTACACCGCCATCCGCTTCCTCGAAGTGGTGCTCAGCTGGTTCTGGAACAAACTGTACGAAGGCATCCAGGTCAACCACCTGGAGGCCGTGCGCGACCTGGCCCACGACCACGAGATCATCTACGTGCCGTGCCACCGCAGCCATATCGACTACCTGCTGCTGTCCTACCTGCTGTTCCGCAACGGCCTGACCCCGCCGCACATCGCCGCCGGCATCAACCTCAACATGCCGGTGGTCGGCGGCCTGCTGCGCCGTGGCGGCGCCTTCTTCATGCGCCGTACCTTCAAGGGCAACCCGCTGTACACCGCGGTGTTCAACGAGTACCTGCACACCCTGTTCAGCAAGGGCTTCCCGGTCGAGTACTTCGTCGAAGGCGGGCGCTCGCGCACCGGGCGCACCCTGCAGCCGAAGACCGGCATGCTGGCCATCACCCTGCGCAGCTTCCTGCGTTCCAACCGCCTGCCAATTGCCTTCGTGCCGGTGTACATCGGCTACGAGCGCGTGCTGGAAGGCCGCACCTACCTAGGCGAACTGCGCGGCGCGGCGAAGAAAAAAGAGTCGATCTTCGACATCTTCAAGGTCATCGGCGCCATCCGCCGGCAGCGCTTTGGCAGCGTGCACGTCAACTTCGGCGAGGCGATCAAACTGGCCGACTTCCTCGACGCCGAGCAACCCGGCTGGCGCACCCAGGACCACGGCGAGCAGTTCCGCCCGGCCTGGCTGAACCAGACCACCAACCGCCTGGGCGCCCGCGTGGCGCAGCACCTGAACGAGGCTGCGGCGGTCAACCCAGTCAACCTGGTGGCCCTGGCCCTGCTCTCCACTGCCAAACTGGCGCTGGACGAAAAGGCTCTGGCACGTGTGCTCGACCTGTATCTGGCATTGCTGCGCCAGGTGCCCTACTCGCCGCACGCCACCCTGCCGGAAGGCAACGGCCAGGACCTGATCCGCTACGTGCAGAGCATGGACCTGCTGGCCGAACAGAAGGACGCCCTGGGCAAGATCCTCTATCTGGACGAGCAAAACGCCGTCCTGATGACCTACTACCGCAACAACGTACTGCACGTGTTCGCCCTGCCGGCGCTGCTGGCCAGCTTCTTCCTCAGCAGCTCGCGCATGAGCCGCGAGCAGATCCTGCGCTATGTCAGTGCGCTGTATCCCTACCTGCAGTCGGAGCTGTTCATCCGCTACTCGACCGAGGAACTGGAAGGCGCCGTCGACCAATGGCTGAACGCCTTCGTCGAACAGGGCCTGCTGCGCCGCGAGGACGACATGTTCATCCGCCCGGCGCCCAGCTCGCGCCAGTACGTGCTGCTCAGCCTGTTGGCCCGCGCCATCGTGCAGACCCTGCAGCGCTTCTACATGGCCACCGCGCTGCTGCTCAACGCCGGCCAGTACGCCCTGAGCGCCGAGGAGCTGGAAAACCTTTGCGTGACCATGGCCCAGCGCCTGTCGATCCTGCACGGTCTGAATGCGCCGGAGTTCTTCGACAAAAGCCTGTTCCGTCACTTCATCCAGACCCTGCTCGACCAGGGCGTGCTGCGCCAGAACAGCGAAGGCAAGCTCAGCCACCACCCGCAACTGGCGGAACTGGTGGAAGGCGTGGCCAAGCGCGTGCTGCCGGCGGAGATTCGCCTGTCGATTCGCCAGGTCGCGTTGGAGCGCGAAGAAGACCCGGAGGAAGTGGCCTGATCTATTGCTCCGAGCGCCTGCTTCGCCGGCAGCGCTCGGAGCAATAACGCACCTCCTCCCAGCAACGCGCCCAGCGCCGCCGCCAACTGAAGGGCAAGCCGCAGTGTGCGCACGTTTTGCTCGGCAGGTTGGCCTTTTTCACAGCGCCTGCCCCGCATCCAGGCGCGCCAGCAGGTCTTCGCCACGCAGCCACAGCGCCTCGCGCCGATCCTCGTCCATACGGTCGAGGTTGCGGTAGATCATGGCCAGACGCGGGTTGCTACCGAGGCGGTCGCGATGGCGACGCAGGAAATGCCAGTACAGGGCATTGAATGGGCAAGCCCGCTCGCCCACGGCCTGGTCGACCCGGTAGGCACAGTCGCCGCAGTAGTCGGACATGCGCTGGATATAGCGGCCACTGGCGCAATACGGCTTGGAGCCGAGATAGCCGCCATCGGCGTGCATGACCATGCCCAGGGTGTTGGGCAGTTCCACCCAGTCGAAGGCGTCCAGGTAGATTGCCAAGTACCACTCGCAGATCGCCTTGGGCGCGATGCCGGCCAGCAGAGCGAAATTGCCGGTCACCATCAGCCGCTGGATATGGTGGGCATAGCCCAGCTCCAGGCTCTGGCCGATGGCCTGGGCCATGCAGCGCATCGAGGTATCACCGCTCCAGTAGAACTCCGGCAGTGCACGGCTGTTGCCGAAGGCATTCAGCTCGGCGTACTCCGGCATGCGTAGCCAATAGATGCCGCGCACATATTCGCGCCAACCGATCAATTGGCGGATGAAACCCTCGGCCGCATTCAACGGCGCCCGGCCCTCGCGGTAAGCCTGCTCGACATCGGCACACAGCTGGCGCACATCGAGCAGGCCAATGTTCAACGCGGCGCTGATACGGGCGTGAAACAGGTAGGGCTCGCCCTGGGCCATGGCATCCTGGTAGTCACCAAAAGCCGCCAGGCCGAAGTCGAGAAAGTGCTGCCACAGCGCCTGGGCCTCGGCATGGGTCACCGGATAGTCGAAGCCCTCCTGGCTGCCGTAATGCCCGGTAAAGCGCTGCCCCACCAGCTGCAGTACCTCGCGGGTCAGCTCGTCGACCGGGAAGCGCGCGGCAAAGGGCCCGCGCAAGCCCTTGGGCAGCGCCTTGCGATTGTCTTCGTCGAGGTTCCAGGTGCCGCCGACCGGACTGCCGTCGAACTCCATCAGCAACCCCGTGCGCTTGCGCATGTCACGGTAGAAGTTTTCCATGCGCAGTTGCCGGCGCCCGCTGGCCCACTGGGCAAAACGCTCGCGGGAACAGAGAAAGCGCCGGTCCTCGTGCCACTGCAGCGTCCTGCCACACTGGTTAAGCGCCTCCTGCAAACGCCATTCACCGCACTCGGTCAGGTGCACCTGCTCGACGCCCAGGCGCTCGGCCCAGCGCAGCAGCTCGCCTGGCAGGCTGCCGCTGTTGTCGGCATCGTCCAGGCGCACGTAGATCACCCGCCAGCCCCGCTCGCCCAGGGCCTGAGCGAAGTGGCGCATGGCACTGAAGATCAGCACGATCTTCTGCGGGTGATGGGCGACGTAGGTGGCCTCGTCCATCACCTCGGCCATCAGCAGCGCATCCTGTGCCGGGTCGAGCGCGTCGAACAGGCTGAGGTCGAACGACAGCTGGTCGCCCAGCACCACACCGAGTCTGCGCGCTGGCGCCACTACCAGGTCTCGCTCAGGCCGACCGGCACCCGCAGCGGCTCCACCGGACCATCGCGCATGCCGCACATCTCGTCATGCACCACCTGTTGCACCATCACGCAGGGCACCGGCGGGGTGAAATGCAGCAGCTCACGCAGATGAGTGATCGAGCGCACCTGCAGGGTATCGCCCGAAGCATCGAGCAACGGCTTGGTACCCTCCTGAGTACGCGCCAGCAACACATAAAAACCACCTTCCAGCGAGCACAGTTCCAGCTCGTCGATGGTCCCTTGCGCGGCCATCTGGTTGAGTTCTTCGAGGGTCATATCGCATCTCCTACCAGGGTAAAGGCTCGCCGTCATAGGCGAAGAAACCGCCGCTGTCGGCGGGGTCCAGTCGATCGATCAGGTTGAGCAACTCTGCTGCAGCCTCGCGTGGTGGTCGGCCTGCGGCAGCGCCGCGAAAGGGTTGTGAAAGTGGCGACAGCACGGTGCCCGGATGCAGGCTGAACAACCGCGCCTGGGGCCGGCTGCGGGCCAACTCGATGGCGGCGGTCTTGACCAGCATGTTCAGCGCCGCCTTGGAGGCCCGGTAGGCGTACCAGCCGCCGAGACGGTTGTCGCCGATGCTGCCGACCTTCGCCGACAGCACGGCCATGGCACCCCGCGGCGCCAGCAGCGGCAGGAACTGCTGCAGCACCAGCGCCGGCCCGAGGGCGTTGACCTGGAACACCGTCTGCAACGCCTCGGCCTCTAGCGCCGCCAGGCTCTTTTCCGGGTTGATACCGGCACGGTGCAGCACACCACTTGCCAGCAGAATCAGATCCAGCGGTGCCTGCCGGCTGATCTCGGCGGCGGCACTGGCAATGCTATGCGGACACTCCAGGTCCAGCGCCGGTAAGGTGGAGCGCCCGAGCTCGATCACCTGCGCGCAGCGCGAATCCTCCCTGAGCAACTGGCAAAAGGCGCCGCCCAAGGCGCCCCCGGCACCGATCACCAGCGCACGATAGCCTTCGCCCAGCGAGTCCATCAGGGCTGGCGCTCAGCAGGAAGGCGGCGGAAGAACAGCGTCACCTGACCCAGCTCGACCCCGAACTTGCTCATGCTGGAACGGTTGATCAGGGTGTCCGCGTCCATCAGGTACATCCAGTCGTCGAAGTCCACCACATAAGTCGTGTCGTCGACCGGCAGGTTCAGCTGGTAGCGCCAGCGCAAGGCATTGCCGGCAATCTCGCCCTGGGCCTCGCCCAGCACGTCGTCAGCGCGCCCACGCCAGCGGCCATCACCCGCCGGGGTCAGGGTCCAGACCCGGCGCTGGCGCGTGCCGTCGCTGTAGAGAAAGCGCTCGTCGAGAATCAGCTGCTCGCCTTCGCGACGACTGCTGATATCCACATGAAAACGTTTGATCACCTCGCCGGAACGGTCTTCGAAAATACCCCAGGCTTGTACCGGCCCGGCGAAAAAGCTCAGCAGATCGAGGCGCGGCTGTTGATCGGTATAGTGTTCAACTTCAACCCCGCTGCAGCCGCCAAGCAGTGCACCGGCAAGCAACAGCACCAGCAGCCTGGGTTTCATGGCGAGTTCTCCGTATTGAGGCCGAGCAGATCCCGGCGCAGATCAGGACTGCGGGTGTCACTATCCAGCCAGATGGCGAAAAAGGCTCTGGCAAAATCGGGGTCGGCAATCTCCTGACGCAGCTGGCCATCCAGGTAGAAGCGCCCGCCCTGCCCCGGCCGGTACTCGCCGGCAATGCGCTGGCCGGCCTTCACATTGGGGAAGGCCAGGCGCAGATCGTCTTCCCAGCCGGCCAGGGTTTGCGCGTCGACATCGGCAACCCGACGCATCTCGTCCAGGCTGGCCTGCACCAGGGTGTCGCGGCTGATATCGCGGCGGTAGGTGAGTTCCAGAACGAAGGGCTGGCTGAAATCGACCCGTTGCGCCGGGCTCCACAGCCGCGCCGTGTACACCGTGAAGCCGAACCAGGTGAAATTGCCGGAGCCGATCAGGCGGGCCCCCGGCATGCTGGCCTGCCATTGCGCCTGCGCCGACGATACGGGGCAGAACAGCACAAGGCTGAACACCAGGGCGAAGACCTGGGTACGGGAGGATTGGCACGCACGAGGCATTCTCATCACACCGCTCACAAAAACTTGTACAACATAAATAAATGTACATGTTTTTACGAAAAACGCGACGTGATTTTCAGGCGCCACAGCAACATGCGCAAAAAGTGGCCAGTGTCACACCTGGCCGGCAATGGCCTCGCTAGGATGGCGGCATAACGATAAACGGCAGCCATCCCGGCTCGCCAATAACGCCGAACCTTATGCCCACATACCTCACCTGCGCCTCGCTGCTGCGCCGCGTACTGCTCTGCCTGGGCAGCTGCCTGCTGTGTCTGTGCAGCGCTACCAGCGGCGCCGGCAACGCGACTTCGGCCCTGGCCGAGGCGATTGCCGCCAATCGCCTGCAGGCATGGGAGCAGCTGTTCGAGCAAATACCGGGCGAAAGCGACATGCAGCGGCTGGAGCGGATCAATCGCTTCGTCAATGGCAGCGTGCTGTTTGGCGAGGACAGTGACATCTGGGGCCAGAACGACTACTGGGCCAGCCCGCAGGAAACCCTGATGCGCGGCCGTGGCGATTGCGAGGACATCGCCATCGCCAAGTACTTCGCGCTGCTGCGCCTGGGCATGAATGACGACAAGCTGCGCCTGACCTTCGTCAAGGACCTCAACAGCCGCCGCGCGCACATGGTGCTGGCCTACTACGCCGGCGAGGGCGCCGAGCCGCTGATTCTCGACAACCTGCGGCCGCAGATCCTGCCGGCCAGCCAGCGCCCCGACCTGCTGCCGGTCTATGCCTTCAACAACCAGGGCATCTTTCTTGATCGCGGCCTGCAGAAGAAATCCAGCCAGTCGCCGCAGCTGCTGTCACGCTGGCAGGATGTCAGCGCCCGCGCCCTGGCCGAGGGCGCGCTGCGGGCCGAGGCACCTCGCGGCTGACAGCTAGCGCGGCGCCAGATGCGCCACCATCAGCTGCACGCTTTCACGCCCCTGGTACTCGTTGACGTCCAGCTTGTAGGCCAGCTCGACCCAGCGCACGTTGGGATTGGGCCACACATCGCGATCGACATTGAAGGCGATGCCATCGAGCGTCTGCCCGCCACATTCGGTCTTCAGCACCAGTTTCAGGTGCTTCTCGCCCACCACGCGCTGGCTGACGATCTGGAACACGCCGTGGAACAGCGGCTCGGGAAAGTGCTGGCCCCAGGGGCCGGCGTGGCGCAGGGCCTTGGCCAGCTCCAGGTGGAACTCCTCGACGCCCAGCTGGCCATCGGACAGCAGGCGCCCGGTGAGATCATCCTCGCTCAGCTGGCGCCGCACTTCGGCATCGAAGGCGGCGGCGAAGGCGCCATAGTTTTCCTGCGGCAGTGACAGGCCGGCGGCCATGGCGTGGCCACCGAACTTGCTGATCAGCCCCGGATGGCGCGCCGCCACGGCGTCCAGCGCATCGCGGATATGCAACCCCGGCACCGAACGCGCCGAGCCCTTGAGCATGCCCTCGCCCGCGTCGGCGAAAGCGATGGCCGGGCGGTGGTAACGCTCTTTCAGGCGCGAGGCGAGGATGCCGATCACGCCCTGGTGCCAGTCCGGCTCGAACAGGCACAGGCCGAAGGGCATGTCGGCCAGGTCGAGATCCTTGAGCTGGGCCAGCGCCTCGCGCTGCATGCCCTGCTCGATGGCCTTGCGGTCCTTGTTCAGATCATCGAGCTGCTGGGCCATATCGGTTACCAGCGCCTGGTCATCGCAGAGCAGGCACTCGATGCCCAGGCTCATGTCGTCCAGGCGACCGGCCGCGTTCAGGCGCGGGCCAAGGATAAAGCCGAGATCGGTGGAGCTGATGCGCTCGTGGCGCTTGCCGGCCACTTCGAGAATCGCCTTGAGGCCCGGTCGCGCCCGACCGGCACGGATGCGTGCCAGCCCCTGGTGCACCAGGATGCGATTGTTGGCATCCAGCGGCACCACGTCGGCGACGCTGCCCAGGGCTACCAGGTCGAGCAGCTCGCCCAGATTAGGTTCGGCCAAGCCGGCCTGGGCAAACCAGTCCAGCTCGCGCAGCTTGGCGCGCAGGGCCAGCAGCACATAGAACATCACGCCGACCCCGGCCATGGCCTTGCTGGGGAACTCACAGCCCGGCTGGTTGGGATTGACGATGGCATCCGCCGCCGGCAGCTCCGGGCCTGGCAGGTGGTGGTCGGTGACCAGCACCCTGAGATTCGCCGCCTTGGCCGCCGCCACGCCCTCGACGCTGGAGATGCCGTTATCCACCGTCAGCAACAGGTCGGGCTGGCGCTCCAGTGCCACGGCAACGATTTCCGGGGTCAGGCCGTAGCCGTACTCGAAACGGTTGGGCACCAGGTAGTCGACATGCGCCGCGCCGAGCATACGCAAACCGAGCACGCCGACCGAGCTGGCGGTGGCACCATCGGCGTCGAAGTCGCCAACGATGAGAATGCGCTGGCGCTGCTGCAAGGCCTCGACCAGCAACTGCACCGCCGCGTCGATGCCCTTGAGTTGCTGATAGGGCAGCAACCGGACTAGGCCCTTGTCCAGTTCGACCGCGGATTGCACGCCGCGGGATGCGTACAGGCGGGTCAGCAATGGCGGCAGCTCGCCGAGATCGGGCAGGGTTTCAGGCAGAGGGCGAATGTCGATGCGCATGGGGGTTCCGGTTGTTCTGCTGGGCGGAGCGGCAAGCTCCCTCTCCCGCCGGGAGAGGGTTGGGGTGAGGGAAGCTCAGTGCAGCCGGTCAGACCCTCACCCCTACCCCCTCTCCTAGGGGGAGAGGGGAATAACGGATCAGCGTTCCCCGGCCAACCACTCCAGCGGGATCTCGTGCTGGCCGCGCTCGTCGGTGACGAACAGCTCGCCGTCACTGATCATCACGCTCCAGGTCACCGCGCGCGGCAGGTCGCGGGCCAGTTCTTCCAGCGCCTCCTGCCCCACCGCCACCACGTTGATGTTCTTCAGGCTGCGCACGCTGTCGAGCACCTTGGTCTGCCACACGCGCAGGTTGCCGTAGGCCACCAGGCTGAACTTCTCGGTGCGCCGCGAGCACCAGGTGATGCGCTCGGCATCCGGCTGGCCCACTTCGATCCAGTGCAGCACGCGGTCGTCCAGGCTCTTCTCCCACAGCGCCGGCTCATCGACATCCGACAGGCCACGACCGAAGGCCAGTTGCTCGTGATACCACAGCGCATAGGCGATCAGACGTACGCACAGGCGTTCCTCGGTCTCCGAGGGGTGCTTGGCCACGGTGAAGCGCAGGTTCTCGTAGACGTTGCGGTCGATGTCGGTGAGGTTCAGTTCGACTTTGTAGGGCGTGGCTTGCAGGGCCATAGGGGCAATACCGGCTGGGAAGCGAAGGGGCGCAAGTCTAGCGCGAAAGCCTGCCCAGGTGCGGCCCGGCCGACCGGATAAGAGGTGATCAGCAATACAGCTGCCTGATCTTCCTATCCGCCGGGTCGCTGTAGTCGATGATTGCCTGTGCCGTGCCCAGATCGACGCACAGGCGGCAGTAATGCTCGCCGTGGCGCCAGGCCATGATCACACTGGCATCGCCTGACTGGTTGAGCTCGAAGCGCCCATCGAAGGCCGGATGGCTGTTGCGTAAACGCATCAGCGCCAACAGACGCTGTACCAGCGGCTGCTGCAAGGCCTCCTCCGCCTCCTCCAGGCTGTAGTGGTGACGGTTGACGTCACGCGCCTCGCCGCTGGCCTCGCACAACTCGAAGTCGTTGCAGCCGGCCAGCAGGCCGACGTAGTACACCTGTGGAATGCCCGGGGTGAAGAACTGGATGGCCCGCGCGGCGATATAGGCGTTCTCGTTGCGCATCAGCGCCTCGAAGAAAGTGCAGGTCAGCTGGTAGATGGCGCCGACGCTGTGCACGTTGACCGCCGAACGCCGCATGATCGGGTCGGCGCTGCGTGCCGACACCTCATCGATGAGAAAACGGATTTCGGTCTCCGGCAGCATGCTCTCCACATCGGGGATGCAGATGCCGTCGTGAGTATCCAGCACGGTGACCTGGTTGCGCGGACACATGCGCAGCCACTGCTTGAGGTAACGGCTGTTGCCACTGAGAAAGGCGTGCAACACCAGCGGCGGCAGGGCGAAGGCATAGGGCCTCATGTGCCGGCGCGAGATGGCGTACTGGTAGCTGATGTGATCGTGCACCTCCGGCAGCATCTCGGCGCCGTACTTCTCGCCCGTCTCGCGAAACCAGTCGAGGATGCGGTAGACGTCCGGCTCGACCAGAAAGCAGCTGCTGCCGATCTTCTTGGTGGTGTAGCCGAAGGCATCCAGGCGAAACAGCTTGACCCCACGCGCGGCGAGAAAGGCCAGGTAGCGTTCCATCAGCTGGTAGGTCTGCGGCGACTGGTAGTTGAGGTCGATCTGTCGTTCGGTGAAGGTGCACCACACCCGACACTGCTCGCCAGTGGCCAACTGCACCTCGCGAAACGGCTCCTTCTCCTTGCGGATATGGATCTTGGCCAGGTCTTCCAGGGTGATCTCGCCCAGCTCGTCCACCTGCACGAACAGCTCGGCATGGGGCGAAGCGCGGCCCTTGGCGACGAAATCGAGAAACTCCGGCGACTCGTCGGAGATATGGCTGATCACCAGATCGACGCACAGGTCGAAACGCGCGGAAATGCGCTCGACGTCGGCCCAATCACCGTAACGCGGGTCGACCTCCAGATGGGTCAGCGGCGAGAAGCCGCCGTCGGCGTTGGACGGGTACAGCGGCAGGATATGCACGCCGCCGAGGGCGTCGGCCAGGTAACGGTCGAGCAACTGGTAGAGGCCCGCCAGGTTGCCGCCGAAACGATCCGGATAGGTGATCAACTGCACCGCATTGCGCAACGTCATGGGCTCTTCTCCCCCGCCAGCCGGAAAAACCTACCGTCCGTTAAAGCAGGCTGAGCCGAGACGTCAAGCCAATGCAGGCCTAAACGCGATACTTCAGGCGTTATTGGCGTAACGCGCCCACAGCTCATCGAACTGCCGTGCGTAAGCCGCCAGCAGCTGCGGATGGTCGATCACCAGCAGGTTTTCGGCATTGCTGGTGCTGGCGCTGCGGGTCCAGTTGAAGCTGCCGTTGAGCAGCCACTGACCGTCGAACAGGGCGAACTTGTGGTGCATGTGGAACGGACCGGCATCGATACGCAGCGGCACGCCCTGACCGCGCAGGTAGGCGACGTCGCTGCCCTCATCAAACTGCTTTTCGTTATCGCTGATCACCCGCACCGCCACGCCGCGGCGATGGCAGGCGATGATTTCCTCGCTCAAGCGGTCATCGGAGATGGTGTAGACGCAGATATCCACCGAGCGCCGGGCCTGGCGGCACAGCTCGCGGATCTTGCGCAGGCACTCTTCGCCGGGGCTGAAATGGGCACTGGCTACCGCAGGACGCGGCGGCGCGCTGGCGAGGTCGAGGGTCTTGACCACCTGCTCCAGCCATTTCAGTGCAGCCTGAGCGTTGGCCGGCTCCAGCACCAGTTCGCGCACCAGGGCAAAGGCACGATTGCGCAGATAGCGGATCTTGTCGGGGCTAAGGTCGCTGCCAAGCTGGCGTAGCTCGTCGCGCTCCTCGTTGCTCAGTTTGAGGTCGGCCAGGCTGTCGCGCAGTTGCTGGTCCAGGTGGGCGAAATCCATTCAGCTTCTCCTTGGGGTACGGGTCAGTGCGGCGTACAGCACACCGCAGAAAGCACCGGCCAGGTGGTATTCGAAAGACACGCCGCGCTGCGGCAGCAGGCCCCACCACCAGCCGCCATACAGCAGCAACACCAGCACCGCGATCAGCAGGCTGGCCAGGCTGCGTTCGAACCAGGCACGGCCGAGCAACAGCCCCCACAAGCCGAACAGCCAGCCACTGGCGCCCAGGTGCATACCCGGCCTGGCCAGCAGCCACACCAGCAGGCCACTGCCGAGGATGATGAAAACGCTGGCGGTAAGAAAGCGCCGTGGCGAATCGAGCATGGCCAGCCAGGCCAGCAGCAACAGACCCGACAGGTTGCCGAGCAGGTGCCACCAACCGGCATGCAGCCAGGGCGCGAACAGAATGCCCGGCAGGCTGCCGGCATGGCGGGGCAGCACGCCCCAGGCATTCAGCGCGTTGCCGCTCAGGCTGTTGAGCACCTGCAGCACCAGCATCACCCCGGCGATGCCCAGCAGCAGCTGCAGGCGCGGCGCCAGCCAGGCCGTCACTTCTGCTCAGGCCCCGGCTCCACTGGCGTCTGTGGCGCGCCGAGGAACTGTCCGAGGTCGCGCAGCCGGTTGGCCATATCACCCATGCGGTTATGGGTGCGCAGATCGATCTCGATCTTCTTGTCCATGGCGTTGATCAGCGGCAGGAAGCTGTTCTGCAGGGTCTCGGCCAGGCGCTCCAGCAACACCTGTACACCCGGCTGCGGTGGCGCCTGCACCGCTACTTCGACCTGCGGGCGCAACTGGCCGAGCTTGTCCAGACCGGCCAGCAGCTCGTCCCAGGGCACCTGTGGAGCATCCTGCGGCTCGCGCTGCAGGTTACCGCCGAGGGCGCGGATGCCTTCGACCAGATCATTGAGCTGGGCCACCACGCGCGCGCCGACATCGCTGTCGCTGCCGCCCATGGCCTTGTTGCGCAGGAAGTCGCGCTTGATCTGCGCCCAGCGCTCGCCCTGCTCATCAGTCATGTTGCCACGCAGCTCGGCCAGCTTGAGCAGGTTCTCCTCGGCGCCGGTGGTGAGCAGCTGCGACTCGCCCTGATAGTGGTCGGCGATCAGCTGCAGCAGCTCGGCATCGTTCATCACCGAGCTGATCTTCTCCGCCATCTTGTTCATGTTGCGGTAGCTGCCCTGCAGCTTGAACGGCGGCTCGCTGCGGTAGTGGTCGGCCTGGGCGGCGCTGGCGATGTACTGCTGGTTGACCTTGAGCACCACGTCGCGCACCTGCATCAGACGCTGCAGGGTGCTGACGATCTCGTTGACCTCGGCGCCGCTGTAGCCGTGGCTCAGCTCGTTGGCGGAGAACGGCTTGCCCTCGGCCTTGGCGACGAAACGGTAGACGTCGGCCATGTCGCGGGTGGCCAGTGGCGCCAGCACCGGGTTGGAGGTCAGGCCGTTCTCGATGTAGGACAGGGCGAAGGCTTCCTGCATGCCGCCCAGGGTATCGCCGAGGTTGTAGATGTCGGCGCGGTTGGCCAGCATGTCCGGAATCTTGAAGACCTCGCCGGACTCGGTGTAGGGGTTGCCCGCCATCACCACGCAGAACTTCTTGCCGCGCATATCGTAAGTCTTGGTCTTGCCCTTCCACACGCCCTCGATGCGGCGGGTGCCGTCACACAGCGAGATGAACTTCTGCAGGAACTCGGGGTGGGTGTGCTGGATGTCATCGACATAGAGCATCACGTTGTTGCCCATCTCCAAGGCCAGATTGAGCTTCTCCAGCTCCTGGCGGGAAGTGGCATCCGGCGCCTGTGCCGGATCGATGGAGCGTACCTCGTGGCCCAGGGCCGGGCCGTTGATCTTCATGAAGATCAGGCCCAGGCGGTGCGCCACGTACTCCATCAGCGTGGTCTTGCCGTAGCCGGGCGGAGAGATGAGCATCAGCAGGCCCATCAGATCGGTGCGTTTGTTCTCGCCGGCGGTGCCCATCTGCTTGGCCAGGTTGTCGCCGATCACGCCCAGGTAGACGTCGTTGATCAGTTTGTTGCGCACGAACGAGCTCAGCGGCTTGGGCTTGAACTCGGCCAGGCGCAGCGCCTCGCGCTCGCGATTGATCACCTCCTGACGCAGCGCCTGGTAGCGCTGCAGCCCCGGCAGGAAGCGCTGGCGATGGGCGCGCAGACGAGCGAAGAAATCGTCCACCGCCAGCACCAGTTGCTGCTCCTGGACACGCGGGTGCTCGCCCATCAACCCGGTGACGGTGAAGCGCAGGTCCACTTCGCTGGAGCGACCCGGGAAGCCTTCGCCGAGCAGCGCCAAGGCCGTGGCTTCGGCCACATAACCACGCAGCGCGGCGAACTCGTCCTGGGTGCAGAGGCCCTGCAGCCAGTTGCCGGCCAAGGCCCATTGCGCCGCCGGGCGGCCGTCGAGTTTGGCCAGGGCCTGTTGGTAGTCGTCCCACATGCGCGCGCCCTGCAGGCGCAGCTTGAGACCTTCCAGCAGTTGCTTGGCGTATTTGCTGAAGACGAACTCGATGCGCTCGGCGGAAAGCTCCTGCACCAGGTACTCGGCCGCCTCGCCCACCACCGCCGTGTCCAGCCCCAGCGGCTGCTGGGCGAGAAAGGCCTGCAACGCGTCGTCGATCTCGCCCTGCAGCTGACGCAGCCCGACATCCTGGCCGAACAGCTGCTGGATATGCCGGCTGGTGCGTGCCCGCTGCGGCCATTGCGCGGCACTTTCGCTCTCGCGTTGCTGGTCCCAGAACAGGCAGGCCAGTGCCCGCGCCTCGGCGCCGAAACGCAGCAGCCCGGCGCTGTCACGCAGTGGCAGCAGGGTCGCGAGGATGGCGGCAGCGTCGTGGTCGTGGATGCCTTTCTCGTAACCTTCCTTGTAGCGCGGCGCGGCGAAGTCGCGGATCAGCTTGGCCAGCTCGTCCGGCTGCGCCAGCAATGGCTTGATGCGCTCGATACTGAGCCCCTCGCGCCCGCCATCGGCAGCGGCCAGCACTTCGCCGGCCAGGTATTCGGCGCGGTACAAGTGTTCGGATTCGGACTCCAGCGCCACCTGCCAGAAAGGCTTGAGCGCCTCCAGTTCGGCATTGGCCAGCGGTTCGAGAAAGTCGGTGCCGGTCAGGTGCAGATAGAGCTGCTCACCACGCGGCAGCAGCGTCAGGTCCAGCTCCTGGGTGTTGACGCTGAAGCGGTGACGCGGACCGAGCTTGATGACGTTGCCGCCCTCTTCGAACAGCTCGCTCTTGTCGCGCAGGGCGCGTACCGCCTGGTCGCGGGCGCCCTTGAGGCGCGCCTCGATATCGTCGGCCTTGACGCTGTCTTTCAGCGCCCGCAGGCGCTCGGTCATCTCGCGCAGCTTGAGGATCAGCGGGTCGGCGGCGAAGAAGGCGTTCAGCTCCTCGGCCTGGGTGAACTTGGCGGTGCGCCGGCCGAGGCTGTCGAGGATGCGCTTGGCCGCATCAAGCACGCTCTGCGCCTTGCGCTGGCGCTCATCGAGCAATGCCTGCTTGTGCGCCTCGAAGGTTTCCAGCAACTCCTCGCGCTTGGCCAGGATGTCACCGAGGAACTGCTCCTGGTCGCCGAACTGGCTCTCCAGCTCTTCCAGTTGCACCAGCAGACGCGCCAGCTGCTCGTCGCAGCGCTCCGGGTCCTGGGCCTGACCGAGGGCATTGGTGATGCCCTGGCTGAACAGTTTGAACTGGGCGCCGAACTGGGCCACGGTCTCGGCCGAGCCCAGGCCCTTGCGCCGCTGCTCGGCGCGCGCCTTGGCCTGGTTGAGGCGGGCGTAAATCTCAGAAATGGACTCGACGATACGGGTGCGCTGGGTGGCGTCGTCGATCTTCAGCGAAGCCATCAGGCTGGACAGCATGTCCAGGTCGGCGGCCATGGTCTGCAGCTCGCCCAACGGCTCGTTGAGCTGAGCCACGCTCTCGGCCTTCTGCGCCTGCTCGTCGAGAGCCTGCAGACGGGCGACGAAGGGCTGCAGCGCCGCCTCGCTGGCGAGGAAACTGGCGGTGGCCGCGGCGGTGCGCTCCTGGGCGGCCAGCAGTTCGGCCTCCATGGCATCCAGGCGGGCGATATCGATGTAGCGGTACTCGCGAATGGTCAGCAGCAGGCCGCGCTGAGCGGTGATGCCGTTGAGGCCATCGACGAAGCTCTGCACCTGGTCCCAGCTGTCCGGCAGCAGGCCGTCGAGCAGCGCCTTGTGGCGGTTCTCGGCATCGCTCATGGCCTGCGCCGACTGCTTACGGATGCTCTCGACCTTCTCGTATTCGTCCAGCACCAGCTCGGAGGTGGCGGCGATCTCGCGCAGCAGCGGCGCCAGACCGGCCAGCTGCTCGCTGCCCAGCCAGTGGTAGGCGTCGAACAGGCGGCGGGTGTTCTGGCACAGCAGGCCGTAGCGCTGCACCGACACCGACGGCGTGTCGATCTCGCGGCACAGGTCGTAGAGGTCGGACACCCCGCGCACCAGTTCGGCGTTGCCGATCTTGCCGAGGAAGCCGCTGCGTGCCGGCTGGCGGGCGGCGAACTCTTCGCTGCAGAACGGCGTCTGCCAGATCTGCATCGGGTGGATGCGGGTCGGCTCCTCGCCTTCGGCGGCGAAGATCACCGTGCGCCCGTCCTCCAGGCGCGCGTAGCCATGGCCGAAGATCGGGTTCTGCAGCTGGCGGTTGATCAGGTTGTAGGTGAGCAGCACCGCCCGGCCCTGCTCCGGGTGGTAGAAAATGTACTGCACGTCCTCGCCGTTGGGCGAACGTACGGCGCGCTTGAAGCGCATGCCGTCCATGGACTGCTCGAAGGTCTTGTGCTCGCCACTCTGCAGGTAGTAGCCGCCGGGGAAGATGATGCCGTGGTCTTCCGGCAACTGCACGCAGGCCAGGCCGATGGCGTCGATGCGCTCGACCTTGCCGGTCAGGCCGTTGTACACCAGGTAGCGCCACTGCTCCTCGCGGTAGGGCAGGATCTTCAGCAACAGCAGGCTGCCGACGCGGGCGAATTCGATCTGGCCATCGTCGAGGGACTGGGTCTTGTCCAGCACCTCCTCGCGGTAGATGCCCAGGCCATCCTCGGTGTTGTTCTCGACCTTGATGGTCAGGTCGCCGCCGATGGTCTCGACGAACAGGGTGTCGAGGATATTGACGTGCGGATGGCGGCCTTCGACCACCATCTCGCGAGTGGCCTTGATCCACTCGAAATCGAAAGGTGCCGGCAGGGCGATATCGCGCTCGCCGCGGTTGTCGATGTAACGCACTTCCTTGCCGTCGACCGAGATCGACCAGCGGAACACACGGATGTCGCTGATGCGTTCACCGATCTGGAAGCTGGCCAGCAGCTTGCCGTCGCGCACCATCAGCTGCAGCAGGCGGGTGTTCTTGTAGTAGCTGTACAGCTCGTTGAAGTCGGCGACGAAGCTGGCCTGGGCCAGGAAGCTGCCTTCCAGCGCCACAGGCTCGGCCTCGTAGCCCTCGTCCTGCTCGATGAGGCGATAGAGGGAGAACACGTCCTCGACGCGGGTCTCTTTCTTCAGGCCGAGGAACACGTTGTAGCCGAACAGCAGGCAGTCGCCGACCTGCACGATGTCGCGGGCGATGCAGTTGTTCTCGGTACGGATACGCACCCGCCCGACCACTTCCATCTGGCTGCTGCCGAACTCGGCCAGGCGCTGCTGGTTGAGCTGATCGGTGGTCTGGCGCAGGCGCTGGCCCTGGTCCTGCAGGCGCTTGTGTAGCACCTCGTAGGCGCCACCTTCGGCGACGGCCTTGTCCAATACGTCCTGGGTGTGTGCGTCCGACATCGTGATCTTCCTGGATCTGCGCGGCGAGCAGGCAACTGCGTCCAACCGAGCGTGACTGAACTAGCGAGTGGAGGTGGGCCTAGCAGGCCCCGGTGGACCGCCGGAAAAAAGCCGACGGCCCTGGCGGCACTCAGGCGCCGATCTTCTGCATGACCTGAGCGATCTTGTCCTGCATGGGCTGATCGATTTCCTCGGGCTTGATCCGCGCCACGATGTTCTTCAGCACGCGGATCTCGTTGTCGTCGATCACTCCGTCGCGCTCGGCGATATCCAGCAGCGACGCCAGCTCTTGCACATCCAGGCGGCCATCGTTGGCGAAGCACTGAATCGAGCGGAAGGACATTTCCAGATAATCTCTTGGTTCGGACATAAGCGTTCCCTGTCTGTTTAAGGTGTGAGGTCACACAGCGGGCCTCACACCCGCTGCGCTGCACAGATGAATCAGGCGCCGGCAGTCGGAGCCTCGCCGTCGAGTTTGTCGGCCAGTACCGAGGCCGCCGGAGCCTTGCCCGCCAGCAGGCGGGACAGCACGTCCTGCACCACCGGGCTCTTGCCGACCACGCCCTCGATGGCCTTGCCCACCGACAGCGACTTGGCGAAGGAGTTGAAGAAGTCGCCTTCTCCGCCGACGATCTCGATCTTCGCCTTGCCCAGCGCGGTGGCCAGTACCTCGGCCTGGTCCTTGGCGATGTCCTTGTTGGCGGCGATGGCGGCCATGGCCTCCTCGAAGCTCTTCTCCAATTGCATACGGAACTCTTCGTGCTGGCGAGCACTGTCGCTGAGCGCGTCGAGAGCACCGAACTTCTTGCCCAGACCTTCCGCTTCGGCGTTCAGGCGCTGCAACAGGATGTCCGCCTCGGCAGTACCCTGGTCCTTGGTCGCCTGGGCCTTGGCGCTGCCGAGCTGCTGCTCGCCGCGCGCCTGGGCGCCCAGTTTCTCTTCCAGCACCTTGGCTTCGGCCAGGCCGTCTTTTTCCTTGGCAGCGGCTTGTGCTTCCAGCACACGAGCTTCGGCCAGACCTTTCTCCTGCTCACCCTTGGCTTCGGCGATCAGCTGTTCGGCCTTGACCCGTGCAGCGGCCAGACCGTCCTTCTCTTTCGCCGCGGCAGTGACTTCCAGCACGCGAGCGTCAGCCAGACCAGGCGCTGCGCGCTCGGCTTCGATACCTTCGGCCATGCGCTTCTTCGCCTCGGCCTGCTTGGCCGCGGCTTCCAGCTCGGCCTGGGCCAGGTTGTTGATTTCCACGGCCTTGTGCTTCGAGCGAGTCTCGTCGGCTTCCGCCTGCTTGACCTGGCGCACCAGCTCCTGCTCGGCCTCGGCCTGCGCCTGCAGAACGATGACCTGCTTGGCGCGCTCGGCTTCGGAGACTTCGCGCACTTCCTTGATGCGCTCTTCTTCCTGAGCCACGGTCTTCTCCACGGCCACGCGCTCGCGGATCACGTTGGCGATGTTCTTGCGCTGCTCTTCCAGGGCCTTCTCGGCCTCGATGCGCTGCAGCTCGACCTCGCGCTCGCGAGCGACTACTTCCAGGTCCTTGGCACGGGTGACTTTCTCCACTTCGATGACCACGGCCCGCTGGCGGTTCTGCTGCGCCACTTCCACTTCGCGCTGGTGGTTCTCGGCACGTACGTCGATCTCCTGCTGCGACTGGATGCGCGCCTGCTCGGCCTTGAGGCGTTCCTCTTCCTTGACCTTGACGGTCTCAGCTTCCTCGCGGGCGCGAATGGTCTCGATCTCACGCTTCTGCCGTGCCTCGGCATCGGCCTGCTGGCGCTCAAGGGCCAGAGTCGCCTCGCGGGTCTCGACGTTCTTCTTCTTGATCGCCAGTTCTTCGTTGCGCTCCAGATCGTTGGTAATGACGTTCTGCGCGGCGGTCAGCTGGGTGATCTTGCGGATACCCTCGGCGTCGAGAATGTTGCTCGGGTCCAGCGAAGCCTTGGAGGTCTGCTCCAGGTAATCGATGGCGACGTCTTCCAGCACGTAGCCGTTGAGGTCGTTGCCGATCACTTCGACGATGCGGTCACGAAAATCCTGACGGTTCTCGAACAGCTGAACGAAGTCGAACTGCTTGCCGACGGTCTTCAGTGCTTCGGAGAACTTGGCGTTGAACAGCTCGTTCACCGCCGCACGATCGGAAGCACGGTCGACACCGATGGCCTTGGCCACCTTGAGCACGTCTTCCTGGGTTTCGTTGACACGCAGGTAGAAGGCCACGGTAATGTCGGCACGCATGTTGTCCTTGCAGATCAGACCATCCTTGGCGCGGCGATCTACTTCCAGGGTGATCAGGGAGATCTTCATGAACTCCTTGAGGTAGATCACCGGGTAGACCAGGGCGCCGGTGAAGTGCACCTTGGGCGTCGAGGACATGTCGTTGACGATCAGCGCCGTGCCCTGCGGGACCTTGATATAGAAGGCCTTGAACAGCACGAAGAAGCCGAAGATCACCAGGAAGAACAAACCGACGCCCATCAGGAAAGGCATCACCATTTCGAGGCTCATTGCAATCAATCTCCTTTGATTCTAAAAACGACCCAGCGGCTCAAAGGCCTTGGAACTCGTCCTCGGTAATGACCCGGTAGGCGTGTTCGCCCTCCAGATACTCCAACAACACGACGCGATCGCCGCGCTTGAAACCTCGCGCCTCATCGGCACGCACACGCAGGATCAGGCCCGCGCCACCATCTTCCAGCACCGCCTCGCCATGACTGAGGGTGACTCGCCCACTGCGCACAACAGCGGTCTGCCCCAGCACCGACTTGCTGGTAGTCGCCTCCAGCTTGCGGAACAGCGGCCGCAGCGGCCGACACAGAGCGGCACTGACCGGCACTGCCACCACCAGCGCGCCGAAAGCGATCAACAGCCCCAGCGGATAGCGCAGAAAACCCAACGGTAGATAGCGCAGCAGCAGCAACTCGACGAAGTAGCTGGCCAGCCAGGCGAAAAAAAACAGCAGGGTCAGCACCAGAGTCACCGGCACGCCATTCAGGCCCAGCTTGAGCAGCAGACCGGCCAGCCCCTCGGGCTGCACCGAGTCGAGGGTGGAATCGGCCTCGATATCGAGCACATCGACATCGAGGATGCCTAGCGCGGCAACGCACCAGTACAGCACCGCGACACACAGCAGGAAGCTGAAGATGACGGTGGGGAAGGCAAAAGCGGTGAGCAGGAAGTTTTCCATGGCGTTCCTATTCCTGAATCAAGGGCCAGGGCCTTCCGGCCCTGGCCACACTCACAACGATCAGGACTTGGCCTTGTCCTTCAGGCGCGCCAGCACGCTATCGGCACTGGCGTTGTCGGCCTTGATGCCGGCGGCGCGCAGCTTGGATTCCAGGGAATCCTCGACATTGGCCGCCTCGGCCAGCTCGGCCGTGGCTTCCATCTTCGCCGCGCGTTCGGCCTGTTGCTGCTTGATCCGCTCCAGCGACTCAACCGCAGTATGCAACTTGGCCTGGGAGCCACCGTAGCGCTGGGCCACGGCCATCTGCGCCTTCTGCACGCTCTCGGTGGCCTTGACCGTATCCACCTGCTGTTTCAGGCGCTTGATATTGGCTTCGGCCTGGCTCACCGCCTTGCGCAGTTGCGCCACGCTGGCGGCATAAGCACCGGCCTGCTCACGCTCGCTGGCGAGTTCGACTTCCAGGTTGGCGATCTTCACCGCGACTTCCTGAGCCAGGGACTCGTTACCGGCCTCCAGTGCCTTGAGCGCGTACTGCTCGTACTCGGCGACCTTGGCCTCGCTCTTGCCCGCGCGTTCGGCGGCCAACTTCTGCTTGGCCATGATCTCGGCCAGCGCTTCCTTGGATTTGCGCAGCTCCAGGTCCGCATCACGGATTTCCTGGTCGAGGATGCGCAGCGCCTGGCTATCGACGATCGCCTCACCCATCTCGTTGGCACCACCACGCAGGGCGGTCAGCAGCTTGCTCCACACATTCATGGCTATCTCCTTAGGCACCGGCCTTGAGGAAGCCTTCATAGGCTTCGGTGGCTTTGATCACGTTGTCTGCCAGCAGCTCGATTTCCAGCACCACGTCGGACAGGCTCGAAGAAGCGCTGAGTGCGCCGAACATGGTGTAGCAGGCCTGGCCATCCGGCAGGGTTTCCAGGCCGATGGACGACAGCGGGAACAGCTTGTGGCTGCGCAGCACTTCTTCGTTGAAGGCCACCGCATCACTTACTTCACTGGCCGGCCAAAGCAGCGCCTCGACGATGATCTGCTCGCCCACCACCGCCATGAACAGCGGCAGATCGCCGTATTCACGCATGGTCACGTGCAGACTGGCGTCGGCGCCCTGAATCAGCTCGATGGCGGCGCGCCCGTCCTTGAACAACTCTGCCGCGGACAGCGCATCGAACATACCTTGTGCAGTCCAAACCTGAGGCATGGCACCTCCCTCCTTCTCCATAGAGGCCAGCTTCGGCTGAGGCTGGCGCAGTTTCCGCTCGAATGCCGCGAGCGCTTGCGCATGCTCGGGCAATATCCAAACTTCCTTCTTCACCAACCCCTGCTCGCGCAGGCGCTGACGAAACAGGCGTTGGTAGTGGGCTGATGATTTGCTTTCCATGGACAAGAGACTAGAAGCTCACATGTAATGAATCAACAGCTCACATGTAATATTTTAAAACGCACGTATGAGATACATGCGAGCGTGCCGGAACCGACCAGAAGGCCAGCGCAGAAAAGGTTTGCGAGAGACGGGCAACGGGAGGGAGAAGCCTTCCAGGCCAGAGAGGGAAACGCGCATCCTTTCGCCCGGCGATTTAACCGCAGATACTCCACGGACGAAAGTTAATGGTGCGCCAACCAGGTCGCAGTTATCAGGAGTTCCGATGATCCCCAGCAAACCCCTCGCCGGCCTGAAAGTGGTCGAACTCGGCACCCTGATCGCCGGCCCTTTCGCTTCGCGCATTTGCGCCGAGTTCGGTGCCGAGGTGATCAAGGTCGAGTCGCCGGATGGCGGCGACCCGCTGCGCAAATGGCGCAAGCTGTATGAGGGCACCTCGCTGTGGTGGTTCGTGCAGGCCCGCAACAAACGCTCGGTCACCCTCAACCTCAAGCACGAGGCCGGTCGCGAGGTATTGAAGAAGCTGCTCGCCGAAGCGGACATCCTGATCGAAAACTTCCGCCCCGGCGTACTGGAAAAGCTCGGCCTGGGCTGGGACGTGCTGCACGCACTCAACCCCAAGCTGGTGATGGTGCGCCTGTCCGGCTTCGGCCAGAGCGGCCCACTGAAGGACCAGCCGGGCTTCGGCGCGGTGGGCGAATCCATGGGCGGGCTGCGCTATATCACTGGCTTCGAGGATCGCCCGCCGGTGCGTACCGGCATCAGCATCGGCGACTCCATCGCCGCGCTGTGGGGCGTGATCGGCGCACTGATGGCACTGCGTCACCGCGAGGTCAGCGGCGGCCAGGGCCAGGTGGTGGACGTGGCGCTGTACGAGGCGATCTTCGCCATGATGGAGTCGATGGTGCCGGAGTTCGACGTGTTCGGCTTCATCCGCGAGCGCACCGGCAACATCATGCCCGGCATCACGCCCTCCTCCATTCATACCTGCGCCGACGGCAAACATATTCAAATCGGCGCCAACGGCGACGCGATCTTCCAGCGCTTCATGCGCGCCATAGATAGAGAGGACTTGGCCAACGACCCAGCACTGGCCGACAACGCCGGCCGCGACACTCGCCGCGACGAGCTCTACGGCGTGATCGACCGCTGGGCCGCCTCGCTGCCGTTGAGCGAAGTAGAAGCCGTGCTGGTGCGCGCCGAGGTGCCGGCCAGCCGCATCTATTCCGCCGAAGACATGTTCGCCGACCCGCAATTTCTCGCCCGCGAGATGTTCCTCAGCGCCAAGCTGCCGGACGGCAAGCCGTTCAAGATGCCGGGCATCGTGCCCAAGCTGTCCGAGACACCCGGCGGCGTGGAATGGACAGGCCCGCAGCTGGGCGAGCACAACGCTCAGGTACTGGGCAAGCTGGGCTACAGCGCCGAGC
Organism: Pseudomonas sp.; assembly: GCA_038147895.1. GTDB lineage: Bacteria > Pseudomonadota > Gammaproteobacteria > Pseudomonadales > Pseudomonadaceae > Aquipseudomonas. The sequence goes on from JAYQUJ010000032.1 coordinate 29,227, forward strand.
GTATCGCCGAGCTGAAGGCAGCCGGAACGATCTGAGCAGAGCGCTAGCGCCCTGCCTCCAGTTCCTGCGTACTCGTCGCGTCGCTATGTTGCGAGCGAGCCGCGCGAAACGCCTCGAAACGCAGCACCCCATCCTCGATGGGCGCCTTGCGCAGCAGCCGCGCATCCGCCCGATAGTCATTGAGCACCTGCCAGGGCGCGCGATCGCCCTGGCGCGGCAGCAGATCGGCGCCGCGACGCACATAGCCTGAGTTGAGCGAGCTCATCACGCTGGCGTCCAGCGCACAGCCCTGCTCGTCCCGTGCAACGAACACCTGCTGCCCGCGGTTCTGCATGTGGTTGAGCAGGCGGCAGATGTATTCGGCTGCGATATCGGCCTTGAGTGTCCACGATGCGTTGGTGTAGCCGAAGATCCACGCCGCATTGGGCACGTCCTGCACCAGCACACCCTTGTACACCAGCTTGCTGGAAGGCTCGGCGGGCTCGCCATCGATGCTCAGACGCATGCCGCCAAGCAGTTGCAGCTTGAGGCCGGTGGCGCTGATGACGATATCCGCCGCCAGCTCGCGACCGGACTTCAAGCGGATGCCATCTGCGGTGAAGGTGTCGATGGTATCGGTTACCACCTGCGCCTTGCCGCCTCGCAGGGCGCGAAACAGATCGCCGTCCGGCACGGCGCACAGGCGCTCGTCCCAAGGCTGATAACGCGGAGTGAAATCACTCAAATCGGCCTGCGCACCGAGCTGCTTGCGCACCCCGCGCAGCAATATCCAGCGCACGAAGCGTGGCCAACGTTTGGCGGCCTTGAACATCTGCCGCTGCATTGCAATGTTGCGCTGGCGCGCCAGACGGTAGACCCAGCGCTCCGGCAACAACTTGATCAGCAGACCCGACAGCTTGTCGCGCGACGGCACCGAGAAGATGTAGGTGGGCGAGCGCTGCAGCATGGTGACCTGTGCAGCCTGCTCGGCCATCGCCGGCACCAGGGTCACCGCCGTGGCGCCGCTGCCGATCACCACCACGCGCTTGCCCTGGTAGTCGAGATCTTCCGGCCACTTTTGCGGATGAACGAAGCGCCCACGATAGTCCTGCAGGCCCGGAAAATCTGGCTGATAGCCCTCGGCGTAGTCGTAATAGCCGGTGCAGGAGATCAGGAAGTCGCAGCTGTAGCGACGCTCTTCGCCACTCTGCATATCGCGCCCAACCAGCAGCCAGCGCCGCTGCGCGCTGGACCAGTTGGCCGACAGCATCTCGATACCGTAGTGAATATGCCGATCGACACCAAACTCACGGGCGGTATCGCCCAGGTACTGGCGGATCGAAGCGCCATCGGCCAGCACTTTCAGGCCATTCCACGGACGCAGGGCGAAACCGAAGCTGAACATGTCCGAGTCGGAACGCACGCCGGGATAGCGGAACAGATCCCAGGTGCCTCCCAGCGCCTGGCGCCGTTCAAGAATGGCGAAACGCCGCTGCGGGCAGTCCTGGCTAAGGCGGCAGGCCATGCCGATACCAGACAGCCCGGCACCGATGATCAGAACTTCGAAGTGTTGCGACTCCATGAGCACGACTCTCCTGCGGCACGATTCGAGCAGCAAGCATGGACGCGAACAAGCTCGTGCGCCTAGCCATCCAAAGACTTAATTGCTCAGCTGGTCCGGGCAAATGATGCGGCATAACGGCGAGCGATAAGTGCCCCTGAATTGCCCCGGATCAGTTCAACCCAGCGGCGCGCCGTCTACCCTGAGGAAAACAAGGGGGAGCACTATGGATAGCTTCAATACCATGCTGGCACTGCTGGTCAGCGGTTTCCTGCTGCTGGGCTTCGGCTTCAACTATCGCGAGCACGAATGGGGCGTGCGCCTGATCGGCGTGGGCGTACTGGTGACCCTGATGCCCATTGCCTTTCGCATGTACCTGGCTCTGCAAGTGCCAAGTTGAATAGTGCCGTGGGTCAGTCGTGCCAGCGTTGCAGCGCGGCCTGGTCGCTGGCGCGGCCTTCGACCCAGCGCTCGCCTTCCGGCGTGTCTTCCTTCTTCCAGAAGGGTGCGCGAGTCTTCAGGTAATCCATGATGAAGTTGCAGGCGTCGAACGCCGCCTGGCGATGAGCGCTGGCGGTGCCGACGAAGACGATCGGCTCGCCCGGCTGCAGACGGCCGACCCGGTGCAACACCTCGACCCGCAGCAGCGGCCAGCGCTGTTCGGCCTCGACGATGATCTTCTCCAGCGCCTTCTCGGTCATGCCCGGATAGTGTTCGAGGAACATGCCGCGCACGTCCTGGCCATCGTTGTAGTCGCGAACGTAACCAACGAAGCTGGCCACCGCGCCGATGCCCAGGTTGGCGGCGTGCAGGGCATTGACCTCGACGCCCGGATCGAACGGCTCGACCTGAACCCGCACACTCATCTCAGCCTCCGGTAACCGTGGGGAAGAAGGCCACTTCGTCGCCGTCGGCCAGCTCGGTATCCAGGCTGCACAACTCCTGGTTGCGCGCGCACATTAGGTTCTGTTCGGCCAGCACCTGCCACACGCCGCCACGCTGCAACAGGTGCTGGCGCAACGCCTCCAGGCTGCTCAGCTCGGCGCCTTGCAACTGCTCGCCGTCGATGCCCAGCACCTCGCGGTAGCGGGCGAAATACTGCACGCGAATCATGTCAGGCGCCCCACCTCGTGCGAGTCCAGGCGATAGTCGCCGCTCTTGCCGCCGGATTTCTCCAGCAGGCGCACGGCCTCGATAGTCATGCCGCGATCCACCGCCTTGCACATGTCGTAGATGGTCAGCGCGGCGACGCTGGCGGCAGTCAGTGCCTCCATCTCCACGCCGGTCTGCCCAGCCAGCTTGCAGCGCGCCTGGATACGCACGCAGTCGATGCCCTCGGCTTCAAGCTCGACCTTGACGCTGGTCAGCAGCAGCGGATGGCACAGGGGAATCAGCTCGTGGGTCTTCTTCGCCGCCTGGATGCCGGCGATGCGTGCCACGGCGAACACGTCGCCCTTGGGGTGGCTGCCGTCGGCGATCATCGCCAGAGTCGCGGGCAGCATGCGCACGCGGGCTTCGGCCACGGCCTCGCGGGACGTCACGGCCTTGTCGGTGACGTCGACCATGTTGGCGCGGCCTTGGGAATCGAGATGGGTCAACACTACGAAACTCTCCTCGTCGGCGCTGCGAGCGCAGCGCCTGCCCGAGGGATTGTATACAAGTTATTTAGCGATGGGTCAGCGGGCGGCCGCAGCCGCCCGCCCAGCGGTACTACATGTGGCTCTCGGCGTACTCGGCCAGCACCGAACGCGGCACGCCCTGCAGGGTGATGTGCACGCCATGCTCGAAGTCCTTGAAACGCTCGGTGAGGTAGGTCAGGCCCGAACTGGTGGCGGACAGGTAGGGCGTATCGATCTGCGCCAGGTTACCCAGGCAGATCACCTTCGAGCCGGTGCCGGCACGGGTGATGATGGTCTTCATCTGGTGCGGGGTGAGGTTCTGGCACTCGTCGATCAGGATCAGGCTGTGCTGGAAGCTGCGCCCGCGGATGTAGTTGAGCGACTTAAACTGCAGCGGCACTTTCTGCAGGATGTAGTCGACGCTGCCATGGGTGCTCTCGTCGTCCGAATGCAGCGCCTCCAGGTTGTCGGTAATGGCGCCGAGCCAGGGCTCCATCTTCTCCGCCTCGGTGCCGGGCAGGAAGCCGATGTCCTCGTCCAGGCCCTGCACGCTGCGGGTCGCGATGATGCGCCGGTAGCGCTTGCTGACCATGGTTTGTTCGATGGCTGCGGCCAGCGCCAGGATGGTCTTGCCCGAACCGGCGGCGCCGGACAGGTTGACCAGGTGGATGTCCGGGTCGAGCAGCGCATACAGCGCCAGCGACTGGTATACGTCGCGCGGACGCAGGCCCCAAGCTTCCTGGTGCAGCAGTGGTTCCTGGTGCAGGTCGAGGATGGTCAGGGTGCTGCCTTCGATGCCTTTTACCCAGCCGACGAAACCCTGCTCGTCGATGATGAACTCGTTGACGTGCACGGCCGGCAGATTGTCGGTGAGCTGTACCTGATGCCAGGTGCGGCCATGGCCCTGACGGGTCTCGACCTTGCTCACGCGATCCCAGAACGAGCCATCCATGTTGTGGTAGCCGCGCGACAGCAGGGACACGTCGTCGACCAGCTGGTCGGTGTGATAGTCCTCGGAAGCGATGCCGCAGGCCCGCGCCTTCAGGCGCATGTTGATGTCCTTGGTCACCAGCACCACGGGCGAGCCGCTGCGCCGGCTTTGCAGCTCCACCAACTGGTTGATGATCTTGTTGTCGTTGAGGTGCTCGGGCAGCCAGGTGATGGGCTCCGCGCGTTTGCTCATGAGGATCGACAGGGTGCCCTTGGGTTCGTTCTTGCCGCGCTGAATCGGTACGCCCAGTTCCACTTCCTCGGGCGTGGCTTCACCAAGCATCTGATCGATCAGGCGGATGGCCTGACGGCATTCGGCGGCGACCGTGTGCTTGCCGGTCTTGAGCTTGTCCAGCTCCTCCAGCACGGTCATGGGGATGGCGACGTGGTGTTCCTGGAAATTCAGCAGCGCGTTGGGATCGTGGATCAGGACGTTGGTGTCGAGGACATACAGAGTGGGCTGGGTAGAGCGGGTGCGTCCGTGATCATCCATACTCGGTCACCTTATCGAGAGGCCAGACGGCGACGGGGCGACAGCGCTCCGTCGCGGGAGAACCGCCGGCCTGTCGGGGCTGTCGACAGGGTGCCTGCAAGGTGATGGCCGAGGCCCGCCACCTGTGCTGCAGGGTTCGGCGGTCTGACTTCGTTAATACCCCAATCTTGATGACGGAAAAAAGACTTTTTTCTTCTCCGGTAGGCTTTTTTATCGGTGCGACGAATAGCGCTTGGCGCTCCGAAAAAGCACCGTTACAGTCGGAAGTCCTGCCGGGGCGATCTGTCCCAGAAAACTCTCCTTTGTAAAAATCGTAAGCTTCCTACACATCTCGCAAAAAGCCGGATATCAGGTTTCTGCGCCTGGCTCGCTAGAATGGCTGCCAGCTCAAAAAGAGGCTCTAGGAAGGGCCCTGTACCCAACCTGATGAGGCTGCTCCATGAAACCCACCCGTTATTCTTCGGCCCAGATCGGGCTGCACTGGATCAGCGCCCTGCTGATCCTGCTGATCATCGCCCTGCCCTATGGCAGCGATCTGTTCGAGCCGCTGCTCGGCGGCGGTGCCGGCGTGTTCACCCTGCACAAATCGCTCGGCCTGCTGGTGCTGGCCCTGACCCTGTTGCGCCTGCTGGTTCGCGCCCGCGCCGGCGCGCCAGACCTGCTGGCTGGCGAGGCGCCGCTGCAACGCTTCACCGCCAAGGCCGGGCATGCCCTGCTCTACCTGCTGCTGGTGCTGATGCCATTGAGCGGCCTGCTGTTCGGCAAGCGCCCGGTCAACCTGTTCTGGGTTCTGGAAATCCCACCGCTGCCGCTGTCCGGCGCGGTGCGCGAGGCGGCCAAGCTGTTCCACGTCACCGCCCAGTACCTGCTGTTCCTGCTGATCCTCGGCCATGCCGGCGCCGCTCTGTGGCACCACCATGTGCGCCGCGACGGCGTGCTGCGCGCCATGCTGCCCGAGCGCAACTGAGGCATCGATAGGCAAAGCCCCTGGCCGCCATAGCTGGAGCCGGGGGCCACATGCCCCTAGAATCGCCGCCAGACTTTCTGGAGACGATCCGATGTTGATGGTGATTTCGCCTGCCAAGACGCTCGACTACGAGACCCCGCCCACGACCCCGCTGTTCACCCAGCCCCAGCACCTGGAACACGCCCAGGAGCTGATCGCCCAACTGCGCGAGATGAGCCCGCAGCAGATCGGCGAGCTGATGCATCTGTCGGAAAAGCTGGCAGCGCTGAACGTGGCGCGCTACGGCAGCTGGGAACGGCCGTTCAATCCGTCCAACGCCAAGCAGGCCCTGCTGGCCTTCAAGGGCGACGTGTACACCGGCCTGGCTGCCGAGGACTTTTCCGAGGCCGACTTCGACTTCGCCCAGCGCCACCTGCGCATGCTCTCCGGCCTGTACGGCGTGCTGCGCCCACTCGACCTGATGCAGCCCTACCGCCTGGAAATGGGCACCAAGCTGGCCAACGCCCGTGGCAAGAACCTCTACGAATTCTGGGGCGACGACATCAGCGGCTGGCTCAACCAGGCCCTGGCCGAACAGGGCGACGAAGTACTGCTAAACCTGGCCTCCAACGAATACTTCGGCGCGGTCAAGCGCAAGGCGCTGAACGCGCGGGTGATCGACACCGAGTTCAAGGACCTGAAGAACGGCCAGTACAAGATCATCAGCTTCTACGCCAAGAAGGCCCGTGGCCTGATGGCGCGCTACGTGATCAAAGAGCGCCTGCGCGACCCGGCCGGGCTCAAGGACTTCAGCTACCAGGGCTATCGTTACAGCGCCGAGCAGTCCAAGCCGGATAGCCTGGTGTTCCTGCGCGATCACCCGGAAGACTGATAGCTGATGTAGGGTGGAAAACGGCACAGCCTTTTCCACCCTACCCGCTCTTACAGAATCCATAGCAACAACAGCCAAGGACAACGCCATGAGCCAGCCCGTCGCCCTGATCACCGGTTGCTCCAGCGGCATCGGCCGTGCCCTGGCCGATGCCTTCCAGGCTGGCGGTTACCGGGTATTCGCCGCCGCACGCAAGGGCGCGGATCTGGAAGCGCTGAGCGCAGCCGGTTTCACCGCGATCAAACTGGACGTCAATGACGCGGCCGATATCGCCCGCGCCAGCGAGCGACTTAAGGCCGAAGCCGGGCGTCTCGATGTGCTGATCAACAACGCCGGCTACGGCGCCATGGGCCCGCTGCTCGATGGCGGCGCAGAGGCCATGCGCCAACAGTTCGAGACCAATGTGTTCAGCCTGGTGGAACTGACCCGCGCCTGCTTCCCGCTACTGCGCGCCAGCCGCGGCCTGGTGGTGAATATCGGCAGCGTGTCCGGGGTAATGGTCACGCCGTTCGCCGGGGCCTACTGCGCCTCCAAGGCGGCAGTGCACGCCCTGACCGATGCCCTGCGCCTGGAACTGGCGCCCTTTGCCATCGACGTCATGGAGGTGCAGCCGGGTGCCATCACCTCCAGCTTCGGCGCCAGTGCCAGTGCCCAGGCCGAACAACTGATCCGCGAGAACTCGCCCTGGTGGCCGCTGCGCGAAGGCATCCGCGCCCGCGCCAAGGCCTCGCAGGACAAACCGACCCCGGCCGAGGATCTCGCCGCAATCCTGCTCGCTGCCGTGCGCAAGCCCAGGCGCCCGACTCTGCTGCGCATCGGCAACGGTAGCCGCGCCCTGCCCCTACTGGCCCGCTGGGTGCCGCAAGGCCTGCTGGACAAGGTGCTGAGCAAGCGCTTTGGCCTCGACCAGAAGCTGAGCTGACACCATGGTCCGCCGCTTCCCGCTGTATTACTACGCCCTCGGCGGCGCCGCGGCGGTGTTCGTGCTCAATCTGCTGGTGCGGGTGCTGCTCAAGCTCGGCGGCTACCCGGCCACGCTGCTGGTGGCGGTACTGGTCGCCCTGGGCCTGCGCTGGTTGTTCCGCCGCCTGGAAGGCCACCTGCCCGGCCATGCCCAAGCCTGGGGCCTCAACCTGCTCTATGCCGGCGTGCTCGGCCTGCTCTACCTCGGCCTGTGGGGGCTGATGTGGCTGAAGGACGAACCGGGCCACATGGGCCAACTGATCTTCCTGCTGCACTATCTGAGCTACCCGGCGGCGTTGGCGCTGGCCCTGCATCTGGGTCGCCGTGACCATTAGCGCATGACCGGGCAGCACCTTTTCGACGGCCAGGCGTACAGCCAGATCAGCGTGCTACGCGACTATCCCGAGTGGCATCGCGGCCGCCGGCGCTATGCACTCTGGGGCATAGACGCACAGTTGCCGGCCATCCAGCAGCGCATGCGCAGCGCACAGACGTTACTGGGTGACTGGCTGCATCCCGGCTACCGGCGCCAGGCGCACATCACCCTGTTCGTCTGCGGTTTTCCCTGCCAGAACAGCGCGTTTAACGACGACATCGCCATGTCCTGCCTTGCCGCCCAGCAGCGGGTACTGCAGGATCTTGCCGCCACGCCTTTCGAGTTACAGATCGGCGGCCTGGGCAGCTTCGCCAGCGCGCCCTACCTACAGGTGAACGATCCACAGCAGCGCCTTCCGGCCCTGCGCGCGGCATTGGCAGGCATGCACCCGGAAGTGCGCCAGAGCCATTACCTGCCGCACCTGACCCTGGGCCTGTACCAGCGCCGAGTCAGCCGCGCCCAGTGGCAGGTATGCTGCGCTGACTGGCTGGCCGAAGCGCCGCTGAGCCTACCGGTAGACAGCCTATACCTGCTCAGCTACCGCGCCGATGAGCTGTACGGCCCGTTGCGCTACGATGGCCGCCTAGCGCTGCCGGGGTGATGCCCTGGCGCCTCTCACCGTCAGGACGACTCCCCCATGCTGCACACCCTCGCCGTCGGCAACTACCGTTCCATCAACAATCTGGTGATGCCGCTCGGCCAGCTGAACCTGATCACCGGCGCCAACGGCAGCGGCAAATCCAACCTGTACAAGGCCCTGCGCCTGCTGGCGGAAACCGCCCGCGGCGGGGTGGTCAACGCCCTGGCCCGCGAGGGCGGCCTGGACTCGACCCTGTGGGCCGGCCCGGAGAAAACCAGCCGGCGCATGCTCAGCGGCGAAGTGCCGGTCCAGGGCGGCCCGCGCAGCACGGCGGTGCGCCTGCGCCTGGGTTTTGCCGGCGAAGACTTCGGCTACGCCGTGGCCTTCGGCCTGCCGGAATCCAATTCGGGCGAAGACCGCCACACGCCCAGCGCCTTCGCCCTGGACCCGGAGATCAAGCGCGAGAGCATCTGGGCCGGCCCCTGCTATCGTCCGGCGTCGCTGCTGGTGGATCGCCAGGGCCCCATGGTGCGCCAGCGCGAAGGTCGCAGCTGGCAGGTGGTGGCCCAGCATGTGCCGAGCTTCGACAGCCTGTTCGACCAGATCGGCAACACCCCCGACTGCCCGGAAGTCTTCCACCTGCGCGAACAGATCCGCCGCTGGCGCTTTTACGATCACTTCCGCACCGACGCCCAGGCCCCCGCGCGCCAGCCCCAGCTGGGTACGCGCACCCCGGTGCTGCACCACGACGGCCGCGACCTGGCCGCCGCCCTGCAGACCATCCGCGAGATCGGCGACCGCGACGCGCTCGACCACGCCATCGAAGACGCCTTCCCCGGCTCGCGCCTGCGTATTGATTTCCAGAGCGGCGGGCACTTCACCCTGGCTTTTCACCAGGAGGGCCTGCTGCGCCCGCTGTCCGCCGCCGAGCTGTCCGACGGCACCCTGCGCTACCTGCTTTTAGTCGCCGCCCTGCTCACCCCCAGGCCGCCTTCGCTGATGGTGCTCAACGAACCGGAAACCAGCCTGCACCCAGACCTGCTGCCGGCCCTGGCGCGGCTGATCGTCGAGGCCTCGCGGCACACCCAGGTGTGGGTGGTGTCCCACGCCAGCCGCCTGATCGCCGCCCTGCAGAAGCACCCCGAGTGCAACGCCATCGTCCTCGACAAGCTGCTGGGGCAGACCAGCATCCAGGGCCAGGGCATGCTCGATGAGCCGGCCTGGCACTGGCCGGACTAAGCCCACGGTGTTGCTCCCATCATCCGCCCGCAGATACAATGAGAAGAATTATCATTTAATTTCTCGTGTATTCGAGAGTGGACAGGTGAGCAGGTGTCCAGCGGGGAAGCCTTGGCGCAGCAGCAGCTGCATGAACTCTACAGCGACCATCACGGCTGGCTGAATGGCTGGCTGCGCCGTCGCCTGAGCTGCCCGCACAACGCCGCCGATCTGGCCCAGGACACCTTCCTGCGCCTGCTCAACGGCCGCGAAACGCCCTGCCTGCGCGAGCCACGTGCCTTCCTCACCACCATCGCCAAGCGCGTGCTGGCCAACCATTACCGGCGCCAGGACATCGAGCGCGCCTACCTGGAAAGCCTGGCCGCACTGCCCGAAGAGCACGCGCTCTCGGAAGAAACCCGCGCCATCATCCTGCAGACCCTGCTGGAGCTGGACCGCCTGCTCGACGGCCTGCCGCGCGTGGTGCGCCAGGTGTTCCTGCTGGTGCAGCTGGACGGCCTGACCTACGCCGAAGTCGCCGCGCAGCTGGGCATTTCCCTGTCCAGCGTCAAGCGCTACCAGGCCAAGGCCGCGCTGCAGTGCTACTTCGCCGAGGGTGCTTTCGATGAGTAGTGAACCCATCAGCCCGGCCGTGGCCGAGCAGGCCGTGCAGTGGTTGATCGAATGGCAGGACGGCGGCCTCAGCCAGCAGCGCCAGCAGGCCTGGCAACACTGGCGCGCCGCCGCCAGCGAGCATGAACGGGCCTGGCAGCGTATCGAGTCGATCAACCAGCGCCTGCGCCTGGTGCCCGCGCAAACCGGGCGCCAGGCCCTCGACGCTCCGGCTTCCAGGCGTCGCCGCGACGGGCTCAAGGCCCTGCTGGTCTTGGCCGGCCTCGGCGTCACCGGATGGGGCCTGCAACGCAGCAAGTCCTGGCAGCCGCTGCTGGCCGATGTACATACCGATATCGGCGAGCGCCGCGAATTGAGCCTGGCCGATGGCTCGCAGCTGATCCTCAACACAGACAGCGCGGTCAACCTGGGCTTCGATGCCGGACAACGGCTGATCGAACTGCAGCGCGGCGAGATCTTCCTCGATGCCAAAAGTGCAGCGCAGCCGCTGCACATCACTAGCGCCTTCGGCCGCATCGAGTTGGATGCCGGGCGCCTGTGTGTGCGCCTGCTCGGCCGGCAGTGCCAGGTCAGCCTGTTCGCCGGCAGCGCCACGATCCAGCCGCGACAGGCACCCGCGCTGCAACTGCAGGCCGGCCAGCAGCTCAGCTTTAGCGCTGAAAACATCGGGGCAACGCAACCGGTAAACAGCAATGGCAGCGCCTGGATTCGCGGCATGCTGGTGGTCAGTCAGATGCGCCTGGCCGATTTTCTCGCCGAACTCGGCCGCTATCGCCCGGGCCGTCTCAACTGCGACCCGCAGATCGCCGACCTGCGCATTTCCGGCAGCTACCCGCTGGACGACAGCCAACGCATCCTCGCCCTGCTGCCTCAGGTGCTGCCGGTGGAAGTGCGCCAGCTGACGCGCTACTGGGTCAGCGTGCACCCGCGCTACGCCAGCAGCTGAAAAAATAGTTACCTCGGGCTGAACCTTTTCTCCGGACTCGCGTGACAAGGCAAGCAGAACCCTTGTTTCCACTCCGTACGAGAAGCGCACCATGCCCGCCTGCAACACCCTCGCACTGTTCACCCGCACGCCGCTGAGCCGCGCCATGCGCCCGCTGCTGCTCGGCCTCGGCCTGAGCGGCGCCAGCCTGCCGCTGGCCATCGCCGCCCAGGCCGCCGAGCAAATCGCCGCCCAGCAGCAGAACTTCGACATTCCGGCCGGCGACCTTGAGCAAGCCCTCAACGCCTTCGGCGAGCAGGCCGGCGTGCTGCTGTCGTTCAACCCGGATCTCACCGCAGGCCGTACCACCCAGGGCCTGCACGGCAGCTACGGCACTGCCGAAGCACTGGCCCTGCTGCTCGACGGCAGCGGCCTGCGCGCCGTGTCCAGCGGCGCGGGCTACACCCTGCAACTGGCCGGCATGAGCCTGGAGATCGACCGCCAGGTGGTGATCGGCTCGCGTGCGCCGACCAGCATCAGCGAACTGCCCGGTACCGTGTGGGTGATCGACAACGCCCAGTTGCAGGAACAGACCAAGGCCGGCGTACCCTTCAAGGAAGCCCTCGGCCAGCTGATCCCGGGCATGGACATCGGCCCGCAGGGCCGTACCAACTACGGCCAGAACATGCGCGGCCGTAGTTCCCTGGTGATGATCGACGGCGTGTCGCTGAACAGCTCGCGCGGGGTCAGCCGCCACTTCGACTCGATCGACCCGTTCAACATCGAGCGCATCGAAGTACTGTCCGGTGCCAGCGCCGTGTACGGCGGCGGTGCCACCGGCGGCATCATCAATATCGTCACCAAGAAGGGCGAGGCCGGCGACGCCCGCTTCAACACGGAAGTCGGCCTGCGCAGCGGCCTCGGCCACAGCGACGACCACGACTGGCGCGTGGCGCAGTCGGTCAGCGGCGGCAGCGAGACGCTCAACGGCCGCCTGGCCGTGGCCTACCAGAAGAACGGCGCGACCTACGACGGCAGCGGCGAGCAGACCATGCTCGACATCACCCAGACCGACCTGCAGTACAACCAGGCCGTGGACGTGATGGGCAGCCTCGACACCCTGTTCGCCAACGGCCACAGCCTGAGCCTGAGCGCGCAGTGGTACGACTCCGGCTACGACGGCGACAAGGGCGTGTACCTGGGGCAGAACTTCCAGGCCCTGCGCGGCCAGGAAGAGTTCGATATCAAGGGCGGTGCCGACTTCGACCGCGAGCCGCACACCGAGCGCACCCAGTTCAACGCCACCTACCATGCGCCGGAAGTGCTGGGTCACGACTTCTACCTGCAGGCCTACTACCGCACCGAAGAGATGGCCTTCCAACCCTATCCGAGCATCCGCTTCAGCGGCAGCGGCGCCATCGCCGCCGGCAGCTACTACTCCGCCTCGCAGCAGGACACCGACTACTACGGCCTGAAAGCCGTGCTGGTGAAGGAGTGGGATCGCTTCACCCTGACCTACGGCGCCGACCTGGAGCGCGAGAGCTTCGACTCCGACCAGGCCATGTTCGACCTGGGCGAAGCGGCGCAGAGCGGCGGCCTGATCGCCGACCAGTACGCCAAAATCGGCCGCTACCCGGGCATCGACACCGACAGCAACTCGCTGTTCGCCCAGGGCAGCTGGCGCGTTACCGACGCCCTCACCCTGTCCGGTGGCGTGCGTCGCCAGCGCACCAACAACGAGGTCGGCGACTTCGTCGCCGCTGCCCAGCAGGTGCAAATGGCCCTGGGCAACGGCACCAGCGCCGACGCCATCGCCGGCGGCGAGAAGGACTACGACGTCGACCTGTACAACTTCGGCGCCATCTACAAACTGAGCGACGCGCAGCAGGTCTGGGCCAACTACTCGGAAGGCTTCGAGCTGCCCGACCCGGCCAAATACTACGGCCAGGGCAGCTACACCCTGGTCGGCAATCACTGGCGCCTGAACAAGGGCGTCAACGTCGAAGACTCGGCCCTGGACGGCATCAAGACCAAGCAGGTCGAGCTCGGCTGGCGCCACTACGCCAATGGCCTGGATGCCCAGCTGGCGGCCTTCTACGCCTGGTCCGACCGCAGCATCACCTACAACCGCACCACCCTGCTGATCGAACAGCTGGACAACAAGAAGCGCAACTACGGCCTGGAAGGCCAGCTCAGCTACTGGCTCGACGACAACTGGCAGGTCGGCACCAGCGCCCTGGCCATCCGCTCGCAGCAGAAGGTCGACGACCACTGGCTGAAACAGGACGTGACCGACGCCAGCCCGTCCAAGACCAGCGCCTTCGTCGGCTGGCAGAACGGCGAGACCAGCGTGCGTCTGCAGGCCCTGCGCACCTTCAACCTGAGCGACGAGAAGAGCAACAAGATCGACGGCTACGCCACCTTCGACCTGCTCGGCAGCCAGGTACTGCCGGTGGGCACGCTCAACTTCGGCATCCAGAACCTGCTGGACAAGGACTACACCACGGTCTGGGGTCAGCGCGCCCAGGTGTTCTACAGCGCCAACATCCCCGCCGAGCTGTTCGACTACAAGGGGCGCGGACGCACCTACAGCCTGAGCTACAGCGTCGAGTTCTAAGCTCGCGCAGGCACAAAAAAGCCGGCCCAGGGCCGGCTTTTTCATGGCACCTCGTCAGCTCTCTTCCTGCTCACTGCGCGCCACGGCCTGCACCGAAGGGAAGCGCGACGAAGCGAAACGCACCACCAGGATCGCCACCGCCAGCAGCAAGATCGCGCCGGACACATAGACCACGCCCATGTCCGGACGATGGTGGTGGGACACATCGGAAATCAGCAGACGGGTCAGCGCGGTGATCGCCACGTAGATCAGGAAGCGTACCGGCATATGGTTGGTCTTGAAGTAGATGCCGACCATGGCACCCAGCTCCAGATAGATGAACAGCAGGAGAATGTCATCGACCGTGACATGCCCCTTCTCCAGCATGCCGAGAAAGGCCACCACCGAGGCCCAGGCGGTGATGCCGCCAATGGCGAATAGCGCCAGGTAGTGGAAGGCCTCCACCAGCAGGTTGCCGAACGACTGGGCCAGGCCATGCATGCCGTCACGCAGGCCATCGACTCGTTTGAAATCCACATCGCACTCCTTGAAATAAGCTGATCCATACTGCATTGCCTGCATGACAAGCGCTATGCAGGATGAGGGCCAGCCGGCGTGGCGACAATGCTTGCTTGGCAACCGCCCGCTTGCCTGGTTACGACCTGATCGGATACTGTATATCCATACATATAAACCCTCTAGATACAGGAATGAGGTGATGAATGGCCGTCGAAGTGGTTTAT
>JAYQUJ010000033.1:0-43256 GCA_038147895.1 Pseudomonas sp.
GACGCCGCCCAGTACCCACTCGGCGATGTCCACGTTCTCGGCCACGTAGGCCCCCCGCACTTCATTCTGCAGACCCCGCGCGCCGGCGCGCGGGGTCATGCTTTCCAGTCCCGGCAGGGCCAGGACATCGGCCACGCTGAGGCTCATGCGCGCGCCGGCGAACGAGCGCCAAGGGCTTTGCGCAGCTCGAACAGCACGACGTAGACCAGTGCGGCCACGGCGATGCCGACCAGCGGCGCGACCCAGGGCGAGAAGTAGGCGCAGATGGCGCCGACGGCGTAGGCCAGCAGCCCGGTCCAGTTGAAGGCCGGCAGGCGCACGTCGGCCAGGCGAGGGTAGCGCGCGCGGTGGCCGTAGAAGTAGTCGGCCATGATCACGCCGCCAATCGGCGGGATGATCGAGCCGAGCAGGATCAGGAAGGGGATCAGCATCTCGTACATTCCGCCCAGGGCGAGCAGGGTGCCTATGGCGGCACCGACCAGTGTCACGGTCTTGCGCTTGTCGGTGCGCAGCAGGTTGCAGCCGGCGGCGGCGAAGTTGTAGATGGTGTTGTCCTGGGTGGTCCACAGGTTGAGGAACAGCATCACCACGGCGGCCATCGACAGGCCCTGCAGTACCAGCACTTCGACCACATCCGGCTGCTGGTAGACGATGGCGCCATAGGCGCCGGCGATGATCATCAGGCCGTTGCCGATAAAGAAGCCGAGCAGGCTGGACAGCACGGCAACGCGGCCGCTCTTGGCGAAGCGCGTCCAGTTGGTGGCCTGGGTGGCGCCGCTGACGAAGGTGCCGAACACCAGGGTGATGGCCACGCTCAGGCTCATGCTTTCCTTCGGCTGCACGGCGAGCAGGCCGGCCAGGCCGCCGGCGTCACGGGTGGCGATCCACAGCGAGACGGCCAGCAGCACCAGCATGGCCGGCACGGCAACGCGCGAGAGCAGGTCGAGGCCCTTGTAGCCGATGAAGGCGGTGATGCAGAAGCCGAAACCGAACAGCACCATCAGCGGCAACGTCAGGCTCTCGGACAGGCCGAGCAGCTTGACCAGGACGATGGCGATGGTCGCCGTGCCCCAGGCGTACCAGCCGATCTGGGTGAAGCCGAGGAGGATGTCGGAGAGCTTGCTGCCGACCTCACCGAAGCAGAAACGGCCCATCAGCACCGAGTTGAGGCCGCTGCGGCAGGCAATCAGGCCGAGCACGGCGGCATACAGGCCGAGCAGCAGGTTGCCGATCACCGCGGCCCACAGCAGGGTGGTGAAGTCGAAGGCCATGCCGATCTTGCCACCGGCGAACATGGTGGCGGTGAAGAAGGTGAAGCCGAACAGCAGGATGGAGGTGGACAGCAGGCCCTTGCGCGCGCCGCTGGGCACCTCGCTCAGGGGGTAGTCGCTGTCGGGAGTGGTCAGGCTCATGGCGGTGCTCCGGTTGGTCTGGGATTGACCTTGGCGATAGCAGGGGGCGTGCCAAGCGCAGGGCGCTTGCTGATCTGACGGCTTGATCAGTGGGTGTTGTGCATGATGCACAAATTTGATCAGGTATTTACTGATTTATGGCTTTAGTTTTGTGAGGGGTGCCTTGTCATGGTGCGGGCGCTAGCGCTGTGCACCAGGCTGTACCCGGCCGCCCGGCATCGGTTGCAAAGCGCATGGCTGGCAACAGGATAGACGATGGCGGGGCGGCATCAGCCTTGGGTCAGAACGGCGCCGGGCTTTCGAAGCGCAGGCGTTCGCCGGTCTGCGGGTGGGTCAGGCTAAGCATGCTGGCGTGCAGGCACAGGCGCGGCCAGGCGGCCAGCGCCTGCTCGTGGGCGTACAGGCCGTCGCCGAGCAGCGGGTGGCCGATGGACAGCATGTGCACGCGCAGCTGGTGCGAGCGGCCGGTGATCGGCGTGAGCTCGACCCGGCAGTAGTCGCCGCAACGCTCCAGCACGCGCCAGAAGGTCAGGGCGTGCTTGCCCAGTTCATGGTCGACCACATGGCGCGGCTTGGTCGGCGGGTCGTAGCGCAGCGGCAGGTCGATACTGCCGCTGTCCAGCTCGGGTTGGCCCCAGCACAGGGCGGTGTAGGCTTTTTCGGTTTCGCGGTCGTGGAACTGGCGCGACAGCTCGCGGTGGCTGTCGGCATCGCGGGCGAGGACGATGATGCCGCTGGTCTCCCAGTCCAGGCGGTGGACGATGCGCGCTTCCGGGTAGCCATTCTCCTGCAGGCGGGTCACCAGGCAGTCGCGGTTGTCCTCGGCGCGGCCAGGCACCGAGAGCAGCAGCGTGGGCTTGTTGATCACCAGCAGGGCGGCGTCCTGATGGATGATTTGCACATTCGAAAGCGGCATGGCGATTCCACAAATGACAACGGCGGCCGTGGCCGCCGTTGCTTACGCCTGGCGAATCAACGATCCGGCAGGGTGATGTTGAGTTCCAGGATGGAGCAGCTGCCCTGGTTTTCCAGGGCGACCTGTACCTGATCCTGTTCGATGTTGACGTATTTGCGGATCACCTCGACCAGCTCCTTCTGCAGGGCCGGCAGGTAGTCCGGCTGGCTGCGCTGGCCGCGCTCGTGGGCGACGATGATCGACAGACGCTCTTTCGCGATCGAAGCAGGGGTTTCCTTTTTACGTTCGCGAAAGAAGTCGAAAATATTCATTAGCGCGCTCCAAACAGGCGTTGCATGAGTCCTTTCTTCTGTACGTCGAGGAAGCGGTGGGGCACTTCCTTGCCCAGCAGGCGGTCGACGGCGTCGCCGTACGCCTGGCCGGCGTCGCTCTGGTCATCGAGGATGACCGGCACGCCCTGGTTGGACGCTTTCAGAACGGCCTGGGATTCCGGGATCACACCCAGCAGGTTGATGGCGAGGATTTCCTCGACGTCTTCCACACCGAGCATCTCGCCCTTGGTGACGCGCTCCGGGTTGTAGCGGGTCAGCAGCAGGCGCTCCTTGATCGGCTCCTGGCCCTGTTCGGCGCGGCGCGACTTGCTGGCCAGCAGGCCGAGCATGCGGTCGGAGTCACGTACCGAGGACACTTCCGGGTTGGTCACGACGATGGCTTCGTCGGCGAAGTACATGGCCAGGTGAGCACCGGTCTCGATGCCGGCCGGCGAGTCGCAGATCACGTATTCGAAGTTTTCTGCCAGCTCGTCGATGACTTTGCCTACCCCTTCCTTGGTCAGGGCGTCTTTGTCGCGGGTCTGGCTGGCGGCCAGAACGTAGAGGTTTTCCAGGCGCTTGTCTTTGATCAGGGCCTGGGTCAGGGTCGCTTCGCCGTTGATGACGTTGACGAAGTCGTACACCACGCGGCGTTCGCAGCCCATGATCAGGTCGAGGTTACGCAGACCGACGTCGAAGTCGACGATCACGGTCTTGTGGCCGCGCAGGGCCAGGCCGGTGCCGATGGCGGCGCTCGTGGTGGTTTTGCCCACGCCGCCTTTGCCGGAAGTGACTACGAGGATCTTGGCCAAGGTGTTTTACCCCAAGTGTATGAAAAGAGGGCATTACCGAGCCGAAAAGACTGGCTTCCGGATGCCCTTTTGGTCCCTGAAAATTGGCCGCAGTATCCGTTAAAGGCGGGTGATGTTCAACATGTCACCCGACAGACTGACCAGCACCGACTGGCCCCAGAGCGGATCGCGGCGCAGGTCTTCGGCGGTCTTGTACTGACCCGCCACCGACAGCATTTCGGCGCCCATTTGCTGACAGAAAATCCGTGCCTTGGTGTCGCCCTTGACGCCAGCCAGGGCACGTCCGCGTAGCGGGCCGTACACATGGATATTGCCGTCGGCGAGAAGTTCCGCACCGGGGCTGACCGCGGCCATGACTACCAGATCGCCACCCTGGGCATAGATCTGCTGGCCGCCACGCACCGGGCTGGTGATCACCTTGGTCGGCTTGACCACGGGTTCGGCGGGCTTTTCCGGCTTCTTGCGGCTCTCGGCCGGCTCGATCAGCTTCTCGCGCGCCCCGGACGGCGGCAGTACCGGAATGTCCAGCGCTTCGGCGGCGGCGATGTCGTCTTCGCGGGTGGCGCGGATGGCCAGGGTGCGCAGGCCGTGCTGACGGCAGACGTCCATCAGCTTGCCCAGGTCGAGCTCGCCTTCGCCTTCCGGCAGTTTGTCCAGGGCCAGTACCAGCGGGATGTTCTGGAAGAAGTTGGGCGCCTGGGCGACCTTGTCCGCCAGTTGTCGATCCAGGCGTTCCAGATCGTTGTGCGCCAGCTCCAGGATGGTGATGGCGAGCATGCTGCCCTTGAGCTGGAACACGGGGTCTTGGTCGAGGAGATCGGCTTGGCTCATGGTTTGCCCACTGCAATGAATGGGCACGACTTATAGCGATATGGGCGCAGCGCCGCAAGCCGGGCCGAGTTCTGTAGAATGCCGGGCTTCCTTGACCGCCTGGAATCACCATGGATCGCCCGCAATTTCACAGCTCCTTCCTTCACCCGCGTTTCTGGCTGCTGTGGCTGGGTCTCGGGTTGCTGTGGCTGGTGGTGCAGCTGCCGTATCGGGGGTTGCTGGTATTGGGGCGTGGCCTGGGCGCGCTGATGTATCGGGTGGCCGGTTCGCGGCGGCGCATCGCTGCGCGCAATCTGGAGCTGTGTTTTGCGCAGCTGTCTGCCGCCGAGCGCAAGCGGCTGCTGAAGGAGAACTTCGCTTCCACCGGCATCGCCTTCTTCGAGATGGCCATGAGCTGGTGGTGGCCCAAGGAGCGCCTGGCCAAACTGGCGCATATCGAGGGCCTGGAGCATCTGCAGCAGGCCCAGCAGGAGGGGCAGGGCGTGATCCTCATGGCCTTGCACTTCACCACCCTGGAGATCGGCGCGGCGCTGCTCGGCCAGCGGCAGACCATCGATGGCATGTACCGCGAGCATAAGAACCCGCTGTTCGACTTCGTTCAGCGCCGCGGCCGCGAACGCCACAACCTGGATGCCACGGCCATCGAGCGTGAGGACATTCGCGCCATGCTCAAGGTGCTGCGCGCCGGTCGTGCGATCTGGTACGCCCCGGATCAGGACTACGGTCCCAAGCAGAGCATCTTCGTGCCGCTGTTCGGCATCACCGCGGCGACTGTCACCGCCACCACCAAGTTCGCCCGCCTGGGCAAGGCGCGGGTGGTGCCCTTTACCCAGGAGCGTCTGGCCGATGGTTCGGGGTATCGCCTGGTCATCCATCCGCCGCTGCCGGACTTCCCGGGTGAAAGCGAGGAGGCCGATTGCCTGCGCATCAATCAGTGGATCGAGCAGGCGGTCAGCCAGTGTCCCGAGCAGTATCTCTGGGCCCATCGGCGCTTCAAGACGCGGCCCGAGGGTGAGGCGAAGCTGTACCGCAAGTAGCCGGTTCTATACTCGTCAGAAAGCCAAGGAACTGAGCTCATGACCCCAGCCGAAGATCGTGCCAGGCCCATCACCGGGCTGATTCTTTCCGGCGGTGGCGCACGGGCGGCTTATCAGGTGGGGGTGTTGTCGGCCATCGCCGATCTGCTTGGCGAGACGGCGGACAATCCATTTCCGGTCATCGTCGGTACTTCGGCCGGCGCCATCAATGCCGTTGGCCTGGCCTGTGGCGCGCTGCATTTCAGCAGTGCGGTGCAGCGGCTGACCCAGGTCTGGCAGGGCTTTCACTGCGGCGATGTGTACCGCAGCGACTGGCCCGGTGTACTGCGCCAGGCCAGCCGCTTTCTCGGCCACAGTCTGCTGGGCCTGGGCAAGCAGCAGCCGGTGGCCTTGCTCGACAGCGCGCCGCTCGGCGAACTGCTGGCTCGTGAACTGGATTTCTCCGGAATCGCCGCCGCCGTGCGGGCGCGCCAGTTGCGCGCGGTGGCGGTCACGGCCTTCGGTTACGAGAGCGGCCAGGCGGTGACCTTCTACCAGGGTCGCGCGACCATCGATCCCTGGTTCCGGCACCGCCGCGTTGGCGTGCCGACGCGCCTCGATCTCAACCACCTGCAGGCCAGTGCGGCCATCCCGCTGGTGTTCCCGCCGGTGAAGATCAACCGCGAGTATTTCGGTGACGGTGCGGTGCGCCAGCCGGCGCCCATCAGCCCGGCGCTGCACCTGGGCGCCAGTCGCGTGCTGGTGGTGGGGGTCAGCGGCAATCCGCTTGGCAAGGGCGTCAATCAGGAGGTAGTGCGACCGCATAGCGGTCTGCCGCCGAGCCTGGCGCAGATCAGTGGGCACATGCTCAACAGCACCTTTATCGACAGCCTGGAAAGCGACATCGAGTTGCTTGAACGCCTCAATCACATGAGCCGCCTGGTGCCATCCGGCCTGCATCCGCGTGGCCTGGGGTTGAAACCGGTCGAGGTGTTGGTGATCGCTCCCAGTCAGCCACTGGATCACATCGCCGCCCGCCATCGTCACGAATTGCCCAAGGCAATGCGTTTCTTTCTGCGTGGGCCAGGCGCGACCCGTGCCAGCGGTGCCGGCGTGCTCAGCTACCTGCTGTTCGAGCCGGGCTATTGCAACGAGTTGATCGAGCTGGGTTATCAGGACGCCATGGCGCAGAAGGAGTCCCTGCTGCGCTTTCTCGGCCATGCTCCGGCGAGCGACGAGCCCGCCCAGCAGGCCGCGCCGTTTGCCGGTTGAGGATCAGGCAGTCAGGCGGTCGTCGCGCAGGTCACGCAGGGCCTGTTCGATCTCTTCGCGGCTGTTCATCACGAAGGGGCCGTACTGCACGATAGGCTCGTTGAGCGGCGTGCCGGCGATCAGCAAGACCCGCGCGCCTTCGGCGCTGCTCAGTTCGATGACGCCACTGTCGGAAAGGCGTGCCAGGCGACTCTGACTCACGACATGGCCATTCACCGCCAGCTCGCCCTCATAGACGTAGAGCAAAACCCGTTGCCCATCGGCTAGTCGCGGTGCGATTCGGCTACCTGCTGGCATATTCAGGTCGAACAGCTGCGGAGCAGTATGCGGGCGCTGCACGGCGCCATCCTGCTGCACCTGGCCGTCGTCGAAGTGGCCGGCGATGACCTTCACCGCTACTCCGTCCGCTGTGGTGATGTGGGGTATCTCGCTGGGGGCATAGTCGTGGTAACCGGCCTCGCCGAGTTTGTCCCTGGCTGGCAGGTTGAGCCACAGCTGGAAGCCACGCATCACGCCTTCCTCCTGCTCGGGCATCTCGCTGTGGATGATGCCGCGGGCGGCGGTCATCCATTGCACGCCACCGCTTTCCAGCAGACCGACGTTGCCCAGGTGATCTTCGTGACGCATGCGCCCTTCGAGCATGTAGGTGATGGTTTCGAAGCCGCGATGGGGGTGAGGCGGGAAGCCGGCGATATAGTCGTCCGGGTTCTCCGAGCCGAACTCGTCGAGCATCAGGAACGGATCGAAGCGTTCGATGCCGGCACCGCCGAATACGCGTGTCAGGCGCACACCGGCGCCATCTGAAGCAGGCTGGCCGATATGCTGGGCGAGGACTTTGCGGAACTGGGTCATGGGCACCTCCAAGTGGAATGTGCCCATGCTAGCCAGGTTTATTGGATGGATGGTTGCAAGTTTTGCTGTCTATCAATCGACTCTGTCGATTATTCGGCTACCTGAATCTTGCGTGCCTCGCGGTATACGTAGCGCACTTTTTCGTACTCGAACGGGCTATTGGTCTGGCCGTAACGGAAGTTGGTGCTGTCGCGGATATCCACTACGCGCAGGGCGATGATCTCCGGATGATCGCTGCTGACCTCGGCAACGTTCAGGTAGTTGATCTGGCTTTCGGCGGCGAAGTCGAACACCTTGCCTCCGGTGTCGCGCAGGTTGGACGGGCCGAGAAATGGCAGCACCACGTAGGGACCGTCCGGTACGCCGTACACACCCAGGGTCTGGCCGAAGTCCTCACTGTGCTTGGGCAGGCCCATGCGGGTGGCTGGGTCCCACAGGCCGGCAATGCCGATGGTGGTGTTGATCAGCAGGCGCCCGGTGGTCTCTAGCGAGCGCTGGCCCTTGAACTGCAGCAGGCTGTTGAGCAGGTTGGGGATGTCGCCCAGATTGCTGAAGAAGTTGTTCACGCCGCTGCGTACAAAGCCCGGCGTGACGTAGCGATAGCCGCGCACCACGGGCAGGAAGACCCACTCATCGAAGCGATAGTTGAAGTGGTAGACGCGGCGGTTCCACGACTCCCAGGGGTCGTAGACCTGCAGGGCGTCGAGAGTGGAGCGTTCGAATTCGCGCTGATCCAGATGCGGGTTGAACTGCAGCTGCTCCAGTGGGCGGGTGAAGCCGTCGTCTTCCACGCCGGTGGTATCGGCTTGGGCCAGGCCGGCGGCAAACGTCAGGGCGAGCGAGAGAATCCATTTTCTAGCCACGGAAGAACTCCAGCATGGCGTCGCTGTTGACGCGGTAGTTGAGGTTGCCGCAGTGCCCGCCACGCGGGTACAGGGTCAGGCGATCGCCAAAGGTGCGGCGCAGGAAGCCGATGTCGCCAGGGCCGAGAATCAGGTCGTCGGCGTTGTGCATCACGGCGACCTTCGGGCTGCTCTTCAGGTAGTCCTCCAGGCCGTACAGGCTGACCTGATCGATCAGCTGCAACAGGCTGCCGCCGCTGTATTTCTTGCGCCAGTAGGGCACCAGCTGTTCGACGATGTAGCAGTCGAAGTCACATTGCAGGGCGCGCTTGAAGAAGCGCGTAAGGCTGGTGCCTTCGCTGATCGGATAGTCGGGTGGGGTGATCAGACCGCGGCGGTTGATCAGGTCGGCGGTGAAGGCCATGTCCGACACCGAGAAGCGGAACGAGCTGCCGATCAGCATGGCTAGCTCCTCGTTGCTGAGCTTCTGCCCCGAGCGCTGGAAGTCGTAGAGCATCGCTTCGTTGAGGTCGACCTTGCCCTGCTCCTCGAAGTAGCGGGTCAGTTTGGCCAGTACCAGCTCGAAGTAGTTGGTGTGGTCATCGATGCCTTTGACGCGGGTCTGTACCAGGCGATCCAGGTTGTTCACCGAGGTGTACAGGTTGACCGGCGGGTTGAGCAGCAGTACGCGCTTGAAGTTGAAGTGGCGCTGTTGCTCGTCCAGCTTGCTGACGAAAGCGGCATGCAGGCCACCGAGGCTGTAGCCGGTCAGGTTGTAGTCGCTGACTTCCAGCTCCGGGTGCTGGGCGCTGACGGCCATCATCACCCGATACAGGTCTTCGGCATCGTCGCTGGAGATGCCTGGCGTGGCGGTGCGCGAGGCGGCACTCATGAAGTCGTAGCTGGTCGGCGACGACAGCTGGATCACGTGGTAGCCGGCACCGTAGAACAGGCGCTTGAGTTCGTCGGTCTTGCCGCTGGCGAAGCTGGCGCCGGTGCCGGCGATGATGAAGATCAGCGGTGCCTTGCCGTCCTGGCGAGCCAGGCGGTAGCGCAGCTTGGTGACCGGCCAGAAGTTGTCCGGCAGCTCGAACTCCCGTTCCGGGCGCAGCTTGATGTCGTAGTCGGCCTGGTCGATGTCTTCGTCGCTTGGCACCTGCGGGCGCAGGTCTGGCGGCGTGGTGGCGATGGTGGCTTCGAATGGGTTGCTAAGCGGGTAGCCATAGCTGGCAGCGTCGATATCGACCGCCAGCGCCGGCGCTGCGCAGCAGAGCAGGCTAGCGAACAGCAAGGGGCGCAGAAGCGAGCGGGGCATGGCCGTATCCCTGTGGCGTGGGGGGTATGGGGAGTGAATACTGCTCGTGTTACAAGTGCAAGAGTGTATGTAAGGTGGAGGCGTCTGTCGCAGGCACCTCGTACTCGGCTCGGCAAAATTTGTAAGACGATCTTGTGTGCCTCTGCGGGCGGATTAAGCTGTGCGACTTCTTGCTTCCCGGAGTTTGTGAATGACCCGCCACTTGCCCGTTGTGCTGCTGCTCATGCTCTTGTCGTCGTGGCTGGCGGCCAGCTATGGCGTGCGTTTCGCCTTGATGGAGGATGCTCGTTGGGTCGGCCTGTGCCTGGAGGAGTCGACGCGCTGGGAATGCCAGGCGCGGGCGAGCCTGGGTTATCTGATTCACTTTCGGGTGATCGCCTGGGCTGCGCTGGCATGCGCGCTGGTTGCCTTCGTCGCTCCGGGGCGGTTCGGGCGTGCTCTGGCGGTGCTGGCCCTGTTGTTGGGCCTGCCGGCGCTGGTGTTGTACAGCGCCAGCCTGGCGGTGTTTGCCCTGGTACTGGCCGGGCTGCGCCTGGTGCGGGCCGCCCGCACGCAGGTATGGCAAGGCTGATTCAGCTGCGTTGCTGACGCAGGCTGCGCCACAGCGCCGCGACCAGCAGCGCGCTGGTCAGTGCCCAACCGATGGCCTGCAGGTTATGTGGGCCTTCCTGGTATAGCTGGGGCGCAATGCCGGCCGCGATGATCAGGGTGAGCAGGGCGATCTCGCGGCGCGGGCCTCTTACCGGGCGGCACAGGTAGGCCAGCGCCGGCAGCAACAGGGCCAGGCTGGGGAAGCTGCGGTAGCGTGAGTCGAACACCAGACCAAGCATCAGCACCGCACCGGCAAAGCCGGCAGCCACCAGCCACCAGCCGCCACGAGCTTCCAGCCAGGCGAAGGCGCTTTCACGCCAATTCGTCCGTGCCGACAGCGCCAGCACGCTGTGCGCCAGCACCAGCAGGTTGAGGCCGAGCAAAGCGGCGGCCCACAACCACTCGCTCCAGTAACGACTGGTGATCATCGCCAGCTCGCTCCAGCCCAGAATGCAGGCAGCGCCGAGGGCGGCAGTGAAGGGCAGCAACACGGCGGCGCGCGTCGACGCCGGGCGGCCGGCAATGAACAGGGCAGCGAGCATCAGCAGTGCGCTGGCACCCAGCCACAGCGGCCAATGCGGCAGGTTGGAGACTGGCCCGGCAAGGGCGCTCTTGTCCTGACGGTCGGCATCGAACAGACCCCAATAGCCGCCTACGGCGCCCTCGCTGTCACGCTTCCAGGGTTGGTCGAAGGCCTCGATCAGGTTGTACCTCCAGCCATTGTCCTCGGCCAGCTTGACGAAACCGCGGACGAACAGTGCCTGATTGACCCGGCTGGGCAGTGCCGTCTCACGCTGGCGGCCCTCGCTGGGCCAGCCGGTTTCACCGATCAGGATGTCCTTGGGTGCGTAGGCATTGCCAAAGGTACGGCGCACGTTGGCCACCTGGTTCAGCGCGGCGTCTATGCCGGTGGGGTCGTCTTCCCAGTAGGGCAGCAGGTGGATGGTGATGAAGTCCACCGCCGGCGCCACTTCCGGGTACTGCAGCCAGAACTCCCAGACATCGGCATAGGTCACCGGCTGCTCGACCTCGGCCTTGACCCGCTCTATCAGCTTGACCAGCTGGCCGCCAGTCACTTCCTTGCGTAGCAGGGCCTCGTTACCGACGATCACGGCTTCGATCACGTCCGGGTTGGCCTTGGCATTGGTGATCAGAGCCGTGATTTCCTGCTCGGTGTCTACCGGGTTGCTGCTTACCCAGGCGCCGGCCAGCAGCTTCAGGCCGTGCTTGCGGGCCAGCTCAGGTACATCCTCCAGGCCGGTTTGCGAATAGGTCCGTACACACTCGAAACGCTTGGCGAGCTGGGCGAAGTCGATATCCACCTGCTCGCGACGGATCTGCAGAGGCTTGTCGAAGGGCGACTGATCCTTGCCGAAAGGCGTGTAGGAGGCGCATTGCAGCTTGTGCGTGGCACTGGCGACGTCCTCCAGTTCCACAGGGCGGCCCACCCCGTACCAGAGGGCGGTCAGCGCAGTGAGCGCGAGCAGGCATGCGGCGAGATAGGGCAGGACAGGGGCGCGCGAGTCTGGGGTCATGGCGGCTGTAGATGCGAGGCTGCAAAGCCGCGCATCTTAACCAAGAGCCCCGCCGCCGCACAGCTCAGACGTGGTGATGCAACCAGGCGTGCTGGGGAATCTTGCTGGCCTTGGCCGGCTTTTTCGATTCCATTTTTGCCCAGATCTTCTCGTGGAAATAGAAACCGACCGAGTTGCACAGTGGCTCGACTGCCGCCACCAGGCCACCCACGGCGATGCTGCCAGTGAGCGCGTAGGCCACGCTGAAGGCGATGCAGAAGTGCATGAGGGTGAAGGTGAAGGTCTTGAGCATGATGCACCTCGGAAATGAGAATGGTTAATCCTTGGTGCTTAGGCTAGTCGGCTATTCGCATGGCCTGAAATTGTGCTTGGCCATGATTTCGATAGTTGCGCTATATCGATTTAAGGTAATCGATTTTGTTCGGCAGGTTTTTCGGTGGGGTCAGGCTGCTACCGACTTTGCCCTTCTCGAAGTCGTCGAGAAATTCGGCCAGTTTTTCCAGTGGCAGGGGTTTGCTCAGCAGATAGCCCTGAATGAAGTCGCAGCCCAGTTGGCGCAGCAACTCCAGCTGCTCCTGGGTTTCCACTCCCTCGGCCACCACTTTGAGGTTGAGTGGGTGGGCCATGCCGATGATGGCCTGAATAATCTGTCGATCGGCATTGGAGCTGGACAGGTCGAGCATGAAGGAGCGATCGATCTTCAGGGTGTCCAGCGGCAGGCGCTTGAGATAGGCGAGGGAAGAGTAACCGGTACCGAAGTCGTCGATGGATACGCTGACGCCCAGGCTGCGAATGCGCTGCAGCAGGTTGAGCGCCTGATTGACGTTGCTCATCAGGGCATTTTCTGTGACTTCCAGCTCCAGGCGCTGGGCGCGCAGCCCCGAGCCTTTCAGTGCTTTTTCCACGGTGTTCGGCAGGTCGTCGTGGCTGAGGTTAAGGGCAGAGCAGTTCACTGCCACGCGCAGGTCGGCCTGCCCTTGCTTGCTGGCCAGCAAACTCAGGTCCAGGCAGGCCTGGCGCAGCACCCAGGCATCCAGGTCACCGATGAAGCCGTTGGCCTCGGCGATGCCGATGAAGCGATCCGGCGAGAGCAGGCCCAGGCGAGGATGCTGCCAGCGCACCAGGGCTTCGAGCTTGTCGATGCGGCCGCTGCGCTGATCGAGTATCGGCTGGTAGTGCAGCAGCAGGTCGCGTTCCTTCTTCAGGGCCTGGCGCAGCTCGTCTTCCAGCTCCAGCTCCATGCTGGCCTTGTTGCGCAGGTGCTCACTGAAAAAGTGCACGGCATTGCGGCCGCTGCCCTTGGACTGATAAAGCGCCAGATCAGCGTGCTTGAGCAGTTCTTCGCAGCTTTCGCCGTCGCGGGGGTAGAGGGCAATGCCGATGCTGGTCGTCATCACCATCTGGTGGCGAGCCACGGTGATCGGTTTTTTCATGCGCGCCATGATGCGCCGAGCCAGGGCCTTGGCCTCTTCGATGCGGTTGAGGCTGACCAGGATGCAGAACTCGTCGCCGCCGAAGCGCGCCACCACGTCCTGCTCGCGCAGGGTCTGGCGTATGCGTTCGGCCACCTCCTTGAGCAACTGATCTCCGGCGTCGTGGCCGAGACTGTCGTTGATGCGTTTGAAGTGGTCGATGTCGAGGAACATCAGGGCCAGCGACTGTTGCTGTTGCGCGTGGTTATGCAGCTTCTCGGCGAACAGCTCGTTGAACGAGCGGCGATTGAGCAGATTGGTCAGAGGGTCGTAATGGGCGGCTTGCTGCAGCGAGGCGCGGGCCTGGTTGAGCTGGTTGAGCAGCGAGTTGACCCGCAACAGATCACGCTCCTTGCGCTGCAGCTTGCGGTCGGCCCAGGCCGCGCCCAAGCCTCCACCAGTGGCTATGAGGGCAATCAGGGCCACGGCCAGGCCCAGCTGCAGGCTGTTGTCGGTACTTTGCAGGCTCAGCGGCGTCCCCAGCGGCACAATCATTTCCAGGGCCCACATGCCGGTGAAGTGCATGGAGGTAATGGCAACGCCCATCACCAGGCTGGCGGCCAGGCGCAATAGCTGATGCAGCATGCCTTCTCGACCGCGGAAGAACAGGGACAACTGCAGCGCTGCCAGGCTGGCAACGATGGCGATCACTATGGACAGGGCGAACAGCCCGGGGCGGTAGTACAGCTGCGCTTCCGAACGGATGGCGGCCATGCCGCTGTAGTGCATCAGGGCGATACCCAGGCCGATGCTCAGTGCGGCCAGCAGGCGCTGGCGCAAGGGTGGGTGATCCTGAATCACTGCCGGCATGGCCAGCAGGGCGGCGAATATGACTACCAGCAGTGAGAAGGCCGTGGTCGTCAGGTCGTAGTGCACGGCGATGGGCGTCTGGAACGAGAGCATGGCGATGAAGTGCATGCTCCATACGCCGCCACCCAGGCTGATGGCGCCGACCACGCTCCAGTTGCGTCGAGCCGCCGGAAGCTCGGCATGGCCGGCGCGCTCGGCAAAGCTCAGGCAGGCATAACCGGCGACGCAGGCCACCAGATAGGCAAGAAAGACCAGCTCCAGCGCGTGACTGCAGTCCAGCAGGAGTTGTGCCCCGTCGGGCTCGGCGGTGAGAAAGCGCAGACCCAGCCAATCCATAGCAGGCGACCTCAGAAAGGGGGGTGCAATGAAGGAAATACAGGCTCAGGAAGCGTGAGTATAGACGTTCGTACCAAATGCCAAATTTTCCATCTGCAGCGCCTAATACTTTGGTCGCGGATGCCCTTGTGATTCGACTAAGGTCGTCTGTCTCGGGGCTTTGCGCGCTTTCAGAGTGGCCTCACCAGCAACTCAGCTGAGGAGGATAACAACAATGAACGACAGCATCTACAAGCGGATCGAAGACAATCCGCGCTTCCAGGAGCTGGTCGCCAAGCGCGACCGTTTCGCCTGGTCACTCTCTGCCATCATGCTCGGCCTGTACCTGGCCTTCATCCTGCTGATCGCCTTCGAGCCGCATCTGCTTGGCACGCCGCTCAGCGTTGGCTCGTCCACCACCTGGGGCATTCCCCTGGGCGTCGGCCTGATTCTCTCGGCGTTCGTGCTGACCGGCATCTACGTCAAACGCGCCAATGGCGAGTTCGACCGCCTCAACCAGGCCGTGCTCGATGAGGTGCAGCAATGATCGCGCGTTTTCTCAGCGCCTGCGCGCTGCTGGCTGCCGCGCCGACCCTGTGGGCGGCCGGTGCCATCGAGGGCGAAGTGCAGCGTCAGCCGTTGAATGTCTCGGCCATCGTCATGTTCGTGGCCTTCGTTGCCTTCACCATGTTCATTACTTACTGGGCTTCCAAGCGCAGCAAGTCGACCTCCGACTTCTATACCGCGGGCGGCAGCATCACCGGCTTTCAGAATGGCCTGGCGATTGCCGGTGACTACATGTCGGCGGCGTCCTTCCTGGGTATTTCCGCCCTGGTGTTCGCCTCGGGCTATGACGGGCTGATCTACTCCATTGGCTTCCTGGTCGGCTGGCCGGTGATCCTGTTCCTGATCGCCGAGCGCCTGCGCAACCTGGGCAAGTACACCTTTGCCGACGTGGCTTCGTACCGTCTCGGCCAGAAGCAGATCCGTACTCTGTCGGCCAGCGGCTCGCTGGTGGTGGTGGCTTTCTACCTGATCGCGCAGATGGTCGGGGCCGGCAAGCTGATCGAGCTGCTGTTCGGCCTCAACTACCACGTGGCTGTGGTGCTGGTGGGTATTCTGATGGTCTGCTACGTGCTGTTCGGCGGCATGCTGGCGACCACCTGGGTGCAGATCATCAAGGCCGTGCTGCTGCTCTCCGGCGCCTCCTTCATGGCGCTGATGGTGATGAAACACGTCAACTTCGACTTCGGCCAGCTGTTCTCCGAAGCCATTGCCGTGCACCCGAAAGGCGAGGCGATCATGAGCCCCGGCGGCCTGGTGAAAGACCCGATTTCGGCGATTTCTCTCGGCCTGGCGCTGATGTTCGGTACCGCCGGTCTGCCGCACATTCTGATGCGCTTCTTCACCGTGTCCGACGCCAAGGAGGCGCGCAAATCGGTGTTCTACGCCACCGGTTTCATCGGCTACTTCTACATCCTGACCTTCATCATCGGCTTCGGCGCCATCCTGCTGGTCAGCACCAATCCTGCGTTCAAGGACGCTGCTGGCGGTCTGATCGGCGGTAACAACATGGCCGCCGTACACCTGGCCGATGCCGTGGGTGGCAGCCTGTTCCTCGGCTTCATCTCGGCCGTGGCCTTCGCCACCATCCTGGCGGTGGTCGCCGGCCTGACCCTGGCCGGCGCCTCGGCGGTGTCCCACGACCTGTATGCCTGCGTGATCAAGAAGGGCAAGGCCAACGAGAAGGATGAGCTGCGCGTATCGAAGATCACCACCCTGGCCCTCGGTGTGCTGGCCATCGGCCTGGGCATCCTGTTCGAGAAGCAGAACATCGCCTTCATGGTCGGCCTGGCGTTCTCGATTGCCGCCAGCTGCAACTTCCCGGTGCTGTTCCTCAGCATGTATTGGAAGAAGCTGACCACCCGCGGCGCCATGATCGGCGGCTGGCTCGGTCTCGCGACTGCGGTGGCGCTGACCGTGCTCGGCCCGACCGTGTGGGTGCAGATCCTCGGCAACGCCACCCCGGTTTACCCCTATGAGTACCCGGCGCTGTTCTCCATGCTGGTGGCGTTCGCGGGTATCTGGTTCTTCTCGGTCACCGACAAGTCCCAGGAAGCCGGCGAGGAGCGTGCGCGTTTCTTCCCCCAGTTCGTGCGTTCGCAGACTGGCCTGGGTGCCAGCGGTGCCGTCGCGCACTGATCGGTTAACTTGCTCCGTGTGATTGGGCAGCCCCTGGGCTGCCCTTTTTTATGGTGAAGCCAGCGTTGTATGCAGCAAGCTAGTTGGCACGGTTGGGGGATTTGCTGGAGATTGCACAATCTCCAGCAATTTGCAGGGGCAAGCGAATGACCACCTTTCTGATCGTGCCCGGTTACGGTGATTCCGGCCCTGAGCACTGGCAAAGCCAATGGCAGCGCCAGGATGCGCGTTTCCGGCGAGTTGAGCAGCGCGACTGGTTCAACCCGGTTTGCGCCGAGTGGGTGGCCAACCTGGAGGATGCCGTCGAGGCCGCCGGGCCGGACTGCGTACTGGTAGCCCACAGCCTGGTGGCGCCACCCGATCCACTGGGCCCGGCCGTTTCCCAGCCTGCTCGTGGCCAGTAGCGATGATCCCTATGCCAGCCGTGAATACAGCCGTGCAGCGGCTAACTGCTGGGGCAGCAGCTGGCACCTGCTGGGTGCTTGTGGGCATATCAATGGTGATAGCGGCTTGGCGATTGGCCGCAAGGGGTGGAGTTGTTGCAGTCTCTTCTGTCCTGAAAAAAAGCCCCGCATTGCGGGGCTTTTTTAGATGAGGGACTTATTCGTCCATCTGCGACTGCAGGTAGTTTTCCAGGCTGACTTTCTCGATCAGGCCCAGTTGGGTCTCCAGCCAGTCGATGTGCTCTTCCTCGGCTTCGAGGATGTCTTCCAGCAGTTCGCGGCTACCGTAGTCGCCAACGCTTTCGCAGTAGGCGATGGCGGCTTTCAGATCGACGATAGCGGATTGTTCCAGCTTGAGGTCGCTGCTCAGCATTTCCTTGGTGTTCTCGCCGATCATCAGCTTGCCCAGATCCTGCAGGTTGGGCAGGCCTTCGAGGAAGAGGATGCGCTTGATCAGCTTGTCGGCATGCTTCATCTCATCGATGGATTCGTCGTACTCATGCTTGCCGAGCTTTTCCAGGCCCCAGTCCTCATACATGCGGGCATGCAGGAAGTACTGGTTGATCGCCACCAACTCGTTGCCGAGGATCTTGTTCAGGTGCTGGATGACTTTCTTGTCGCCTTTCATGATGAGCCTCAAGTTGGGTGGGTGGCCGATATTATGAAAGTCTGCGCTCGATACTGCTCTTCGTCAAATGTAAGTTATTGAATTATATATAAAAATAAATATAAATAAGAACGTTTAGCTTGCGCATCTTGGCGCTAACTTATTGAAAGTTTTCGGAAAAGATTTCTTTCTCCAGGCTGATTCGGAAATAGCCACTAGATAAAAACAGGTGAAACACATGCTCTGGCGTTTGGCTGCCGATGCAGTGGTGTGGCTGCATCTGACTTTTATTCTCTTCGTCCTGCTCGGTGCCTTGAGCGTGCTGCGTTGGCCGCGCCTGGCCTGGTTGCATGTGCCGGCTGTCTCCTGGGCTGTGGCGGTGGAGTTGCTGCACCTGTATTGCCCGTTGACGCCTCTGGAGAATCATCTGCGTAAAGCGGCGGGGCAAGCCGGCTATACCGGCGGTTTTGTCGAGCATTACCTGATTCCACTGATCTATCCCGCAGGGCTCACGCCGCAGATCCAGTTGTGGCTCGGTGCTGTGGTGCTGCTGGTCAATGTGCCGGTTTATCTATGGCTGGTCTGGCGCTGGTGGAGCAGATGACGGCGGGATGACAAGTTGCTTGGGCCGCGATATTCATCGGCCTGATGCTGCGCCGCAGCAAGAGCTGCCTTGGATACACTCGTTGCAACTTCACCACCGAACAAGGCAGAACAGAATGCACAACCGCATGATGATCACTGGGGCAGGCTCCGGCCTGGGACGCGAAATCGCCCTGCGTTGGGCTCGCGATGGCTGGCGTCTGGCGCTGTGTGACGTCAATGAGCCTGGCCTGGCAGAAACCTTAAAATTGGTACGCGAGGTGGGTGGTGAAGGTTTCACCATGCGTTGCGATGTGCGCGACTACAGCCAGCTGACCGCGGTGGCCCAGGCCTGCGAGGAGCGCTTTGGTGGCCTCGATGTGTTGGTCAACAACGCCGGCGTCGCCGCGGGCGGCTTCTTCGCCGACCTCAGCCTGGAAGACTGGGACTGGCAGTTGTCGATCAACCTGATGGGCGTGATCAAGGGCTGCAAGGCTTTCCTGCCTCTGCTGCGTGCTAGCCAGGGCAAGATTATCAACATCGCGTCCATGGCGGCCATCATGCAGGGCCCGGCGATGAGCAACTACAACGTGGCCAAGGCCGGCGTGCTGGCGCTGTCGGAAAGCCTGTTGATCGAGCTGAAGTCGGAGAATGTCGGCGTGCACGTGGTCTGCCCGTCGTTCTTCCAGACCAACCTGCTGGACTCTTTCCGTGGCCCCAACCCGAACGTCAAGCAGCAGGTCGGTAAGTTGCTGGAGAGCAGTCCGATTACTGCAGCGGATATCGCCAACCATATCCATGAGGAAGTGACCAAGGGTGAATTCCTGATCCTGCCGCACGAGCAAGGCCGCATGGCCTGGGAGATCAAGCGCAAGAACCCGCAGGCAGTCTATGACGAAATGGCGGTGATGAGCGACAAGATGCGCGCCAAAGCGGCGCAGTAACTGTCGGCGGAAACAGAAAAGGGCAGCCGAGGCTGCCCTTTTTCGTTCTGGCGGCTGAATTAACCGGCCACCAGCACGCGGATCGCCTCCAGGCGCAGCGCCGCCTTGTCGAGGAAGGCCAAGCCGCTCTCGCGCTGCTTGCGCAGGGCCTCGATCTCGCTGTCGCGCACCGTCGGGTTGACCGCCTGCAGCGCGACCATGCGCGCCAGTTCCTCGTCCAGGCTGGCCGTAAAGCGCTGGCGTGCGTCCTCGACCCGCTGCAGGTGACGTGGCGCGATCTTCGCCTCGGCTGCGCCGATCTGCTTGGCCAGCACGTCGCGCTGGGCCTGCACGAACTTGTTGGCGCTGGCGCGCGGCACGCTTTCCAGCTGGTCGTTGAGGGTGTCGAAGGCGACCTTGCTGGCCAGGTCGTTGCCGTTGCCGTCGATCAGGCAGCGCAGGGCTACCGGCGGCAGGTAGCGGGCCAGTTGCAGGACCTTGGGCGCCACCACTTCACTGACGTAGAGCAGCTCTAGCAGCACGGTGCCAGGCTTGAGCGCCTTGTTCTTGATCAGTGCCACCGAGGTGTTGCCCATCGAGCCGGCCAGCACCAGATCCATGCCGCCCTGCACCATGGGGTGTTCCCAGGTAAGGAACTGCATGTCCTCGCGCGACAGGGCCTGGTTACGGTCGTAGGTCACCGTTACGGCCTCGTCGTCGCCCAGAGGGAAGCTGGCATCAAGCATCTTCTCGCTGGGGCGCAGGATCAGGGCGTTTTCCGAGTGATCCTCGCTGTCGATGCCGAAGGCGTTGAACAGCTCCTCCATGTAGATCGGCAGGGCGAACTGGTCGTCCTGCTCGGCGATTTCCTCGACCAGGCGCTCACCTTCAACCGCGCCGCCGGAGTTGAGTTCCAGCAGGCGATCGCGGCCGCTGTGCAGCTCGCCCTCCAGGCGCTGGCGTTCGGCCTTGGCCTCGTCCAGCAGCTGCAGCCAAGCGTCGTCGCCGTTGCTTTCCAGCAGGGCCAGCAGGCGCGGACCGAACTGGTGCTGCAGGGCGTTACCGGTGGGGCAGGTGTTGAGGAAGGCGTTCAGCGCCTGGTGGTACCACTGGAACAGGTGTTCCTGCGGGCTGTTTTCCAGGTACGGCACGTGCAGCTGGATGGTGTGTTTCTGGCCGATGCGGTCGAGACGACCGATGCGCTGTTCCAGCAGGTCCGGGTGCGCCGGCAGGTCGAACAGCACCAAGTGGTGGCTGAACTGGAAGTTGCGGCCTTCGGAGCCGATTTCGGAACAGATCAGTACCTGGGCACCAAACTCTTCGTCGGCGAAGTAGGCGGCGGCGCGATCCCGTTCAAGGATGCTCATGCCCTCGTGGAACACCGTGGCCGGGATGCCGGAGCGCACGCGCAGGGCGTCGGACAGGTCCAGGGCGGTCTCGGCGTGGGCGCAGATCACCAGCACCTTGAACTTCTTGAGCATCTTCAGGGTATCGATCAGCCACTCGACGCGTGGGTCGAACTTCCACCAGCGGTCTTCCTCGTCGCCGTCCTGCTGCGACTGGTAGCTGACTTCCGGATACAGCTCGGCGTGCTCGCCCAGCGGCAGCTCCATGTACTCCACCGGGTTGGGCAGCGGATAGGGGTGCAGCTGGCGCTCGGGGAAGCCCTGCACCGCAGCGCGGGTGTTACGCAGCAGCACGCGGCCGGTGCCGTGGCGATCCAGCAGCTCGCGGATCAGTCGAGCCGAGGCCTCGCTGTCGCCGTCGGTCACGGCAGCCAGCAGGGCTTCGCCTTCGGCGCCGAGGAAGCGCGAGATGGTGGCGTGGCCCTGTTCCGACAGACGGCCCTGGTCCAGCAGCTCCTGTACCGCCTCGGCCACGGGTTTGTAGTTGGCGCTTTCGGCGCGGAAGGCTTCCAGGTCATGGAAGCGATTCGGGTCGAGCAGGCGCAGTCGGGCGAAGTGGCTTTCCAGGCCCAGCTGCTCCGGGGTGGCGGTAAGCAGCAATACGCCGGGGATGACTTCGGCCAGCTGTTCGACCAGGCGGTATTCGTCGCTGGCCTTTTCCGGGTGCCAGACCAGATGGTGCGCCTCGTCGACCACCAGCAGGTCCCAGCCGGCGGCAAAGGCGGCGTCCTGGGCCTTCTCGCTGCCCTTCAGCCACTCCAGGGCGACCAGCGCCAGCTGGGTGTCCTCGAAGGGGTTGTCGGCATCGCTCTCGGCGAAACGCTCGGCGTCGAACAAGGCGACTTCCAGGTTGAAACGGCGGCGCATTTCCACCAGCCATTGGTGTTGCAGGTTCTCCGGTACCAGGATCAGCACACGGCTGGCGCGGCCGGAGAGCAGCTGGCGGTGGATGACCAGGCCGGCCTCGATGGTTTTGCCCAGGCCCACTTCGTCGGCCAGCAGTACGCGCGGCGCCATGCGATCGGCCACTTCGCGGGCAATGTGCAGCTGGTGGGCGATCGGTTGCGCACGGGCACCGCCCAGGCCCCACAGGCTCGACTGCAGCAGGCGGCTCTGGTGCTCAAGGGTGTGGAAGCGCAGGGCGAACCAGCCCAGCGGGTCGATCTGCCCGGCGAACAGGCGGTCGCTGGCCAGGCGGAACTGGATGAAGTTGGACAGCTGGGTTTCCGGCAGGCTGACCGGACGGTGTTCGGCATCGAAGCCGTGATAGACCAGCAGGCCGTCGATGTCCTCGACTTCCTGGACAGTGAGCTTCCAGCCTTCGAAGTGGGTGATCTCGTCGCCCGGGGCGAAACGCACACGGGTCAGCGGGGCGTTTCGCAGGGAATACTGACGGGTTTCGCCGGTGGCCGGATAGAGCACGGTCAGCAGACGACCGTCGGAAGTGAGGATGGTGCCGAGCCCGAGTTCCGCCTCGCTGTCGCTGATCCAGCGTTGTCCCGGTTGATACTGCACAATGCCACTACTTGCCATGGAAAGCCCCAGCTGCGAAAAAAGCCGCGTATGTTAGCGGAACGCTGCGCCGAGGGCGACGTCTGCAGGGAATCAATGCACGCGTCCCGAATCAAAAGTGTAGCGAGTGCCGGCTCAAGTACGAGCCCGTCCGGCCGACAGTGGGTTTATCAGGGAGACTATTGATGCTACCGCCCATTCCTCACAGCTTGGCCCCGGTGACCGCCCAACAGGACGTGGTCAAGCCGCGCCCGGACATTCCGCCGGTCACACCGAGCAGTGAAAGCGCCAAGGAGAGCGGGGTGGAGCTGGACAAGCGCCATCCGCAGGAGGCGGAAATGCTTCTGCGCGAAGAGCAGAAGCGCCGTCAGCGGCGAGGCTACAGTGCCGAGGAGCTGGCCGAGGGCGAGGTCGACAAGGAAGACGAGTCACTACTGGAAGAGACGCCGCGCCAGGGGCTGTGGGTGGATGTCGAGGTCTGAGTCACGGACAATGTCCTGCAGTCGTTGCTACCGCTGATCGCCATGGATCTATTTGATCACCACCCGCTTGATCTCGCCGACGCCGAGCTGCAGTACCTGCCGCACTGGCTGACGCCGACCTGTGCGGATGCCTGGTTTGTCCGGCTGCGCGACGAAATTGCCTGGGAGCAGCCGTTGCTGCATATCCATGGTCGCGATGTGCGGGTGCCACGCCTTCTGGCCTGGTATGGCGACCCCGATGCCCGTTATCGCTACTCCGGTTTGGTCCATCAGCCGCTGCCCTGGATACCCCTGCTCAGCGAGATTCGCCAGCGAGTGGAGCAGGCCGTGGGGCAGCGCCTCAACGGTGTGCTGCTCAACTATTACCGCGATGGTCAGGACTCAATGGGCTGGCACAGCGACGACGAGGTCGAGCTGGGGGCCAATCCGTTGGTGGCTTCGCTCAATCTGGGTGGGGCGCGCCGTTTCGATCTGCGCCGCAAGGGCGGCAGCCGCATCGAACATTCTCTGAGCCTGGAGCATGGATCACTGCTGGTCATGGCCGGCGCAACGCAGCATCATTGGCAGCATCAGGTGGCCAAGACCCGTAAAGCGGTGGCGCCACGCATCAATCTCACTTTTCGCCTGATTCGGGGCTGAACATGAGCGACGACAAGCTGATCGATTTCGCCGCCGAGCGCGGCAAGCGCATCCATGACCTGCACGACAAGAAGCTGGACGAGATGCGCCAGGCCTTCGAGCAGGCCATGCCACTGGGCAAAAGCAAGAAGAAGTCCAAGCCGAAAAAGAAGCGTTGACCCTCCCTGCGGCGCCCTGTCGCGGCGCCCACCACACCGGATATTGATCCGGATCAATTCCCGCCCGGGTACCTCCGATAGTCTGTAGCCATGCAAGAGACAAGGCTCATACAGGAGGCCGCCATGTTCATCGATACAGTCGTTCTCGCCGGTATCGGCACCGTCGCACTGATGTTCGCCTTCTTTGGCGGCGTCGGCCTGTTCATCTGGAAAGACTCGCACAAGAAGGCCGCCATCAAGGCCAAGTGAGTTTCTCCATACCGTGCACGCAAGGCATTTTGGGCGACTTCGGTCGCCCATTTTTTTGTCCCGAATACGGCGCGGCTGCAGTGGGTGGTTTCCCTTCCGCTATAAATCCTGTCTGTATGGTTAGATTTAGCTGACTGTACCTTGTGCACTTCGCGGTGACGGGGGTAGGGTGGCTGCCCGTCGTGCCTGCGGAGTTTTCGTGAAACCTTTTTCCCCTGCCTTGTTGATGCTGGCGCTGGTGCTGGCTGCCATCAACCTGCGGCCTGGCATCACTTCCTTTGCCCCGCTGATCGAGCGTATTGCCAGCGAACTGTCGCTCAGCCGCAGCCTGGTCAGCCTGACCACCGCACTGCCGGTGCTGTGCATGGGCCTGCTTGCGCCGCTGGCTCCGCGGCTGGCGCTACGCTTCGGCCTGGAGCGCACCATCACCGCCTGTCTGGCGCTGATCACGCTGGCTTTGCTGGCGCGCCTTGGCGGGCATGTGTCCACGTTGCTGATCGGTAGTGCCGTGCTGTTGGGGGCGGGCATTGCCATCGCCGGGCCGCTACTGTCCGGCTTTATCAAGCGCCATTTCCGCGAGCGGGTGGGCAAGGTGGTGGGTTGGTACTCCTTCAGCATGGCCATCGGCGGTGCCGGTGGCGCGGTGTTGACAGCGCCGCTGACCCAGATGCTGGGGGATGACTGGAGCCTAGGGCTGGCTGCCTGGAGCGTACCGGCTCTGCTGGCCTTTGTGCTCTGGCTACGCATGCCGAGCCAGCCGGAGAGCAGTGCCGCCGGTGAGAAGCAGGGTTTGCCCTGGCGAGTACCGCGCGCTTGGCTGGTGACCGGCTTCTTCGCCGTGCAGGCCGGCTTCTTTTACACCCTGGCTACCTGGCTGGTGGCGCGCTACCACGAGGCAGGGATGAGCCTGTTGTACAGCAACGCGCTGTTCAGTCTGTTCATGCTGGTCGGCCTGCCCAGTGCCTGGTTGCTACCCTGGCTGGCGCAACGCTTCGGCATCCGTCAGCCCTTGCTGGTGGCGTGCAGCCTCAGCCTGACCTTGAGTCTTGGCATGATCACCTTCGCGCCCAATCTGCTTCCTGAGGCATGGGCCGTGCTGATGGGCTTCGCCTTGAGTGGTTCGTTCGCCCTGTCCCTGGTTTTGCCGCTGTATGAGGTGCAGTCGCCGCTGGCGGTCAGCCGCTGGACCGCGATGATGTTGTTCGCCGGTTACAGCCTGGGTTGTCTGGCGCCTATCCTGACGGGATTGGGCCGCGATCTGGCAGGTAACTACCAGATACCCTTTGTGGCGCTGACCGGGATGGGGGCGCTGATGAGCGTCCTGGCCTGGGCTCTGCGCCCACCGAAACAGCCGACATAGGGACTGGTTCCTTTGCAGCGGCCGACCCCTGTGTTAGAAGGCAGCCTGCACTTTCTGGAGTACCTGCGTGGAGTCCGAATCCATCGTCTATGGCTGCATCCGCGACTGGCCGTCTGCCGACCGCGAGCAGCGCCTGTCGCGCCGCGCCAGCAACCAGCGCGTACTGGCGCAGCTACCTCAGGGCGACGCCTGGCCCTTTCTCGGTCGCGAGATGTTTTCCTTCTGCGCGGGCGAGGGTGAAGGGCTGTATCAGACCCAGGTGATCCACTTCGGCGCCAGCTACCAGGCCATCGAGTACGAATGGAGTCTGTGGGTGCAGGAGTTCGAAACGCTGCTCAAGCGCCTGTACTGGGCCAATGCAGTGGTGCACCTGGAGACCGAGCTGAACGGCGTGCACACCTTCCGTTGGGAGTCCGAGAGCGGCTTTCATACCCCGCAGGAAGGTGACCTGCGGGTGCGCTGCGTATGGGAGCGTGAGGGCGGCCTGCGCGGCTGAGCGGGAGGGCAAATGCTCAACTATCTGTGGTTCTTTCTCGCTGCGCTGTTCGAGATCGCTGGCTGCTATGCCTTCTGGATGTGGCTGCGTCTGGGCAAGAGTGCCTGGTGGGTCGCGCCGGGCCTGCTCAGCCTGACGCTGTTCGCCCTGCTATTGACCCGTGTCGAGGCGGCCTATGCCGGGCGCGCCTACGCTGCCTATGGCGGTGTCTATATCGTCGCTTCGTTGTTGTGGCTGGCGCTGATAGAGCGTACCCGGCCGCTGTTGTCGGACTGGCTGGGCGCGACACTGTGCCTGATCGGCGCATCCATCATCCTGTTCGGGCCGCGTTTCACCAATCACTAGCTTTTACGAAAAATGCCTGTCCGCTAGTTCTCCAACCACTCTTTCGGCACTTCCTCGCGCAGCGCCAGCTGGCATTGCTGGCTGTCCGGGTCGAAGGCGATGACTGCCTGTCCTGCTTCCAGCGCCCGGCGCGCCCGCTCGACGCGCACGGCCAGTGGTGTGTCGTCGCCATTGTCGGTGCCTTCGCGGGTGACGAAGTCTTCCAGCAGGCGGGTCAGGGTTTCGGCTTCGAGCATCTGGTGGGGGATCAGCATGGTGGCTCCTGTTGGCGGCTGGCCATGCTAATCGGTTGGATGGGCTTCGGCGAGCAGGTAGCGATCGAGCAGGGCGAACAGCTGCTGGCCGTCCAGGGGCTTGCCGAGGAAGTCGTTCATGCCGGCCTGCAGGCTCTGCTGGCGATGCTCGTCGAGGATATGCGCGGTCAGGGCGATGATCGGCACCGCCGCCAGCTGCTTGCTGTGTTCCAGGCGCCGGATCTGGCGGGTAGCTTCCAGGCCGTCCAGTTCGGGCATCTCGTAGTCCATCAGGATCAGCTGGATGGCGCCGGGGTTGCGTCTGTACTCGTCGACCACCGCCTGGCCGTCGCCGACCAGGCGCACCTGGTAGCCACGGCTCTTGAGCAGGCCCTGGACCACCTGCTGGTTCACCCGATTGTCCTCGGCTACCAGAATGCAGGGCGCGGGGCCGGATGACTGTTGCGCTATGTTCATGGGGCTGAGGGCCTCAATGGGTTGCTCGCGATACAGTTTCAGCAGGGTTGCCCGCAGGGCTACCAGCGATAGCGGCAGCGGCAGGCCGAGCACTCTGAGCTCAGGGTCTTGCGGATATGTCTGCCGCTCGCCGGCGGCACTGAGTAGGAGTACCCGCTGGCCTTTCTGCAGGTGGGGGCGCAGGTTGTCCAGCCAGTGGCTGCCAATGCCCGGCCAGGGTTCCATCATGACCAGCAGGGGCGGGGCGGTGAATTCCTCCAGATCGGCGCGCAGGCGTTCGGGGTCGCGACAGCGCTGTGTGCGCATGCCCCAGCGCCCCAGTATGTGGCTGAGGTAGTCCAGGCCCAGGCTGTCCATGGAGCAGAGCAGGGCGGTGCGGTTGGCCAGCAGGCTGGCGAGTTCATCGTCACCTTGGGTCGCCGGCCGCAGCGGGATATCGAAGGCAGAGCGCGTGCCTTGGCCTGGCGTGCTCTGCAGTTCGATTCCGCCGTCCATCATCTCCACCAGTTCCTTGCAGATGGCCAGGCCCAGGCCGCTGCCGCCAAAGCGCCGGGTAGTGCTGGAGTCGCCTTGAGCGAATGACGTGAACAGCTGGCTGCGGGTGCTCTCACTGATGCCGATACCGCTGTCGGTGACTGCGAATACCAGATGATAGTGGCCATTGCTGTCACTGCGCCGGCTCACCGTGAGGGCGACGTGGCCTTGCTCGGTGAACTTCACTGCATTGCCCAGCAGGTTCATCAGTACCTGCTTGAGGCGGGTCGGGTCGCCGCTGATGTGCTGAGGGACGCCGCCTTCGAGGCTGATGTACAGCCGCAGATGCTTACCCGTGGCCTGCGCGTTGAACAGCATCAGGGTGTCTGAAAGCAGTTGCTCCAGATCGAACTCGATTTCTTCCAGGCTCAGCTTGCCGGATTCGATGCGCGCGAAATCGAGTATGTCGTTGATCACCGCCATCAGGGTCTGGCCGGAGCTGTTGATGGTGTCCAGGTAGACCCGTTGATGGTTGTCCAGGGGCGTACTGCGCAGCAGTTGCAGCATGCCCAGCACGCCATTGAGTGGTGTGCGAATCTCGTGGCTCATCTTGGCCAGGAAGCGACTCTTGGCCTGAGTCTCCAGCTCGGCGCGGGTGGCGGCCTCGCGTGAATGAAACCCCTCTTCCTTGAGCTGGTTGATGCGGTCGGCCAGGCCCAGGGACAGCGTCAGCAGCTCGATAACCACACCGACCTTGACCACGGCCGAGCTGTAGACGCCGAAGATTTCCATGCCCAGTGAGGCGCTGGTGACCATCACGAAGGACACCAGCAGCACGCTCCACGCCAGCACATAGTAGGAGCTGTGGCGCAGGCCCTGACTCCAGGCGTAGACACCGCTCAGCAGAAGGATCAGTGACACTGCCAGTATTGCCAGGCTGGACAGCACGCTCCAGGCGGCCAGCCCGATCAGCGGCACCGACAACAGGCAGCCGAGAATACCCAGCATCAGCAGGCGCATGCTCAGGTCCAGGCGTGGGAAGTGCTGGGGCAGGTTGAGGAAGTGGCGGCTGAACTGCACCGCGGTAAGGCCATGCAGGAACATGATGATGTAGATGCTGACCGACTGCAGGGCGACCTGATTGGGCAACATCTTGAACAGCAGGCCATCGATGCTGGCGCCCAGCAGTCCGATATTGACGATGTACACCAGGTACCAGAAATAGGCCCGTTCACGCAGGGAAAGAAACAGGAACAGGTTGTACACGAACATGGCGAACAGCACGCCGTAGTACGCGCCGTTGAGCCCCATCAGGATTTCCTGGTCGGCAGCGCTGGCGGCATAGGTGCCGAAGAACAGCGGGACGAAAATGGTGCTGGTGCTTTGTACGCGCAGGTACAGCGTGTTGTCGCCACTGGGGACTTCGAGGGGGAACCAGAAGTGGCGAACCTTGACCGGGCGCTGATCGAAGGGCTGCAGGTCGCCGCCATGCTGGTGCTGCAGTTCGCCTGCCGGGGTTTGCAGATAGAGATCGAGACGGTCGAGCAGGGCGTAGTTGGCTTCCAGATAGCCGCCCAGGGCATGAGGCTGCTTGTTGTGCAGGTGAATCTTGATCCACCAGGTCGAGGTGTTCTTGCCCAGGTTGATGTTGACGCTGGAGATGGACTTGAAAGCGCTATCGGGAAGGCGCTGTACATCGGCAATCGCAAGGCTGCCGTCGCGGTCTTCGTAGTAGCCCAAAAAGGGTGCCAGCGACAGGCGTACATCGTCGCTATCCAGCGGGGCCGGGGACATGCCCCACAGCGGCCCGCCCAGGCAGAGCAGCAGCATAGCCAGAAACAAACGAGGCATTGGCCGACCTTCAGGGCATCTAATAATTGTTCCCCGCACTATTGCCCAGATGTCGCGGTGCCATCAAGCGTTCGTGTCGGTCGGCCTGCAGATTTCACTCGCCTGCTGGTGGGCGTGTGCCTAGCACGCTTTCCAGGGTCGGTACTTGGGTTTCGCTGCCCAGTTGGGTGTCGTGCTCGATCTGGTGGCTGAAGCGCTCCAGCGACTGTTCCTTGGCCGGCTGGGCATCGCTGGCGAACACCGGCGGGCTGAGCAGATAGGCACCGAGCAGGCGGCTCAAGGCGGCCAGGCTGTCGATGTGGGTACGCTCGTAGCCATGGGTGGCATCGCAGCCGAAGGCCAGCAGGGCGGTGCGGATATCGTGGCCGGCGGTGACCGCCGACTGCGCGTCGCTGTGGTAATAGCGGAACAGGTCACGGCGCACCGGGATGTCCTGCTCGGTGGCCAGCTTCAGCAGGTGGCGCGACAGGTGGTAGTCGTAGGGGCCGCCGGAGTCCTGCATGGCCACGCTGACTGCATGTTCGCTGGATTGCTGGCCGGGGGCGGCTGGTGCGATGTCGATGCCGACGAATTCGCTGACATCCCAGGGCAGGGCGGCAGCGGCGCCGGAGCCGACTTCCTCGGTAATGGTGAACAGCGGAT
The DNA here is from genome assembly GCA_038147895.1 of Pseudomonas sp. Taxonomy (GTDB): domain Bacteria; phylum Pseudomonadota; class Gammaproteobacteria; order Pseudomonadales; family Pseudomonadaceae; genus Aquipseudomonas. The sequence goes on from JAYQUJ010000033.1 coordinate 29,384, forward strand.
GGCAGTCGATGGCCGGCTCCAGTCCGCTTTCCACCACACCTTTCAGGGCGGTGAGCAGGGCGGCGGCACCGGCCTTGTCGTCCAGGTGGCGCGAGCTGATATAGCCGCTCTCGGTGAATTCCGGCAGTGGGTCGAAGGCAACGAAATCACCGACCTCGACACCCAGGGCCTGGGTCTGCTCGCGGTTCTCGGTGATGGCATCCAGGCGCAGTTCGATGTGATCCCAGCTCACCGGCAACTGATCCACGGCGGTGTTGAAGGCATGCCCGGAGGCCAGCAGCGGCAACACGCTGCCGCGCAGCACGCCCTTGTCGGTGAACAGGCTGACCCGGCTGCCCTCGGCGAAGCGGCTCGACCAGCAGCCGACCGGGGCCAGGCTCAGGCGGCCGTTTTCCTGGATGCCGCGCACGCTGGCGCCGATGGTGTCGAGGTGTGCCGATACGGCGCGGTCCGGGCTGTAGCGCCTGCCCTTGAGGGTGGCGCGGATGGTGCCGCGGCGGGTCAGCTCATAGGGAATGCCCAGCTCGTTGAGGCGCTCGGCGACGTAGCGCACGATGGTGTCGGTGAAACCGGTGGGGCTGGGGATGGCCAGCATCTCCAGCAGCACCTGGCGCAGGTAGGCGAGATCGGGTTCGGGTAGTTGTGACTGCTGCATGGCATCTCCTCGAAGGGGATCATGCCCCTCTCCATTACCGTGAGAGGGGCCGTGGGAGAGGGGATTTCAGGGGTGTGGGCGGCTGAGCGGGAAGAGCAGATCGACGAAGCGTTCGGCGGTCGGCTGCGGTTCGTGGTTGGCCAGGCCGACGCGCTCGTTGGCCTCGATCAGCACGTACTCGGGCTGATCGGCCGCCGGCACCAGCAGGTCCAGGCCGACCACGGGAATGTCCAGGGCACGTGCCGCCTTGACTGCAGCATCGGCCAGTTTCGGGTGCAGGATGGCCGTGACATCTTCCAGGGTGCCACCAGTGTGCAGGTTGGCCGTCTTGCGTACGGCCAGACGTTGCCCGGCCTCCAGCACGCTGGAGTAGTCGTAGCCGGCATCGTGCAGGGTGCGCTGGGTTTCGGCGTCCAGCGGGATGCGGCTCTCGCCGCCCGTGGCGGCCTGACGGCGGCGACTCTGGGTTTCGATCAGCGCGCCGATGCTGTGCACGCCATCGCCGACCACGGTGGCTGGATGGCGAATGGCGGCGGCGACCACTTCATAGCCGATCACCACGATGCGCAGGTCGAAGCCCTGGTGATAGCTTTCCAGCAGTACGCGGCTGTCGAACTGACGGGCGCGGGCGATGGCTTCTTCCAGTTCCTCGTGGCCGCGCAGGTCGACGGCCACGCCCTGGCCCTGTTCGCCATCCACCGGCTTGACCACCACGCTGCCGTGTTCGGCGAGGAAGGCGGCATTGCTCTCGGTATCACCTGCCAGGCGCTGGGCCGGCTGGCTCAGGCTGGCGCGGGCAAAGGCGCGGTGAGTCAGGCGTTTGTCCTGGCACAGGGTCATGCTCACTGCGCTGGTCAGGTCCGACAGCGATTCGCGGCAGCGAATGCGCCGGCCGCCCTGGCTGAGGGTGAACAGGCCGGCTTCGGCGTCGGTCACCTGTACGTCGATGCCGCGGCGCTGGGCCTCGTCAACGATGATCTTCGCATAAGGGTTGAGCTCCGCCTCCGGCCCCGGGCCGAGGAACAGTGCCTGGTTGATGCCGTTGCGGCGCTTGATGGCGAAGGTCTGCAGGTCGCGAAAGCCCAGCTTGGCGTACAGCGCCTTGGCCTGCAGGTTGTCGTGCAGCACCGACAGGTCGAGATAGCTCAGGCCGCGGCTCATGCAGTGCTCGATCAGGTGGCGCACCAGCGCCTCGCCCACGCCCGGGCGCTGGCAGTCCGGTGCCACGGCCAGGCACCACAGGCTGCTGCCTCCTTCCGGGTCGGCAAAGGCCTTGAGGTGGTTGAGGCCCATCACCGTACCGATGATCTGGCCGCTGCTTTCGTCCTCGGCCAGCCAGTAGCTGGGGCCGCCCTCTTCGCGGGGGGTGAGGTGCTCGACGTCGACCGGCAGCATGCCGCGCTGCAGGTACAGGCGGTTGACCGCATCCCAGTCGGCTTCGTTCTGCACCCGGCGGATCTGAAAGCCGCGGAAGCTCCGGTGCGCCGGGCGGTAGTCGGTGAACCACAGGCGCAGAGTGTCCGAGGGATCGAGGAACAGTTGCTGTGGCGCCTGGGCCAGCACCTGCTGGGGGGCGGCCACATACAGCGCGATATCGCGTTCACCGGGGCGCTCGTTGAGCAGTTCGGCGGCCAGGGCGGCGGCATCCGGGTAGGTCTGCCCGATCAGCAGGCGGCCCCAGCCGCAGTGGATATGCTGCGGCTGGCCCTGTTCGGTTCCATCCTTGGCCAGGTGAGCCTGCAGACGCTGGTAAGACGGCGGTTGGCCGCGCAGCAGGCGTTGGTTATAGGCAGTGGCACGCATGGTGTTGCTCCTTGGTCGTTGTCTTGCGGTCCAGGGCTGTTGGAGCCCTAGAGTCCGTGTTCGCTGAGCCAGAGATTGAGCGCGGCCAACTGCCACAACTTGGAGCCACGCAAGGGAGTGAGCTGGCCACGTGGATCGCTGAGCAGGCGGTCGATCATGGCCGGTTCGAACAAGCCGCGATCCTGGCTGGGGTCGAGCAGCAGGTCGCGTACCCAGCCCAGGGTGGCTCCTTCCAGGTGCTTGAGGCCGGGCACCGGGAAATAGCCTTTGGGACGGTCGATCACCTCATGAGGGATCACCTGGCGTGCCGCCTCCTTGAGTACCTGCTTGCCGCCATCCGGCAGCTTGAAGCGGGCCGGGATGCGCGCCGACAGTTCGACCAGACGGTAGTCGAGGAACGGTACGCGGGCTTCCAGGCCCCAGGCCATAGTCATGTTGTCGACCCGCTTGACCGGGTCGTCGACCAGCATGATGGTGCTGTCCAGACGCAGTGCCTTGTCCACCGGCGCGGCGGCGCCAGGCATGGCGAAGTGCTCGCGGACGAACTCGCCGGCCCAGTCCTCGCCCTGCCATTTGCGCTGCAGGGTTTCCAGCAGCTCGGCGTGGTCGCGGTCAAAGAACGCCTTGCGGTAGGCGGTGAAGGCATCCTGGGCGCCGTCCACCTGCGGGTACCAGTGGTAGCCGGCGAACAGTTCGTCGGCGCCCTGGCCGCTTTGTACCACTTTGCAGTGCTTGGACACTTCCCGCGACAGCAGGTAGAAGGCGATGCAGTCGTGGCTGACCATCGGCTCGCTCATGGCGCGGAAGGCCTCGGGCAGGCGCTCGATGATCTCGTGCTCGCCGATGCGCAGCTGATGGTGGCGGGTGCCGTAGTGGTTGGCGATCAGGTCGGAGTAGTGGAACTCGTCGCCGCGCTCGCCGCCGGCATCCTCGAAGCCGATGGAGAAGGTCGACAGGTCCTCGACTCCGGCCTCACGCAGCAGGCCGACCAGCAGGCTGGAGTCCACCCCGCCGGAGAGCAGCACGCCGACATCCACGGCGGCGCGCTGGCGGATGCTAACCGCCTGGCGCAGGCCGTCGAGCACCAGGTCGCGCCAGTCGGCCAGCTCGAACGGTACTTCGTCGCGCTGCGGGCCGAACTGCAGCTGCCACCAGCAGTGCTGTTCGCGGCGGCCGTCTGCCTCGACGCGCATCCAGGTGGCTGGCGGCAGTTTTTCCACGCTACTCAGCAGGGTGCGCGGTGCAGGCACCACGGCGTGGAAGTTCAGGTAGTGGTTGAGCGCCACCGGGTCCAGGCTGGTGTCGATGTCGCCACCCTGCAGCAGGGCCGGCAGGGTCGAAGCGAAGCGCAGTCGGGCGCCATCCTGGTTCATGTACAGCGGCTTGATGCCCAGGCGGTCGCGGGCCAGGAACAGGCGTTCGCGGTCGCGCTCCCAGATGGCGAAGGCAAACATGCCGTTGAGTTTCGGCAGCAGGTTCTCGCCCCAGGCGTGGTAGCCCTTGAGCAGTACCTCGGTGTCGCCATTTGAGTGGAACTGATAACCCAGGGCCTGCAGCTCGGCGCGCAGCTCGGGGTAGTTGTAGATGGCACCGTTGAACACCAGGGTCAGACCCAGCTGGTGGTCGATCATGGGCTGACCGGAGGCCGGCTCCAGATCCATGATCTTCAGTCGGCGGTGGCCGAAAGCCATCTGGCCGCTGCTGTGGAAGCCACAGGCATCAGGGCCGCGAGGGGCCAGATGATGGGTGATTTTCTCGATAGCGGCCAAGTTGGCCGGGCGTTGGTCGAAGCGTATTTCTCCAGCGATTCCGCACATATATCCTTACCGGTTTTGCCGTTGGGGAGGTGTCCGTCCTATGACGAATGCTTTTACACAAAAACAAAATAATGCTTTGATGTCAAAGTTTTATTTCCGATAAGGATGGCTTTGTGACAGAAAAAATAATTCCTACTGAATGTGATTTGTCAGCCTTCGAGCCAGCTCTTTTCCGTGCCATGCGGCGCTTGCAGCAGGCTGGCGAGGTACATGCCAAGCGCCTGGGGCGCTTCGGTGGGTTGACCCCGATGCAGCTGATGATTCTGCGGGTGCTGGAGAGTGAAGGGCGACTGACGGCCAGTGCCCTGAGTGGTCGGGTCAGCCTCAGTGCGGCGACGCTCTCGGGCATGCTGGAGCGGTTGGAAGAGCGGGGGCTGCTGCAGCGCCAGCGCGATGATCAGGATCGCCGTCGACAGTGGTTGTCCGCCAGTGAGGTTGGTCGCAGTCTGCTGGCCGAGGCGCCGCCGCTGCTGCCGCCGGCCCTGCGCAGTGCTTTTGCGGATCTGCCGGAGTGGGAGCGGCATAGCCTGACCGCCGCCTTGCTGCGGGTGGCGGAAATGTGCGGTGAGGCCGACTAGTCCTGGCCGCAGGCACGGTTGGCTGGTACGGCAATATCCATCAGTTTCGGGTTGGCTAACTTGAGGCTGCCCATCAGCTGCGCATAGGCCTCGGCATCGGCAACCTGCAGGCGCGGGTTGTGTGCGGCTTCTTCGGCGATGCTGGAGCGGGTCCAGCCACGGTAGTCGTGGCCAGGCCAGACCTCGGTTTCCCCTGGTAGGCTCAGCAGGCGCTGCAGGCTGGTCCACTGGGCGCGCGCACTGCCGTTCTGGAAGTCGGTCCGGCCGCTGCCGCGGATCAGCAGGGTGTCACCCGTGAATACGCTGGCCGGACGCTGGTCTTCTGCAGGCAACAGGAAGCTGTAGGAGTCGTCGGTGTGCCCCGGGGTGTGCCAGGCGATCAGTTCGCGCTGGCCGAAGGTCAGTCGAGCGCCATCGGCAAAGTTGAGGCTGGCGCAGGTGCTGCCACTCTGGGCCCCGAAGCCGGTTTGGCAGCCCGTCGCGTCGCGTAGCGCACCGAGGGCGGTAATGTGGTCGGCGTGGGTGTGGGTGTCTATGGCCAGCACCAGGCGCAGATTCAGTTCGCGGAGCAGGCGCAGGTAGTCATCCAGCTTGTCCTTGACCGGGTCGATCAGTACGGCCTCGCCGCTGTCGGCCAGCAGGTAGCTGTAGGTCGAGCTTTCGGTATCGAACAGTTGGCGAAACAGCATGATCAGCCTCCGCTAAGGATTTTCTGCGAGCCCAGCGACAGGCTGACCGCTACCAGCAGCAGGGCGAACAGGCGCTGCAGCAGGCGACCGCCGAGGCGTACGGCCAGGGCATTCCCGACCAGCACGCCGGCAGCGCCGCCGAGTGCCAGCCCTGCCAGTAGCGCCAGCGAGGGCTGGGCGCCGTTGAGGTACAGCACAAAACCACCCCCGGAAACCACGGCGATCACCGCCATCGATGTGGCTGTCGCTGCGAGCATGCTGAGCGGAGTGAACGCCAGCAGCGCTGGTACCACCATGAAGCCGCCGCCAACCCCCATCAGCCCGGAGAACACGCCAACGCCCAGGCCGATGGCCAGCAGTGGCAGGCTACGCAGTGAGCCACTACTGCTGCGAATGGCGCACGACGTGCGCCACATGCGCCAGGCCGTCCATAGCACCAGGCTGCAGAAGCCGAGAATCAACAGGTTCTCCGGTATCAGCCGTCCCAGCCATTGCCCCGCAGCGTTACCTGGCAGGCCGGCGATGCTCAGTAGCAAGACTGGCTGCCAGGCCACCAAACCCTGACGGGCCCGTGGTATGGCGCCGATCAGGGCTGTCAGTGCCACGGCTCCCAGGCTGACGCCGATCGCGTCGCGCAGTGGCAGGTGCAGGCTGAGCAGCAGAGGCAGGGCGACCAGGGAGCCTCCCGCACCGGTCAGGCCCAGCAACATGCCGAGCACGGCGCCGATACTCAGGGCCTCCAGCAGCAGAACATCCATTAGCGATTCCAGGGCATGCGCGCCAGCAGCAGGGCCATGGCGCAGGTATTGCTGAGGCCGGCGAAGGTCAGCCCGGCACCCACGAAGGCCGCCAGGCCGTACCACCCCGGATGCAGCCAGGTGCCAAGTACAACGCCGAGCAGTACCAGGCTGCCGGCCGTAATCTGCACTTGGCGCTGAATGCTGATGACATTACCGGCAGCCTGCTCGATGGGCAGGCCGCAGCTCACGCAGGCCTGAGTGCCGCCGTCAATGACCTGTACGCCAGGCAGGAGGCCTTGCAGTTGCTCAGCGGCGCGGCGTGCACGCTGACCGCTCTGGCAGATCAGGTACAGCTCGTCGCCGCCTTGCAGGCCTTCCAGGCGCAGTTGCTGGACCAGGGCGCTCGGTTGCAGCTGGTCCAGCGGCACATTACGGGCACCGGCGACATGTTGTGCGCGGAATTCGGCAGGGCTGCGCACGTCGATGAGAAAGCGTACCTGGCCTAGCTGGCGGGCATTGGCAAAGCGCGGGGCGTCGATCAGGCAGAAGTTTGCAGTCATTCTTTGTACTCCCGGGGAGTATGTCGAGAGCGGTGGTGCTCAGGTGTATTTGGTGAAGATTGCCCGAACTCGGCTCAGTGTCTCTGTATCGTCGCGCTCGGGGTCGAGTACGGCCTCTTCCAGCAGGCAGGCGAGCATTTCCTGATAGGCCTTATCCAGAGCCTTGCGCGCTGCAGAGAACTGCTGGGCGATGGCCTCACATTCCTCGCCACGGCGGATCATTGCCTGGATCCCGCGAATCTGACCTTCAACCCGTGCCAGGCGTTTGAGCATGGCATCTTGCTGTTGATGACTGGGTGTCGACATCGGGATATACCCCCATGAGTATTGTTACTGGGGGGAGTATGTTTTCGCGGCCGTGGCAAAGCAAGACCGTCTGTCGTTCGTCGGGTGCTCAGGTGTTACGGATCAGCTTGCGCAAGGCAAAACGGTTGGGGTGGCAGGCCTCAGCGACGCTGCGTGGCAGTGGCAGTGGTTCGCCTTCCAGCCAGGCTGCCAGCAGCTCGGCGCTGAGTGGCGCGCTGATCAGGCCGCGTGAGCCATGACCGCTGTTGACGAACAAACCTTCCAGCCAGGGGCAGGGCGTTTCCGGCACCTGGCGCGCATCCTTGCCGAGCACAGCATAGGCACTGGCAAATGCAGCGGGGTCGGCCAGCGGACCGACGATGGGCAGGTAGTCGGGGCTGGTACAGCGAAAAGCGGCGCGACCCTCTAGCTGGCTTGGGGCGAGCGTGTCTGCGCCCATGCGTGCGGCGAGATCCGTGGAGATTTCCCGCAGCAGGTCGAGGTTGCCGGCGTGCTCGGCGGCGGTGGGCGTGCAGTCCTGGCTGTGGAAGTCGAAGCTGGCGCCCAGGGTGTGTTCGCCTTGGAGTGCCGGCGCCACGTAGCCTTCGGCACACAACACGCAATTCAGCGCAGCGCTGGCGGTGGTCTGCGGCAGGCGGGTGATCTGTCCGCGAATACGCTTGAGGGGTAGTTCAGGCGCAAAGCTCTGCACTTCGGCAGCATTGGCCAGCACCGCCACTGGCGCTTCTGCCAGCAGGCGTTCGCCATCCAGGGCCTGCCATTGGCCATCGACACGACGCAGCACCAGAGCCTCGCTATGGCTCAGCAGGCGCACGCTCGGCTGCTGAGCCAGCAGCTGGCACAGTGCCGGAGGATGAACCCAGCCGGCCTCGGGGTAGAACAGGCCGCCAGCGGGTAGTTTGACCCCGGCGATGGCTTCAGCCTGCTGGCGATCCAGTGTATGCAGCAGGCTGTGGGGGAAGGCGTCGGTCAGCTTGGCCTGGCGTTCGGCTTCCTTGGCGTCGAAGGCCAGCTGCAGTACGCCACAGGCCGCCCAGGCCTGCGGTTGCAGGCGTTGCAGCAGGCGGCGGGTGTGGCCGAACCCTGCTAGCACCAGTTGCGAGAGGGCAGTGCCGTGAGCCGACAGCTTGAGGTAGAGCACGCCTTGCGGGTTGCCCGAGGCTTCCTGGGCGACCTCGGCGTGACGTTCGATCAGGGTCACTTGCCAGCCGCGCGCCGCCAGACTCGCTGCGGTGCTGCAGCCGGCCAGGCCGGCGCCTATCACCAGGGCCTCGCGTTTGCTCGCGGGGTGGGGGCGGGCGTACCAGGGCTTATCCGGGCAGGGTGTGGCTCCGGCGTAATGGCCGCAGAGAAACTCCCACTTCTTGCCGTGGCCAGGGCGCTTGCGCAGGGCGAAGCCGGCAGCGATCAGGGCACGGCGAACGTCACCCATGCTGGTGAACGTGGCCAGACTGGCGCCAGGAGCCGAAAGCCGGGCCAGCTGGGCAAAAATGTCGGCCGTCCACATCTGTGGATTCTTCGCAGGGGCGAAGCCATCGAGAAACCAGGCATCGACCTGGGCGTCCAGCTGTGGCAGCAGGTCGTGGGCATCGCCGATCAGCAGGGTCAGCACCACGCGGCCGCCGGCCAGCAGCAGGCGCTGGAAGCCGGGGTGGATGGCCACGTACTGCTCCAGCAACTGCCCGCTCCAGGGTGCCAGCTCCGGCCATAGCGCCAGGGCACGGCGCAGGTCATGGGCGCTCAGCGGGTATTTTTCGACGCTGACGAAGTGCAGCTGGGCGTCGCTGGGCGCCAGTTGTTCGAACAGCTGCCAGGCGCAGAGAAAGCTGGTGCCGGTGCCGAAGCCGGTTTCGCCGATGACCAGTCGTCCGCCGGCAGGCAGGGCGGCGAAGCGCTCGCTCAGGTCGTTGCCATCGATGAATACGTGGCGGGTTTCACCCAGGCCGTCTTCACGGGAGAAATACACGTCATCGAACTGGCGCGATAGCGGCAGGCCTTGCTCATTCCAGTCGAGCTGGGCGTTGTGGGAGTCGGACATCGGGGCACCTTGCAGACAGGCGCGCATTGTAGCGACAGACCCAAAGCGTCAGCCAATCCGCTAGGCTGAGCGAATCGAGACAGGGAGACCACTATGTTCGAGTCCGCCGAGTTGGGACATGCAATTGACGAGGAGACCTACGAGCGCGAAGTGCCGGCGCTGCGTGAGGCGCTGCTGGAAGCGCAGTACGAGCTGAAGCAGCAAGGGCGCTTTCCGGTGATCATCCTGATCAATGGCATCGAGGGGGCGGGCAAGGGCGAGACGGTCAAGCTGCTCAACGAGTGGATGGACCCGCGTCTGATCCAGGTCAACACCTTCGATGTGCAGTCCGACGAGGAGCTGGCCCGGCCACCAGCCTGGCGTTATTGGCGGCAGCTGCCGCCCAAGGGGCGTATCGGCATCTTCTTTGGCAACTGGTACAGCCAGATGCTCCAGGGGCGGGTGCACGGTCACTTCAAGAATCCAGTGCTGGATCAGGCCATCGACAGTGCTCTGGCGCTGGAGCAGATGCTCTGTGATGAAGGCGCGTTGATCTTCAAATTCTGGTTTCACCTGTCCAAGAAGCAGATGAAAGTGCGTTTGAAGACCCTGCAGGATGACCCGCAACATGCCTGGCGCATCAGTCCCCTGGACTGGCAGCAGTCGAAGACCTACGACAAGTTCGTGCGTCATGGCGAACGGGTGCTGCGCCGCACCAGTCGCGACTTCGCACCTTGGTATGTGGTCGAGGGAAGCGATGAGAACTATCGCAGTCTCATGGTCGGACGGATCCTGCTCGATGGCCTGCAGGCAGCTTTGAATGCCAAGGCGCGGCGAGTGCCACAGCCGCATGTGGCGCCGATGATTGCCAGCCTGGACAACATCGGTCTGCTGGACAGCCTCGACCTTGGCCAGTCTCTGGAAAAGGACGAGTACAAGGACATGCTGGCCGTCGAACAGGCGCGGTTGGCCATGCTGGTGCGCGACAAGCGCATGCGGCGGCATGCTCTGGTGGCCGTGTTCGAGGGTAATGACGCCGCAGGCAAGGGCGGGGCGATTCGCCGCGTTGCAGCAGCGCTGGACCCGCGGCAGTACCGCATCGTGCCGGTCGCGGCCCCCACCGAGGAGGAGCGTGATCAGCCTTATCTGTGGCGTTTCTGGCGGCATATTCCGGCGCGGGGCAAGTTCACCGTATTCGATCGTTCCTGGTACGGACGGGTGCTGGTGGAGCGAGTTGAGGGTTTTTGCGAGCCCGCCGACTGGTTGCGAGCCTATGGCGAGATCAACGACTTCGAAGAGCAGCTGGTCAGCGCCGGCGTGGTGCTGGTGAAGTTCTGGCTGGCCATCGACCAGGACGAGCAGTTCAGGCGCTTCAAGGAGCGCGAGGCAATCCCCTTCAAGCGTTTCAAGATCACCGAGGAGGACTGGCGCAACCGTGACAAGTGGGATGACTACCGGGCGGCAGTGGGGGATATGGTCAATCGCACGAGCACATCAATCGCGCCTTGGACCCTGGTCGAGGCCAACGACAAGCGCTTCGCCCGCGTGAAAGTGCTGCGCACCATCAATGATGCGCTGGAAAAGGCCTTCGCCGAGGATTGAAGGCCTCGTGCTAGAAGGCGCGACTCTCGATGATGTCGTTGGCCTGCTTCATGCGGCGGATGTAGAAGGCGATCTCCCGCTCGGCATCGACCCGAGTGAAGTAGGGGCCTTCTAGGGTGCCCTCACGGGTGGAAAAGAAATACTGGCCGTTGACTGCGCTGACCCGCTCGCTCCGGTAGTGGGTGCCGGGCTCGGCATCCACGGTGCGTTGACCAAACATGGCAAGACCTCCTGCTGCAGGTTGTACTTGTTTGCAGTGTAGTGCGCGGTCCTTGCCGGACTGGTATCGGGCGACGGGTGGTCAAATTTTGATCGATGAATGTTGGGGTGGCAGCACAGTTTCTGTCTGTCCGAATGGTCAACTGTGGCTGTGAGGCCTGTGACCTCGGCCATACAATGCTGGCCTTGCCTTCATCCGCCTGCTTCGAGGCTGTCATGCATATCTCTTCCGGCCGCTGGCTCTATGGCCTGCTGCTCGCCCTGACCACCGCATTGCTCTGGGGCATTTTGCCGATCAAGCTGAAAGAGGTGCTGCAGGTGATGGATCCCATCACCGTCACCTGGTATCGCTTGCTGGTGGCCGGCTCGATTCTCTTCATCTGGTTGGGCGCCAAGCGCCGCCTGCCGAACTTCGCTCCGCTTGGGCGTCGCGGGCTGGGCCTGCTGGGGCTGGCCATCGGCGGTCTGGTGAGCAACTACGTGCTTTATCTGATCGGCCTCAATCTGCTCACTCCCGGCACCACCCAGCTGGTGATCCAGATGGCGCCCATTCTTTTTCTGCTCGCCAGCCTGCTGGTGTTTCGTGAGTCGTTCAGCCTGGGCCAGGGCATCGGCATGTGCGTGTTGTTGCTGGGCTTCGGCCTGTTCTTCAACCAACGCCTGGACGAGCTGCTGACCTCATTGACCAGTTACACCACGGGCGTGCTCATTGTGCTGGCGGCGGCCTTCGTCTGGGTGTTCTACGGCCTGGCGCAGAAGCAGTTGCTGACCCAGTGGAGTTCGCCGCAGATCATGCTGGTGATCTACCTGGCCTGCGCTCTGATTCTCACGCCCTGGGCTCACCCGCTGCAGGTGCTGCAGCTATCACCGTTGCAGGCTTGGCTGCTGCTGGCCTGCTGCTTGAATACCCTGGTGGCCTACGGTGCCTTTGCCGAGGCGCTGGCGCACTGGGAGGCATCGCGGGTCAGTGCGACCCTGGCGGTGACGCCATTGGTGACCTTTGCTTCCGTGGCCCTGGCGGCAACCCTCTGGCCTGAGCATGTACTGCCCGAGCAGATCAATGCGCTGGGCTATGGCGGTGCGTTGCTGGTGGTGCTGGGCTCTGCATTGGTGGCTCTGGGGCCCTCGATTCTGGCCAGCGTGCGTGCGCGCAGAGCACGCCGCCTGGCCCTGCTCTAGGCCTTGAGGCCCAGGCTTTCGGCGCGGCGCAGCCAGCGCTGGCGCTGTTCTTCGGAAGAGGGGCGTACCGGGGCGAATTCGGCCAGGCGACGGGTTTTGATGCCGCAGAAACCGAGAGTGGTGCGCACCATTTGCCGATGCGCCGGCGCGCCGTAGATCCAGCGGAAGTACCAGGGCGGTGTGTCCAGGGTTACCAGCAGGTCGGCGGTGCGGCCGACCAGCAGCTTGTCCCACAGCTGCGAGCGGTTGCGGTACTTGAAGGCGAAGCCGGGCAGAAAGATGCGGTCGAAGAAGCCCTTGAGCAGCGCAGGTACGCCGCCCCACCAGACCGGATAGACGAACACCAGGTGCTCGGCCCAGTGGATGTGGCGCTGGGCCTCCAGCAGGTCAGGCTCCAGGGCCTGGCTCTGGCCGTAACCCTCGCGCAGGATGGGGTCGAACTGCAGATCGGCCAGCCGGAGCTGACGTACCACATGCCCTTTGCCCCGCGCGCCGCTGGTGTAGGCCTCGGCGATGGCATGGCAAAAGCTGTCGCTCTTCGGTGTGCCGAGAATCATCAGAATGCGTTTACCGTCGCCTTCCATGGGAGTAGCGCCGCTCTTTGCTGCTTCAACCATGTTGACCTGACTCCAGCATGTTTTCCGGGCGTACCCAGACGTCGAATTCGTCGTTGCTCAAATAGCCCAGTTGCAGCGCTGCTTCACGCAGGCTGAGGCCTTCTGCGTAGGCCTTCTTGGCGATCTCGGCGGCTTTGTCGTAGCCGATATGCGGGTTGAGCGCCGTCACCAGCATCAGGCCTCGCTCCAGGTGCGCGGCCATCTGCTGGGCATCGGGCTGCATGCCTTCGATGCAGTGCTCGGCAAAGTTGCGGCAGCCATCGGCCAGCAGGCGGGTGGACTGCAGCAGGTTGTGAATGATCACCGGCTTGAACACGTTGAGTTGCAGGTGGCCCTGGCTCGCGGCAAAGGCGATGGTGGCATCGTTGCCCAGCACCTGGCAGGCCAGCATGGACAGTGCCTCGCACTGGGTAGGGTTGACCTTGCCCGGCATGATCGAGCTGCCCGGCTCGTTGGCTGGCAGCTTCACTTCGGCGAAGCCGGCGCGCGGTCCCGATCCGAGTAGGCGCAGGTCGTTGGCGATTTTCATCAGTGCCACGGCCAGGGTCTTCAGCGCGCCGGACAGCGCAGTGAGCGGCTCGTGGCCGGCCAGTGCGGCAAATTTGTTGGGTGCCGAGACGAAGGGCAGGCCGGCCAGTGCCGCCAGTTCCGCAGCCATGGCTTCGGCGAAGCCCTTGGGGGCGTTGAGGCCGGTACCCACGGCGGTGCCGCCCTGGGCCAGCTCGCAAACGGCTGGCAGGCAGGCGCGTATGGCGCGGTCGGCGTAGTCGAGTTGGGCGACGAAGGCCGACAGCTCCTGGCCAAAGGTGACCGGGGTGGCGTCCATCAGGTGGGTGCGGCCGGTCTTGACCAGGCCCATGTGCCGCGCGGCCTGTTCGGCCAGTGCACTGGAGAGCTGGTTGATGGATGGCATTAGCTGTTGTTGCACGGCCTGTACGGTGGCGATGTGCATGGCGGTGGGAAAGCTGTCGTTGGAGCTCTGCGCCCGGTTGACATGGTCATTGGGGTGCACCGGGCTCTTACCGCCGCGGCCCTGGCCGGCCAGTTCGTTGGCGCGACCGGCAATCACCTCGTTGACGTTCATGTTGCTC
>JAYQUJ010000034.1:0-41740 GCA_038147895.1 Pseudomonas sp.
TCGTGACCGTGCTGCTGATCGTGCACGACAAGCATCTGGTCTTGAGCATTTACGACCACATCTACGTGATCAACCAGGGCACCCCCCTGGCGGACGGCACGCCGGAAGAAATCCGCAACAACCCGGACGTGATCAAAGCCTATCTGGGGGAGGCGTAAGCATGCTGAGTTTCAACAACGTCTCTACCTTCTACGGCAAGATCCAGGCCCTGCACGATGTCAGCATCGAGGTCGAGAAAGGCGAGATCGTCACCCTGATCGGCGCCAACGGTGCCGGCAAGTCGACCCTGCTGATGACCCTGTGCGGCTCGCCGCGCGCGGCCAGCGGCAGCATCCGCTACCTCGGTGAGGAGCTGGTCGGCCAGGAATCCTGCGACATCATGCGCAAGAGCATCGCCGTGGTGCCGGAAGGCCGCCGCGTGTTCGCCCGCCTGACCGTCGAGGAAAACCTGGCCATGGGCGGCTTCTTCGGCAACAAGGCGGACAACCAGGAGCAACTGGACAAGGTGCTACACCTGTTCCCGCGCCTGAAGGAGCGCTTCGAGCAGCGCGCCGGCACCATGTCCGGCGGCGAACAGCAGATGCTCGCCATCGGCCGTGCACTGATGAGCAAGCCCAAACTGTTACTGCTCGACGAGCCTTCCCTGGGCCTGGCACCGATCATCATCCAGCAGATCTTCGACATCATCGAACAGCTGCGCAAGGATGGCGTGACCGTGTTCCTGGTCGAGCAGAACGCCAACCAGGCGCTCAAGCTGGCCGACCGAGCCTATGTACTGGAGAACGGTCGGATCGTCATGCAGGGCACCGGCGAGGCACTGCTCACCGACCCGAAAGTCCGCGACGCCTACCTCGGCGGCTGATGTTCGTGGCGCGAATGAAAACGGCCCCTCGCGGGCCGTTTTCATTTACCCAACTGACAGATGGACGGCACGCGTGGCCTTGAGCCATTAGAATCGCCGCCTTCTTTTTTCTGCGCCTGTCGTTACCCGACAGGCCTCCGGAAACCGGCAGCCGTAACCCGGCCTGCCGCCCAGTGCAGCAGCTCATAAGCCGCTGCGCCGAATCACAGGAACCATCACCCATGATCCTCAACCCCCTCGTACAGCTGCTCGGGCGCACCAGCCTGGTTCTGCAGATCGCCATCGGCCTGGTCGCCGGTATCGCCCTCGCCCTGCTCTTCCCCCAGGCCACCGACGAGGTCGGCTTCCTCGGCACCCTGTTCATTTCCGCCCTGAAGGCCGTGGCGCCGGTGCTGGTGTTCATTCTGGTGGCCTCGGCGATCGCCAACCACAAGCCAGGCCAGCCCACCCATATCCGTCCGATCCTGCTGCTGTATGTGGCCGGCACCCTGGCCGCCGCCTTCGTCGCGGTGATCGCCAGCAGCCTGTGGCCCTCGACGCTGGTTCTGCAGGACGCCGCCACCGGCACCACGCCACCCGGCGGCATCGCTGAGGTGCTCAAGACCCTGGCGCTGAACGTGGTGGACAACCCGGTCAACGCCCTGCTGCGTGGCAACTTCGTCGGCATCCTGGCCTGGGCCATCGGTCTCGGCATCGCCGTGCGCCATGGCAGCGACACCACCCGTGCGATCTTCGCCGACCTGGCTCACGGCGTGACCCTCATCGTGCGCGTGGTGATCCGCTGCGCGCCGCTGGGTATCTTCGGCCTGGTCGCCACCACCTTCGCCGACTCCGGCCTCAAGGCCCTGGCCGGCTACGCTCACCTGCTCGCCGTGCTGGTTGGCTGCATGCTGTTCGTCGCCCTGGTGGTCAACCCGCTGATCGTGTTCAGCCAGATCCGCCGCAACCCCTACCCGCTGGTGTTCACCTGCCTGCGCGAGAGCGGCCTGACCGCCTTCTTCACCCGCAGCTCGGCAGCCAACGTACCGGTCAACCTGCAACTGGCCGAGCGCCTGGGCCTGCACGAAGACACCTACTCGGTGTCCATCCCGCTGGGCGCCACCATCAACATGGCCGGTGCCGCCATCACCATCAGCGTGCTGACCCTGGCCGCCGTGCACACCCAGGGCATCAGCGTGGACATTCCCACCGCCTTGCTGCTATGCGTGATTTCGGCCGTCTGCGCCTGTGGCGCCTCGGGTGTGGCCGGTGGCTCGCTGCTGCTGATTCCCCTGGCCTGCGGCCTGTTCGGCATTCCCAGTGAAGTCGCCATGCAGGTGGTCGCCATCGGCTTCATCATCGGCATCCTGCAGGACAGTGCGGAAACCGCACTGAACTCCTCCACCGACGTGCTGTTCACCGCCGCGGCCTGCCTGGCGCGGGACAAGGCATAAGCACTTCAGCCTTAGAAAGCCGCCCTTGAGGCGGCTTTCTTTTGCGCGAGTCTCAATGCCCGTGGTCGAATGGCACCTCCATTCCGCCGCCGAGACTGCTATGCCGCTGACCATCCGCCCCGAACAGCCCAGCGACAGTGACGCTATCGAAACGCTGACCATCGCAGCTTTCCGCAACGCACCACACAGTAGCCATACCGAGCACTTCATCGTCCGCGCTCTGCGTGCAGCTGGCGCCCTGAGCATCTCGTTGGTGGCTGTAGAGAATGAAGTGATTCTCGGCCATGTGGCGCTCTCTCCAGTAAGCATTTCCTCGGGAGCGAGCGGCTGGTTTGGCCTTGGCCCCATTTCGGTGTCACCTGAGCGCCAGGGCCAGGGCATCGGCACGCAACTGATGCGCGCGGCACTCGATAGCCTGCGCGCACAGGGCGCTGCCGGATGTGTACTGCTCGGCGAGCCGGCCTACTATGGTCGCTTTGGCTTCAAGGCCGACCCGGCCTTGGTGTTGCCTGAAGTACCAGAGGAATACTTCCAGGCCCTGTCGTTTGGAGGCCCTTTGCCCCAAGGTATAGTGACCTACCACGCGGCATTCGCCGCACAGAGCTGACACCAACACATCGGAGCCACCCATGCCCAAGGACGGGAACGCAGTTACCTTCTGGTTCGGAGATCACTTCACCAAGCTGCACCCGCAACTACAGCACCTGCATCGCGAGGGTGGCGAGCTACTCGGCGAAGTGGAGCTGTGCTATGGCCGTGGCCTGGCCGGACTGCTTGGCCGACGCATAGCCAGCAAACTGGGGCTACCAGTTGAGCGTCGGCGCTGCCAAATGCGCGTCGAGATTCGCCATTCCGAATCCTGCTTGCTTTGGAAGCGCAGCTTCGCTGGCGGAAAGAGCATGGATTCGAACTTCATCCCCCATGGCCACTTCCCTGCCGGCCACTGGCTGGAAAGCACCGGCAAGCTGAGCCTGGAACTGGGCGTACAAGTCATCGACGGCGGCTGGTACTGGCAACAGCGGCAGATTCGGTTTCTCGGGGTGCCGCTGCCTACGGGGTTGCTACCCCACACAGAAGCCTACAAACGCATAGAAGCCGGACAGTACCGCTTCTCCGTCGCCATCTCCCTGCCTTGGCTGGGCCTGCTGTTCGGCTATGCCGGCGATCTACAGCCAAAGCCAACCTCAGATACTCATAGCGCCGACACTGCTGCAACATCGGAACCTCACTGATGCGATCTTGCTGGTTTGCATCACTAGCAGTGGCCCTCAATCCTCTGCAGGCCTATCTGCTGGATAGCCACAGCAACACAACTGGAAAGGAACCCAGTCCATGCCCACCCTCTGCATAGCCGCCGCGCAAAGCATTTCCGTACCCGGCAACCTGGCCGCCAATATCGCGCGCCACTGCGCCTTCGTCGAAAAGGCAGCCAACGCCGGAGTACAGCTGCTGCTGTTCCCCGAGCTGTCGTTGAGCGGCTACGAGCCCGACTTGGTCGCAGGCTGCGTAGTCGAGCCTGACGGCGAGAAGCTGGCGCCCCTACGCGAACTGGCCCGCAAACACGGCATGACGCTGGTACTGGGCGCGCCGCTGGCCAGCGCCGCTGGTGCCCCTTACATAGGCGCCATCGTGCTGTGCGCCGACGGCAGCCACCTGGTCTATCGCAAGCGGCACCTGCACCACAGCGAGGAACGCTGGGCCAGCCAGGGAAGTGCCGACGCCTGCAGCTTCGTGCTGCACGGTGAACGCTTCGCCCTGGCCATCTGCGCCGACACCAACCATGCCGAACATGCCGCGGCAGCGGCGGCCACCGGCGCCACGTTCTACCTGGCAGGCTCACTGCTTTCGCAGAACGCTTACGCCGCCGACGCCGCTGCGCTGCAGGGCCACGCATTGCAGCATGGCTATGGCGTGTTGCTGGCCAATCATGGCGGCCCATCCGGCGACTATGTGGCGGCTGGACGCAGCGCGTTCTGGGATGCTCAAGGGCAAAGGGTGGGATGCACAAACGGCCCCGGCGAGCGGCTGCTGTTGCTCCGTCGCCAACAAGGGCACTGGGTCAGCGAAACCATCGAGCTTACCTGAACCTGAGCCGCTCGCTTTCTCTCGCCCCGCAGCCCTGGCACAAAGCCAGCTTTGCCCAGTGAACAAGGACAGTCCGATGCCTGCAAACGACCCCATTCTTCTCGGCGCCTACTGGTTCGACCTGGACGGCATCCGCCAGCGCCATGCCGACGGCTGCATGACCGCCGCCTGGTATGCACGCCAGGCCGGGCACCATGCAGCCGCCGACTGGCTGGCGGCTCATCACCCCGGTGCCGAGCGCAAGCCGATCCCCAAGGCGGCGCTGAACGGCGGCGCCAAGGCCAAGTACCTCGATCTCTACCGCCACTACACCAACGGCGCGAACTACGGCCTGGACACCGAGGCCATCGTCAAACGCCTGCAACGCTGGGACAAGGAACATGGCATCCACCTCCTCGACGTGGCCACGGATCGCTTCACCCTGCAGTTCGAGCGCCTGCCCGCTGATGCGGCCAAGCTGGCCAAGGAGATCGCCAAGTTCTGCCCGGATGCGCTCGACGGTTTTGCCGCCCTGGCCGAGCAAAGCGAGCAGCTGGACGCGCTGCCGCCAGATACGCGCGAGCTGTTGCTGGGCCTGCGGCCTGACGACAAACACTTTGCTCTCAAGGCCCTGCAGCGCTGGCTGCAAACCCACAAGGCGGTGCAACTGTGGTGGGACTGATGGGCAGAGGGTGGTTCGCCGCACTGATGCTCATGCTCGGCAGTGCTGCCTACGCCGGCTGCGGCGAAGGCCGTGGCACCTGTTACTACTACAAGGCTGGTGAACTCAAGGGCCAAGGCGAATGTGCCGTGACCACCTGCGCGGCCACCGACCAGTACTTCTTCACCCACTGGGACTGGGACAACGGCAACGCCGTACGCATCGACTGGGAACCGAAGAGCGAACAACTGCTGGTTAACGGCAAGCCCGGTTACAGCCTGGCTCTACCCTACAAGGACGAGAAGATGGTCTGTTACGCCGTGGCCGAGAGCGACGAGCTGCTGTGCAACGACTCAGGCAACTACTGACCGGCGTAGCACACGGGCGAACTGGGCGGCCCGCGGCGCTCCAGTTCCTCTTCGAGAAACTCAGCCAGCACCCGGGCATTGTTGCAGCGCTCCTCGCGCGCGGCGAACAGCAGGGTCAGGCCTCCCTGCGCGGCCAGGGACAACAGCCCCTGCCAATGCTCGGGATGCGCCGCCAGCTCGGCGCGATACAGTAGGCGAAACTCGTCGAATAACGCCGGATCGTGGCAGAAGCCCTTGCGCAAGGCCTCCGAGGGGGCAACGTCCTTGAGCCAGGCCTGCAGCGCCAGATGCTCCTTGCTGCAACCGCGTGGCCACAGACGATCCACCAGAACCCGCGCGCCATCATCCACCGCAACGGGGGCATAGACCCGCTTGCAGCGGATCATGTGTCAGGCCTCGTCTGGCCCTTCTTCATCATCGTCGTCATTGTCGGCACCGATGGCGCCCAGGCAGACCACCTCATGCACGGCGTCGGCCCCCGCGACCAGCCAGCTGTCCGCAGCCTCACCCGCACGCGCAGCCGTCACTGCGGCGGCACTGAAATGCCAGACCCGGCGGGTGCGACCGTCCATGCACTCCACGCTGAGCAACACCTGCTCGTCAGTCGCCTGCTCGTTCAGCTCGAACTGCCAGGCGTGCAGGCCGTCGATCAGCAGCATGTCCGCGCCCTGCAGGGCGCCAAGAAAGGTCAGGGTATCGCTCATGGGAAGTCCATCCGCAGGATCAGGCGCGCATCATACGTGAGCCGCGCTTTGGTAGCTCCAACGTAGCGCGCAGGCCACCTTCGGCAAGATTGCTCAGACGAATGCTGCCGCCATGCTGTTCGGCGATACGCCGGACAATGGCCAGGCCCAATCCCGCCCCTTGTGTGTTGTTGCGGCTGTGGAAGCGCTCGAATACCCGCTCCAGGTCTTCTGCCGCGATACCTGGCCCTTGATCCTCGATCTGTAGCAGTAGGTGCTCCCCTTCGCCGCGCAACAGCACATGCACCTTGCCGCCGGCAGGCGAGAAGTTGACGGCATTGGTGACCAGGTTCTGCAGGGCAATGCCGACAGTGGCCGCATCGGCATGCAGATTGAAATCGCCCTCGCCCACGTCCAGCGACAACTCCAGGCCCTGGCGCAGCACCCAGGGCGTCAGCTCGGCCAGGGTCTCGCGCACCAGGGCCTGCAGATCGATGCGAGTTTTCTCGGACCGGCCCAGCATCGGCTCGATCCGCGCCATGGTCAGCAGCTGGTTGACCACCCGCGTGGCGCGGTCGATCCCGCCGATCAGGTACTGCAATGACTGCTGGCGCTCGCCATCGTCGATTGCCTGGGTGGCATTCTGTGCGTGCACCTTGAGCACCGCCAACGGCGTGCGCAACTCATGCGCCGCGTCGGCAATGAAGCGCCGCTCACGCTCCAGCACCAGGTCGATCTGCGCCAGCAGGCGGTTGAGCGCGGCCTGCATCGGCGCCAACTCGCTGGGCAGCGGGTCGAGCTGCAGGGGCTCCAGGCTGTCGGCATGGCGGGCGCGAATTACCTCGGCCATGTTGCGCAGCGGCGCCAGGCCCCAGCCGATCGCCCACCACAGCAGCGCGGCCAGCGTCAGGCTGCCGAGCAGATTGGGATAGAGCGTGTGAAACACGATGCTGTCGATCAGTTCCTGGCGCACATCGTCGCGCTCGCCGGTCCAGATCAACAGGCCGCGCTGCGGGTCCTTGAGCAGGAAGCCGCGCCACTGATGTGCCCCCAGATCCAGGTTCGAGTAGCCCTGCCGCGTCGGCGGCGCGTCGAGCTGCGGCGCAGCGGCACTGCGTACCAGTACCTCGCCGGCCGGGCTCCAGACCTGAAAGGCCAGCTTGCTCTCGTAGGGGTGGCCGGGCTTGCGCTGGTCGGCATGCTCCAGCGCGGTGTTGAAGGCGGCGTACAGGCTGTCACGCTCGCTGTCCGCCACCGGCATACGCATCACCCCCTGGAGCATGCGCGCGGTATGCGCCAGCTGGGCGTCGTAGACCTCTTCGATCTCGTGGGCGCTGTCGAAGTAGTTGAACAGGCTTACCAGCAGCGTGCCGGACAGCATCAGCCCCAACACCAGAACCAGCGTGCGCCGGCGGATGGAGCTCATGCCTGCTCCTCGACCAGGTAGCCCACGCCCCGCACGGTGCGGATCAGGCTGCTGAACAGCTTCTTGCGCAGGTGGTGGATATGCACTTCCAGGGTGTTGCTCTCCGCTTCCTCGTCCCAGCCATAAAGGGACTGTGCCAGGCGCTCACGGGTCAGCACCTTGCCTGGCTGCGAGAGCAGCTCATGCAGCAGCAGGTATTCCTTGGGCGTCATCGGCACCGGCTTGCCCAGGTAGCTGACCTGCTGGCTGGCCGGGTCGAGACAAATGCCGGCATGCTCGATCAACACCTGTGCGCGCCCGGCGCTGCGGCGCAGCAACGCGCGCAGACGCGCCTTGAGTTCGTCCAGATCGAAGGGTTTGACCAGATAGTCGTCAGCTCCGGCGTCCAGCCCGGCAATGCGATCCTCGGTGGCGTCGCGCGCCGTGAGAATCAGCACCGGCAGTGCCGAGCCGCTAGCGCGCAACTGGCGCAGCACCTGGATGCCATCCAGGCGCGGCAGGCCGAGGTCGAGTACCAGCAGGTCGAACTCCTCGCTGAGCAGGGCATGCACGGCGCTGACGCCGTCCTGCAACCAGTCCACGGTGTAGCCTTCCTGGCGCAGCCCCAGGCGCAAGCCTTCGCCCAGGGCCTTGTCGTCCTCGACCAGCAGTACGCGCATCGTTGCTCCTTAGTTGAGTTTCTGCTCGACGGCCTTCAGCAGCTCGCTGATCTCACCCTGGCGGCCCTTGTCGGCCAGCTCGCGACCCGCGCGTGGCGGCGCCTGACGGGCCTTCTCCAGTGCCTGGCGCGCTTGCGCATATTGGCCCTGGCGGTACAGATGGTCACCCCAGAAGTAAAGACTGTCGATGCCATTGGGGTTGATCTGCAAGGCCTGCTGCAGCAACTGGCCGGCCTTGTCCTCATCGCCAAAGCCGATCGGCCAACCCGGCACCCGATCATACAGGGTGCCCAGGCTGGTGTAGGCCGAGCCGTTGAGTGCCTTGGGATCGATGGCAATGGCCTTTTCCAGGGAACGCTTGGCGTCCTTGACCTTACCCAGCGCGCCGAGCCCACCCTCGGCCCCGGCCCAGCTGCTGGTGACAATGCCATGCCAGATCCAAGCTTCGGCCGCGCCCGGCTGCGCCTGGGTAAAGGCCGCAGTGTCTGCGGCCAGCCCTTCGAAGGCCTTTGCCCGTAGCTTCTCGGGTGTCTGGTACTGGATCTGCGCCCAGCGCTCCTGCACCTGTTGCAAACGGGCACTGCCGGCCTCATCCAGGGCCCAGGCCGGCGCACTCAGGCAAAGTGCGGCGAGGCAGGCGAGCAACTTGTTCATCATCAGATCTCCTTCTTGCTGAATTGGCGGATGGTCGGCAACTGCTTGCGCAAGGCGCGATCCACCACGCCGGGCAGCATGCCGTTGAGGCGGACGAAGAACTTCTCCGGCCAGCCGAGATAGAGTTCGCTGCGGTCGGCGGTGATCGCCGCCAGCACTTCGCCGGCCACCCGCTGCGGGCTGTCAGTGGCGACCTTGAGCGCCGAGTTGAGAGCCTCTGCCGGGCCGCTGTTCATCGCCGTACGGGTGGCTCGTGGCGCCACGTACAGCACGCCGACGCCGGTGTCGGCCAGTTCGCGGCGCAAGGCTTCGGAGAAGCCGCGTACGGCGAACTTGCTGGCGCAGTAGGTGGCGTAACCGGCATAGCCGATGGAGCCGTAGGTGGAGCCGACATTGACCAGCAACGCTTGGTGCTGCTGGCGCAGCAGCGGCAGTAGCAGGCGGGTCAGCTGCACGGTGGCCACCAGGTTGATGTTGAGCATGTCGGCGATCTGCTCATCGCCGAGCTGTTCGAGCATGGCGAAGCGGTTGATCCCCGCCGCATTGATCAGCAGGTTGAGCCCGCCCATCTCGCGAGCCGCCTCCAGCACGGCCTGGCGACCGGCAACGGTGGTCAGGTCGGCCTCGACCCAGAGCAACTGCTGCGGGTAACGCTTAGCCAAGTCATCCAGGGCCTCGCCACGCCGCGCCACCGCGATCACTCGCGCGCCACCGGCACAGAGTTGCTCGGCCAGGGCCAGGCCAATCCCACCGCTGGCCCCGGTGAGCAGGGCACGGCATTCAGGCAAGCGCATGCTGCACCTCGCTGACCCGCGGCAGGCCACGGAACATGTCGGCGTACAGGCGATAGACCACCTTGCTGACATGAATGACCGCCGTTTTGTCCTCATCGCGTTCGAGCTGGTTCATCAGGTTGCGGTAGTGCTGCATGTGGCCGATATCCAGCGAGCCATGGGAGAACAGGTAGCTGAAGGCCTCCTTGGGCAGCGCCAGGCTTTGCTGGATGGTACCGGCGGCCTGAGTGGCCAGGGCGATGCTGGTGCCTTCCAGCACATTGACCATGCCGAACAGCCCGACCGGGTTGCCACGGGCGATGGTGTCGTACAGGTAGCTAACCATCAGCTCGATGGCCTGGGTCGGCTGGCCGTTGCGCACCGCTTCGGCATCGCCACCACAGGCAGCGATGTCGTTGAGGATCCAGTGCTCGTGGCCGTATTCCTCGTCGATGTACTCGCACACGGCCTTGCGCAGCCACTCCATGTCGCGCGGCAGGCGCGCGCCGCAGGCCATCATCAGCGGCACGGTGTGGCGCACGTGGTAGTAGGCCTGGGTCAGGAAGGCGACATAGCCCTCCAGGCTGACCCGCCCGACCAGGGCATCGCGGATTACCGGTACCGAGAACAGCGCATCGCGCTCGTTACGGGTGGCTGCTTGCAGTTCATCGAAGAAATTCATGGGCCTTACCTCAGACAGTCAGGGATTCAGTAAAAAGTTCGCAATAGCGCGCCAGGATGGCGTCGCGGCGCAGCCGGCCATTGGCCGTGAGCAGGCCAGTGGCTGGGGAGAAGGGTTGTTCCAGGCGTACCCAACGGCCGACCTGGGCGTAGTCCGGCAGCAAGGCATTCGCCTGCTGCACGCTGGTGTCCAACTGGGCATCGCTGCAGCCGGGGTCGAGCGGCCAGAGCAGCGCGACGTTTTCCGGCAGGCTTTCACCATGGACGAAGGCCTGGGCGATCACCCCGCGCTGGGTCAGTTCCGACTCGACCCACTCCGGGTTGACGTTGCGGCCGAAGCTGGTGACGAACTGATGCTTCTTGCGCCCACGCAGCTGCAGGTAACCGTCCGCATCGAACTCACCGATATCGCCGGTCGGCCACCATTCGCCATGGAACGCGGGCTCACCGAGGTAGCCGAGCAGGTGCGAACCGGCCACCAGCACTTCGCCATCCTCGGCCAAGCGCACCTGCACATGCGGTAGCGGCTTGCCCACCGTGCCCGGGCGTACCGCGCCCGGCCGGTTCAGGCAGACCACCGAGGCACACTCCGACAGGCCATAGCCTTCATACACCGGCAGGCCCACGCGCTGGGCGCGGGCCAGCAGATCCGGCGACACCCGCGCACCGCCCACGGCGATAAAGCGAAAACCACTCGCCGGCATCAGGCCGCGCTCGACAGCGATCACCAAGCCAAGCAACAGCTGCGGCACCAGAATCAGGCTCTGCGCGCCGCGCACGGCCATCTGCCCGAACAACCGCGGCCAGTCGACGCCAATGGCGCCATTGATACCCAGCGTCGCCTGGCTGGGCACACTGAGCGTGGCTCCGGCCAACAGCGCGGCGTAGATGCCGAGGTTCTCCAGCAGCACCGCCAGGGGCAGCACGGCCAGATACTGCTGCGGCGCTGTTTCGCGGCTGGCCAGCTCCAGTTCCCGGGCCACCTTGAGCATGCTTTCGGCGCTCAGGCAGACGCCCTTGGGGTTGCCGGTGGTGCCGGAGGTGTAGGTGATCTTCGCGGTGCCCACAGGCAGCTGCAGGCGCTCGGCGCCTACCGTGCCGCGCCAGAACAGGCCATCCTGATGGAAACCGCAGGCCTGCAGTTCATCGGTCATGCGTGGCTCGGCCAGGGCCAGCGTCGCCCCACTCTGCTGCAGGCAGTGGGCACGCTGACTGGCGCTGAAAAACGGCGGCAGAATCAGACACGCCACACCGGCGAGCAAGGCCGCCAGATCCCACAGCACGGCATCCGGGCCGCTGTCCAGGCCCAGGGCCAGCACCTCGACGCGCTCGCCACGCAACAGGGCTTCACGGCGCTGCACTTCATCGAACAGCCCCTGGTAATCCAGGCACTCAGTGTCGCCCCACAAGGCCAGGCGCT
Source organism: Pseudomonas sp. (assembly GCA_038147895.1). Taxonomy (GTDB): domain Bacteria; phylum Pseudomonadota; class Gammaproteobacteria; order Pseudomonadales; family Pseudomonadaceae; genus Aquipseudomonas. The sequence goes on from JAYQUJ010000034.1 coordinate 11,685, forward strand.
GCGGCTGGCTCTCGGCATGAGCGATCAGGGCATTGCGCAGGAAACTCACTTCAGGCTGCATGGATGTCCTCCGGGCAAGGCTGAAGAAACCCCAGGCGCTGCATCACGCCCTGCTCGCACAGGCGGCGATTGCCCAACTGGATATTTCCGGCGAATACCTGCGGGCGCTGCTCGTAGTACTGGCCCCAATCGTGGCGCTGCTCACCCAGCAGGTTGGGATCGGCCTCGCACAGCCGCATCGGCTCCAGGCCCAGGCGACGGAAGCTGTTGATCAGCGTCGGCGCCCCGGTGAACACCACCCACTGCAAGCCGCGATGAGCCAGCAGGCCGGTCATGGCAATGATGATCAGGCGGGCATTGCCGGGGCTGCTGGCGGCCAGGTTGCCGACTTCGACGATCTCGCCGCGCTGCACCGGACGTTCCGCCAGGCGGGCGATCACGCTCTGCGCCGGCACCTGCAGGTAGTGTTCGAGGAACAGGCTCTCTTCGCCCGCCAGACGCACACCGCACACCGCGGTCAGCTCGCCCTGCGGATTGCGCAGGCCGACCAGCTCCGGCATGAAGCGGCTGATACGCGCACCGTGCGCCTCGTTGAAACGGGCCTGGACGAACGCTTCGAACTCGGCGCGCAGCTGCGGCGTGTCAGCCAGCCAGAGGCTGGACTGCTGCAGGGGATCACCGCCGAAGTGCAGCGGAAAGGGGATGTACCAGGGATTTTGACTCATCGGACTCCCTCCACGGGTCAGAGCATGGAGGGGAGTATCGGCAGTGAGTCTTAATGAATTCTGAAGCTGGCGCGGATCAACCTTCCAGGCGCGCCAGACGCTCCTCCAGGGCCGCCACGCGGGCCTCCAGCTCGGCGATGCGCCCTTCGTCCAGGCTGCCGCCACGTGGCGCGGCATCGCCCTGACTGCGTGCCGCCAGCAGCGCTTCAAGATCCGCCGTCTCACCCAGCAGGTGCATATAGCGATCCTCGCGCTGACCGCTCTGACGCGGCAGCAGCACAGCCAGATCTCGACCGATCAGGCGCTCCAGCTGGTGCTGCACCTCGGCGGTATCTTCGAAGGCGTAAAGGCGGTTGCTGCGGGTCAGCAACTCACTGAGGGTCTGTGGGCCACGCAGGAACAACAGGCCGAGCAATGCCTGCTGCGGCTTGACCAGCTCCAGCGCCTTGTCCAGCCGATGCTCCCAGCGGTCGGCACGACCGCCCATCACCAGCCGCGTGAAGCCGCGGCCCTCCAGGCTATGCAGCGCCTGACCGACCTGACCTTCGGTGAGGCTCATCAGCGGCTCGCGGCTGGTCTTCTGGTTGCAGGCCAGCACCAGTGAGTTAAGGGTCAGCGGATAGGTTTCCGGAGTGGTGGCCTGCTTCTCGACCAGACAGCCGAGAATGCGCACATCGATGGCACTGAGCGGCTCGCGCTCGGTCTGGGGTTCGCTGCTCATATGAGGTTCCAGTCTGTTGGTAGGGCTTAGCCTGCCACGCCCAGGCGCCGCAGGAAACCGGGAGAGCCGGCTATTCGGCGGCAGTGACGACCTGGTTCCGCCCCTGATGCTTGGCCTGATACAACGCCAGATCGGCATCCTTGAGCCAGTGATTGGCATCCAGCTGCATCGGGCTGTACCCCGCCAGGCCTATGCTCAGGGTGATCTGCAGCTGTGGTGCCAGCTCGCTGCGCACGTCGGCAAGCTCAAGACGCAGACGCTCCATCAGATCTGCCGCCAGAACCGGCGGAGTATTGGGCAGAATCACGCAGAACTCATCGCCGCCATAGCGGCCCGCCAGATCCCCCTCACGCAAACTGAGCGCCAGACGCTCGCTCAGCAGACGCAGCACACTGTCGCCAACCAAATGGCCGTGGCTGTCATTGATCGCCTTGAAATGATCCACATCGATCAATGCCACGGTGGCTCGATGCTGTCCCTGCCGACACTTATCGAATTCGCGCTGCAGCAAGTCTTTCCAGTGCCCGTGGTTGTACAACCGAGTCAGGCTGTCGGTGCGGCTAACCGCACTCAGGGCCTGTTTGTGTTCGGCCAGCTTGATACTCAGGCGATAACTGACCCAGCCCAGTGCCAACGGGTAAAGGAGCAGCATCGGCAGACAGGCGTAGAGCTGCAGCATGCTGGTCTCGGGGTTGAAGGCCGGGCCGAAGGTCAGCACCGCCACAAGCACGCCAGCCAGCATGGCCAGACAACCCTTGAGAAAGAACTTCCCGCCACCCGCGGCAATGTTGTTCATTGCCATCATCGCCAGGATAGTGACAGTCGGCAGCGTGTTGAACTGCATGGCTGCCGCCCAGAACCCACCGAAAACGGAGTCGATCAGCAGGTTGCGTCGCTCGGCCTTGAAGGGTGCTGCCGACATACGCGCCAGTTGATAGGCCAGGTGCGGCCAGAGAAAACCGTTGAACACCAGCAGCGCCCAGACCCAGGGCTGCGGTTGCAGCGGCCACAAACCGGCAGCGACACAAAAGAAACCTATGCCCAGGCCGATGCTGCGCGGCAGATAGATACGCCTTGCGAAGGAACGGCCTGAGCCGGTGCTTCTATCCATGATCACATCCGGAGGGACTACGCTGAGAATGGCTGCCCGGCAGCGACTATACAAGAAACCCGCAACGCACACCCTTGAGCTGCAGACCGCCTGCGGGTAAGTTCGCCGCTTGTCGTCAGGAGAGACTCATGCCCGCCCGCCACCTGCTATTCGCCCTGCTGCCGCTGTTCGCCGGTTGTCAGATGTTCAGTGTCTACAGCAACAAGCCCGTGACACCGCCGCAGCGCTTGCAAGGTCAGCTGACCCAGGCCGAAGGGCGCCTGCTGCTGACCCCATGCGGCGCAACCCGCACCATCGAAGTGGTCAATGACGGCAACAGCGAGATCGTCCGCGAGGCCGCAGGCCTGTTCGCCGATGGCCATCGCGAGCTGTTCGTCGACCTGCTCGGCGATGTAACCGGCAGCAAGAGCCCAGGCGTGGACGGCGAGCTGCAACCACGCCTGGTCTACCGCCTGCAGGGTGAAGGCCCCGGCTGCGACGCACCTGGCTTCGAACGCCTGCTGCTGCGTGCCAGCGGTCATGAACCAGACTGGAGCCTGGGCGTCAGCAGTAAAGGGCTGGTACTGCAACGCCCCGGCCAGATGCCCCTGGCCGTCCCCTATCTGGAGGAGCAGCTACCTGAGGGCCGCTTCAACCTCAGTAGCGAAGCCAACGGCCAGAAGCTGGAGCTGTGGCTGGCCCCGCAGCGCTGCACCGACAGCATGAGCGGCAGCGTGCAGCACCTTAGCGCCGAGTTACGGATAAACGGCGAAGTCCAGCGCGGCTGCGCCTCTTACGGTGGTGCCCGCCGCTAGCGCGGAAACCTGTTCGCGCAGCCCTCTGTCTAGCCTCCTATGCTGAAGGTGAGACCAGACAGAGGGAAACTGCCATGTTGCGAATTGCCTTGAATGGATATGGCCGCATTGGCCGCGCCATGCTGCGCGCCCTGTTCGAACGGGGGCTGGAAAACCAGATTCATGTCGAAGCCATCAATGAAACCGGCGACTTCAATACTCTCGCCCACCTGACCCGCTTCGACTCGACCTTCGGCCGCTTCCTGGGCCAGGTCGATATCCATGAAGACGTGATGCAGGTCAGAGGGCAGTCGATCCGCCTGATTGGGGAGAAAGACATCACCCAGCTGCCGTGGAAACAACTGGCCGTGGATGTGGTGGTGGACTGCACCGGCAAACTAAAGAAACGCGCCCTTGCCGAACAGCACCTGCTCGCCGGCGCGCCTCGGGTGCTGCTTTCGCATCCGCTGGAAACGGCAGACCTGACCGTGGTCTATGGCGTCAACCACCACTTGCTGGGCAATCAGCACATCGTCTCCAACGCCTCCTGCACCACCAACTGTCTAGCCCCGCTGGCACAGGTGCTGCACACCTCGGTGGGCATCCGCCAAGGGCTGATGACCACGGTGCACTCATACACCAACGACCAGAACCTGCTGGACAAGACCCACAACGATCTCTATCGCGCCCGCGCGGCAGCCGTCTCGATGATTCCTACCGCCACAGGTGCGGCCAAGACCATCGGCCTGGTCATTCCAGAACTGGCAGGACGCATGGACGGCATGGCTGTGCGAGTGCCGACCAGCAACGTGTCACTGCTTGACCTGACCTTTACCAGTGAACATCCCACCAGCCGCGAACAGATCAATGACACCCTGCAAAAGGCCGCCCGCCAACTGCCTCTTGGCGTGATGGAGTGCAATGACCTGCCACTGGTCTCCAGCGACTTCAACGGCTACCCGGTGTCCTGCGTAGTCGATCTGAACCACACCCGAGTGCAGGGCGACAATCTGGTCAAGGTACTGGCCTGGTACGACAATGAATGGGCCTTCGCCAATCGCATGCTGGATGTGCTGCAAGCCTGGCTCAAGCCCTGACGGGCGCCCGAATCAGCAGCCAGCTCGCCTGCTGGCCCTGTCGACATCAGATCAAGTGATTGTCGTCGTCACCCAGCAGGCCGCTCAAACCCTCGATCTCGGCACGGGTAACGGCCCGCTGGTCCAGTTTGCGCCTTGCCGCCTCGGGCAGGTCGGTGTAGCGGATGACCCCCTTGGTGACCAGAGCGGTGACCACGTCCTCAAGCACCCGAACCAGTTCCAGGTCGGAGTCCTTGAGGCTGGCTAAGCGCTCCCGAACCTCCTCCTGGGTCGCGATCCACTTGTGCAACTCCTCGCTCTCGACTGCCAACGTCTCGGTCATGTCCTCGAAGGGGTCGTGCTCTACCCGCAACAGCCGTCCATCTGCATCCCGTTGCACGTACACCATGTGGCTTCCTCCAGGCATGAAAAGGCCCGCTACCTGGTAAGGGTAGCGGGCCGAGCGTAGATGTGGAGTTTAAGCCACCTTCAAAGCATGATCGTCGAGCAACCCAGAGATGATCGTGCCTGCATCCGTGCTGCCGTAGTAGGAGCCACTGGATAGATTGACGCCATCCAGAATGATGGTCTGATCAGTCTGAACTCCACCAGCGGAACCATTGGCATCTACGTTGATAGTTGTCGAACCTCCGCCAAAGGTGAACGTCAGGTAATTGGAGAGCTCCGCGCCACTGGGAGTCGCCGACAGCCCGGTAAGCAGCTGCGACAGGTCCAAGGCATCAGACGTTACACCGCTGGTATCCACATGGAAGTCGGTGATGTGATCCGCGCCGCCACCCAGTCCTCCAGGCTGCCAGGCGAAGATATCCTTGCCGGCACCACCGGTCATGATGTCCACACCCGTGCTGCCAATCAGCAGATCGTCGCCATTGCCGCCATTGAGCAGGTCTGAAAGCGGCGACAGGTTGAAGTTGGCTATGGCGGCGTCATTCGGCAAAGAGTCGCCATCAGTGCCATCAGTCGCATTGAACACCAGGGTCTGAGTTCTGCCGTCCTGAAGCGTGATAGTAGCCGTCACACCGCGGGTCGCGAACTCGATAGCATCGCTGGTCGAACCAAGGCTATCCACGTCGATATTGAGATCGAAGCTATCACCTTGACCGAAAGTTCCCGCAGCGAAAGTCAGCGTCATAGTGCCACCGGTAGTGCCTGAGAAGCTGATATTGCCGCTACTCAAGCCAACCAGATTCGAGAGTGTTGGCCCCCAGTCCCCATCCGAACCACCACCCCCAGCGGCAGCATCGAACGTAGCGTTGCTGTCCGAACCGGCACGCAGGTTGATCGAGATGCTCTGGATATAGTCGCCAGCGCCTCCCGAAGCGAACGCAAAATGCAGGAAGTCCGAGTTGCTGGGACTGTCTGGACCATCCGCCTTGACGCTGGCGATGACCGCAAGCGAAGCCGCTGTGCCGCCACCGATCAGGATGTCATTGCCATCACCACCATTGAGTGTGTCGGCACCTGCGCCACCGATCAGGATCTCATCCCGGAAGGTGCCATTGATGACACTGCCCGTACTGCGCACCACATCCACATGCCCCTCGTCGGTTGGAGAAACCGAGTTGGTATAGGCGAACGAACCACCCGCCGTGGCGTTATCAACGATCAGTGTGCTGCCGCCGCCATGAGACAAGCTCGATAAGCCTGACGAACTGCCTACCCCCGTGATGCTCTGGGTGGCACTGTTCGGCCCGGTGTCGTTGTGCAGCAGCGCCCAGTCAGGCAGGTTGATGGTGGTCTGGTTGGTCAGCACCAGGTCATCACGCACCACGGTTACGCTCTGTGCAGGATCGATATGTAACGACAGAGTGTTACCGGAGTAATCACCATCGAAGTCCTGCAGAACGAAGCCGATGGACTGGTCAATACCCCCGGAGCCGATGCTATCGGGCGGGGTAAAGGTGAATGCCGCGCTGTCCATGTTCACGGCCAGCGTACCAGCACCCGCAGCCAGCACGATGGTCAGGACATTGGTCATGCTGTTGAAAGTGGCGCCCGGTGTAGCGCCCACCATGCCACCTGCTCCGTTATAGGTGTAGGTGTTACCTCCCACCGTCAGGCTGCGCACAAAGCCGCCGTCGGCGCCAAAGCCTCCACCATTCTCTTTCAGGTTGCCGTTGATCGGGCTGGCCTGGGCAGTCGCTACCAGAGTCGCAGTCAAGTTGTTGAGGTTGGACACCACGATGGCGTTGGTATTGGTGCCTGTGCTGCCGTCGTACGCGATCGGATTCAGCGCGCCGGCATCAACGCCGGTGCCCATGCCAAGCGAATAGGCGCGGATGTCATTGGCATTTAGGAAGTTGATCCAGGTCTGCTCCTCGGAGGCCTGGTTGTTATTGCCGGACGTGTCGTTGTATGCGGTCGGCCAGTCGGTAGCAGTACCGTTGCTATTTGATATACCAGCATCGCCGCTCGGTTGATTCGGATATCCATCGGACAGGAAGTACGCAACATTCTGCACGTTGGCAGTTGTCAGCTTGCCGCCGCTGGAGCCGGTCTGGCCGTAGGCATTGATGGCATTGATCAACGCCGCGTCATAGTTGGTGTTGCCACCATCATTGAGCGCCAGTACCGCAGCCTTGGCATCACTGAGGTTGACCCAGACCTGATTGGTGGTGGCGCCGGTGGCGAAGGTCACCAAACTTATCTTGACGTCACCCAGTGCATCGTACTGTTCAAAAAGCTCCAGCAGAGCGCTCTTGGCCACTTCGAGACGGCTCATGCCGCCCACATTGGCCGGGTCACCCATGCTGCCGGACACGTCCAGCACGATCAGCAGGTTGGTGTCGGTGCCCACCGCGGCCTGGCCGGTCTTGGTGATTGCATTGGCCACCGGCGAATCATCTTCGATCTGCACGGTGATCTTGCCCTCACTCATGCCGGTACCATCGGAGACCTGCACGATGAAGTCATGACTGAGAACATCCTCGCCGGCAGTTCCTTCGCCCTTGTAGGGATGATCGACCGGGCCTTTCAGCTCGACACTGTAGTGGCCATCCGCGCTGACGGTGACCTCGAGAATCGGCACGCCGCCAACACCCTTAGTACCGATCAGGTGATTGGTACCGTCACCAGTCCAAACAACTGCCACGCCTCCCGACATGAATACGCCCGGAGCGGGTGCAACGAGACTGACCGTCAGGGCATCGCCATCCGCATCCGAGATATCGATGGTTCCATTGATGACGGAGGTCATATTGGTCGTGTCATCGCCACTCAGATGCCCAGCGGTATCCTGAATACTCTCATAGGGCGCAGCCGGCGTCGACAGTCCTTCCTCGGAAACCCGGGCAATGGCCTCACCCACATGCGGAAGGGTGTTCTGAATGCCTTTCAGATTGAGCTCGAAGCAGGCCGTCGAACTGGTACGGTCATTGTCCATTACCGTGTACTGGAAGTTCAGCGTTTGCTCTCCAGCCGGCAGGTCACCCGCCTTGTACACATATTTACCGTTGGCATAGAACTCGATTGAACCGAGGTCACCTCCCAGGTCGATGATGGTCGGACCACTCTGGGCAATGTCATAGGACTCATCCGCATCATCAAAGTCACCATCGCCATTGCGGTCGAACTTGACGGACACCAGAGGCACATCGTTGCCATCGCCATCCTTCAGCCAGCCATCGGCACCGGAGAGGTCTGCAACGCCACCATGTGCGTCACCGGTCACCAGGTTGCCCTCGAGTTGATTGAGCACCGCGGTGCCGGCCAGATCCTCGGCGATTGAGCCGAAGTCAGCGAGGATCACCTCGCCACCTGCACCTGCTGCTATGGCATCCAGCTCCGCCTGGTCAAACAGTGTGCCGTCACTATCAACGTCACCACTGCCTCCAACGGCAACCACATAGTTACCGATAAAGCCCTCGTCCGTCAGGAAGTTGGTCCAGTCACCGGTGGCTCCGTAGGTATTGCCTCCATTGGAGTAGCCATCGGTGATGAAGTAAGCGACGTTACTGCCTTCTGTGGGCGTCCCATCCGCCCAGGCCGCACGGGCTGCATCCAGAGCGGCCTCATAGTTGGTGCCACCCGGTTGCGAACGACCCGGATCATTGAAGGTATCCAGCAGCCACTGCGCTGCCGCAGTAGCCGAGGAGAACCAGGCGGACGTCCAGAGACCATTGCCCTCCGCAGCGCCATTGCTGAAGCCGACGATGCGGATATTGACGTCGCCCTGGGCGTCATAAGCCGCGAACATATCGCTGACAGCGCCATAAACCGCCTCGAAACGATTACCACCGCCCTCGGCATCAAAGAACATCGAATTGGAGAAATCGAATGCCATGAGGATGTTGGTAGTGGCCGCCTGCTCGGTGAAACAGGCTGCATCGCAAGTCGCAATCGGCGCATCGTCCTCGACCCGGATCACAAAGCGACCGCTGGCGTTGCTGAGATCGACGGGGTCGCCGTCATAGTCGGTGATGTTCAGCACCCGAGTGAAATCGATACCGGCATTGGCGACCAGGGTATCGAGATCATTGTCGGTGGCCGGGGTGGCATCGTGGTCCAGCGGGCCCAGCAAGGTGAAGGTGTAGCCACCACCCTCGGTAACCGACAGGCTGAACACCGGATCACCGCCCTCACCGGCATAGGCGGTCAGCACACCGCCCGACACGGAATAGAACAGTGGCTCTCCACCCGAGGTCAGCCCTGGGTTTGCACCGCTCATGACAGCATTCACGTCGCCATCAATCAGCGAAACCGTACCCGGGCCATCTGCACCGAAGTTCACCAAAGACAGCAGTGTTCCATCACCACCGGTTGCCACAAGCGACTGGCTGAGTTCCTCGTTGCCCTCGTACGGAGCAGGAATAGGAGCGTCCAGAACAGAGAGCTTGTCTTCGTGAACCAGATTCTTCCACTGCACCTGGATGTTGACATCGTTGAAGTCGTTGTCGCCTCCAACATGGACATCCTCCCAGTTCTCATTGCCGGGAGCGGCATTGTCCTGCACATGCGAATCATCTGTCGGGTTGAGCAGCGGATTGTCGAACAGTGCATTGGCACCGCCGTCGCCGGTGAGCGGCACACCACCCAGATAGGCCTGCCAACCATCGACACCCTCTACAAAGGTGAGGGCAGCGCCATCGGCATACCCTGCAACACCACCGTTGAAGGATGCTCCGTTAGGAATGATGAAGAACCCGACATCCTCGGGATTGAGCCCACTCACAGTCGCGGATGTACCCACCGCTATGTCGTGGACATTGGCCCAGATGATGGCGCCCACCGTAGGGGTGCCATCCGGGGCTTTGATGTAGTAGCCGTAGCTGTTGGAGAACCCGGCGTCACCGCCCTCATAGGTCACGGTGAGGCAGGACTCGATGACGTTGTCATTGAGTACCGGGGTGTCATCGTCCACCACCACTTTCACGACACCATCGGCGGTGTCGCCATCCCCATCCGTCAAGGTGAAGTCCAGTTTCAGATACAGCTCGTCCTCAGTACCCGGGACGTTGTGATCGAGCGGCTGATGCAGTGCAAAGGTGTAATCGAGGTTGTTGGCGGCAAGCTCCAAGGTAAAGACGGAGACCCGCACGTCACCATTCATGTAATAGCCTTCGAGCACGCCACCCGCATCGCCCGGCGCAGCCTGCCAGTCCAGCATCACCTCATGCCCACCGGACTCGACCACCTGGCCAAAGAGGGTGTGGGCGGTGCCTTCGGCGAAGGCAACGCTCTTCAGCCCGTCGGACCCGGCGTCAATCGCCAACCTGCCGGTATCGGCCACGTTGAAGTTGGAGTCATTAGGGCCACCGACCAGGCGATCAGGTAGCGCGGGCGTACCATAGGCAGCATTGCCATCCTCATCGACAAAGGCAAAGCTGAGGCCCGCCGCAGGGCCGTCATCCTCGAAGCCAATGACCTTACCAAGGTCGACATACGCCTTGTCGTAATCGCCGTCCTTGTCGTAGACGGTCACTTTGACCTTCAGTACACCGTCAGCCAGCTCTTTCAGAGCATCGTGGTCGTTGCCATCCGGCCCATGGTTGATGGCTTCGTATTGCCACAGGGTGACATCGCCATCGTCTTCGTCGATGCGCAGACGGAAGACGATATCGCCATTGACGTCCTTGCCGACCACGTCATCACCGCTTTTAAAGAGCGTGATCGCTCCGCCATCGGTGGCATACAGCCCCGAGAAAGCACCGTTACTGACGCTGAACTCGAAAGTGCGCTTGCTCGTGTCCTCTTTATCGGAACCAGCATCGACCGTCAGTTTGAACAGGTCATCACCGTCCACTCTGGCGTAGCCAATTACCGCCCCGTCCGGGCCTGGGGAATGGAAGACTTCGTCGAACGGCAGGGTATTACCTGGCTCGTCCTGGAGCGAGCCCAGAACACCTTTCGACTCATCCGCAATGACATGGGCACGATAGCCCAGCTCGAAGCAGGTGATCTTCGGCCCGTCATCCTCAAAGCCAATGACCTTGCCCAGGTCGACATAGGCCTTGTCGTAGTCACCGTCCTTGTCATAGACGGTAACTTTGACCCTCAGCACGCCGTCAGCCAGTTCTTTCAGCGCATCGTGGTCATTACCATCCCAGCCGTGGTTGATCGCCTCGTACTGCCACAGCGTGACATCGCCGCTGCTTTCATCCATGTGCAGGCGGAACACGATGTCACCACTCGCGTCTTTGCCGACCACGTCATCACCATCGCCATAGAGCTTGATGATGCCGCCATCAGTAGCACTCAACCCCGACAGTGCGCCTTGGCTGAAGCTGAACTCGAAGCTGCGCTTGCTGACGTCCTCCTTGTCGGAGCCCGCGTCGACCGTCAGTTTGAACAGGTCATCACCGCAGACCTGGGCATAGCCGATCACCGGCTTGTGCAGTGTCGAATCCCAAGTGTGTCCAGATTCATCATTGGGGCGCGCCAGGCCCAATTCGCTCTGCGTCGAGCCACCGGTACCAACCGACTCGTCCACCACCACATGGGCGCGATAACCCAGCTCGAAGCAGGTGATCTTCGGCCCGTCATCCTCGAAGCCGATAACCTTGCCCAGGTCGACATAGGCCTTGTCGTAGTCACCGTCCTTGTCATAGACGGTCACCTTGACCTTCAGCACCCCGTCAGCCAGCTCTTTCAGGGCATCGTGATCATTACCGTCCCAGCCATGATTAATCGCCTCGTACTGCCACAGCGTCACATCGCCGCTGTTTTCATCCATGTGCAGACGGAAGACGATGTCGCCACTGGCATCTTTGCCGACCACGTCATCACTATCACCATAGAGCCTGATGAGACCGCCGTCGGTAGCACTCAACCCCGAAAGCACTCCTTGGCTGAAGCTGAACTCAAAGCTGCGCTTGCTAACGTCTTCTTTGTCGGAACCCGCGTCGACCGTCAATTTGAACAGGTCATCGCCGTCTACCTGCGCATAGCCAATCACAGGCTTGTGCAGTGTCGAATCCCAGGTATGCCCGGACTCATCATTGGGGCGCGCCAGGCCCAGTTCACTTTGCGTCGAGCCGCCGGTACCAACCGATTCGTCCGCCACGACATGGGCGCGATAACCCAGTTCAAAGCAAGTGATCTTCGGCCCGTCATCTTCGAAGCCAATCGCCTTACCTACATCGACATAGGCCTTGTCGTAATCGCCATCGTTGTCGTAGACCGTCACCTTGACCTTCAAGACACCGTCGGTGAGTGTCTTCAAGGCATCGTGGTCATTGCCATCGGCGCCATGCTTGATCGCTTCATATTGCCACAGGGTGACGTCGCCATCGTCCTCATCGATATGCAGTCGGAATACGATATCGCCAGTGGCATCCTTGCCCACCACGTCATCACCGTCGGCATAGAGCTTGATGGCCCCGCCCTCGGTGGCATACAGCCCTGAGTAGACGGCATTGCTGAAGCTGAACTCGAAAGTGCGCCGGCTGGTATCTTCCTTGTCGGAACCGCCGTCGACCGTTAGCTTGAACAGGTCGTCACCGTCTACCTTGGCGTAGCCGATCACGGTCCCGTCCGGCCCCCACCAGTGTCCGAACTCGTCGGCCGCAAAGGCAAAGCCGGGTTCGCTCTGAGTCGAACCTGTGATCCAGACGGACTCATCGACGATGATCCGCGCGCATTCCTCCAGCGTGAAGCAGGTGATCTGCGGACCGTCATCCTCGAAACCGATCACCTTGCCCAGGTCCAGAACATCCGAAGCGGCCGGGTCGCCATCGCCATCGATGATGGTCACGCTTACATTCAGCGCGCCTTGAGTAATGGTCTTGAGGCTGTCGTGATTGTTCCAGTCAAAGCCATGGTCGATGGCCTCGTACTGCCAAAGCGTCACGTTGCCGGTGCTTTCGTCGATATGTACCCGGAAAACGATATCGTCGTCCGCGTCCCTGCCGACCACGTCGGAGCCATCCATGTACAGACTGATGGCACCTCCATCAGTGGCGCTCAGTCCGGAGTAGACACCGCCACCCTCCGTGTCGCCCTCACCGCCGAGGCTCAAGTTGAAATGGCGGGACGCCTCGCCATCGGCACCTGCATCAACACTCAGATTGAACAGCCACGCACCGGGCACTTTCGAGAACCCAATGGCAGTCATGCCATCGGGATTGGGAGTCTGGAATATCTCATCGAATGGAACCTGTTTGCCCCACAGCTCATTTTGCAGCGAGCCATGCAGCCCAACGGATTCATCGGCAATGACCTTGAAGTGGCGATCGATCTCGAAGTCGAGAATCGCCGGGCCATCGTCGTAAATGGCGATGTTCAGTGGCACCGCCGGAGAAACATCACCGTCGCCGTCAATGACGCGTACGGAGAAAGGATCCAACAGTTGATCATCCGCTCCGACCGCACCGGGAATGGAGTGATCGAGGGTGTTGTCGGTCAGGGTGTAGGTCCAGTTACCCGCCGCATCGAATTCGATCACGCCGTACTTACCCTGAACCGTACCGCCGCCTTGGACATTGATCCACACGCCGAAGGTGTCCAGCACCTGAATCGCCGAAATACCGTCCGGAGAGGTGATCAGTAGGGAGCCAGAAATACTTTCCGGCCCAACCCCTGCATTAGAGCCTGGTTGATGGTCCACGTTACCAGGTGCAGCGCCATCGAGCTCAGACTCCTCGACAACCCCCGGCCCTGTTACCACCCGGCCTTCCTCATCGAAATAGATGATTTCAACCGTTGGAAAGAAATCCACTTCGGCAGTAACGATAGGCTCCGGATCCGGAAATTCGGGGCCGGTATTGAGCCCCTCGGTCGGGAAACCAATAGTGGGGTCGAGTGCCCCCCCCACCTCACCCAGCAATACAAAACTATGCCCACCGCCAACGCCGCCCGCGCCACCGGCTCCGCCAGCGCCAGCAGCGCCCGGACCGGCTGCGGTTGCTTCACCTTCGAGGGTTGGGTCGACACCCGCCTCGATGGCAGCCTGCAGTTGTTCGACATCGGTTAGGTCGGAGTCAGAGGGCGCAGGCGGCGCTTGATCAGGCGCCACAGCAGTATTAGCAGCATCGGTGCTGGCCAGCATCTGCTCGTTGAGGCCCATGCTGCTGTCACGCCCCAGGGTCAGCAGCTCACCGTTGGTGAGGGTTACACCCACTGCACCACTGGCACCGGTTACCAGTTGTTCACCTGCGTAGACGCGATCACCTTCAACCAGCGGCCGACGCGTTCCATCGCCTGCTACCGCAAAGACCTCGCCGACAACCTGACTGACGACACCAATCAAAGTAGCCATGATTCCTTCCTCCGCACTACAACTGCCGACCACCGCCGACACGTTTCAAAAGGGCCAAACCACCTTTCGAACCGGGGATTACATGCGAAGAAAACGCTGAGAAATTAGACGGCGCGATTACACATTTTCCAATGCGACAAAAAAGTGTCGCCCTTACTGCACCGAACAACTCAACCAGCTACATCCCCGCCCCTTATTCTCAAATCTTGTTTGACCATCTACCAAAACAACGAAAACGGCCTTAAAAGCCCGTTTTTCGTGGCTTATGGAGAAAACAATGTGCCCGTTCTCACAGTCTGCATAAGACTTATTCCTCATAACCCTTGTGCCAATTTTTTCTTAGCTGTGCCGGCGGATGTTCTTAGCTGGATGGTATGGACCCGCCTAGCCAACACGGGCAGAAGTTCGTCATTTTTTTGGCGACACAAACGGAGCAATAAATAAAGGAGAAATCCAATGCGCGCTCTAACACCTCTTTGCAGCAGTATTCTGCTGGCCATTGCCTGTAGCCAAGCCCAGGCTATGACCCTCGCAGAAGCCATCCAGAGCACTATCGACAACCACCCCGAGCTACATGCCAGCATGAACGACCGCCTCTCTGCGGACGAAGATGTGAAGGTAGCCAAGGGAGGCTACCTGCCCACCGTCGACCTGCTGGCCGGCTACGGCCGTGAGCAGACAGACAGCCCGAGCACCCGAGCTCTTGGCGATCACAACAAAGAAACCCTGAACTATCGCGACGCCGAACTGCGCCTGCGACAGATGCTGTTCGACGGATTCAATACGCCTAATGAAGTCGCGCGCACCAAGTCGGTGGTCGACTCCCGCGCCTACTATGTGCAAGGCACCTCCGAGAGCCTTGCACTGCGCACCGTCGAGGTTTACCTGGACGTGCTCAAGCGCCGCGAAATGGTGAGCTTGGCCGAGAACAACCTGCAGGCTCACCTGCGGGTCAACGACCAGATCGGCCTGCGTAGCGAGCGCGGCGTTGGCAGCAATGCCGACCTCGACCAGTCCAAGGCCCGTCTGGCCCTGGCTGAAAACAACCTCTACACCGAGCAGGTCAACCTAGCCGATGCCCAGGCCAATTTCTTCAGCGCTACCGGACGTATGCCCGACGAGCTGGAAACTCCCGCCAGCATCAAGGGCGAAGTTCCCGAGGATCTGGCTGCCGCACGCCAGGGGGTAATGGACAACAACCCCTATCTCAAATCGGCCCAGGCCGACGTATATGCCGCCGAGAAACAGTACGAGGTGGCAAAAGCGCCCTTCTATCCGCGCTTCGACATGGAATTGGCCACCACCGCCGACGACAACACTCAGGGCGACGAAGGCCACTACAACACCTGGCGCGCGGCGGTGGTGATGAACTACAACCTGTTCAATGGCATGCGTGACAAGGCTCGCCTGCAATCGGCCGCCCACCAGATCAACCAGTCCATGGACATTCGCAACAATGCCCTGCGGGTGCTCAATGAAAACCTCATGCTGGCCTGGAACGCCATGGAAAACGCTCGCAAGCAAACCGAGAAAGCTCGCGACTATGCCGACTACAGCGCACGCTCGCGCGAGGCCTACCAACAACAATTCGGCCTCGGCCAACGCACCCTGCTCGACCTGCTGGACAGCGAGAATGAACTCTTTACCGCCAACCGCCGCTACGTCGAGGTGCGTTACACCGAGGAGTTCTCGATGTATCGCCTACTCTCCGCAATGGGCATCTTGCTGAGCAAGCAGAACATCGTGTTACCGGCCGAAGCTGTAGCCCTCACTGAAGTGAAGAGCGAGGCCCGCCTGCCGGAAATGAAGTAGTCCCGGCGAAGAAGCTGCCCGGCCCATGCCGGGTAGCCTCTCAGGAGTAGTGCATTTGACCACCATGGAACGGAGACCCTCCGACGACCAGCGGCAGAGTCATGACGACCCCCTGCTCGACGGTTTGTTGATCCTCTGCACCCTGCATGACTGCCCCGCCAGCCGGGCCAGCCTGACGGCCGGCTTGCCAATGCCGGAGCAGCGACTGAATGCCGAGTTGCTGCCGCGCGCGGCCGCACGGGCTGGCTTGCAGGGGCGCATACTGCGCCGCGAACTGGCCTCTATTTCACCGCTCAACCTGCCGGTTCTTCTACTGCTCAAGGACGGCCGCAGTGCCATACTGCGCAAGATAGATCCGAAGCACCAGCTACTGATTCTGCCCTGCGAGGCAGAAGGTGGCGAACAGTGGGTCAGCCGCGACCAACTCGCCACGGAATACAGCGGCCAGGCCTTCTTCGCCAAGCCTCGTCATGAGCTGGAGGAAGTGCGCACCCCACTGGTACCCAGGGTCGAAGCCTGGTTCCGTGACACGCTCAAACTGTCTCGTTGGCTATATACCGATGCCGTACTCGCCAGCCTGCTGATCAATCTGCTGGGGTTGATGGTGCCGCTGTTCGTCATGCAGACCTACGACCGGGTAGTACCCAACCAGGCCACAGCCACTCTATGGGTACTGGCTATCGGTCTGTTCATCGGTACAAGTTTCGAGCTGCTATTGCGGGTGCTGCGCGCCTACCTGTTGGACGTCGCCGGCAAGAAGACCGACGTGGTGCTCTCCGCCACCCTGTTCGAACGCATCACCGGCATGTCGATGAAAGCACGGCCCGCTACGGTCGGCGGCTTTGCTCAGAGCATTCACGACTTCCAGGGGCTGCGTGAATTCCTCACCGCCGTAACCCTCACCAGCCTGATCGACCTGCCCTTCTCGCTGCTGATGATTCTGGTCATTGGCCTGCTCGGCGGTTGGCTGGTGATCATCCCGCTGCTGGCCTTCCCGATTACCGCCATCTTTGCCTTGATCATCCAGTCGCGCCTGCGCGATACGGTACAGAAAACCCTAGCCCTCGGCGCCGAGCGCCAGGCCCTGCTGATCGAGACGCTCGGCGGCCTGGAAACCCTGAAATCCTGTAGTGCCGAGAGCGAGCGCCAACATCGCTGGGAAAAAACCCACGGCGCCCTCACCCGCCTGGACAGCCACTCACGCTTCCTCGCCTCACTGGCCACCAACGGCACCATGTTCTTCCAGCAATTCGCCGGCATGGCCACCATAGTCGCCGGGGTCTACATCATCATCGCCGGCCATCTCAGCGTGGGCGCACTGGTGGCCTGTTACATGCTCGGCAGCCGAGTGCTCGCGCCTCTGGGACAGATTGCCGGACTGATCACCCGCTACCAGCAAGCCCGCCTGACCATGACCAGCACTGACGCCCTGATGACCCTGCCGCAGGAGCGCGATGCCAAGCAGCGCCCACTGGAGCGCACACGCCTGAAGGGCGCCCTGGATATCAGCCAGATGAGCTTCAGCTACCCCGGGCAAAGCACCCCGGCGCTGAACAAGATCAACCTGCATATCAAGGCAGGAGAGCGCGTCGGAATCATCGGTCGTAGCGGCTCGGGCAAGAGCACCCTGGCGCGCATGATCATGAACTTCTATGAGCCAAGCGAGGGACAGATCCTGCTCGACGGCCTTGACCTGCGCCAACTCGATGTCGCCGATCTGCGCCACCAGACAGGTTACGTCGCCCATGACCTGCCACTGCTGGCCGGCAGCCTGCGCGACAACCTCACCCTTGGTGCGCGCTATGTCAGCGATGCACGCATGCTGGAAGTGGCCGAACTCTGTGGCGTCTCCGATCTGGCCAGACAGCATCCCCAGGGCTTCGACCGCCCTGTGGGCGAGCGCGGGCAGTTGCTCTCAGGGGGGCAGCGCCAGGCCGTACTGCTGGCCCGAGCCTTGCTGCTGGACCCACCAATCCTGCTACTCGATGAACCTACCAGTGCCATGGACAACTCCAGCGAAGATGCCCTGCGCCAAAAGCTGCACAGCCGGACTCATGGCAAGACCCTGCTGCTCATCACCCACCGCAACTCGATGCTCAGCCTGGTCGACCGCCTGATCGTGCTGGACTACGGCCATGTGGTTGCCGATGGTCCCAAGGAAGCGGTAATCGATGCGCTGCGCAAGGGCCGGGTCGGCCCTGCCGCTGTCTAGACCGGAGACAAGAGCATGGATATGAGCCAATCCCTGCGCGACTACTTCAGCAGCCTCGGCCGGCAGAAGCCGGACACCGAGTTCATGCCGGAAGTGGACGGAGCCATGCTGGAAGACTCTCCCTGGCTGGCCCGAGCCACCGTCTGGAGTGTCTGCGCCTGCCTGATTGCAGCCTTGGTCTGGGCCAGGTTCGCGGTACTGGAGGAAGTCACCACCGGCGAAGGCAAAGCCATTCCCTCCAGCAAGGTGCAGGTCATCCAGAACCTGGAAGGCGGTATCGTCACCGAAATCTTCGTACGTGAAGGCCAGGTAGTGAACAAAGGTGATGTGCTGCTGCGCCTGGACGCCACCCGATTCATCTCCAACAAAGGTGAAACTGAAGCAGATCGCTTGGCCCTGCAGGCCCGTGTCGCGCGCCTCAGTGCAGAGGCCGAGGGCATCCCGCTCTCACTGCCGGAAGAACTGATCGAGCAGGCACCTCAATTGGCTGAAGACGAACTGGCGCTGTATAGCTCACGCCAGCGTCGTCTGGACAGCGAGCAGAACACCCTGAAAGAGCAGTTGCGCCAGAAAACCCAGGAGCTAGCCGAGTTTCGCGCCAAGGCCCAGCAATACCGCTCAAGCCTCGGCCTGGTTCAGCAGGAGCTGAACATGTCACAACCCCTGGTTTCCTCAGGCGCAATCTCCCAGGTCGAAATCATTCGTCTGCGCCGCAGCGCTGTAGAAATGCGCGGCTCACTGGACGCCACCAACCTCGCCATCCCCCGTGCCGAGGCGGCCATGCAGGAGATCGAGAGCAAACTCAACGAGTCGGCCCTGAACTTCCGCACCGAAGCGCTGAAAGAGCTCAACGAAGTACGCACAGAGCTGAAGAAGATCACCTCCACCAGCGTCGCCATTCAGGATCGAGTCAGCCGCACCACCATCGTCTCGCCCGTGCACGGCGTGATCAAACTGCTCAAGGTCAACACCATCGGCGGCGTGGTGCAGCCCGGCGACCCCATGGTCGAAGTCGTACCGCTGGAAGACAACCTGCTCATCGAGGCCCGCGTGCGCCCGCAGGACATCGCCTTCCTGCACCCCGGACAGAAGGCCATGGTCAAATTCACCGCTTACGACTTCACCATCTATGGCGGGCTCAAGGCCAAGCTTGAGCTGATCAGCGCCGACACCATCACCGACGAGGAAGGCAACAGCTTCTACCTGATCCAGGTGCGCACCGACAAAAGCCACCTGGGCAGTGACGAACATCCACTGTTGATCATTCCCGGCATGGTAGCCACCGTGGATATCGTCACTGGCGAGAAGAGCGTGCTCGACTACTTGCTCAAGCCAGTGCTCAAGGCTCGTTCGGAGGCACTGCGCGAGCGCTAGCCACGGCGTGCAGCTCTGGGCGGGCCAGCAAACCGACGAGGCGACGCGTCAGCGGGGCAACCAGCAACACCGTCGGAAACGCGAACAACCATGCCGCCAGCCAGGCGCTCAACCAGGCTTCGATGAAGCCCGGCTCAGCCCCTAGTACGCGCAACGTGGACACGGCAGAGACCAGAAGGGACATAAGCCCGGAAAGAATCAGGGCGAACAGCAATGGCGTGTACCTGGCAGGAATCATCACGCCACCTCCTCGCCTTCGTGCTCCAGAGTATCTTGCATGCGCAGTAGCGTACGCACGAAGTTCATGCCAAACATTCGGGCCGTCTTGGTATCACCTGGCACAAAGGCATGACCAGGCGAGGCTTTCTCGGCCTGGGCCATCAGCCCGGACCAGGAACCAAGCCGATTAGCCGCCTCGTTTTCAGGAATGCCATTGAGCTGCTCGGGGAGAATCGGGTTGCCTACCCAGAGCAGGCCATGCTGCATAGCGAAGGCGAACAGCGACATCAAGGTGGATTGTTTGTCCCCGGAGGCCAGCGACGAAACACTGAAGCCCGCTGCCAGGCGCCCGCGCAGACGCTGATTACGCCACAGTGGCCCGGTGGCATCCATGAAGGCCTTGAACGGCGCGCTGACCCCGCCGAAGTAGGTAGGGGAACCGAGAATGAAACCGTCATATTCAAGCAAGGCATCCGGCTTTTTCAGCAGCACCTGTACTTGTAGCAGGTCTGCCTGGATGGACGGGATAGCGGCCATACCTGCGAGTATCTGTTCAGCGAGGAACTCGGTATGCCCATGGGCACTGTGATAGATGATGGCGACTTTCTTCATGACGTGCGCTCCAGAAATCTGAACCTATGAAAGCCTCCGAGAAGGCGTGCATTGAGGCTACAAATTCAAGTTGACTTGAGGTCAAGCACTTATTGCGGACGTCACAGGTGATGCGTCCTCATCGATGGCAACGACCTGAGGATTACTGGACAGATACCGTAAAACGCTCAGCCACCGTGGTTACGCCGGAATACCTCCTCCCCCATCGCCGCGATCTGCCCTTCGATCAAGGCATCGAAAGGACGCAGCAACGCATCGAAACGCTGCGGCGCCTCCTGCAATTCGAGAGCCGCGACTATCGCCTCAATGGTCGCCAACGCACCCTCTCCCGGCGCCTTGCGCAGCCGGTAGCGCGAACTCAGGCCTGAAGGCAGGCTCACACAGGGCAAGGTGCTCAGCAGCGGATTGAGATACAGCAGTTTGCGCGCCTTGCGCCAGGTGCCGTCCGGCACGACCAGCAGCAATGGCCTGTCGTCGCCCTCAACGACACCAAGGGGCAGCGTCTGCGCACGCTCACCGGGAAACAGCAGGCAGGCACGGTAGGCCGGATCGAGCCAGTGCTCCAGTTCGGCAAAGGTTTCGCCGACTTCGAGCTGTGCATTCGCCAATCCCAAGGCAGCAAAACGCGCAGTATTGAGGGCATGCCCGACCTCGTCCGGGTGCTGCAGGATCAACACCCTGCTACGGCTCGGCAGGCAAGGAATCAGGCGACAAAGGCAGTGGCTTTGCGGGCGCAAACAGCGCTCGCAGCGAACACGGGACATGGTGAAGAACCTCCGCCGCGCAGTGTGCCACAGGCGACGGAGAATCTTGGAGCCAGGGTCTGTTGATGTTTCGGCGCAAGCCGCGCTGCAGCGAAAAATCTCGCCAGGCTAGGCGTGGGACGAAGGCAATGGTCACTCCCTTGGCAAGTCCCGCAACAACGCATGGCGAGATTTTTCACGCAGCTCGCAGGGACGGGCCCGTTTTTGCGCGGAACGTCAACAGACCCTAACGGTTGAAGCGCTCCGCCAGGCTATGCAGATAAGCCGCCATCTGCTCCAGCTCCTGGCTGATGCCAACACCCTGCTGGGCCTGACCCGCACTGTGGTCGGAAAGCTGAGCGATGCGGGTGATCTGCTGGCTGATGTCCTCGGCCACATGGGCCTGCTGCTCGGAGGCAGCAGCCATCTGCTGGCTCATGCCGGTGATACGCGTCACCGCCTGGCTGATGCCATCCAGCGCCTCGCGCACCTCCTCGACGCTGCGCACGCTGTCGCGGGAAATTTCCTCGCCCTTGCTGGCAGTATTCACGGCCTTGTCCGCGCCGCTACGCAGCGAGGAGATGATCTGGTGAATCTGCTCAGTGGATTCGCGGGTACGCCCCGCCAGGGCCCGCACCTCGTCCGCCACCACGGCAAAGCCGCGTCCCTGCTCGCCGGCACGCGCCGCTTCGATGGCCGCGTTGAGTGCCAGCAGGTTGGTCTGCTCGGCGATGGAAGTGATCACGTCGGCGACACTGCCGATGGACTGAGTCGAGGTGGCCAGCTCATTCACCGCCTGGCCGATTTCCTGCACCGCGCCCGCCATCTGCTGCATGGCATGCAGGCTGCCGCCAGCCAAGCTGCGACCTTGCTGGGCCAGGCGATCCGCTTCCTCTGCGGCGTGCGAGGTGTTCTGCACGTTGTGCGCGACCTCCTGAATGGTGGCGGCCATCTGATTGATGGCGGTGGCCGACTGATCCGTCTCGCTGCGCTGCTGCTCCAGCAGGTCAGCACTGGAACGGGACAGATCGGCAGACTGAGCGGCACGCTGGCGCACGTTCTCGCCGGCATCCTCAAGCCGGGTCAGTGCCGTCTGCAGACGTGCCTCCTCGCTGATCATGGCCATGTCCAGCAGGCCCTGAGCACCGCGGTTGTCACTGTAGGTCAGGGCCACCAGGGCGCTGGTAAAGGCTTTGGGATGGTCGGCCAGGGTCTTGCGAATCAGCTGACGTTTACTGTGCAGCTGGAAAGAGCCCAGGGCGAACATGATCAACACGATCAGCGCCGCCAACGGCCAGCCACTGAGGGTAAAGGCACCGGCCATGATGATCAGCGCGGCGAGAATCACCGGCCAGGAGCGCATCAGGTCATAGGTCCAGTATTCGACCCTGGACACCGGCGGTTTGCCGGCCCGCAGCCGGGCATAGAGCGCCTCGGCACGGCGTTTCTGCGCCTCACTGGGTACCGAGCGCACCGACTCGTAGCCGGCCATCTTGCCGTTCTCGTAGATAGGCGTGACATAGGCGCTGACCCAGTAGTGGTCGCCATTCTTGCAACGGTTCTTGACGATGCCCATCCAGGGTTTGCCCTGTTTGATGGTCTCCCACATATGGCCGAATACGCCCGGCGGCATGTCGGGATGGCGCACCAGATTGTGCGGCTCGCCCATCAGCTCCTCGCGGGAAAAACCGCTGATGGCAACGAAGGCATCGTTGACGTAAGTGATCTTACTGTTGAGATCGGTAGTGGAAATCAGGCGCTCGGCATCGGTAAAGGTGCGTTCGCGCTGAGTAACAGGCAGGTTCTGACGCATGGCTGACCATCCCTGGAAGAGTGGTGTCGGTGAATGGCACAACTACATCTATAGGGTCTAGCACATGCGTGCCAAAGCAGCACAAGGCCATCACGCAATAACCTGAAAAAAATGTGGCCTTGTCTGACTCAGGCGATGCGGTCGGCCTTGCGTCGATAAGGGAACACGTCAATCACCTTGCCCGCCCGTATGGCCTCCTGCAGGCTCTTCCAGTAGTCGGCGTCGTACAGGTTGCCATGCAGCTTGCTGAACAGACGGCGCTGACCAAGATCGACGAACAGAAAGCGCGGGAACTCCTCGGGAAACACATCGTTCGGCCCCACCGAGTACCAGGGCTCGCTGGACATCTCGTCCTCGGGGTAACGCGGCGGCGGGATATGACGGAAGTTCACTTCGGTGAGGAAGCTGATCTCGTCGTAGTCGTAAAACACCACGCGGCCGTGACGAGTGACGCCGAAGTTCTTCAGCAGCATGTCGCCGGGGAAGATATTGGCAGCCGCCAGCTGCTTGATGGCCAGGCCGTAGTCCTCCAGCGCGTCCTTTATCTGCGCCTCGTTGGCGTGCTCCAGATAGATGTTCAGTGGCGTCATGCGCCGCTCAGTCCAGCAGTGGCGGATCAGTACGGTGTTGCCGTTTTCGATCTCCACGGTGGAGGGTGCCACCTCCAGCAGCTCGGCCAGGCACTCCGGGTCGAATTTGGCCAGCGGGAAGCGGAAATCGGCGAACTCCTGCGTGTCGGCCATGCGCCCGACCCGATCGACGCTTTTCACCAGGCGGTACTTCTCGATCACCGTATTGCGGTCGACGTTCTTCGACGGCGAGAAGCGGTCCTTGATGATCTTGAACACCGTATTGAAGCCCGGCAGGGTGAACACGCTCATGACCATGCCGCGCACGCCCGGCGCCATGATGAAGCGGTCATCGGTATTGGCCAGGTGGTTGATCAGCGCGCGGTAGAACTCCGACTTGCCGTGCTTGTAGAAACCGATCGAGGTGTACAGCTCGGCAATATGCTTGCCCGGCAGGATGCGTTTGAGGAACGCGATGAACTCCGCCGGAATGTCCACCCGCACCATGAAGTAGGAGCGAGTGAAGGAGAAGATGATCGACACTTCCGACTCGTCGGTGATCAGGGTGTCGATCTGGATGCCCTGCCCTTCGCGGTGCAGCAGCGGGAACACCAGCGGCCACTGCTCGTCCGGGGTGTAGATGCGCCCGACCAGATAGGCGCCCTTGTTGCGATACAGGGTCGAGGCAAACAGCTCGATGGTCAGCTCGTGATCCTTGCACACCCAGTCCGGCAGGTTGGCGCGCAGCTGCTGCTCCAGGCGGTCCAGGTCACGCTGCAGGTCCTCGAAACCGACGCCATAGCTGTAGTCGCTGAAGATCTGCCGCAGCGCCTGTTGCAGGTCACCATGGGGATGGTAGACGCGGGTCTGCGGCGTACGCTCCTGGGCGCGCAGCGAAGGGCGGGTGGTGTGGATGAACATGCAGCCATCGCTGATCTGGTCGTGGCTGAACAGGCTGCAGAAGATCGAGTTGTACCAGGTCTCGGCCAGCTCATCGTCGTCGCGCAGGTTGATCAGGCTGATATAGGCACTCTTGGCCAGCGGCCACAGGTCGATATCCAGCAACTGTTCGGCGGCAAAGCCCTGGCGCAGGACCTCGCCGCATGCGGCGACCTTCTCTTCGTAGAGGTTGATGCGCGCCGCCGAAGCGACCTGGGCTTCCTGCCACAACGCCTGTTCGAATCGCGCCCGGGCACCGTTGGTGATCTCGCGAAAGCTCGTGCGGTAGTCGTCGAATCCCTCAAGGATCATCCGCGCGATATCCGCGGCCGGCCGTTGCTGCGACATGGGGAAACCTCTGTTGCATGTGCGGAACCCGAGCTTAGCCACAGGCGCGGCTCAGGGAAAGTCGCGCCGTCTCAGCCGAATATCAGGCGCAGAGAATGATCTGTTCGGCATCGATCAGCAGATGCACCGCCTGCCCGACCTGCAGCCCTTGCTCCTGCATCTGAGCCTCGCCGAGCACGGCCACAAGTTGTTCGCCACCATCGAGCTCGACCAGCACTTCACAGTGCTCGGCATCGGCGTTCAGCGCCCGTACCTGGCCTTGCAGCCGATTGCTGCCCTCGGCGGGCTCCATCTGCACATGCACCCAGGGCGCCTTGATCAAGGCACACACGCTCGCGCCGGGTTGCAGCCCCAGGCGCTCGGTGCTGGTCCGGGTGATCAGTGCATGCAATTGCTGGCCACCGGCCAGGCGAAACTCGATGCGGTCATTCAACCCGACCGGCTCGATGGCCATCACCTGGCCGGACAGCTGGTTGCGCGCGCTGCTGCGCAGGTGCAGCCGCTCCATCAACTGCAGCAGCGACTCCAGCTGGCGGTCTTCCCCTAGACGTTCGAGAAACAGCTGATGCTCCTGCTGATAGCGCCGATACGACTCGATCAGTTGTTGCCCGGCCTCGGTCAGGCGCGTGCCGCCACCGCCCTTGCCGCCCGCCGAGCGCTGCACCAGCGGGCTGCCGGCCGCGCTGTTCATGGCATCCACCGCATCCCAGGCCGACTTGTAACTCATACCCATGGCCTTGGCCGCCTGGGTGATGGAGCCGCTGTCGGCAATCCGCGCCAGCAGTTCGATGCGCCCCTCGCCGGCCAGGTTCTTGCCGTTGCGGGTGATCCATAAACGTCCTTCCAGCTTCATCTGCGCTCTGCTACCTGCCGTGTTCGGGCGGATAGTAGTCGCCAGTGCGCCCCATGTCCCTATCGGCACCAAGCGCCCTCATGCAGTGCAACAGGCATCAGCGCAGGGCAAATCGCGGGCGAACGCACCGTTTTGGTTCCAGAAAGGCCCGCGGCGCTCCATCTGAACAACCACAAAAAACCTCACGAACCGCATAGATACTGGTCTTCGACAAAGCTGGCACAGTCAATGCTAAGGATCGTTCAAGCCCAGCAAACCGGGCCGCCCAATCGATCAAAGGCGATCGAGCAGTCGCATCCAGGCGGCGGGCAAACGGTCTCCACGAAGAGACCGGACAGAACAGGCAAAGGCGCCTGGAACCGCGAGGTTTCAGGCGCCTTTTTTATTGCCGCGGAAAAACCTGATGAGCTTTGGCCGGGAACAACTATGAACACCACAGTCGCCTCCACTGACAAGCAAACGCTGATCGTCGTCGGCAACGGCATGGTTGGCCACAACTGCGTCGAGCAGCTGCTGGAAAGCGGTGCTCTGGACCAGTACCAGATCCTGGTGTTCGGCGAGGAGCGTCAGCGCGCCTATGACCGCGTGCACCTGTCCGAATACTTCGGCGGCCGCGACGCCGAGTCCCTGGCCATGAGCGAAGCCGCGCTGTACGAGAAACCCGGCCTGACCCTGCACCTAGGCACCCCGGTGCTGGAGATCGACCGCGAGCGCCGCGAAGTGATCACCGCCAAGGGCGCCTTCGCCTACGACAAGCTGGTGCTGGCTACCGGCTCCTACCCCTTCGTACCGCCGATCGAAGGCGCCGAAGGTAATTCGCGCCTGGTTTACCGCACCCTGGAAGACCTCGACGGCATTCGCGCCGCCGCCAAGGGCAAGCGCCGTGGCGTGGTGGTCGGCGGCGGCCTGCTCGGCCTGGAAGCGGCCAACGCCCTGAAATCCCTGGGCCTGGAAGCCCATGTGGTGGAATTCGCCCCGCGCCTGATGCCGGTGCAGCTGGACGACTTCGGCGGCGCGGCGCTGAAGCAGCGCATCGAAGACCTCGGCGTCGGCGTGCACCTGTCCAAGGCCACCCAGAGCATCAGCGCCGGCAGCGAGTACCGCTACCGGATGAATTTCGCCGGCGATGACTTCCTGGAAACCGACCTGGTCGTGTTCTCCGCCGGCATCCGCCCGCAGGACGCCCTGGCCCGCGCCTGCGGCCTGGAGCTGGGCGCCCGCGGCGGCATCGCCATCAACGACCAGTGCCTGACCAGCGACGAACACATCTTCGCCATCGGCGAGTGCGCGGCCTGGAACGGCAGCATCTTCGGCCTGGTCGCCCCCGGCTACCAGATGGCCCGCCTGGTGGCGGCCCAGCTGTGCGGCCAGGAAGGCTCGCCCTTCCTCGGCGCCGACATGTCGACCAAGCTCAAGCTGCTCGGCGTCGACGTCGGCTCCATTGGCGACGCCCACGGCGCCATGCCCGGCGCCAAGAGCTACCGCTACATCGACGAAGCCACGGCAAGCTACCGCCGCCTGGTGGTCTCCGCCGACGGCAAGCAGGTGCTCGGCGCCGTGCTGGTCGGCGACAACAGCTACTACGACACCCTGCTGCAGTACGCGCAGAACGGCATCAAGCTGCCGGAAGACCCGGCCAGCCTGATCATGCCGGTCGGCGACGGCGCTCCGGCCCTGGGCGCCGACGCCCTGCCGGATACCGCCACCATCTGCTCCTGCCACAACGTCAGCAAGGGCGCGATCTGCTCGGCCATCGACGCTGGCTGCACCGATCTGGCCGGCATCAAGTCCTGCACCAAGGCCGCCACCGGCTGCGGCGGCTGCGCGGCGCTGCTCAAGCAGGTGTTCGAGCACGAACTCACCGCCCGCGGCGTGGAAGTCGACAAGAGCCTGTGCGAGCACTTCGCCTACACCCGCCAGGAGCTCTACCACTTCGTCCGCGTCGAGGGCATCGAGAGCTTCGAGGAACTGCTGGCCAAGCACGGCAAGGGCCATGTCGGCTGCGACATCTGCAAGCCGGCGGTGGGCTCGATCCTCGCTTCGTGCTGGAACCGCCCGATCATGAACCCGTCGCTGGTGGCCCTGCAGGACACCAACGACACCTTCATGGCCAACATGCAGAAGAACGGCACCTACTCGGTGGTGCCGCGCATCCCCGGCGGCGAGATCACCCCGGACGGGCTGATCGCCATCGGCGCGGTGGCGAAGAAATACGACCTCTACACCAAGATCACCGGCGGCCAGCGCATCGACCTGTTCGGCGCCCAGCTGCACGAGCTGCCGGAAATCTGGGGCGAGCTGATCGCCGCCGGCTTCGAAACCGGTCACGCCTACGGCAAGTCCACCCGAACCGTGAAGAGTTGCGTCGGCAGCACCTGGTGCCGCTACGGCGTGCAGGACAGCGTGAAGATGGCCCTGGACATCGAGCACCGCTACAAGGGCCTGCGCTCGCCGCACAAGCTCAAGTTCGCCGTCTCCGGCTGCACCCGCGAGTGCGCCGAGGCGCAGAGCAAGGACATCGGCGTGATCGCCACCGAGAACGGCTGGAACCTCTACGTGTGCGGCAACGGCGGCATGCGCCCGCGCCATGCGGAGCTGTTCGCCACCGACCTGGATGACGAAACCCTGATCCGCTACATCGACCGCGTGCTGATGTTCTACATCCGCACCGCCGACAAGCTGCAGCGCACCTCGGTATGGCGCGAGTCGCTGGAAGGCGGCCTGGACTACCTCAAGGCCGTGGTCATCGACGACAGCCTGGGCCTGGCCGCAGAGCTGGAAGCGCAGATGCAGCTGGTGGTCGACCGCTACGAGTGCGAATGGGCCAACGCCCTGCAGGACGAGGAGAAGCTCAAGCGCTTCCGCACCTTCGTCAACGAACATGGTGGCGACCCGGACATCCACTTCGTCAAGGAACGCGGCCAGCGCCGCCCCGCCCGCGAAGACGAACTCGAACTGATCCCCGTGACCGTGGAGGCCGTGTAATGAGCCAGTCCAATACCCTTGCCGCACCGACCCAGGCAGCCTGGAAAACCCTGTGCGCCCGTACCGACCTGGTGCCCAACTCCGGCGTGGTGGCCTGCGTCGAAGGCCAGCAGATCGCGCTGATCTACCTGCCGGACACCGAGCAGCAGGTGTTCGCCATCGGCAACCGCGACCCCAAGTCCGGCGCCAACGTGATCGGGCGCGGCATCGTCGGCCACCTGCAGGGTGAACTGGTGATCGCCTCGCCGCTGTACAAGCAGCACTTCCGTCTGGGCGACGGTGGCTGCCTGGAATACCCCGAGCAACAGCTGCCGGTATGGCCCGTGCGCCTCAATGGCGAGCAGGTGGAAGTGCAGCTCTGACCTGCCCCGACAGTCGCCAGCAACTGGCGGCTGTCGGAACCCGTAAGTCCCCTTTGCGCGGCTCCGGCCGCGTTTTTGTTTTCTATTGACCTGAAAGTCAGCTTCTGGCTTGATTCGCCCCTATCACCTGAGCAACCGCCCCCTACTTCACCAGGCAAGTGCCTTCGTGAAGCCCGGGATTCGAGAAACTCGGGTATCGTTATATAAATAAAGATATAGCGGTAAGCGCCAGCTACGCAGTACAGCAAATCGGCGCAAGCCGACTCATTCCTTCGCTGACAAGGAACCCCATGATCAAGTCACTGCAACGCAGCCTACTGGCCCTAAGCCTGGCCTTCGCCGGCAACGTCTTCGCCGACTCGGTGCAAGTCGCCGTCGCCGCCAACTTCACCGCACCGATGAAGGTGCTGGCGGCAGACTTCGAAAAAGACACTGGGCACCGCGTCGCCGCCGCCTACGGCGCCACCGGCCAGCTGTATGCGCAGATCACCAACGGCGCACCATTCGAAGTATTCCTCGCCGCCGACGACAGCACCCCGGCCAAGCTGGAGAAAGAAGGCCAGGGCGTGCCCGGCAGCCGCTTCACCTACGCCATCGGCGCCCTGGCGCTGTGGTCGGCCAAGGCCGGTTATGTCGACGACCAGGGCCTGGTGCTGCGCAACAACCAGTTCCAGCACCTGGCCGTCGCCAACGCGAAGACTGCGCCCTACGGCCTGGCCGCCATGCAGACCCTGGTCAAGCTGGGGCTGAACCAGGCCGTGGCGAAGAAGCTGGTGGAAGGGCAGAACATCGCCCAGACCCAGCAGTTCGTCGCCAGCGGCAATGCCGAACTGGGCTTCGTCGCCCTGTCGCAGATCTATCAGGACGGCAAGATCACCAGCGGTTCCGCCTGGTTGGTGCCGGCCGAGATGCACGACCCGATCAGGCAGGACGCGCTGATCCTGACCAAGGGCAAGGACAACCCGGCCGCCAGGGCGCTGGTCGAGTACCTGCGCGGCGCCAAGGCGGCCGAGGTGATTCGTGCCTACGGCTATCAGCTGTAGTCCTCGGCTAGCGCTAAGACCTGTAGGAGGGGCCTTGGCCGCGACCCAGAC
>JAYQUJ010000035.1:0-38262 GCA_038147895.1 Pseudomonas sp.
ACAAGTCCTTCGTCAAGATGGAAGATGCCGATTGGGATCTGGTCTACAAGGTCCACGTCGAGGGTGCCTACAAGGTGACCCACGCCGCCTGGCCGCACCTGCGCGAGCAGGGCTTCGGTCGGGTGATCTTCACCGCCTCCACCTCGGGCATCTACGGCAACTTCGGCCAGTCCAACTATGGTATGGCCAAGCTGGGCCTGTATGGTCTGACCCGTACTCTGGCCATCGAGGGCCGCAAGAACAACGTACTGGTCAACGCCATTGCTCCCACCGGCGGCACCCGTATGACCGAAGGCCTGATTCCGCCGCAGGTATTCGAGCAGCTCAAACCCGAGCTGGTCAGCCCGCTGGTGGTGTACCTGGGCAGCGAGCAGTGCAAGGACACCGGCGGCCTCTACGAAGTGGGCGGCGGCTGGATGGGCAAGGTGCGCTGGGAGCGCAGCCTGGGTGCCGGCTTTGATCCGCGCGAAGGCTTCAGCCCGGAGGATGTGGCGGCCAGCTGGAAGCAGATTGGTGACTTCGAAGGTGCCGTGCATCCGGATGACAACGTCACCGCGCTGCGCGAGATGATGGCTAACCTGCAGAAGCACATCGGTTAATTGATATAGGGCGGTCAGCCAGTTAGCTGAGCGCTTATCGGTGAAGGCCGGCAGAGATGCTGGCCTTTTTTATTGGCTGCGATCTATTGGCAGGCGCTGGCGTCGGTTCAATGCAGGGCCGTGCTGCTGCGCTTGATACGGCTTGTTTCATCGAGCCGGTGGACCAGTCGGACTCTTTCTCGCTCGTCCTCGCACAGCAGCAGGGCGCGTTCCAGGTCGAAGCGTTCGGCCTGTGGGCAGTCCAGTTCTCGGTAAATGGCGGCCCGCAGCAGGTGGTCGGCACTGTTGGGCGGAGCGAGCAGGAGAATGCGCTCGGCATCCTTCAATGCAGCCAGGTGGTCGCCGGCTGTACTGTGCAGGTTGCACAGGTTGCGCGACAGGCGCAGTAGTAGGCCAGGTGCGTCGCAGGCCGTGAAGTGCCTGGCCTGCAGCTCTGCGCTAGGACCGGCCACGCGTAGCAGCAATTCGCGGCAGTCGCGGGTGTACAGGCGGCGGCCATTGCAGGGATCGAGCAGGTGGTCGGCACCGGGCACGCGCAGCAACAGATGGCCGGGGAAGTTGACTGCCTGCAGGGGAATGTCCAAGCGTTGGGCCAGCTCCAGGGCGATCAGTGCCAGCGACAGTGGTTGACCGCAGCGGCGCTGCAGTACCAGGTGCAATAGTGCTGCCTGCGGGCGTAGAGGCAGATCCTCGTCCTGATGGAACTCCAGCTCACCAAGACGCCGCAGCAGTGGCTGGGCCAGGTCCGCGGCGGCCAGGTTGGGTAGGCCGGCAGACACCTGCTGGCGCAGGTTGGCGAACTCGCGTAACACCTCGGCCGGTTGCAGCTGCGGGTGATGTTCGGCGGCTATCCACAGGGCCGCTTCCAGCAAGGCCGGGGGGGTGCTTTCCAGGCAGTTCAACCAGGCGGGATGAGCGGCCATACGTGGCTTCCTGACGAAACTCGATGGGCTGACTATTGACCCTCGGCGGCGACTCGTCCAGTCCGCCGGCATCCTGTGCTCAGGCGTATACGCGCTGACCGCGGTACATGCGTACGGAGCCGCCTTGCGGTGCTTGCGCGATTGCCGAGGGCATCTCGGCAATCGAGCTGCGGGGCGCGCTCTGTGACACGGGCTTGCTGGCACCATGGAAGTCGCTGAGTTCGGCCAGGCGAATGCCGAGGTTGCGGGTGTCTTGCTCGGTGGAACGCAGGCACGCGAGCAGCATGGCTTCTATGACATCCGGTTGGCTCAGGCGGATGTCCAGGCTCATCTCTTCGCGCAGGCGACGACGCAGTGTTTGCATGCAGTCCAGAACGGCTTTGTTCAGTTCCATATACGCTCCCCCAGTCTGTTAATCCCGGCCATTGGGCCGGGCAGTGCCCCGCAAGGCATATTGCAAGCGGCGTACCAGTGCGCAAGGCGCTCTAATGTGCGGTTTTTCACAGTCTGAGATGCAGCGAGGTGCGCGGGTTTGGTGCGGGTTGCACCTGGTTAAGGCGTGCGGTGGAGTCCGCTGCCCTGTGCGGACTCCACCGATTGTTCAGCGGTTCTGTTCTTTGAAGTTGTCGTCCGAGGGTTCCTTGGTATAGGCCCCCTGATCATGGACCAGCTTCTTGCTGCCATTCATCAAGGTTGTGATGCGGCTGTCGGAGGTCTTGGCAGAGGCTGCCTGATTGCTGGTGCCGGTGATCAGCGGAGCGCTGAAACTGTAGGACCACAGGTAGTGCCAGACCGCTGCGTTGTGTTTCTCGGTCTGTTGCGTGGCACTGAAATACCAGGGCTTGAGCTCGGTGAAAGCGGTCATGTTCATCAGCCCGCTGTTGGCATCACCAACAAATACCGTGCTGGTGACCGAGGAGCTGCGATAGGCCTCGAATATCACGCCCTTGCTCTTCAGGGTGCTGACATAGCTGCGCGATACGGCGCCGGTCCACTGGTTGTTCAGCCAGCTCTTGGCATTGTTCGAGTAGAAGGGGTCGAGCAAGGCCACGCGTTTCGGCAACAACTTGGCGTTGATGCTGCCGGCGGTCACCGCATCGCTGATCTTCTTGGTCAGCACGATGGCAACCTGGTTGCCCAGGGAGTGTCCAAGGATGCGGATATTGCTGCCGCTGTAGCCGGCCATGTTGTCCTTGTAACTCTGGAACAGCAGGTCGCCGACCGACTGGCTCGGGCCGCTGCTGTAGGCGCCACTGGCATTGCGCCAGCGCATGGCACGCGGGCCGCTGGCGCTCCAGATTTTGGCTTCGGCGTCCGTCACTTCACCTTCATCGGCAAACTGGTTCCAATACAGTACGCCGACGTTGTATCCGGCATTGAGCCAGGCCGCGGCCAGGTCGAGGTTTGGCCCTCCTGCGCTGCTGCGGTTGAAGGTTTCGCGGTCCTGGCGCGCGGTGGCGCCGTTTTGCCAGCCGTGGATGTAGATGACCGTAGGCTTGCCGGCGCTGTAGTAGGCGTTGCTATGTCCGGGCACGGCTTTCTGCCAGGTGTCGCCATAGCCGAACCAGTACAGGCCGTAATCGAGGTTGTTGAAGGTGGAGGCGGGGAATACACCGGTGGCGGCGTAGGTGATGGACGAAAGCAATAGCAGGCAAAGCATGATCAGCTTGCGCATGTCGTATTTCCCTGTGTTGTTTTTGTTGTAGGGCGCCGCTATTTAGCAGGTAACGTCGAGCGCTGTCTATCCGATAGCCCCTGGCATCATTGGGCTCTGAAGCTCGGAGGCGAGCGGTTATACTGCCGGCTTCGATTTTGTCTTACGGTTCTTGCCGAAGGTTCTTATGCGTAATGACGCTCGCGACGAGCTGGAACATGTCCCCAGCCTGACCACTGGTCCACGTGACCGCGACGAATATCAGGCCGATCAGCCGATCCCGGCTCAGGCACCGCAGGGGCGCGCCCAAAGCTACCCGCAGGTGGAGCGCCGCCGTGGTTTTGGCACGGGGCCACTGTGGGCGCTGGTTGGCGCGCTGATGATCGCCCTGGGTGGCCTGAGCTGGTGGAGTTACCAGCAGGTTTCACTGATGGAAGCGCAGCTGGTGGCGACCCAGGAGAGCTTTGCCCGTATCAGTGAGGAAGCCGCGGGGCGCATCCAGGATATTTCCGGCAAGGTCGTGGCGACCGAGTCCAACGTGACCAGCGACAGCGAAGCCCTGAAGCTGCGAGTCAAACAGCTCGAAAGCAAGCTGGCCGAGCTGACCAAGCAGCAACAGAACGCTGCCGGTCTGCAGGCGGAGCAGGGCAAGCGGATCGATCAGTTCGCTACCGAGTTGAAAGGCCAACAAAGCGCCAATGGTGAGTTCGGCACACGGCTGGATAAGCTGGCCGGTGAGCAGAAGAGCGGCCTGGCTGGCGTGACCAAGCTGCAGGAGCAGTTCAAGGGACTGGATGGCGACGTCGCCACCCTGAAGAAAAGGGGCGATCCCAGCACGGCAATTGCGCGTCTGGAGCAGGATCTGCTGGTGCTGCGCAGCGAACTCGATAATCGCCCGCAGCCCAGCAACAACACTGCGGAATTCGATGCCTTCCGCGCTCAGGTGACGCGCAATATCAATACCCTGACTGCGCAGATGCAGAACCTGCAGCAGCAGCTCAACGCCAGGCCCTGATGGCGGTTGCCGCCTGGCGCTGAAACGCGGAATGAAAAACGCCTCGCCCTGATAACAGGTCGAGGCGTTTTTGTGTGTGGGCGATTCTACAGCCAGCCGGGGCCAGTGTATTCGGCCTGGCGCAGGATGTTCTGCCGCACACGGATAAACTGGCCAATCGCCTGCACCAGCAGCCCTTCGTCGTCGAGTGTCAGTTCGACGCTGTCGTGCCCCTCCGACTCGCTCAGGTAAACGGCGTGGCTGGCTTGGCGTTGTTGGCAGAGGTAGCGCTGCTGGCGTGCTTCGACACGCAGGCCGAGTAGGTCGACATAGGCCACGCAAACCTGTTCGCTGTCGCCTGCAGGCAGGGCGCTGCGGCGCAGTATGGGGGTATGGGTGAAGGGCGAGGAGGAAAGCATGACCTGCTGGCACTCGCCGAGATCCTCCCGCAGCCGGCCATCGACAAACCAGCGGCCGCGGATATCGCGGTGCAGGTTGAGACTGCGTTGGCCCAGGTTGTCGGCTTTCAGCCACAGGCTGCGAAAGCGCCAGCGCTCGTCGTATCTGAGGACGTAGGTCGCGGCAATGCTATTACCACGGATGCTCTGGATCAGATGGCTGCTGGCATGCACGCCGTCTTGGGTGATGGCCAGGCTGAGATGTTCGACCCCAGGGTCGGTCCAGGGTTTCCAGACCAGGTTCTGCTGCATCCTTGCATTCCACGGATAGAACCACGCCAGCTTCCTGCTGGCGTTCGGTGGGGCAAGCTTACGGACGTTGGTTGCGCCTGTCTGTCAGCCAAAACCGACAATTGAGCAGCTTCTTGCGCAGGCTCAGGCCTGGCGTTGCAGGGCTGGCTGCTCAAACTGTACGCCGCCCAGGCCACTGTTTTGCAGCGCGCGGATATTGGCGTGATCGCTGCCTTCTGGCGTGGCTAGTACCGAGCGGTAGTGCTCGCCGAAGGCGCGCAGGGTTTCTTCCAGGCTGAAGCCTTCGAGCAGGGCCAGGGCCAGGGTCTTGCAGGAACCCTCATTCTGGCCCGCGGCGTTGGCTACATCACCGTTGCGAAAGGCGCTGGGCTGGTAGTCGTAGTGTTCGGCGACAAAGGCCAGGGTTTCGGCGAACAGGAACTGGTCGTTGTGCAGGCGGTCGCGAAAATCTTGCAGGTTCATCAGTGCTGGTTTCCTTTGTCGAAAGCGGCCTGCTGCTCGGCGCTGGCTTCTTTCTGATATTGGGCTTTCCACTCGGCATAG
The DNA here is from genome assembly GCA_038147895.1 of Pseudomonas sp. Taxonomy (GTDB): domain Bacteria; phylum Pseudomonadota; class Gammaproteobacteria; order Pseudomonadales; family Pseudomonadaceae; genus Aquipseudomonas. Next base: position 5,424 of record JAYQUJ010000035.1, read on the forward strand.
GGCATGCCGTAGATCTCTTCGCGGGCCTGGTCCATGTCGACGGCCACGCCTTGCTCATCGGCGGCGGCCTTGTACCACTTGGACAGGCAGTTGCGGCAGAAGCCGGCCAGGTTCATCAGGTCGATGTTCTGTACATCGGTACGCGAGCGCAGGTGCTGTACCAGGCTGCGAAAGGCGGCGGCTTCCAGTTCGAGGCGTTGTTGGTCGGTCATGGCAGGCATTCGCTAGGTAGGTGGCAGCTTTGACGGCTGCCGGGGTTATTTCGGCGTATGGCGCTTGAGATGGCGCCCGCCGTTGATGACGATGTTGTTGCCGGTGTTGTAGGTGCTGTGCAGCAGATAGAGCACGGCGTCCACCAGCGGCGCATTGCCAGGCTCGATTTCCAGCAGGGCCTTGCGCAGGGTTTTGCTCTGGTACTCGGCGTCGCTACCTTCCTTGAGCATCAGCAGCCCGGGGGAGATGGCGTTGACGCGAATGTTCGGGGCGAGCTTTTCCGCGAAGGACAGCATCAGGTTGAGCAGGGCGGCTTTGCTGGCGGCGTAGGCGATGTGGTTCTTGGTGCCCAGGCTGGCGGTGTCATCGCAGATGTGGATGATGTCGGCCCGCTCGACGCCCTGCAGCAGAGGCGTCAGCGCTTCGTTCAGCTGATAGGGGGCTTCGACATGTACCTGCAGCATCTGGCTGAGGTTGTCGAGCGAATCGTCCAGCCACAGCGAGGCGTTGTGGATGATGCCGCGCAGCGCTTTGTAGCGTGCCTGCAGGGTGTCGATCAGTACATCACGGCTGTCGCGGCTGCTGAGGTCGGCCTGGAGTATGTCCACGTTGGTCAGCGTGGTCAGTTCGCCGGGGCTTTCACGGTAGATGGCCACCACGGGCTGGCCTAGGCTAGCCAGTGCCTGACAGATCGCCAGGCCGCCGCGCTTGTTGGCGCCTGTCACTAGGATGGGAGGGGACGTCGTCATGGTCGTGCTGAATGTGCGGCAGGGAATTTGAGCAGCTGCGGCTCGCGAAACGTGAGGCAGAGTATTCCCGACCCGAGGCAGCATTGCTACCCCGGGTGTGCCGCAATCAGCCAGGCTCAGTGCAGTTCGAGCGGTTGTTTCTGCTCATGCGTGCGCGAATTCAACCAGGGTTCCAGCAAGCGTGTGGAGAGCGGGATGAACCAGTAAGTCATCAGCGGAGTTAAGGCGAGGGTGCCGAGCAGCACGCGCAGTACCAGTGGCAGTTCGGCCAGCCAGCCGCCAAACAGCAGGTTGAAGGTCAGGGACACCGGAAAGAAGGCCAGCCAGATAGCGACGCTCTGCTTCCAGCGCGGCGGACGACGCAGGGCGCTGCCGAACCAGGCGTCGAGGCCTTGAGCTCGGTGCTCGTGAGGTTGGGCGAACAGGCCGGTGCCGCGCTTGAGCCAGGCGCTGCGCGAGGCTGAGTGTTCCCAGGCGCTGAGGGTCGATTCGTCGGCGAAGCGGAAGACAATCTGATGTTCATCGTCGTCAGGCGGTGGGGCCAGTACACCCGAGCCAAGATAGCCGGGGAAGTCGGCGGCCAGTTGCTGGCCTTCATGCAGCCATAGACGGAACTCTTGCAGGCACTCGCGCGGAACGCGGCGTGCCACCAGCATGGTGACGGGGGACATTGTGTATCTCCATTGTGACTGGCGCTGCCCGGGTAGGGCCTGCGCATGATGCGTCGCCGGGGTGATGGCGGCGCATGACAGGACAGGCAAGGATTATTCCTGTTTTGCCGGAATAAGCTAGAGCCCGCAGGAATTGGTGTTTGTACCTGGCCATGGCACGTACGCTTGCACCATGCGGGTGCGTGGAACAGGCAATGTGACGGTTCAGGTCGCATCCGCAGCGGAGTACACTCGACTCATCTTTATTTCGCGAATCTGCCGGCCATGACTCAACCTGCCCGCGTCGAGACCCACGACAACCTCTTCCCCATTCGCGAAGTGTCGCGTGCCACGGGGGTCAACTCGGTCACCCTGCGCGCCTGGGAGCGGCGCTATGGGTTGATTCAGCCGACCCGTACAGACAGTGGCCACCGCCTCTATTCGGTCGCGGATATCGAAACGGTGCGCAATGTCCTGGCCTGGATCGAGCGCGGCGTGGCGGTGAGCAAGGTGGGCAAGCTGCTGGCCCGCAGCCAGGCGGTAAGGCCCGCTCCGGCAGCGGTGGGGGAGAGTGATGCCTGGGGCGAGTACCGGGCCCGCCTTCGCAGTGCACTGGTAGCGTTCGATGCGACAGCTCTGGAGCAGCACTTTCAGCAGGCCTGCTCGCGGCATGCCGTGACGCAGGTGTTGCAGGACATCTGCATGCCGCTCTGGCAGGAGCTGCTGCTGCGCCGTGACGAGCCCGGCCAGGCTGGCGAATGGCTGCTGCTCGATGCGTTTCTGCGTGGCCAGGCGCTCAGGCTTTTGCCGGTGGGCGAGCAACCCGCGCAAGTGGTGTTGACGGCACTGGCTGGCCACTGTCATGAGCTGGAGTTGCTGGTGGCAGGCGTGCTGCTTGGCGCTGATAACGTCGGCGTGCAGGTGTTCGGTCCCGGCCTGCCCTTGGCCGAACTGGCACTGGTGGGTGGCAAGATTCAGCCACAGGCCATGGTGCTGTTTTCCAATCGTCCGCCGAGCGAGGAGTGGCTCGCGCAGCTCAAGCGCTTTTCCCTGTCCCTGGACTGTCCGCTGGCATTGGCGGGAGATGTCTGTGACCTGATTGAGGAGGAACTCACGGGTTCGGCCATTGCGCGCCTGGGCAATGCGGGCGCGTTGCTGCACAGCCGCCTGCAGCAGTTCATCGCCGGCCATCTGGACACCTGAAAGACAAAGGCCCGGCAATGAGCCGGGCCTTTGTTTGACGCCAGGGGCGTTTACTTCACTTCCACCGCCAGGCTTTCGGCGATCTTCTTGTTCCAGATCGCCGGGCCGGTGATGTGCACGGACTCGCCGTTGGTATCGACCGCGACGGTGACCGGCATGTCCTTCACTTCGAACTCGTAGATCGCTTCCATGCCCAGTTCGGCGAAGGCCAGCACCTTGGATTTCTTGATCGCCTGGGCCACGAGGTAAGCAGCGCCGCCGACGGCCATCAGATACACGGCCTTGTTGTCCTTGATCGCGTCTATGGCGATCGGGCCGCGCTCGGACTTGCCGATCATGCCCAACAGGCCAGTGCTTTCGAGAATCTGGCGGGTGAACTTGTCCATGCGGGTCGCGGTGGTCGGACCAGCCGGGCCCACCACTTCGTCACCGACCGGATCGACCGGGCCGACGTAGTAGATGAAGCGGCCTTTCAGATCCACCGGCAGCTTTTCGCCCTTGTTCAGCATGTCGACCATGCGCTTGTGCGCGGCGTCGCGGCCGGTGAGCATCTTGCCGTTGAGCAGCACGGTTTCGCCCGGTTTCCAGCTCTGCACGTCTTCCGGGGTGAGGGTGTCGAGGTTGACGCGGCGCGCGCTCGGGCCGGCTTCCCAGACGATTTCCGGGTAGGCGTCCAGATCCGGTGCTTCCAGCTCGGCCGGGCCGGAGCCGTCGAGCACGAAGTGGGCGTGACGGGTGGCGGCGCAGTTGGGGATCATGCACACCGGCAGGGACGCGGCGTGGGTCGGGTAGTCCATGATCTTGACGTCGAGCACGGTGGTCAGGCCGCCCAGGCCCTGGGCGCCGATGCCCAGCTGGTTGACCTTCTCGAACAGCTCCAGACGCAGCTCTTCGATGCGGTTCTGCGGGCCGCGGGCCTGCAGTTCATGGATGTCGATGTGCTCCATCAACACTTCCTTGGCCATCACCGCGGCTTTCTCGGCGGTGCCGCCGATGCCGATGCCGAGCATGCCCGGCGGGCACCAGCCGGCGCCCATGGTCGGTACGGTCTTCAGGACCCAGTCGACGATCGAGTCTGACGGGTTGAGCATGGCCATCTTCGACTTGTTCTCGGAGCCGCCGCCCTTGGCCGCGACGTCCACTTCCACCTTGTCGCCAGGGACCAGCGAGTAGTGGATAACTGCCGGGGTGTTGTCCTTGGTGTTCTTACGCGCACCGGCCGGGTCGGCCAGGATCGAGGCGCGCAGGACGTTCTCCGGCAGGTTGTAGGCGCGGCGCACGCCCTCGTTGATCATGTCGTCGACGCTCATGGTGGCGCCGTCCCAGCGCACGTCCATGCCGACTTTGACGAAAACGGTAACGATGCCGGTGTCCTGGCAGATCGGGCGGTGGCCGGTGGCGCACATGCGCGAGTTGATCAGGATCTGCGCCATGGAGTCGCGCGCGGCCGGCGATTCTTCTTTCAGGTATGCCTCGTGCATGGCCTGGATGAAGTCGACGGGGTGGTAATAGGAGATGAACTGCAGGGCGTCGGCGACGCTCTGAATCAGGTCGTCCTGCTTGATCACGGTCATTAGGGCGCTCCTCTATCAGGGAACATCTATAAGGAAACGCCGGACCACGACCCGGCGCAACGGCAAAACAGCGTCTGGAACGATTTTTCACATCGTTCCACGACGGCCGCCATGAAAGGCGGGCCACGAAAAAGGCGGCGCAGTATAGCGCGCCAGGTACTGGCTGGTCACATGCGCAGCCAAGCGATTGGTCTAATCACTGCCATGGAGCCGTGCTATCAATTTTGTGATCACGGCGTTAGAGTTGGGCAAGGTGCCAGTATGGGACGGAACCCATGATTACGAGCAGTTCTGGGGTTGCCAAGAGAAGCCTGCAAAGCCTGTTGCTGAAGCGTTTTGGCATGGCCGTGGCCACATACGCCCTCGTGGTTTTGCTGATCTGGATCGCCAATTGGGTCGGCCAATACCAGGGGGGAAGTGTCTTTGCCCTGTATTGCACCGGCCTGGTGGCAATCAGTCAGTTGAGCTTCTATGCCCTGTTTCGCAGCGGCATCAATCTGCGCTTCCGTGATCCCAGTTTGACCGAACCACAGATTCTCGTGGCTTTGGTGCTGCACACCTTTCTTCTGGCGCAGCTATCCAGTGCACGCGGCAGTGTGCTGATGTTCTACGTGATCATTCTGATGTTCGGTGTGTTCCAGTTGCGCCCGCGGGTTTTCGTGCGTTGCGCGGCGATCGCCTTTTTCGCTTTTGCCGGCCTCAATCTCTGGGAAGCCTATCAGCTGCGTTTGGCCGAGCCGGGGCATGCGCTGCTGCAAGTGTGCGCGTTGTTGATTGCGCTGATCTGGCTCAGCCTGTTTGCCAGCTATGTGCAGGCCTTGCGCCAGCGCATGAGGCAACGTCGCTATGCGTTGCAGGCGCATCAGGACACCTTGCGTGGGATGATGCGTCAGCTTGAGGATCTGGTGGCCACCGACGAACTGACCGGCCTGTACAATCGGCGACACTTTCTTCGCCTGGCCTTGCGTGAGCTGGACTCCCTCGGTCATGGCCGTCAGCATGGTCTGGCGCTGATCGACCTGGATCACTTCAAGCGGATCAACGACATGCATGGTCATGCCGCTGGCGACCGTGTGCTGCAGACATTTGCCGCCGTGGCTCGTGCCTGTCTGCGTGACGGCGACGTGCTGGCCCGTTATGGCGGTGAGGAGTTCGTGTTGCTGCTGCCCAATACCGATGCCGATCAGTTCACCAGCTGCTGCGAGCGCTTGCGCGAGGCCTTTGCCTGCGCCGAGCCGTTGGGTGTGCAGGTGCACAACCTCAGCCTGTCTGCCGGCATGACCCTGCTTAGCGAGGGTGACGACCTCGATGAGGCCCTGCAACGTGCCGACCAGGCGCTGTACCGGGCCAAGCGCGGCGGGCGTAACCGTTGCAATGCGGCCTGGGAGGGCGCGGGTGCCTGATCTCTCCGTCGCCGGCCAGCGTTGGTCGGTGCCTGCCGGCAGCAATCTGCTCGATGTCCTCAATGATGCCGGGCTGCGCGTGCCCTACAGTTGCCGCTCCGGCAGCTGCCACGCCTGCCTGGTGCGCTGTGTGCGTGGCGACGTGCTGGACGCGCAGCCTGATGCCCTGGCGGAGTCGCAGCGCGAGCAGGGCTGGCGACTGGCGTGCCAGTGTCGGGTGCTCGGCGATCTCGACGTGCAGCTGTTCGACCCGACCCGCAACGGCGTGCCGGCAAATGTGCAGGCGCTCGACTGGCTGAGCCCAACCGTACTGCGTTTGCGCCTGTTACCCGGGCGCCCGCTGCGTTATTCGGCGGGGCAGCATCTGGTGTTGTGGACGGCGGAGGGCATTGCGCGTCCTTATTCGCTGGCCAGTCTGCCCGGAGAAGAGCCCTGGCTGGAGTTTCATCTGGACTGCCGACAACCCGGCGCCTTCAGCGACAGCGCCCGGTTGCTGCAGGTAGGGGATGCCTTGCGCCTTGGCGAGTTGCGCGGCGGAGCTCTGCACTATGACCCGGCCTGGGAGGAACACCCGCTCTGGTTGTTGGCCGCCGGCACCGGGCTGGCGCCGCTCTGGGGGGTGTTGCGCGAGGCTTTGCGCCAGCATCACCAAGGACCGATTCGTCTTATTCACCTGGCCCATGATTGCAGCGAGCATTATCTGGCTGAGCCCCTGCGAGCACTGGCTGCGCGGCATTCCAACCTGAATATCGAGCTGGTGAACGCGACCGAGGCAGCGGCGGCTTTGGCGGAACTGCGGCTTGTTTCACGTCAGACCCGCGCCTTACTCTGCGGCTCTCCCGCCAGTGTCGAAGCCTTTGCCCGCCGCCTCTATCTTCTCGGCGTGCCGCGCAATCAGGTACTGGCCGACATCTTTCTGCCCCGCGCCTGAACTTCGAGCCGGCGTGGGCCTGCCCGAGGAGCTGCAATGAGTGAGCACATTCTGGTTGACCGCGAGGGTGGTCTACTGACGTTGCGTCTGAACCGCCCGGACAAGATGAACGCCCTGACCCGTGCCATGTACAGCCAGATGGCCGAGGTGCTGGATGCCGCCGAACAGGATGCCAGCGTGCGCGCAGTGCTGATTCGGGGCGACGAAACGTGCTTTACCAGCGGTAACGATGTGGCCGATTTCCTCCAGGCGCCGCCCAACGGTATGGACAGCCCGGTGTTCCAGTTCATGCGTGCGCTGTTCGATTTTAGCAAGCCGGTGGTGGCGGCCGTGGCCGGCCCGGCAGTGGGCATCGGCACCACGCTGCTGCTGCATTGCGACCTGGTCTATGTCAGCCGTGACGCCAAGCTGCGAACGCCCTTCGTCAACCTGGGGCTGTGCCCGGAGTTCGGTTCCAGCCTGATTCTGCCGCGTCTGCTCGGGCAGGCCAGGGCGGCCGAGGTGTTGCTGCTTGGCGAGGCTTTCACCGGCGCTCAGGCGGCCGAGTGGGGTGTGGCCAGTGCGGCGCTGAAGGATGGCGCAGAGACTCTGGCCAAGGCGCGCGAGATGGCGTTGCGCTTCCTCGACCTGGCGCCGTCTGCGGTGGCAGTGAGCAAGCGTTTGATGCGCGCTCCGGGGCGCGAGGAGCTGCGCAAGGTCATCGAAGAGGAGGGCGAGCTGTTCGGTCAGCGCCTGCGCTCGCCGGAGGCCATCGAGGCGCTGTCGGCGTTTATGCAGCGCCGTAAGCCGGACTTCTCGAAGTTCGCCTGATGGACGGCGCCGAGCTGTTTTGGGGCCTGCTGTTTGGCAGCATAGGTCTGGGTTACGTGCTTTACGGGCGCCGCCAGAGTAAGCCGGTGCCGTTCATCTGCGGCCTGGCGTTGATGGGCTTCCCCTATCTGGTGGACAGCAACCTGGCGCTGGTGCTGATCGGCGGCACGCTCAGCGCGATTCCCTATTTCGTGCGCCTGTGAGTTTCTACCGGGCATGAAAAAGGCCGCTCATCGAGCGGCCTTTTCGTTGCTGCCTGGCGTCAGACCATCTGATCGCCGACGTGCAGGATCTTCATGGTATTGGTGCCGCCGGTACCGTGGTAGCTGTCGCCTTTGGTCAGGATTACCCAGTCGCCCGGCTCTACCACGCCCAGCTTGAGCAGCTCGTCCACCGCCGCCTGACTGACCTTGTTGGCTGGCAGCGAGGCAGGGTCGAACGGTACGGTGTACACGCCGCGGAACAGCGCGACCCTGGCTTGCGCCTCACGATGCGGGGTGAAGGCGTAGATCGGGATCGACGAGCGGATGCGCGACATGATCAGCGGGCTGTAGCCGCTTTCGGTCAGGCTGATGATGGCCTTCACGCCCGGGAAATGGTTGGCGGTGTACATGGTGGCCAGGGCCACGCTCTCGTCGCAGCGCTCGAAGGTACGGCCGATGCGGTGGCTGGATTTCTGGCTGGTCGGGTGCTTCTCGGCACCCAGGCACACACGGGCCATGGCCTCCACGGCTTCCACCGGGTATTCGCCGGCGGCGCTCTCGGCCGAGAGCATCACCGCGTCGGTGTAGTCCAGTGCGGCGTTGGCCACGTCGGAGACTTCCGCACGGGTCGGCATCGGGCTGTGGATCATCGATTCCATCATCTGGGTCGCGGTGATCACCGCTTTGTTGTAGCGGCGGGCGTGGGCAATGATCTTCTTCTGGATGCCGACCAGCTCGGCATCTCCGACTTCTACGCCGAGGTCGCCGCGGGCCACCATCACCGCATCACTGGCACGGATCAGACCGTCCAGCGCCGCATCGTCGGCCACTGCTTCGGCGCGTTCGATCTTGGCCACCAGCCAGGCCTTGCCACCAGACTCGTCGCGCAGGCGGCGGGCCAGCTCCATGTCCGCGGCATCGCGGGGGAAGGACACGGCCAGATAGTCCACTTCCATCTCGGCGGCCAGCTTGATGTCGGCCTTGTCCTTGTCGGTCAGGGCCGGTGCGGTCAGGCCACCGCCGCGGCGGTTGATGCCCTTGTTGTCCGACAGCGGGCCGCCGATCAGCACGCGGCAGTGCAGTTCGTCGGCACCCTTGAGTTCGACGCGCATGACCACGCGGCCGTCGTCGAGCAGCAGTTCGTCGCCCACGCCGCAGTCCTGAATCAGCGCCGGATAGTCGATGCCGACCACTTCCTGGGTGCCTTCGGTGCGCGAGTGGCTGGAAGACAGGCGGAACAGGTCGCCTTCTTCGAGCTCGATACGTTTGTTGGTGAACTTGGCGATGCGTATCTTCGGTCCCTGCAGGTCACCGAGCAGGGCGACGTGGCGGCCGTGCTTGGCGGCCAGTTCGCGCACCAGCGTGGCGCGGGCCTTGTGGTCTTCGGGGCTGCCGTGGGAGAAGTTGAGGCGGGCGACATCGATGCCGGCAACGATCAGTTGCTCCAGAACTTCCGGCGAGCTGCTGGCCGGGCCGAGGGTGGCGACGATTTTGGTGCGACGCAGGGTCATGCGGTAACTCCATTCTCAGTGCGTGCGGCGAGGCTACTACGGCCTTTCACTGTAGTCATTGTTCGCCTGCACTACGCATGCTGATTTGCTGGTGAACGCTCGGCCACTGCAGGAAAATGCCAGGCAGCCGATACACTGCGCAATGGAGGAACCTACCATGCGTACCCTGATCCTGTTTCTTGCGGTGGCCAGCCTGGCCGGCTGCAATCGCATCTCCCTAGATCGCCATCTCGACGAGGCCTATCACCACTACAACAAGGGTGATTGCGAGCAGGCCATGCTCGATCTGTCGCGTGCCGAACGTACCAGTCGCTCGCGCAGTTACGTGCAGCCGGAGATCTCCCTGCTGCGCGGGCAGTGCCTGGAGCGGCAGAACCTGTTTGTCGATGCAGCGCAGACCTACGAATTCATCCTGCGCCGCTATCCGGCCAGCGAGTATGCCTACCGCGCCCGTGCCCGGCTGGAGACTCTGCGTCAGCTTGGGCATTATTCGGCCAGCGAACCGGCCAAGGCGGCTCCCGCATCTCTCTGATGTGGCCGCCAGTCGGCACATTTTCAGGGAGTTTTCAGCGCGGCTAAGCTGCGCGTAGGGAGGAGCCTCATGCGTCATCTGCTCGTTGTACTTTTGCTCATGCCTGCCATGGCAAGCGCGGAAATCTACCGCTGGACCGATGCCCAGGGGCGCGTGCATTTCTCCGAGAAACCGGGCGGGGCAGGGGCCGAGCAGGTCGAGGTGAAACCTCAGGTGGTGGAGCGTGATGCTGCCACGCGCGAACGGGAAGAGCGCAGCCAGAAGTATTTCGATGCGCGCCGAGACGAGAAGGCCCAGGCTCAGTCCCGCGCTGCATCGTCCCGTGCCGAGCGCAGCAAGGAGTGTGGTGATTTGCGCTATCAGCTGAAGCAGATCGAGCGCGATGGTCGTTACTTCACCACCGATGACAAGGGTGAGCGCAGCTATGTCAGCGCCGAAGAGGTAGAAGCGGCGCGCAGCCGTTTGTCGTCTCGAATTGCCGCCCGGTGTGGCTAAGTCTGGTACTGCGCCGCCTCAGCGACCATACTCGGAAACCCGTCCATAGCGATTGGCCACCATGCACATTCAGCGCCGCATAGAACGCCATCAGTTGCCTTATTACCTCAAGGTGTTCAACCGCATCACCGACAAGCCCATGGGCTACATCGGCAATGTCTCGCTGGACGGGCTGATGCTGATCAGCCAGTACCCCATGCTGGTCGGCGCGCGTTTCGACATGCGTCTGAAAATTCCGGGACAGGACGGCCGCATTCATAACATCGACTTTGCCGCCTCCTGCCAGTGGAGTCGCGAAGACATCACCCCAGGCACCTATGACTCAGGTTTCGCCCTGGTCGCCCCCCCGGCCGAATACGTCGAAATGATCGACGCCCTGCACCTGTACTTCAGCTTTCATCCCCTCGCAGCTTCGGCCTGAGTAGGTATCAGGTAAACGGCGGCAGGACGATTTCGTCGCTGCGCCGAATGCCTGCGGTCATCTCCCGGCACAGATCGAGAAATTCACGCATCGCTGCCGTCTGGTACTTCTGCTTGTGCCAGATGAAATAGAACTGCCGGGCCAGATCCAGCTCTGGCGTGTCCAGCGCTACCAGGCTGCCGCGACGGAAGGCGTCGCGCAGGGTCAGGCGCGAGATGCAGCCGATGCCCAAACCGGATTCCACTGCGCGTTTGATCGCCTCGGTGTGTTCCAGCTCCAGGCGGATATTCAGCTGCTCGGTGTGATGACGCATGGCCTGGTCGAAGGTCAGGCGGGTGCCCGAACCCTGTTCGCGTAGAATCCAGGCTTCTCGGCCTAGCTCTGCCAGGCTGGCGCTGCCGCGCTCGGCCAGAGGGTGGTGGGGCGAGCAGAACACCACCAGTTCGTCCTCCACCCAAGGCTGCACTTCTATGTCCGGGTGCTGGCAGTCGCCTTCGATCAGGCCAAGATCCAGCTCGTAGTGGGCGACCTTCTGTACCACATGGGCGGTGTTGTGCACGTGCAGCTTCACCCGGCACTCCGGATGGTGCTGCATGAAATTGCCGATCAGCAGGGTCGCCAGATAGTTGCCAACGGTGAGCGTGGCGCCGACCTCAAGCGAGCCGAAACCGGTCTTGCCGCTGAGCAGGCGTTCGATCTCCTTGGCCTGGTCGAGCAGGGCCACGGCCTGGGGCAGCAGCTGGCGCCCCAGGGCATTGAGCGACAGGCGTTTGCCGGCACGGTCGAACAGCTGACAGTCGGATTGGCGCTCCAGCTCGCTGAGCGAGGTGCTGGCGGCGGACTGCGACAGGGCGAGGGATTCGGCCGCGCGGGAAACGCTTTCCTGCTTGGCCACGGCGACGAAGACTTCCAGTTGTCTGAGTGTGAATCGCATATCGATATAACCAATATTCCATATCTTGATAATTCACTTAACAGATATTGTGCGCTTGCCTAGAATGGCGCGCAATCCTGCCGGCCCGGCAGAGCGATCTATTCAAGGAATTCAGCATGAGCAACATGAACTCGGAGCGCGTCGTCAGTGTGCACCACTGGAACGACACCCTGTTCAGCTTCAAGTGCACCCGTGATCCGGGCCTGCGCTTCGAGAATGGCCAGTTCGTCATGATCGGCCTGCAGCAGCCCAACGGTCGCCCGCTGATGCGCGCGTACTCCATTGCCAGCCCGAACTGGGAAGAGCATCTGGAGTTCTTCAGCATCAAGGTGCCGGACGGCCCGCTGACTTCCCAGCTGCAGCACCTGAAGGAAGGCGACGAGATCATCATCAGCAAGAAGCCTACCGGCACGCTGGTGCTCGACGACCTGAATCCGGGCAAGCACCTGTACCTGCTCAGCACCGGCACCGGCCTGGCGCCCTTTATGAGCGTGATCCAGGACCCGGAAACCTACGAGCGCTTCGAGAAGGTGATCCTGGTTCACGGCGTGCGCTATGTGAACGAAGTGGCCTACCGCGAGTTCATCACCGAGCACCTGCCGCAGAACGAATTCTTTGGCGAGGCGCTGAAGGACAAGCTGATCTACTACCCGACCGTGACTCGCGAGCCGTTCGAGAACCAGGGCCGTCTGACCGACCTGATGCGCAGCGGCAAGCTGTTCGAGGATATCGGCCTGCCGCCGATCAATCCGCAGGACGACCGCGCCATGATCTGCGGCAGCCCGAGCATGCTCGACGAAACCAGCGAAGTGCTCGACAGCTTCGGCCTGAAGATTTCTCCGCGTATGCGCGAGCCGGGTGACTACCTGATCGAGCGTGCCTTCGTCGAGAAGTAAGCACCGAGTGCTGCAACAACAAACCCGCCAACTGGCGGGTTTGTTGTTTTTACCGCGCGAATTCTGCCAGGGCTTTTTCCAGACGCTTTTCCCGTGCGCTGCGGGCAATTTCCAGCAGTTTGCCGTCGCGCTGCCACAGGCTGTTCCATTCTTCGGGGCCGCTGGCCATGGCGGCATCGATGCTTGCACGCAGGCTGGCGAACTGGGCGAACAACCCGGCCAGTAGCAGGTGGCTGCTGGCGGTGCTGGGACAGAGGCGGGCGACTTCACCGCAGCCAGCCAGCAGCCCGAGCAGACCCAGTTGCAGCTCGCGAGGCCAGTGACTGTCCTGTCCCACGCCATACAGCCAGGCGCATACCGCGCTCAGTACATGCAGATCCTCAATGGTGCGGAAGGGTTTGGCGTAGGCGTCCCAGCCATCGCCTGGCAGGCGCTCGCAGTGCGCCCGGTCGAGGTGCAGGCGCCCGTGGCTGATATCCGGCATCAGCGGCAGGGCCGGCAGTGGCTCGATGCGTACGCCCGGATCGCCGTTACGTACTACGCCCATGGCCAGGCGTGGCGGGGTGCCGGTTTCTTCCTCGCGGGCGGCGACCAGCAGCCAGTCGGCGGCTTCGGCAGCGGTGACGAAGTCCTTGCGCCCGGACAGCTGCAGATCATCCAGGCGCGTGCCCATATCCGCCGGGCGCGTGCTCTTGTTCTCGGTCACGCACAGGGCGCCGAGGCTGAAGGGGGCAGCCGGCCAGAGTGCACGTAGCGCGGCCTGGTAGCCCGCGAGAAAGGCCAGGCCCGGCGTAGCAGCCAGGCGCCCGCCAAGCAGGGCCAGGTTGAAGGGTGTGCAGTCGCCGGCACGCTCCAGCAGGGCGGCGTACCAGTCTTCCAGGCTCGCTGCCGGCAGGCGGTCACGGGTGTGCAGCAGGTCTTGCCAGGGCATCGGGTCAGTCCTCGTCGTCTGTCATGCAAGCATCACCAAACCTTCATGGAGGTGACACCGGGTCTTCCTAGCCTGAGCTTGCCCAACAACATCGACCGGCCGCAACCCATCGCAAGGCTGGCTCACGGAGGCTACTCGATGACCCAGATCGCCCGCACTGCCGAACGTCGTCTGCAAGCCGAACGACTGATAGGCCTGGATGCATTGCGCGAGGCCCAGACGCTGCGCTACGCGGTATTCAGTAGCGAATTCGATGCCAAGCTCAAAGGCGCCGAACTGGGCCTGGACATGGATGACTACGATCCGCACTGCCAGCACATCGGCGTACGCGATCTCAACAGCGGGCGCCTGGTGGCGACCACCCGCCTGCTCGACCATCGCGCCGCTGCCAGCCTGGGGCGTTTCTACAGCGAGGAGGAGTTCAGCCTGCATGGCCTGGCTCACCTCGAAGGGCCGGTGCTGGAGTTGGGGCGCACCTGTGTCGACCCGGCCTATCGCAACGGCGGCACCATCGCGGTGCTGTGGAGCGAGCTGGCCGAAGTGCTCAACGAGGGCGGTTACCGCTACCTGATGGGCTGCGCCAGCATTCCCATGCAGGACGGCGGCGTTCAGGCTCAGGCGATCATGCAACGTCTGCGCGAGCGTCACCTGTGCACCGAGCACCTGCGCGCCGAGCCAAAGAACCCGCTGCCGAACCTGGACATCCCCGGCAACGTGATCGCCGAGATGCCGCCGCTGCTCAAGGCCTATATGCGCCTGGGCGCCAAGGTGTGTGGCGAGCCCTGCTGGGATCAGGACTTCCAGGTTGCCGACGTGTTCATCCTGCTCAAGCGCGACGAGCTGTGCCCGCGTTATGCGCGGCACTTCAAGGCCGCCGTCTGAGCCGCAGGAGTACACGATGAACAAGCTGCGTCTCTACCTGCGCCTGGCGCGACTGGCTGTGGTACTGCTGCTGGGCATGCTGCTGGCGGGCTTCGTCGCGCTGCTTGAGCGGGTTCGCCGGCATGACCTGATGGATCTGCGCCAGCGCCTGACCAGCTGGTACCTGCGCCGCCTGAGTGCGGCGCTGCCCTTCGAAGTCGAGGTGCAGGGCGAGCTGCCCGCCGAGCCGATGCTGTGGGTCAGCAACCATGTGTCCTGGACCGATATTCCCCTGCTTGGGCAGTTGATGCCGCTGTCCTTCCTGTCCAAGGCCGAAGTGCGTACCTGGCCGCTGGCCGGCTGGCTGGCGCACAAGGCCGGCACGCTGTTCATCCGTCGTGGTTCGGGTGACAGCAACCTGCTGGCGCGTCAGCTGCACCGGCACCTGAGTGCCGGCCGGCAGTTGCTGATCTTCCCCGAAGGCACCACCACCGACGGTCAGCAGGTGCGCACTTTCCACGGTCGCCTGCTGACCAGCGCCATCGAGGCCGGAGTAGCCATACAGCCGGTGGCGATACGTTATCGGCGCGGTGGCGAACACGATGCGCTGGCACCGTTCATTGGTGATGACGATCTGCCGTCGCACCTGCTGCGCCTGTTCCGTGCCGAACGAGCGCGGGTAGAAATCCAGTTGCTTACGCCGATTGCCAGTGCCGGCCTGGAGCGCAATGCCCTGGCTCGTCAGGCGCAGCATGCTGTGCAGTTCGCGTTGTTCGGTGCGGCCGAGGAGCCGGGCCAGCAGGCGGCCTGATTCTCGCTTTTCTGGCTGCTAAGGCTCTGGCTGGCTTGATCCAGGTCAGTAAGCGGCGCTTCGTTCTGGCTTAAGGTCGCCTCGCCATTTTTTGCGAGGTTTTCATGCGCCGCGAGCCTATCGTGCTGTTCGATAACGGCAGCCACAAATGCCTGATGTTCGATGACCTGGTCAGCGGCGAGGGTGTGCAGTCCAACCAGTTCCTGATCGTCGACCACGACCAGTACCTGCTGCTCGACCCGGGTGGCGACCTGACCTACACGCCGTTGTCGCTGGCGTTGTCCCAGCATATCCCGGTGCAGGCGCTGACCTACATCTTCGCCTCGCACCAGGACCCGGACATCATCGCCTCGCTGGACAAGTGGCTGCTGCACACCCGTGCGCGGGTGATCTGCTCCAAATTGTGGGCGCGCTTCCTGCCTCACCTGACGGCCAACTACCTGGCCCTGAGCCACGGCATCAACACCTATGACCGCATCGTCGCGCTGCCCGATCGCGGCCAGTCCTTCGCCCTGGGCAAGTGCAAGCTCAAGGCTGTCCCGGCGCACTTCCTGCACTCGGTGGGTAACTTCCAGCTGTACGACCCGGTGAGCAAGATTCTGTTCTCTGGCGATATGGGGGCGTCCCTGGTGGATGACGCCAGTCCGGTGGTCGACTTCGTCAATCACATCCCCAATATGGCCGGCTTTCATCGGCGCTATATGGCCAGCAACAAGGCTTGCCGTTTCTGGGCACAGATGGTGCGCGAGATGGATGTGGCGCAGATCGTGCCGCAGCACGGCCGGCCATTCGTGGGCGAGGCGATGATCGGTGCATTTCTCGATTGGATCGAGCACCTGGAGTGTGGAATCGACCTGATGACCCAGCAGGATTATCGCCTGCCGGACTGATTCGTCTCCCGGATCGGCGTGATCGGCGCTATTGCCGTCATGATCATCGTGTTAGCGTCGGCTCCTCCCTGTTGCCGTGAGTGAGCCCGATGTTGCGTGGAACCCTTCTTGCCGGCTGCCTGCTGATGGCCGGCCCCCTGGCGGCCCAGACCTGGCCCATTCCGGACTGGAACAGCCAGCCGGCGACGTCCAGCCCAGCGGTGCAAGCCCTGGACGACTACGCCTTTCCTCCGCGCGACGATGCCAGCCGTGCAGGCGTGCGTACCGATGCCCTGCTGGTGATCAAGGATGGTGTGATCGTTCACGAGCGCTACGCGGCACCCACCACGGCGCAGACGCCACACCTGGCCTGGTCGATCAGCAAGAGCCTGTTCGCCACCGTGCTCGGCGTGGCCTATGGCGAGGGCCACTTCAGGCTGGACGACGCGGTAGCCCAGCACTATCCGCCGTTCGCCGCGCACCCCAATGTGAAGATGGGTCACCTGCTCAACTGGGCCTCAGGCCTCGCCTGGCAGGAGGACTACGAATATGCGCCGCTGAAGTCCTCGGTAGTGGCCATGCTGTACACCCGCGGGCGTGGCGACATGGCCACTTTCACCGCCGAGCATGAGCTGGATGCCGTGCCCGGCACTCGTTTCCGCTACTCCAGCGGCGATGCCAATGTGCTGGGGGCCAGCCTCAAGGCCATGGTCGGTGAGCAGGCCTATGCCGACTATCCCTGGACTGCCTTGTTCGAGCCGCTGGGCGTGACTTCCGCCGTATGGGAGCGCGATGCCAGTGGTACCTTCGTCGCTTCCTCCTACGCCTACATGACGGCTCGTGACCTGGCGCGGGTTGGCCTGCTGATGCAGCGTGACGGTCGCTGGGGCGAGCGCCAGCTGCTGCCAAGCGCCTGGGTGGCGTTTAACCGCGCGCCCTTCGCCAACTACCAGGCAGATCCGCAGAAACCCAATGATGCCGTGCCGGGAGGGCAATGGTGGTTGAACGCCACGCTGGAGGGGGCCAAGCGGCCCTGGCCGGATGCGCCGGACGATGCCTTCGCAGCCCTGGGCCATTGGGGGCAGGGACTCTATATTCTGCCTGAACACCAGCTGGTGGTGGTGCGCTACGCCGATGATCGCGATGGCAGCTTCCAGCACAATGAACTGCTCAAGCGAGTGCTGAGCGCCTATGGAGAACAGCCATGATCCGGCGCCGACCTATCCTCTCGCTGTTTCTTCTGCTGTTGGTCGGCCTGCTGGCTCTGGCCTGGCACAACCGTGTGCACCTGGCGGCCTTTCCCGGCATCGTCGGCGCCTACTCGGCCAAGGAGTACTGTTCCTGCCGTTATGTCAGCGGCAATCCGGCGGAGTACTGCCTGGGCTACGTCAAGCAGTACGTACCGCTCAGCGAGCTGCTCGACAACGCCGAGCACAAGCGGGTGACGGCTTCGGCCATGGGCCAGACGCGCATGGCGGTGTGGCACGATCAGCGCAGTGGCTGCGTACTGATGCCGGACGAGCACGCCTTGCCGTACTAAGTGGTGACTGTAGGAGGGGCCTTGGCCACGACCTTGGCAGCCCAGAAGCGTCGCGGCCAAGGCCCCTCCTACAAGGCGAAGATAAGCTTCTGCTATGCCGGCCCCAATCGCGGCTAAAGCCGCTCCCACAAAAACAGCGCGGCAAGGTGGGAGCGGCTTCAGCCGCGATCAATTCGGATAGCTCCGAAAAGCTGCTGCTGAAATGAGATGCCGCCAGCCGCTCCCGATCAACGCGACAGATGCTCTATGTTCAACTGCGCGGCGAGTTGGTACTTGTGGTTTGGCAAGGCCGGCCGGGGCCGCTATCGTTGCGAGCAGACCGCAACATAAGTGAGCCCATGGCCCGATTACTTCCTGCATTGCTTGCCGCCTTTCTGGCCCTGCCGGCCCAGGCTGACTGGTACCTGGACAATGAGTCCTCGCGCCTTTCCTTCATTTCCTCCAAGGCCGGCAACTTCTCCGAGGTACATCGTTTCCTCACGCTGCACGGTCGCATCGACAAGCAGGGCGCCGCGCGCCTGCGCATCGAGATGGACTCGCTGAGTACCGGCATTCCGGTGCGTGACGAGCGCCTGCGCAGCCTGCTGTTCGACGTCGAGCAGTTCCCCGATGCCCTGGTGATGGCCCAGCTCGATCTCGGTCCCATGACCGATCTCGCCCCCGGTGCCCAGCTGGAGATACGCCTGCCGGTACAGGTGCAGATCCGCGACAAGAAACACGGCTATATGGCCGAGCTGTTGGTCACGCGCCTGGACATGCAGCGCTTCCAGGTGGTGACGCTGGCACCGCTGGTACTGCACGCCGAGCACTTCGGCCTGGAACCTGGTATCGAGGCGCTGCGCAAGGTCGCCCGACTGGCTTCCATCAGCCTGTCGGTGCCGGTTGGCGCGGTGATGATCTTCACCTCGCGATGAGCGGCGACATCTTTCCCTGGAAGTCGGGTAACGCCTTCGAGCTGCTGGTCGATGGCGCGGCTTTCTTCCCGGCCATGCTGATCGATATCGCCTCGGCGCAGCACCTGGTGCTGCTTGAGTTGTATCTGGTGGAAGACGGCCATTGCAGCGCTGCATTGGTCGAGGCCCTGTGTGCCGCCGCTGTGCGTGGCGTGGAAGTGCGCTGCTTGTTCGATGGCTTTGGCTGTCTGAGCTTCGGTCATGCCCAGCGTCAGCGCCTGGCTGAGGCCGGTGTGCACCTACGCCAGTACAACCCGTTGCGCTGGCGCCGGGGCTTGCGCAACCTGTATCGCGATCACCGCAAGCTGCTGGTGGTCGATCAGCGCTGCGCCTATACCGGCGGCACTGGTGCCACCGACCAGTTCTGGACGACCGAGGCTCAGCAGGAACTGTGGCACGACGTGATGGTGCGCATGGAGGGACCGCTGGTGGCGCACTGGCAGATTCTTTTCGACATCCAGTGGATGGCCTGTGAGGGGCGCCGCCCGTGGAGGCCCGGCCAGGCTCCGGGACTGGCTCATCTGCCGCCCGTTCCTCCGGCGGGACAGGGCATGGGGCGGGTGGCTTATGCGGACTCCAGCCAGCATCTGGATATCGTCCAGTCGTTGCTACGCAGCATCGGCCATGCCAAGCGCCAGGTGTGGCTGGCGACGCCGTACTTCCTGCCCAGCCGCAAGGTTCGGCGTTTCCTGATGCGCGCCGCGGCTCGGGGAGTGGAGGTGCGCCTGCTGTTGACCGGCCGCAATACCGACCACCCGCCCGTGCGGTTTGCCGGCCAGCGCTACTACCCGAAGCTGCTCAAGGCCGGGGTGCGCATCTTCGAGTACCAGCCGCGTTTCCTGCACCTGAAAATGGTGCTGGTGGACGATTGGGTCAGCATCGGCTCCTGCAATTTCGACCACTGGAACCTGCGCTTCAACCTGGAGGCCAACCTGGAGGCACTCGACCCGCAGCTGACGCAGGCGGTCAGCGCCTGCTTCCTGGACGATTTCGAGCACAGTCGTGAGATAACCCTGGAGGACTGGCGCCGCCGGCCGCTGCTCAAACGTATGCAGCAACGCCTGTGGGGCTGGCTGGATCGTTTGGCGGTAAATCTGCTGGACCGGCGCCGCTAGGCTGGTGTGCCGCAGTTGCAGTTAGTCTCGGCCTTGTAGGAACGGTTGGGCGGCATTCCGCATCAGCCGCGATTGCGGCGCGCAAAAGCATCGCGGCTAAAGCCGCTCCCACAGAAGCTTCTCCAGCCAAGACAGAAGAGCGTGATGCCATCTCGACAGTCCCGTAGACGACTCGGCTTGGCGAGGTGGCAACGCGCCCAGACCTTCAGGTTTACCAGCCCGGCACGCCGCTCATGTCCGGCAGGTGGTGGGCAATGCCCTTGTGGCAGTCGATGCAGGTGGCCGCGCCGTTGGCCAGGGCGGTGGAGTGCATCTGCCGGGCGCGTTGGCTCTGCTTGGTGAAGTCCATGAACTCGAAGTTGTGGCAGTTGCGGCACTCCAGCGAGTCGTTGGCCTTGAGCCTGGCCCACTCGTGCTCGGCCAGTTCGCGGCGTTTCTCCAGGAACTTGTCGCGGGTGTTGATGGTGCCGAAGATCTTGCCCCAGACCTCCTTGGAGGCCTGCATCTTGCGCGCAATCTTGTCCGTCCACTGGTGTGGCACGTGGCAGTCAGGGCAGGTGGCGCGCACGCCGGAGCGGTTGCTGTAGTGGATGGTGTCCTTCAGTTCGACATAGACGTTGTCGCGCATCTCGTGGCAGGAGATGCAGAACTGCTCGGTGTTGGTGGCCTCCAGCGCGGTGTTGAAGCCGCCCCAGAAGATGATGCCGGCGATGAAGCCGCCGAGGGTGAGAAAGCCCAGGCTGTAGTGCACGCTCGGGCGGCGCAGGATGCCCCAGTAGTCCTTGAGCAGGGCGAGCAGTGCCTTCATGACGCCTCCTCAGGGCTGTTTGGATGTGTCGTCAACGGCGTCGCGCAGCACATCGTCGATGGTGCGGAAGCGGTTCTCCACCAGCGGCTTCACCTCTTTCTGCGGTACATGACACTGCACGCAGAAGTAGCGGCGTGGCGATACCGCCGCCAGCACCTGACCGTCGCGATCCATGTAGTGGGTGATGCTGATCATCGGCGCCTGGGTGACGGCGCTGTTGGCGCGGCTATGGCAGGACAGGCATTTGTTGGCATTGCCGGTGATCTGGTAACCACGGATGCTGTGGGGGATGGTCGGTGGCTGCTCGGGGTAGTTGCGTTCGCGTTTGATGTCCTTGTTTTCATCAGCGGGAATGACTGGGGTCGGTAGCTCCTGGCTGAGGGTGCCACCTGGACGCCGACCATCCGGCGCCGGCGCATCCAGTGGATAGTCGGCGGCCTGGGCCAGGCCGGCGAGCAGGAGTAAGGCAAGAGGCAGGGTCTTCATGATCAAGCTCCTCAGGCCAGGCTGACCAGTTCGATGCGTACCGCGCATTTCTTGTAGTCGGTCTGCTTGGAGATCGGGTCGGTGGCGTCCAGAGTGACCTTGTTGATCAGCTTGTTGGCATCGAAGAAGGGCACGAACACCAGGCCCATCGGTGGCTTGTTGCGCCCACGGGTTTCGATGCGGGCACGCATCTCGCCACGCCGGCTGACCACCTTGACCTCGCTGCCGCGGCGCATGCCCAGCTGCTTGGCGTCGTCCGGGTGCATGTACACCAGCGCGTCGGGAACCGCGCGGTAGAGCTCGTCGACCCGCTGGGTCATGGAGCCGGTGTGCCAGTGCTCCAGTACCCGGCCGGTGCTGAGCCAGAACGGATAGTCCTTGTCTGGCGCCTCGGCCGGCGGCTCGTAGGGCAGGGCGAAGATGATCGCCTTCTTGTCCGGGTACCCGTAGAACTGCACGTCGCTGCCTTTTTCCACATAGGGGTCATGGCCCTCGCGGTAGCGCCAGCGGGTTTCCTTGCCTTCGACCACTGGCCAGCGCAGGCCGTGGGCCTCGTGGTAGGCCTCGAAGGGCGCCAGGTCATGGCCGTGACCACGGCCGAAGGCGGCGTATTCCTCGAACAGACCTTTTTGCAGGTAGAAGCCAAAGGCCTCGACTTCGTCATTGGCATAGCCCTTGGCCAGTTCGCTGCTGGGGAACTGGTCGACATTGCCGTTGCGAAACAGCACCTCGTACAGACTCTTGCCCTTGTACTGCGGCGCCTTGGCCAGCAGCTCTGCCGGCCAGGCATCGTCGGTGCTCAGGCGTTTGGAAAACTCCACCAGTTGCCACAGGTCGGACTTGGCCTGCCCTGGTGCCTTGACCAGCTGGTGCCAGAACTGGGTACGCCGCTCGGCATTGCCGTAGGCGCCTTCCTTCTCCACCCACATGGCGCTGGGCAGGATCAGGTCGGCGGCCTGGGCCGAGACGGTGGGGTAGACGTCCGATACCACCACGAAGGTGTCCGGGTTACGCCAGCCGGGCAGCACCTCCTGCATGATGTTGGGGCCGGCCTGCATGTTGTTGCTGGCCTGGGTCCAGTAGAAGCGCAGCACGCCGTCCTTGAGCATGCGGCTCTGCAACACGGCGTGGAAGCCGACCTTTTCCTGGATGGTGCCGGCGGGCAGCTTCCAGATCTTCTCGGCGGTGGCGCGGTGTTTCGGGTTGGTCACCACCAGGTCGGCCGGCAGGCGATGGGCGAAGGTGCCCACCTCGCGGGCGGTGCCGCAGGCCGAGGGCTGGCCGGTCAGCGAGAAGGGGCTGTTGCCCGGCTCGCTGATCTTCCCGGTGAGCAGGTGGATGTTGTAGATCAGGTTGTTGGCCCACACACCGCGGGTGTGCTGGTTGAAGCCCATGGTCCAGAACGACACCACCTTGCGCTTCGGGTCGGCGTATAGCTCGGCCAGGGCCTTGAGGCGCTCTGCCGGTACGCCGGATTCCTTGGCGGCACGTTCCAGGGTGTAGGGTTTGACGAAGGCGGCGAACTGCTCGAAGGAGATGTCACTCCAGGTATTGGCCTTGTCGGCGTTCTTGGCCTTCTGCTCGCGTGGGTCGTCCGGACGCAGGCCGTAGCCGATATCGTCGGCGCCCTGGGCGAAGCGGGTGTGCTTGTTGACGAAGTCCTGGTTGACCGCGCCCGATTCGATGATGTGGTTGGCGATGTAGTTGAGGATCAGCAGGTCGGTCTGTGGCGTGAAGATCATCGGGATGTCCGCCAGGTCGAAGCTGCGGTGCTCGAAGGTGGACAGCACGGCGACCTTGACGTGGGGGTAGCTCAGACGCCGGTCGGTGACCCGGCTCCACAGGATCGGGTGCATCTCCGCCATGTTCGAGCCCCACAGCACAAAGGCGTCGGTGGCCTCGATGTCGTCGTAGCAGCCCATCGGCTCATCCATGCCGAAGGTGCGCATGAAGCCCATCACTGCCGAGGCCATGCAGTGGCGGGCGTTGGGGTCGATGTTGTTGCTGCGCAGCCCGGCCTTCATCAGTTTGTTGGCGGCGTAGCCTTCCCACACCGTCCATTGCCCTGAGCCGAACATGCCGACCGACTCCGGGCCGTTGGCCTTGAGCGTGGCCTTGAGTTTCTCCTCCATGATGTCGAAGGCCTGTTCCCAAGTGACCGGCTGGAACTCGCCCTGCTTGTCGTACTGGCCGTTTTTCATGCGCAGCAGCGGCTGGGTCAGGCGGTCGACGCCATACATGATCTTCGACAGGAAGTAGCCCTTGACGCAGTTCAGCCCGCGATTGACCTCGGCCTTGACGTCGCCATGAGTGGCCACCACCTGGTTGTCCCTGGTCGCCACCATCACGCTGCAGCCGGTACCGCAGAAGCGGCAGGGCGCCTTGTTCCAGTCCAGAGTGGTCATGTCCGCGTCGGTGACCAGGTTGCTGGCGCTGGTCACGATCGGCAGCCCTGCCGCCGCCGCGGCAATGGCGGCGGCCTGGGCCTTGGCGAACTCACGGCGAGTCAGTTTCATCAGGCATCTCCTTCTGCACCGAGCATCTCGTGGTAGACGAGGGCGGCGTTGAGCACGCCAGGCAGGCTGTTGATCTGCTCCAGGCGGGTGAGGATCTGGCTTTCGCTATCGGCTTCGAGCACCACCACCAGCTTGCCCTGCGGGCTTTCCTGGTGCAGTTCCAGGCCCGGCAGCAGGCGAAGGTTGTCTTTCAGGCTGGCGAGCAGGTGCGGGCGAGCGTGTACCAGCAGGCTGGCGATATGCAGGGTCGCTTGCATGAACGAGGCTCCTGCGGCTCAGGCGGGTGGCCCGGGCGGGCCGGTGAGGATTTGCAGGAACCAGATGACGAAGCCGTAGCCGCCGACGATGGCGACCGAGAGGATGGGGAACAGGCAGATCACCAGGAACAGAAACAGCCTGGTTTCCTTGGCCTTGGGCACATGGTCGGACATGCCGGCAATCTCCAGAATGCGAGCATCTGGAGATTAGACCCTGTTTTTTATAGGGACAAATTCCCTGTGGCGATTAGCCGGCGCTGCTTGAGGCTCGCCGAAGGCAGCGTCGCAGCATGGCAGCGTTTCTCTGCAGGCGGCTATCTGTCAGCGGCAGATCACGACCAGACTGCGGCTGGAGAAACCGGCCGGATTGAGACCGAAGAGGAAGTCTGCAGGATCGTCCTCGCCATCATCGCCGGCCCTGGCCAGCACCTTGTAACCTTTCTGGCCGCAGGCGCGAGCGGCTTTTTCTTCACAGCTCTCCCAGCTGGAGGTCAGCCCGGAGCAGTTGATGTTCAGCCCTTTACGGCCTTTCTTTTCATATGTCTGAGCGGTTGCGGAGCAACCTGTGACCAGCGTCAGCACGACGGTCAGTAGTACAAGCCTTTTCATTACGATCCCCAGCGGGCTTGTCTCTTTTGGCGACAAGTTCGCCAACCCCTTGCTAATGGTACTTCGACGATGCGCAGCTTTTGTGTCATCTGGCTACTTGCATCACTGCCAGGCAGTGCGGCCGAATCTACCCTGAAATAGCACAGAGCGGTGCATGGCTGCGAATGAAAATTTTTTTGTAAATAACCTGCAGGTTTTTCCGTACTCGTTCGTCTTGTTTAATAGAGAGCCGCCAGAGGGCCGGTGCTCCAAACCAACAAGAAGCGTACATACACGCACAGGGAACGGTGACATGAACAGTGATGAACGCCTTCGCCTCAAGGCCATACTGCACGACGCGGGATTGAAGATCAGCCTGGCGCGTTTGAAGATCCTCGAAGTGTTGGACTGCAGCGAACAGGCGCTGAGTGCCCATGAGCTGCGTGAACAGTTGTGCCAGGCCGGCGAAGACATTTCCATCCTCACCATTCGCCAGGTGCTGGCCCGGCTCGGCCAGTGTCATGTGGTGGTGCGCGACAGAAATGGCCACTACAGCCTGTGCCATACCGCGCTGGCCAGCTGATAGGCTGTAGGGCGAACTGACTGCACCGAGGTGTCTGTGTCGCCCGCCGAACGTTTGCGCAATTGTCGCCATCTGCTGGTCTTTACCGGCGCCGGTGTGTCCGCCGAGAGCGGCATTCCCACCTTTCGCGATGCCCTGACCGGCCTGTGGGCGCGTTTCGATGCGGCGCGCCTGGCCACACCCGAAGCATTCGCGGCGGATCCTGAGCTGGTCTGGGGCTGGTATGAGTGGCGTCGCCAGCGCGTGCTGCGCGCCGCGCCCAACCCGGCACATTTAGCCATCGCCGAGTTGGCGAAGCTGGTCCCTCGCCTGACCCTGGTGACGCAGAACGTCGATGACCTGCATGAGCGCGCCGGAAGTAACCAGGTGATTCACCTGCACGGCAGCCTGCATGCGCCGCGTTGTTTCGACTGCGCTTCACCCTATGCCGGATTGAGCCTTGAGCTGGACGAGCCTGAGGAGGGCCGACGCCTGGCCCCGCCGCGTTGCGCCAGCTGTGCCGGGCCGGTGCGGCCTGGTGTGGTGTGGTTCGGTGAGTCGTTACCGCAGGCGGCGCTGCAGCAGGCCTTCGACGCGGCGGAGCAGTGCGACCTGCTGCTGTCCATCGGCACTTCCGGGCAGGTCTACCCGGCTGCGCAGGTGCCGCAGACCGCCGCGCAGGCTGGCGCCACTGTCGTACATATCAACCCGCAGCCAGTGGTTTGCAGTGGCGCTCGCGAACATGCGTTGCAGGGCGCGGCCGGCGTGTTGCTGCCGCAGCTTTTGCAGGCAGCGTTTGGCTGATCAGCTCTCGGCGCGCAGTGGCTTGGCCGGATAGTTGGCCAGGACGATGGAGGTGGTGACCGGGCCGAAAGCGGCCAGGTGATCGATGATCGCTTCCAGGCGCTCCATCTGCGCCACCACCACGCGCACCACGAAGCAGTCTTCGCCGGTCACGCGCATGGCCTCGATCACCTCCGGCAGTTCGTCGAAGGTCTGCAGGCAAGCGGAAATCTGCGCGTGGCTGGTGCGTAAGCGGATCAGCGCGCGGATGTTGCGCCCGAGCAGGCGTGCGTTGACCCGCGCCGAGTAGCCCTCGATCACTCCCTGGTCCTCCAGGCGGCGGATACGCGCGGTGACCGCCGGTTGCGACAGGCCGATGCGCTTGCCCAGCTCGGTGTTGCTGATGCGCGCCTCCTCCTGCAGGGTTTCGAGGATGCGCCAGTCGAGACGGTCCAGCTCTGGTGGCTTTTGATTCATTTGTAGAGTGGCCGAAATTACTGGGATAGAACGGCAATCTAGCAGGATTTCATCGGCTTCTGCCTGGGGGCTTGCTGGGCCATGGCTTAGCCTGTGCATTCCATTTCCTCGCAGAGGTGCAGCCATGCAGTGTCCCGTCCTGATCGTTCCCGGCATCGGCAATTCCGGCCCGCAACACTGGCAGAGCCTGTGGCAACAAGCCGAGCCTGGCTGGCGACGGTTGCGGGTGGCGGACTGGGAGCAGGTGCAGGCCGGCGATTGGCTGGTGGCGTTGGAGCGCGAGGTCACCGAGCTGGGCGCGGGAGCGGTGTTGGTGGCGCACAGCCTGGGTTGCCTGGTTGTGGCGCAGTGGGCGGCGCAGTCGGAGCTGGCTGTGGGCATCGCTGGCGCGCTGCTGGTGGCGCCGCCCGATCCGCAAGGTGCGGCTTTTCCCGCGCAGCAGGCGCAGGGCTTTCTGCCGGCGCGCGCGCCCTTGCCATTTCCGGCGCTGGTGCTGGCCAGCAGCGACGATCCCTATGCCTCAATAGAAAAGGCCCGCGACATGGCGCGGGCCTGGGCTGCCGAGCTGCTGGAATTCGGCCCGCTGGGGCACCTGAATGCCGCCAGCGGTCTGGGGGAGTGGCCGCAGGGCAGGGCCCTGCTCAGTCGTTTCGGCGCCTGATCAGGTCTCGATCATGTCCTTCTGTTTTTCGGCTTCCTGCTGCGGCTGTTCTTGCTCGGACTTCGGCTGGGCCTGATCCAGCCATTTGCGGGTGCCTTCCTGAGCCTGATCGACCTTGTCGTTGAGTTGCTCGACCTGTTTATCGAACTCCTTGACGGTTTCGCCCAGGCTCTCTTTAACCTGATCGACGGCGGCCTGTTCGACCTTCTCGGCGAAGCTGGAGGCGGCCTGTTCGGCGCTGTCGCAGCCGGCCAGGGCGAGCAGGCCGAGGCCCAGCAGCAACGGTTGATAACGGTTCATGGATAGGCCTCCGATCAGGATTCGAGTTTGTGGGTGGGTTGATTGCGGGTCTTGTACAGCGACAGCAGCACGCCACCGGCCAGCAGGCCCACTGTCACGCTGAGCGAGATCACCGCCGGCACCTTGCCGATGATGCCGTGCAGGAAGATCTTGCCGCCGATGAACACCAGCACTAGGGCCAGGGCGTACTTGAGGTAGGCGAAGCGGTGGATCATCGCGGCCAGGGCGAAATACAGGGCGCGCAGGCCGAGGATGGCGAAGATGTTCGAGGTGTAGACGATGAACGGGTCCTGGGTAATGGCGAAGATCGCCGGCACGCTGTCCACGGCGAATACCAGGTCAGCCAGCTCGATCAGGATCAGGGCCAGGAACAGCGGGGTGATCCACAGCTTGAGCTTGCCGCTGGCGTCTTCCTGACGGACGAAGAATTTCTGCTCGTGCAGGCGCTCGGTCACCGGCAGGTGGTTACGCAGCCAGTTGACGAAGCGGTTGTTGGCCAGGTCCGGCTCGTCGTCGACCTTGGAGAACAGCATCTTCACGCCGGTCAGCAGCAGGAAGGCGCCGAACACGTAGAGGATCCAGTCGAACTCGCTGATCAGTGCGGCGCCCAGGCCGATCATGATGGCGCGCAGCACAATCACGCCCATGATTCCCCAGAACAGTACCTTGTGCTGGTACTGCCGCGGGATGGCCAGGAAACTGAAGATCAGCGCCATGACGAACACGTTGTCCATCGACAGCGACTTCTCGATGAGGAAGCCGGTGAGGTAATCCATGCTGGCGTCGCCGCCTTTCTGGAAGAACACCCAGACGGCGAACAGCAGGCCCATGGAGATGTAGCCGGCCGACAGTAGCAGGCTTTCCTTGACGCCGATTTCGCGGTTGTCGCGGTGCAGGATGCCGAGGTCGAAGGCCAGCAGAGCGGCAACCAGGGCGAAGAAGGTCAGCCACAGCCAGGTGGCGGTGCCGAGGAAGTCGGCGAAGAGGAACGAATCTAGGGCAGTCATGAGCCCCTCCTTTCAGTCGTAGTTGTACCAACTATGACTCCGACATGGCGGCTGCAAACCGTCAGAGGGGCCCGGCGTCACGGGGCGCAGGATAAGGAATATCCAGGCCGCCTCAAGTGCCGGGTGGTTGCAAAGTGTGTAACGCCTGGTTCAGCCCGGCTGGTGCAGGCTGTGTTCGACTCGCCACCAGCTTGGCAGCAGCTGGTGCACGTCGCGGCGGGTGAAGCGGTCGTCCAGCAGATAGACCACGCCGCTGTCCGAGGTAGTGCGGATCACGCGCCCTGCGGCCTGCACCGCCTTCTGCAGGCCGGGGAACAGGTAGGCGTAGTCATAGCCATTGCCGAACATCTGCTGCATGCGCGCTTTCACTTCCTCGTTGACCGGGTTGACCTGCGGCAGGCCAAGGGTGGCGATAAAGGCGCCTATCAGTCTCTTTCCTGGCAGGTCAATGCCCTCGCCGAAGGCACCGCCGAGCACGGCGAAGCCGATGCCCCGCGAACCGGTGCTGAAGCGTTCGAGAAAGGCCTGGCGTTCGTCTTCGTCCATGCTGCGCGACTGCGCCCACAGCGGAATGTCCGGGTGCTCGGCCTGCAGGTGCTCCAGCGCCTGCTGCAGATAGGCGTAGCTGCTGAAGAAGGCCAGGTAGTTGCCGGGTTGCTCGCGGAACTGGCGGGCCATGAGGCGAGTGATGGGCGCCAGACTGGCCTCGCGATGCTGGTAGCGGGTAGACAGGTTGCGCATGGCGTGCACCTGCAACTGCTCTGCGCGGAATGGTGACTCCACCTCCAGCCATTGTGTGCCCTGGGCCAGGCCCAGCAGGTCGGCATGGTAGTGGCCGGGGCTGAGGGTGGCGGAAAACAGCGTGCAACTATGGGCGGCGGCGAAGCGTGGGGCGAGAAAGGGGGCCGGCACTATGTTGCGCAGGCACAGGGTCGACAGGCCATGCGGGCCGATGGGCTGGTGCAGGCTGATGTCGAACAGCGAGTGCGGGCCGTAGGCCTCGGCCAGCCGACAGAACAGCATGGCGGCGAGGTAGAAGTGCAGCAGTGCGGCCTGGTTGCCTTCGGGCTGGTCGGTGAGGTGGTCGGTAATCGCGCCCACGGCTTTCTGCAGGGCGACGATGAACAGATCCGGCAAGGCCGGCTGAATCAGGTAAGGCTCTTCCTGATCGCGGTGCAGCTGATACCAATGGCGACTGACCCGTTCCAGTGCCGGCTTGAGTTTGGCCGGGGCGAGCTTGCGCATGGCATTGAACTCGGCCTGATCCAGTTCCGCGCTGTACATGCCGCGGGCCCGGTCGATCAGGTTGTGCGCTTCGTCCACCAGCAGGGTGACACGCCAGCCGTTGAGCTGGGTCAGGCCGTGCAGCAGGGCGTTGATGTCGAAGTAGTAGTTGTAGTCGCCCACCACCACGTCGCTCCAACGGCACAGCTCCTGGCTCAGGTAATAGGGGCAGACCTGATGAGCCAGGGCGATTTCACGCAGCACTTCGTGGGTCAGCCAGCGTTGTTGCAACGCAGCGCTACGGGCGGCGGGCAGCCGGTCATAAAAGCCCTTGGCCAGCGGGCAGGATTCGCCGTGACAGACCTTGTCCGGGTGCTCGCAAGCCTTGTCGCGGGCGACATGCTCCAGCACCCGCAACGGCATGTCGCTTTCCTGCGCGCGCAGGTTGGCCAGCGCCTCCAGGGCCAGGCGCCGGCCTGGGGTCTTGGCGGTGAGGAAGAACAGGCGATCCAGCTGCTGGCCAGGGAATGCCTTGAGCTGGGGGAACAGGGTGGCCAGGGTTTTGCCGATGCCAGTGGTGGCCTGGGCCAGTAGGTCGCGGCCATCGCGGGCGGCGCGGTACACGGCCTCGGCGAGCTGGCGCTGGCCCTGGCGAAAGCTGGGATAGGGGAAGCGCAGGCGCTCCAGGCTGGCATCGCGCTCATCCCGATGAGCGCTTTCCTGCTCGGCCCAGGCGACGAAGCGGGCGCATTGCTGCTCGAAAAATACCCGCAGCTCTGCGGCGCTGAAGGATTCGCGAAACACCGTTTCCTTCTGCGAAATCACGTTGAAATACACCACCGCCAGGTCGATCTCCGGCAGGTCCTGCATAGCGCACAGCAGCCAGCCATAGACCTTGGCCTGGGCCCAGTGCAGCAGGCGGTGATTCTGCGGAATACGTGCCACGTCGCCGCGATGGGTCTTGATCTCCTCCAGCAGGTTTTGCGCCGGGTCGTAGCCGTCGGCGCGGCCGCCCACCCGCAGGCCCGGATAGTCGCCGCTCAGCGCCAGTTCGGCGATATAGCCGGCACCGCGGCGGCTGACCACCGTGCTGTGCCCGGCCATGCCTTCGGCAGCAGTCGGCGCGGGGGTGAAGCGCAGGTCGAGGTCACCCTGCTTGGCGGTGAACTCGCATAGCGCGCGCACGGCGACGGCGTAGCTCATAGTGCCTCGCTCCAGCGCACATAGCAGACTTCGACCGGCATTGAGTGCTCGGCGCAGAAGGCCAGCCAGCGCTTCTGGTTGTCCTGCAGGCGGTCACCGGGGCCTTTCACTTCGATCATCCGGTAGCGCTGCTCGTCCGGCCAGAACTGGATCAGGTCGGGCATGCCGGCGCGGTTGGCGCGGATATCGTCGAGCAGACGCTCGAACCAGGCGCGCAGGTGTGCTGCGGGCAGGCAGAGCAGGGCGGTGTCCAGCAGTTCGGGCGTCAGCACCTCCCAGTGCACAAAGGGCGAGAGGGTGCCGTACTTGGCCTCGTAGATGGCGCGGATACGCGGCGCATAGCTGCCGTCATCCAGGCTGTGCAGGGCGGCGGTGAAAAGTGCCTGGCGGCGGTGGCGAAAGTCGGCGGCATGCAGATCCGCCGGGCCGAGCTGGAAGGGATGAAAAAAGGCACCGGGCAGAGGGGCAAAGATCGCCTCCCAGCACAGAAGGCCGAACAGGCCACAGACCAGGGTGTTTTCCACGTAGAAAACCGGCGCCTGCTCTGTGTGAAGGTGCTGCTGCACAGCCCATTCCACGCTCAAGTCAAAAGGCTGCGGCAGTTCCAGCTCGAACGTCTGAGGTGTCAGTGCCGGGCTGCGCCGTGGTTTTTCCAGCCCGAGCTGGCGGCACAGGCGTGGCAGGGCGCGCTCCAGCGCCTGGCTTTCGGCAGCGCTGCGTGGCGATGCCAGGGCAGCACAGGCAAGCGTGTGAGCTGTTTGATAGTCGCCGAGTTTTTCCAGCACGCGCACCTGGCGTTGGCGTGCTTCACCATGCGCGCTGGTGCCGTATAGCAATGCGGCCGCGGCCAGCTCGCCTTCACGTTCGAGTTGCTGGCCAAGCTGGAACTGCAGCTTGGCGTGGCGGGTGGTCAGGTGCGGGTTGTCACTGCTGAAGTCGCCCAGCGCATCCAGCACTTCGGCAACGCTCAGACCGGCTTCATGGCGCTCGCGGCAATCGCGCAGGTGCAGGTAGTCGTCGATGTCCCGGCGGCTGCGAAAACCTCGTGAATCCGCACCGATCGAGACATTTTCATAGCGATAGATGCCCAGTTCGGCGAGGACGAACTCCGACCAATCCTGCGCCAGGTTGCCGAAGAACAACAGGCGTAAACGATCGCACAGTGGCGTGATGGTGAGGCTGTAGATGCAGTCGAGCCCGGGGCTCCAGCGATCCAGAGGCTGCGCCTGCGGATACTGTGGGCGCAGCACGTCCAGCCATTCGCTTTTCGTGCGGCTGCGCATGGCCTGAGTTTCCTTCAGGCAGGCCAGTAGCTCATCCCTGCGCAGCAGGGCGAATAGCTCGTCCAGGCTGATTTCGGCACTGATGCTGAGCCAGTGCAGATCCAAGAGTGGTGTGGCGGCACTACCAATGTCGCCGATCTCCGCATAGCTCAGCTTGCTGGCCCGAAAGTGCGGGCCCTTGCGCATCAGCAGGCGTACCAATAACGCTTGAGCGTTGGTGGGCAGGGCCAGGAATTCGTCGATAAAGGCTTGTTCGCGGGCGTCCAGCAAATCGGCATAGCGCTCGGCGACCCAGACCAGGGCAGTGCGGAAATTGACGAGGTAATAGAGGCTGACGTCGAGGGGCGAGAGCATGGATACGATAACTGTCTATTTATACAGTTAAAGGGTGCGCGATCCTGGGCTTCCGGGCAAGCGTGAGGCGACAAACAGCAGATATGAAAAGGCCCGCAGTGCAGGCAGCGGGCCTTGTTCTATCGAAGACGAATCAGGCTACGGCTGAGTGACCAATCAGCATGCCGTGCTGAACCCAGAACTGGCGGCCGTTGATGCGCAGGGTGAATGGCGTGCGGCTGATGATTTCGGCTCCGTTCTTGAGCAGGTCTTCGATGTGCGAGCGCAGTGCGAGAAACTTCCGTTGTTCCTTCATGGCAAAGCTCCGAGGTTGATGGGCGCGCTGAGCCTACCAAGTTTTGTGACAGGGTCGATACATTTCCTTGGGTGAAAATGTGATGCGCATCACGTATGAGTGATGGCGATATGCCTTGTCGGGGGATCTGGCGCGGGTGAAGTTTCACCAAGCGTCAGCCCTCGCGGGAGTTCACCGTGGATGCCTGGAGTTCAAGGAAATCCGCAAGGCCACTGGTCTTACCCAACGCCGCGATAATTGGTTTTCAGCTCGGTACGCTGCGCAACTGGGAAAAGGGCCGCCGTGAACCTACCGGCCCCGCAAAAGCGCTGCTCCGGGCTATCTACAAAGACCCGAAGCATGTCATTCGTGTGCTATCAGCATGAGCCTGTCTGGCTACTAGCGAACCCAGAGAGAGGCAATCGTTCTTCCTAACGGGGAGTCGCTTGTT
>JAYQUJ010000036.1:0-37143 GCA_038147895.1 Pseudomonas sp.
CCTACAGATTGAGCAGGGATAGCCCTTGAACAAGAAGCCCCGCGATTGCGGGGCTTCTTTATATAGCGGCGCTTAGACCAGTTCGGCCCAGAGGTCGTATTCGTCGGCGTCGACGATACGTACACGCACCTTGTCGCCCGGCTTCACGGTGGTCGAGTCGATGAACACACTGCCGTCGATCTCCGGGGCGTCGGCCCAGGAACGGGCGACGGCGCCTTCGTGGTCGACTTCGTCGATCAGTACTTCGATTTCGGTGCCGACTTTGCGCTGCAGGCGTGCGGCGCTGATGGCCTGTTGATGGGCCATGAAACGATCCCAACGATCCTGCTTCACATCGTCCGGCACCGGCTCCAGGTTCAGGTCGTTGGCCGGGGCGCCATCGACCGGGCTGTACTGGAAGCAGCCAACGCGGTCGAGCTGGGCTTCGGTCAGCCAATCGAGCAGGTACTGGAAGTCTTCTTCGGTTTCGCCGGGGAAGCCGACGATGAAGGTGGAGCGGATGGTCAGCTCCGGGCAGATCTCGCGCCAGGCCTTGATGCGGGCCAGGGTCTTGTCCTCGAAGGCCGGACGCTTCATGGCCTTGAGCACTTTCGGGCTGGCGTGCTGGAAGGGGATGTCCAGGTACGGCAGCAGCTTGCCGGCGGCCATCAGCGGGATCACGTCGTCCACGTTCGGGTACGGGTAGACGTAGTGCAGGCGTACCCACACGCCCATGCTGGAGAGCGCTTCGCACAGCTCCTTCATGCGCGTCTTGACCGGCTGGCCTTCCCAGAAGTCGGTCTTGTACTTGAGGTCGACACCATAGGCGCTGGTGTCCTGGCTGATCACCAGGATTTCCTTGACGCCGGCCTTGACCAGGCGCTGGGCCTCGGACAGCACGTCGCCGACCGGGCGGCTGACCAGCTTGCCGCGCATCGACGGGATGATGCAGAAGGCGCAGCTGTGGTTGCAGCCTTCGGAAATCTTCAGGTAGGCGTAGTGGCGCGGGGTCAGCTTGATGCCCTGCGGCGGTACCAGGTCGACATAGGGGTTGTGGTCGGCCTTGGGCGGGATCACCTCGTGTACCGCGTTGACCACCTGTTCGTACTGCTGTGGGCCGGTGACGGCCAGCACGCTCGGATGCACGTCGCGGATGGCGTTCTCGGAAACGCCCATGCAGCCGGTGACGATGACCTTGCCGTTCTCGGCGATGGCTTCGCCGATGGTGTCCAGCGATTCGGCCTTGGCGCTGTCGATGAAGCCGCAGGTGTTGACCACCACTACGTCGGCGTCCTCGTAGGTGGGCACGATCTCGTAGCCCTCCATGCGCAGCTGGGTGAGGATGCGTTCGGAGTCGACGGTCGCCTTCGGGCAACCCAGGGAAACGAATCCGACTTTCGGTGTGGCGGTGGACATCGGCGGCTAACCTCAAACGGGCGCTGGGGGCGCCTCTGATCAAAAAGTGCGCAATTCTAGCGGCGAGTCGTGTACTTGAACAGCCTGGCGACACGATAGAAAGCAGTGTGGTCGCTGCCGGCTAACCCTCAAGGGTTATTGGTCGGCCTGGCGCTTGCCCGTACGCTCCGGGGTCCAACGATAATCACAATTAGAAGGTACTGACTCATGGCCGATCTGGCAGAGCAGGGCGCATCGGCGCCGCCCACACATTCCCGCACGCTCATCGGCTGGGGCCTGCTGGCACTGGCGGTGGTGTTTGCCCTCTGGATGGGGCCGGTGGAGCGCGGTGATGCTCCGCATCTGGGTTGGATCAGCCTGTTGCCTACGCTGGCGGTACTGATTCTGGCGTTGAGCCTGCATCGCACTCTCGAAGCCCTGGTCGGCGGTTGCCTGTTCGGCTACCTGATGCTCGATGGCCCGGGTTTTCTCATCGCCTTCGCCGACAGCGGTCTGAAGGTGATGGGCAACCCCACCATCGGCTGGATCATCCTGGTGTGCGGTTTCCTAGGCAGCCTGATCGCCTTGCTTGGCTTGTCCGGCGCCACCCAGGCGTTCAGCGAGTGGCTCGGCTCCAGGGTCAAGGGCCGGCGTGGCACGCTGCTCAGCGCCTGGGCGCTGGGCCTGGTGATCTTCATCGACGATTACCTCAACGCCCTGGCCGTCAGCGCCTCGATGCGCAAACTGTGCGACCGCTTCAAGATCTCCCGGCCGATGCTGGCCTACGTGGTGGACTCCACCGCCGCGCCCATGTGCGTGCTGGTACCGATGTCGACCTGGGCGATCTACAGCGCCGGCCTGCTCGAAGGTAACGGTGTCGCCGCCCAGGGTGAAGGTCTGAGCCTGTATCTGCAGGCCGTGCCTTATATGTTCTATGCCTGGATCGCGCTGCTGCTGGTGCCGCTGGTGGGCTCGGGGCTGATTCCGCCACTGGGCCCGATGCGCAAGGCCGAACAGCGTACTCTCGATGGCACGGCCGTGATCGAGGACAGCGACCTGGATCAGCCGTCCACTCAGGCGCGTCCGCGTCTGATCAACTTCCTCCTGCCCCTGGCGGCGCTGATCGGCTTCACCCTGTATTTCGATGTCGATGCCTTCAAGGGCACCGTCTGCGCGCTGCTGCTGACCATCCTGCTGTACGCCGCGCAGCGTCTGGCGACCCTGCACGAAATCTTCGAGTCGGTGCAGAAGGGCTTCCAGAGCATGCTGATGCCCCTGGGTATCGTGGTGACTTCCTTTGTGCTGCAGGACATCAACGACAAGCTCGGCCTGACGCCCTATGTGATCGATTCGCTGAAGCCGCTGATGACCGGCAACTGGCTGCCGGCCGTCACCTTCATCACCCTGAGCCTGATCACCTTCAGCACCGGCTCGTTCTGGGGCACGTTTGCCGTGGCGTTCCCCATCGTGCTGCCGCTGGCCGCCGCGCTGGATGCCAGCCTGCCGCTGACCATCGGTGCCGTGGTGTCGGCCGGTGCCTTCGGTAGCCACGCCTGCTTCTATGGCGACGCTACCGTACTGTCGGCCAAAGGCAGTGGCTGCACGCCGCTGGAACATGCCCTGACTCAATTGCCCTATGTGCTGATCGCTGCTGCGCTGAGCACCATTCTGTTCGTCGTTCTCGCCTAAGGAGTTCGTATGCGTCGTACCGCGTTTTTCAGCAAGGAAATCTGCTTCTGGCACGATCCGGGCCCCAGCGGCCCGTTCGACAAACCGGGTGGTTTCATCCAGCCGCTGCCGGCCGCCGAGCACCCGGAAACCAAGCGCCGTATTCGCAACCTGCTGGACGTCAGCGGCCTGCTGGAGCAGCTGCAGCAACCGCGCAGCACGCCGGCACGGCGCGAAGACCTGGAGCGCTTCCACACCACGCGCTACCTCGACTGGCTGGAAGCCGAGAGCGCCAAGGGCTTTGGCGATGGCGGCGAATGCGCGCCGTTCCGCCAGGATGCCTACCAGATCGCCTGTCATTCGGCCGGCCTGGCCATCGACGCGGTGCGCGCGGTACTCAAGGGCGAGGCCGACAACGCCTACGCGCTGACCCGTCCGCCGAGCCACCACGCCGAGCGTGACCGTGGCCGTGGCTTCTGCCTGATCGGCAATATCCCGGTGGCGATCGAAACGGCCCGCGCCGAAGGCCTGGTGCGCCGCGTCGCGGTGGTCGACTGGGACGTGCACCACGGCAACGGCACCGAGCAGGCGTTCTACGACAACGGCGAAGTGCTGACCATCTCCCTGCACCACGCCAACAACTACCCGGTCGATTCCGGCGATGCGAGCGATCGCGGTGAAGGTGCTGGCCTGGGCTACAACCTCAACGTGCCGCTGCCGCCGGGCTGCGGTGGTGGCGCTTACCGTGAGGTGTTCGAGCGCCTGGTGCTGCCGGCGCTGGAGCGCTTCCAGCCGGAGCTGATTGTGGTCGCCTGTGGTTTCGATGCCGCGGCCTTCGACCCGCTGGGCACCATGCTGTTGAGCAGCGCCGACTATGCCTGGATGACCGGCCAACTGCTGGCGGCGGCCGACCGTCTGTGCGGCGGGCGTCTGGTGATGACCCACGAAGGGGGTTACTCGGAAGGCTATGTGCCGTTCTGCGCTCAGGCCGTGCTGGAAACCCTGTCGGGCATCAGCACCGAGGTGCGTGATCCAGTGCTGGAGGATCTGCAGCGCTGGGGCGGTCAGGATCTGCAGCCGCACCAGAAAGCCTTGATCGACTCGCTGGTGCCACATCTGGACGCGATCAAGGCGGGCTGACATGCTCATCGCATGATGAGTCCGCTACCCGATCTGTCCCCGCTTGCGCCCCTGGTCGCCGCCGTGCGCCAGGGGCGTTTGCTCGAAGTGCTCGACCCCGCCTTGCGGGCCCTGTTTCCCGGTGTCGCCTACGCGCTGTTCCTGTTCCGCCCCGGCTGTCCGCCGAGCTGCCTGCTCGACAACCTGGCCGACACGCGCCGCACTCAGGTGCTCGACCCTTATCTGAGTGGCATGTACCTGCTCGATCCGCTCTACCACCATGCTAGCCGCGGGCCGCGCGAGGGCCTGGCGTCGCTGAGCGAGATCATGCCCGAGGGCTTTCGTCAGTCCGACTACTACCGCCACTACTACAAGGGCATCGCCCTGCATGACGAGTTCATGCTCTGCTGCAACCTGCCGGATGCCGTGCTGGTGCTGTCGATGGGCTGTTATGAGGGGCCCGGGCCGCGTCGCCTGCGCGCCCAGTTGGAAATCCTGCAACCGCTGCTGACGGCTTTTCTCGTCGAGGGCCTGGGCCCGCTCAATCTGGCCCGGGAACAGGGCGCCGCGCCGGAGTTGCTGGGTGACCTGGAGGGCAGCGAGGCGCTGAGCCCGCGTGAGCAGCAGGTGGCTCAATTGATTCTGCGCGGCTTCGCCGGCAAGGCGATTGCCCGGCAACTGGGCATCAGCCCGGAGACGGTGAAAATCCATCGCCGCCATCTGTACCGCAAGCTAGGCGTGGCCTCGCAGGCCGAGCTGTTCAGCCGCTTCCTGCATAGCCGGGGTATCGAGCGCTCGAACCAGTAGGGCTCGGCGTTGCGGGCGGAGAGGTGAAATTAGCCTTTCAGCTGGTTGGCAAACTGCCCCACGGCATCGACCACGCGCTGGGCGCCATCCTGAATTTCGACGATCACCGCGCCGGCCTCATTGGCCAGGCTCAGGCCCTGTTCGGCCTGCTGGCGGCTGCTGGCCATGCTTTCCACTGCGGTCTGGGCCAGGGCCTGGTTCTGTTGCACCACGTCGACGATTTCCTTGGCCGCCTGGCTGGTACGCGCGGCCAGGCTGCGCACTTCATCGGCCACCACGGCGAAGCCGCGTCCCTGTTCGCCGGCGCGTGCCGCCTCGATGGCCGCGTTAAGAGCCAGCAGGTTGGTCTGGTCGGCAATGCCGCTGATGGTCTTGATGATTGAGGTGATCAGCTGCGACTGCTTGTCCAGAGCCTCGATTCCGCTGGCGGCTTCCTGCATCTGCTGGGTGATCTGGCGCATCACCTCGACGGTCTGGCTGACCACTGCCGTGCCTTTCTGTGCGGTGGCGTCGGTTTGCTGGGACGTGCTGTAGGCGATGGTCGCAGCCTCGGCGACGGCTTCTTCCCGGTTGACCTGATCGGTGATCACCGTGGCGAACTTGACCACCTTGTAGAGCTGATTGTGCGCGTCGTGCACCGGGTTGTAGGAAGCTTCCAGCCAGACCACGCGGCCGTGGCTGTCGACGCGCTTGAAACGGCCGCTGACGAACTCGCCACGATTGAGCTTGGCCCAGAAGTCACGGTAGGCCTGGGAGTTGCTCTCTTCCGGTTCGCAGAACATGCGGTGATGCTTGCCCTGGATCTGTTCCAGGCGGTAGCCCATTCCATCCAGAAAACGCTCGTTGGCAGTCAGCACCTCGCCAGAGAGGTTGAATTCGATGACGGCGGTCGAGCGCAGCAGGGCATTGATCAGGCCCTGGTGTTCCTTGGCGGTTTCGATGGTACGGGTCAGATCCTTGGAGCACACGGTAAAGCCGGTAAGTTGCTTGCGGCTATCGTGAGAGGGCTGCCAGATGGTGCGCAGCCAGGCGTCTTCGCCATTGGCTCGGTTGAGGTGGAATGCGCCGCTGATGTGCCGGCCTTGTTCCAGGGCTTGCATCAAGGGTTTGAAATTGGGGTCGCGCTTGAACGAATCGGGGATCAGGCTGCGCACATCGCGGCCGATCAGCTGTTCACGGCGGTAGCCCATTTCGGCCAGGAACAGACTGTTCACGTCGACGATATGGCCCTTGGCGTCGAGGTCCAGAACCAGCATTTCCTCGCAGAGAGACTCCTTGATCTGGCGTGTGCGGGCGTACTCCTCGCGCAGCTTATCCAGCTCTTCCTTGAGATGCTTGTTGAGTCCGAACATGACCACCACCTGGGAAATGACTGCGTGTTCCGATTGCTTCGGCCTGGCCAGGCGTTTCTGAAGGCCCGGCCTGGAATTTAGCCTAGCAGCGGATCACGGGTGCGCTCATGAAGTGCTGGCGCGCAGTGCCTCCAGGCGTTGCAGTTGTTGTCCCGCTACATCGAAGTTGCCTGCCGCCAGCCAGCGCTGAAAGGCACTGCGGCAAGCAGGCCACTCTCGATCGATGATGGAAAACCAGGCGGTGTCACGGTTGTGCCCCTTGATCACCATGTGCTGGCGAAAGGTGCCCTCGTAGGTAAAACCCAAACGCTCGGCGGCGCGTATCGAGCGGGCATTCAGCGCATTGCATTTCCACTCCAGGCGCCGATAGCCGAGCGTGCCCAGGGCCAGCTCGGCGAGCAGGTAGACGGCCTCGGTGGAGGCGGGGCTGCGCTGCATGGCGCGGCCGAAGGCGACGTGGCCGATCTCGATACAACCATCCTTGGGCGTGATGCGCAGGAAGCTGAGCAGGCCGACACAGCGCTGGCTGGCCTGCTCGATCACGGCATAGAACTGCGGGTCGGCGCTGGCGGCGTTGCCGGCCAGCCAGCTGTCGAACGCCGAGCGCTCGGCGAACGGGCCGTAGGGCAGGTAGTCCCACAGCAGCGGGTCGCTATCCGGGCCTTGCAGCGCTAGCCACAGGTCGTCGCCGTGGCGGGCGCTGTCCAGCGCTTCCAGTTTTATGAAGCGGCCGGCCAGGGCGGCGTGGTTGGGGGCCGCCACGGGCTGCCAGTCGAGAGGTGTTTGCACGGGCATGGACGACTCCTGATCAGAACAGTTTGCGGTACTGGATAAAGCCGGAGCGCTCGGCGATGCGGTCGTAGAGTTGGCGCCCGCTGTAGTTGTCTTCCTGGGTCAGCCAGTGCACCCGTGAGGCGCCGGCGGCATGGGCCTGGGCGTAGACGTGCTCGATCATCCGCCGGCCGATGCCGCCGCCGCGCAGGCTCTCGTCGACGTACAGATCCTGCAGGTAGCAGTAGTCGCCCGTGGTCCAGCAGGAGCGGTGGAAGATCCAGTGCACCAGGGACACGGCACGATCGCCCTGCCAGGCCAGGGCGGCGTGCATGGGCTCGGCCGGGTCGAGAAAACGCTGCCAGGTGAGTGCGCTGGTCTCGGCGGCGATCTCGGTCTGGTAGAAGCGCTGGTAGCCCTGCCACAGCGGCAACCAGGCGGCGTGATCGGCGCTGCTGACGGCGCGTACTTCCAGTGTGTTCATGCTGCTGTCCTTGTGTTCAAAGGGGAAGGCGGGTGGCCAGTTCGCGGTCGCGCGGGTCGAGGCTGTTACTCAGCGCCTGGCGCACGCCTTGCTGGTCGGCGGCGCTGCGGTTCTGGCCGAGTTTCCATTTGCCTTCCAGGCGGCGGATTGGCAGGGCGAAGCCGACGATGGCGCGCAGCATGCTGTCGATGTACTCGCGCGGCGCTTCGTCCACTGACCAGGGTTGCGCGCGGCCGGCTTCGTGGCGGTCGCTCAGGCGGCTGACCAGGCGCAGCAGGCGCTCAGGCTCGTCGAAGATCTGCGCCTGGCCGTAGGCGTGCACGGCGATGTAGTTCCAGGTCGGCACTGCCTTGCCGTGCTCGGCCTTGCTCGGATACCAGCCGGGGCTGATGTAGGCATCCGCGCCCTGGCAGATCACCAGCACTTCTCCACCCAGCGCCAGCTCGCGCCAGTGCGGGTTGGCCTTGGCCAGGTGGCCGTAGAGGGTGCCGAACTCGCCTTCTTCCTCGACCAGCAGCAGGGGCAGGTGGGTGGCTTGCAGGCCATTGCCACCCTGGCTGACCAGGGTGGCCAGGCGGCAGGCGGCGATCTGCTGGTGCAGCTGGCCAAGGTCGTCCTGGCGAAAGGCGGAGGGTAGGTACATGCGTGATCCTCTGGTGTGATGGCGCCATGCTAGGCAGGATATTGGTCTGCAAGAAGATCCATTTTTATCGACTTTTATGGAGCCAATTTATGGCTATGCCCGCGCCCTTGCCGGTCGATCTGTCCGGTATTCGCCTCGACCCCGAGCAGGGCCTGGCCCGTCAGCTGTACCAGGCGCTGCGCGAGCGCATCCTCGATGGTCGCCTGGCGGGCGGCGCGCGGTTGCCGGCCAGTCGCGATCTGGCCCGCTTGCTGGATATCTCGCGCAACACGGTAGGGCGGGCAATCGACCAGCTGTATGCCGAGGGCTACGTGCAGGGGCGGGTGGGGGACGGTACCTATGTGGTGGAGTTGGCCGGGGTGGCGCGGGTGCCACCGCCGGCGAGCGAAGGTCCGGCACCAGGCGCGGCATTGCAGCGCCTGCAGCAGCATCACCTGGCGCTGCCGCCGGAAGGCGCGCCGCGGGCTTTTCGTGTCGGCGTGCCGGCCTTCGATCTGTTTCCCTTCGAGACCTGGGCGCGGCTGTCGGCGCGTTTCTGGCGCAAGCCCTCGCCAGCGCGCCTGGGTTATGGCGACCCCGCGGGTGATCTGCAGCTGCGTGAGCTGATCGCCGCCTACCTGCGCAACAGCCGTGGGCTGCACTGCGACCCGGCGCAGATTGTCGTTACCTGCGGTGCTCAGCAGGCCATCAGCCTGTGCGCGCAGTTGCTGGTGCAGCCGGGCGACCGGGTGGCGGTGGAGAACCCCGGCTATCGCGCCGCCGGGCATGCCTTTGCCGTGGCCGGTGCCGAGTTGCAGGGCATCGCCGTGGATGGCGACGGGCTGGATACCGCCGAACTGGAGCGGGCAGGGCGCTGCCGCCTGGTCTATGTCACGCCCTCGCACCAGTACCCCAGCGGCGTCACCCTGTCGCTGGCGCGGCGCCTGGAGCTGCTGGACTGGGCCGAGCGCGAGGATGCCTGGATCGTCGAGGACGACTACGACGGCGAGTACCGCTACAGCGGCACACCCCTGGCTCCGCTGGCCGCGCTGGATCGCCAGGGGCGGGTGCTGTACGTCGGCACCTTCTGCAAGATCGCCTTTCCCGCCTTGCGCCTTGGTTACCTGGTGCTGCCGGCAAACCTGGCCCAGGCCTTTGCCCGTCGCCGTGCGGTGGACATGCGTCATTCGGAAATTGGCACCCAGGCGGTGATGGCCGAGTTCATCGCCGCCGGGCATTTCCAGCGGCATATCCGCCGCATGCGCAGCGCGGCCCGCAGCCGTCGTGATGCACTGCTTGCCGGCTGGCCAGAGCGGGTGCCGGGCTGCGCGCCGTTGCCGGCGGTGGAGGCCGGCTTGCACCTGAGCGTGCGTGTGGAGAGCCTGGCCCGCGAGCGCGAGCTGATCAGCAGCGCCGCCAGAGTCGGCGTGGAGTTGAATGCGCTAAGCAGCTACTGGTTGCCGGGCAGCGCCACCGCCGAGGATGAACGGGCGGGCCTGGTACTGGGTTTTGCCGCCGTGTCTGAGACGGAGATCGGCGAGGCGCTGCAGGCACTGCGTCGCGCCTGGGCGACAAAGCCGGGCAACACCCAGTCGTAGGAGGGGCCTTGGCCGCGATGCCTTTGCGGCTCAGGTTGCGGTTATGCAGGCACTGCCCATCGGTGTGGTTGCGCGCCATTACCGTCGCAGGGTCAATAGGAACCCTGCCAGAGCATCGCGGCTGAAGCCGCTCCCACGCGAGTATGTCTGGGCTTTTGTGGGAGCGGCTTTAGCCGCGATTACCCCAGGCAGCACCTGACCGTAGTAGGGGCCTTGGCCGCGATTGATAGCGGGCCGATGCAGGAAACTGCTCCACCAGCCGGTGCATCGGTCAATGCTAATGTTTAGCCGCGCTGCAACTGAGCGTATAAAAAATACGATTTAACTGGCGCTAGAGGGCGTGCGAGTCTCTTTCCTCATGAGTGTCTCTCTTCCCCATTCGCTAAGTGCCGGCTCGCTGCAGACCAGCCCCGGCCTTGGCGCGGCACAACCGCTGGCCTTCTGGGCGCTGTGGCATTGCCGCCATGCTCGGCCACCGGATAGCGGCGCTGTCCCGGCCTGATCTGGCCGCACCGTCGATTTCGCCAGCCATTGCTGGCCTTCACCCGGAATCTTCCGGGGCTTCATGGGCTGCCGTGCCCATGATCTCCAACAAGGAATACCTGCATGAACGCCGCTACCCAGCCCGTGATCGCCGCCGCCGAGCGCGCCAAGTCCTACTACAGCGCCACGCTGAATGAAGAAACCAACTACCCGACCCTGCAGGGTCAGGTCAGTGTCGATGTTGCGATCATCGGTGGCGGCTTCACCGGTGTTGCCACTGCGGTGGAACTGGCCGAACGTGGCCTCAAGGTGGCCATCGTCGAGACCCACAAGATCGGCTGGGGCGCCACCGGGCGCAACGGCGGTCAGGTCACCGGCAGCCTCTCGGGCGACGCGGCCATGCGCAAGCAGATGCGCAACACCTTGGGCGAGGAAGTCGACGACTTTATCTGGCACCTGCGCTGGCGCGGCCACGAGATCATTAAGAACCGCGTGGCCAAGTACGGCATCCAGTGCGACCTGCGCCACGGCCACCTGCATGCGGCGATGAAACACTCGCACATGGATGAACTGCGCAGCTCCTATGCCGAGGCCATCGAGCGCGGCATGGGCGACGACGTCAGCCTGCTGGACGCCGAAGGGGTGCGCAGCCACCTGGCCACGGACATCTACCTGGGCGCGATCAAGAACACCCGCAACATGCACCTGCACCCACTAAATCTGTGCATCGGCGAGGCCAAGGCCGCCGAGAGCCTGGGTGCGTTGATCTTCGAACACTCCGAAGTGCTGGATATCGTCCAGGGCGCCAATCCGGCGGTGATCACCGCCGAAGGCCGCATCGACGCCAAGCAGGTGCTGCTGGCCGGCGACGTCTATCACAAGCTGGCGCGCAAGCAGCTCAAGGGCATGATCTTCCCGGCCATGGGCGGCATCGTTACCACCGAGCCGCTGGGCGAGCTGGCCAAGGAGCTGAATCCGCAGACCCTGGCCGTGTACGACTGCCGTTTCGTCCTCGACTACTACCGCATGACCAACGACGGCCGCCTGCTCTTCGGTGGTGGCGCCAACTACTCGGGCCGCGACTCGCGGGATATCGCTGGCGAACTGCGGCCGTGCATCGAGAGCACCTTCCCGCAGCTCAAGGGGGTCAAGATCGACTTCCAGTGGAGCTGCGCCATGGGCATCGTGATGAACCGCATCCCGCAGCTGGGCAAGCTGTCGCAGAACGTCTGGTACTGCCAGGGCTACTCCGGTCACGGCATCGCCACCACCCACATCATGGGCGAGATCATGGCCAACGCCCTGACCGGCACCCTTGGCCACTACGACACCTTCGCCGCCTGCAAGCACATCAAGGTGCCGC
The DNA here is from genome assembly GCA_038147895.1 of Pseudomonas sp. Taxonomy (GTDB): domain Bacteria; phylum Pseudomonadota; class Gammaproteobacteria; order Pseudomonadales; family Pseudomonadaceae; genus Aquipseudomonas. The sequence goes on from JAYQUJ010000036.1 coordinate 11,642, forward strand.
TGGGCGATGTGTTCGGCAACCCGATGCTGGCCGCCGGCATGTGGTACTACCAGATGATGGAAAAGCTGCGCTAACCGCCACCCGTCCGCCGGGCGCTCTGGCCCGGCACTTGCGGCTGGTTTGCCGGTCTCAGCTGGACTTAAGCTTGTCTTTGTTCAGCTCGGGAGCCAGCCCTCATGCGTCCAATCACCTTCTGTCTGGGTTTTGCTGTGCTGGCCCTAGGCGGCTGCGGCACCGACCGCGACACTGAACCTGACTTTCAGGCGCCTGCCGGTCGCTACGACCTCAGCCACTGGAAGCTGACCCTGCCGGACGCCGATGCCAGCGAGGTGGATAACGCCAGGCTGCGTGGCGGTTATGCCTCGCGCTATTTCCATCTGGCCGATGACGGCAGCATGGCCTTCGTGGCGCCGGCCGGCGGAGGTAGTACCAAGAACTCCGACTACCCGCGGGCCGAACTGCGCGAGCTGCTCGACCCCAGCGACGACAATCGCAACTGGTCCGTGGCAGGTTTTCACCAGCTCAGCGCCAGCGCCCAGGTGCTGCGCGCGCCGAGCACGCAGAAGATCATCGTCGGCCAGATCCATGGCTTCGACGCCCGCCCGCTGGTAAAACTGCAGTGGCACAAGGGCCGGCTACGCGTGCTGATCAAGCGCCACCCGCAAGGCAGCAACGAGGAAATCAAACACAGCTTCGTCGCCAAGATCGGCGAGAAGCCGTTCCGCTATGCCATCGCGCTGCGTGACGGCGTGGTGACGGTAGAGGTCGAGGGCGAGCGCTTCCAGCAGGACGTATTGGCCAACGACCCGGCCTGGCGCGATGTTCGCTTCTACTTCAAGGCCGGCGCCTATGTGCAGGATGACGACCGCAACGGTGACGACGATATCGGCGAGGTGCGTTTCACGCAGCTGGCGGTGCAGCACGGCGACTAGTGTGGCGCCAGGCTCAGCCCTCCCGCACGAACCTCTTCGTAGGAGCGGCTTCAGCCGCGATAGAGGCAGCGCGACAGCATCGCGGCTAAAGCCGCTCCCACAAAAGCAGATCTGTACTGGCCGGGGACAAAGTCTTTCCTTCGCCGCTGGCGGCTGCGCCAGCTATCCTATGCGCCCGATGTCACCGTCCAGGATTGCCCGATGAAAGCCCAGCTCCTCGAACTCATCACCCTGATCAGCTCCGGCTGCATGACCGACGAGGAGATCGCCCGCATCACCGACGAGGCCGACCAGGCCTATGCCGACGCTGGTGCCTTTCTCGCCGCCAATCCGGACATCAACTACGACGACGATTTTCCCATCCCCCTGGGCGAGTGGGTGGTGGTCGGCAGCCTGCCGGATACCGTGCTGTTCCAGGCCGACAGTTATGAGCAGCTGCTGCAGCAGATCATCGACTCCTTCGGCCCGCAGGTGAGCTTCAATATCAAGCCTAAGCAGTTGCAGAAGGTGGAGCCACTCAAGGCGCTCAACCGCATCCAGGTGCAGCTCTCGGCGCTGTACAAGGAAAAGGGCGGCTACGTGCTGGTGGACTTCAGCGAGCCGCTGGATGACGAGTTACAGTGCGTGCTGGTGTACACCAGCGACCTGCCGCGTGTGCTGGAGCTGGCCGTTGAGGTTGGTATCTACGCGGCTCCGGCCTACGAAGCATTGAAGGCCCAGCAGGAAGCCTGACCAGGAGGATTCTCCATGACCCGTCTTGCCCCCGTTGCCGTGCTGCTCGCCATGCCAATGCTGGGGCAGGCCGCCCAGCCCAGCTACGACTGCGCCAAGGTCGAGGCCGGCAGCATCTCCGAGCTGGTCTGCCAGACACCCGCGCTGGCCGAGCTGGACGTCAAGCTGGCCGGTGTCTACCGACAGGCCAGCGACAAGGCGAAGAACGAGCATCCGCCCACGCTCAAGGCCGAGCAGCGTGGCTGGATCAAAGGCCGCGACGAGTGCTGGAAGGCCGACGACAAGCCGCGGTGTGTGGCCGACAGCTACAGCCAGCGCATCGCCGAGTTGCAGGCGCGTTATCAACTGGTCCCAGGCAAGGGACCGGTGTTCTATCAGTGCGACGACCAGCCGGCCAAGGAAGTGGTCGCCACCTACTACGCCACCGAGCCGCCGACCGCGGTGGTCGAATTTGGCGACGGCACCTCGCTCATGTACCTGCAGCCCAGCGGCAGTGGCGCCCGTTACCAGGGACGCAACGAATCGCTGTGGGAGCACCAGGGCGAGGCCCGGGTGGTCTGGGGTTACCAGGCGGCGGAAATGCGCTGCACGTTGCGCTGAGCAGCTGCCTTCTCATGCGCTGAGCAATTGCTGGCGCAGCGCGCTGAAATGCTCCGCCGAGTTGCGCGGGAATGCTGCAGGCAGCACGCCGTAACGGTTCAGCGCGGCTTCCACCTGCCTCAGTCCTGTCTGCTCGGCCCGCTCATAGGCACGCAGGCCTTTCTCGATGCGCTCGGCCGTACTGGCGAAGTCGCTGAAGCGCATGTCCCGACTACTGGTGAAGTAGGCAAACCTGATCCGCGGGCGCAACGCAATCTGCCGGATCAGTGGCCAGTCCAGCGCTGCCAGTGCCTGCTCCACGGCCGGGCCGACGATGCACGCCTGCTCCCATAGAAAGAATGCCTCGAACAGCTCGCGCCGTGCCGGACGAGGCAAGGGGGCGCCCAGTGCCTGGGCGCGGTGGCAACGGTTCAGCGCCGTCAGCAGTCGCGGTTGTACATAGCGTTCGGCTGCAGGTTTTTCGCCATGCAGCCTGCTGAAGTGATAGGCGGTGTAGGCCTCGACGCAGACCTGACGGTTGATCTCACGAAAGGCATCGGCGAAGGCGTGCAGTTGGCGCAGCTTGTCGCGGCGCACGTCGGGCGAGAAGAGAAAACGGGCGCTGAGCAGGGCGCCGACCTTCATCCCCAGAGCGAAGTAGCCGGCGCCCCACAGTGCGCCGTGAGCGGCGATCAGCGGGAAGACATTGCGCCCTCCAGAGGTTTGATAGAGGTGGTGGTAGACCGAGGCGCGCTGGGCCAGGTCGGTAATGGCGCCGGCTAGTAGCGTGGCCTCCTGGTGAATCCGCCGATGATCTCTGAGGAGGGGACAGCCTTCGCTTTCCATGGTGTAGGGCTCCGAGACGAATCTTCTGTTCTGACTCTAGGTGCCATCCACACTGCCGGCCTCGTGGCAAATTGCCTCAGGGGAAAGTGAATTCTGATTCAGCCCAGTTCCGGGCGAAGGTGGTGAAAGGCCCGTAGTTCGTCGCTCTCAGGCAAGTAATCACTCTTAGTAGTGATTGAGCGGATCACTCTTTTATCCGTTACCTGTTAGTGGATGTTTCATTAGCTTCTTCGGCTGTCCGACACACCCAACAAGGGATAGCCTCATGACTACAAAAACAACAGGGCGCACACACTTCCGCCTGCACGCGCTGGCCGCCGCAGTGGCGCTGAGCGGCGCAGCCAACGTGCATGCTGTGAGCTTCAATATCGGTGATATCGAGGGGCAGCTGGACTCTTCGCTGTCCGTCGGCGCCAGCTGGTCGACCGCCAGCCCAGACAAGGATCTGATCGGCTCCACCAACGGCGGTACGGGCTTCACCCAGACCGGGGATGACGGACGCCTCAACTTCAAGAAGGGCGAGACCTTCTCGAAGATCTTCAAGGGTATTCACGACCTCGAACTGAAATACGGCGACACCGGCGTATTCGTGCGTGGCAAGTACTGGTACGACTTCGAACTGAAGGACGAGAGCCGCCTGTTCAAGGACATCGACGACCACAACCGCAAGGAAGCCGCACAGGCCTCCGGTGCGGAGATTCTCGATGCCTTCGTCTACCACAATTACGACATCGCCGATCAGCCCGGTACCGTGCGTCTCGGCAAGCAGGTAGTCAGCTGGGGCGAGAGCACCTTCATCCAGAACTCGATCAACTCGATCAACCCGGTCGACGCCGCCGCTTTCCGCCGCCCCGGCGCGGAGGTCAAGGAAGGCCTGATTCCGGTCAACATGTTCTATGTTTCGCAGTCGCTGACCGACCAGCTCTCGGCTGAGGCCTTCTACCAGCTGGAGTGGGACCAGACCGTCATCGACAACTGCGGCACCTTCTTCGCGCCCAATGATGTGGCTGCCGACGGCTGCGTGGACAACTACAACATCCTCGATGCGGCAACGGTATCCAACCTGCTGCCGTACCGGACAATTGCCTCGTCGATCGGCGTGCAGATCGAAGAGGAAGGCTTGATCGTGCCGCGCGGTGGGGACCGCGATGCGCGTGACTCCGGCCAGTGGGGCCTGGCCTTGCGCTGGCTCGGTGACGACACCGAATACGGCGCCTACTTCATGAACTACCACAGCCGTACGCCGAATGTGATGTACCAGAATGCCAACGCGGCGGACATCACCAACGCCCTGACCCTGGCGGGCGGTGCGCTGGCTCAGCCAATCCTGCTGGGACGTGGTCAGTACTACCTCGAATATCCCGAAGACATCCGCCTGTATGGCCTGAGCTTCGCCACCACCCTGCCTACCGGCACCGCCTGGACCGGTGAAATCAGCTACCGCCCGAACATGCCGCTGGGCATCAACGGCACCGACATGACCGCCAAGCTGGCTACTACTGTTGCTGGCGGCCTGGCGAGCGGCGGTTTTGCCGGCGCGCTGGCGCAAGCCGGTGTGGTGAGCCAGGGCTACAACCGCAAGGAAGTGACCCAGGCGCAAACCACCTTCACCCACTTCTTCGACCAGGTGCTGGGCGCCTCGCGTCTGACCCTGGTGGGTGAAGCGGCGATCACCAGCATCGGTGGTCTGGAAAGCCGTGACGACGTGGCCTACGGCCGCGACTCCATCTACGGCTCGCCACACGGCACCGGTGCCTCCAACATCGCTGCGCGCAACGAGTACGGCACCCACGGCTTCTACACCAACACCTCCTGGGGCTACCGCGCCCGCGGCATCCTCGAATACAGCAACGTGTTCGCCGGGATCAACCTCAAGCCCAACGTGGCCTGGTCCCATGACGTCGACGGCTACGGCCCGGTGTTCAACGAAGGTTCCAAAGCCATCAGTCTGGGTCTGGATGCCGAGTACCAGAACACTTACACCGCCAGCCTCAGCTACACCGACTTCTTCGACGGCGATTACAACACCCAGACCGATCGCGATTTCATCGCGCTCAGCTTCGGCGTGAGCTTCTAAGTACAGAGCGGAATTTAGGATGACTATGCAGATGAAAGCGAAAAATACCCTGTTGCAAACTGGCGCCCTGGTTCTGAGTCTGCTGGCCTGCAGCGTGGCCATGGCCAAGGTGTCGCCGGAGGAAGCCGCCAAGCTGGGTACCAGCCTGACGCCGATGGGCGCGGAAAAGGCCGGTAACGCCGACGGCAGTATTCCTGCCTGGACTGGCGGTCTGCCGACCAACGCCGGCGCCGTGGATGCCAAGGGCTTCCTGGCGGATCCATTTGCCAGCGAGCAACCGCTGCTGACCATTACCCCGGCCAATGCCGAGCAGTACAAGGACAAGCTGTCCGCCGGCCAGCTGGCCATGCTCAAGCGCTACCCGGACACCTACAAGATCCAGGTGTACCCGACCCACCGTACTGCCGCGTTGCCGGAAAACATCTACGGTGCGATCAAGAGCAGTGCGCTGAACACCTCGACCATTGGCGGCGGCAACGGCCTGGAAGGTTTCAACGAAAGCCGCTACTACGCCTTCCCGATCCCGAAGAGTGGTGTGGAGGTGGTGTGGAACCACACCACCCGTTACCGCGGCGGTAACGTCAAACGTTACATGACCCGTGTACAGCCGCAGGTCAATGGTGCCTTCAGCATGGTGCAGTTCCATGACGAAGTGTCCTACCCGAGCGATCTGCCGGATCTCGATCCGAAGAAGGCCGAGAACATCCTGTTCTATTTCATCCAGAGCGTAACGGCGCCTTCGCGCCTGGCCGGTAACGTGCTGCTGGTGCACGAGACCATCGACCAGGTGAAAGAGCCGCGTATGGCCTGGCTGTACAACGCCGGCCAGCGCCGCGTGCGCCGCGCCCCGCAGGTGGCCTACGACGGCCCGGCCACTGCCGCCGACGGCCTGGCCACCTCGGACAACTACGACATGTTCAACGGCGCGCCGGATCGCTACGACTGGCAACTGGTGGGCAAGAAGGAGATGTACATCCCCTACAACAACTACAAGCTCGACTCGCCGAACCTGAAGTACGGCGACATCCTCAAGCCTGGCCACATCGACCAGAACCTGGTGCGCTACGAGCTGCACCGCGTGTGGGAAGTGGTGGCCAAGGTCAAGCCGGGCGAGCGTCACATCTACGCCACCCGTCACATGTACTTCGACGAGGACACCTGGCAACTGGCGCTGGTCGACCACTACGACGGTCGTGGTCAGTTGTGGCGTGTGGGTGAGGGCTATGCCCAGCAGTACTACCACAAGCAGGTACCGGGCTATACCGCCGAAGGCCTGTACGACCTGATCTCCGGGCGCTACTCGGTGCTCGGTCTGAAGAATGAAGAGAAGCAAGCCTACGAGTTCGGTGCCAAAGCCACCGCCTCCGGCTACACCCCGGCGGCCCTGCGCCAGGCCGGCGTGCGCTGATCCAAACGAGCTACTCCAAGTCTTGAGCGGCCTTCGGGCCGCTTTTTTTATGTGCCGCACTGTCGCGTGGGGTGGGCTGCACGCCGCGCTGCCCGACGATCCGCCCTGGCGATGTTGCGTCAGCGCTTCAGCTCAAGGTTTTTCAATCGTGCTATTTGCTCACCATGGGAGGCTCTGCAAGGATGAAGGCACACCAACAAGAACCGAGCACCTTCAGCATGCCCGCCCCACGCAATCTACCTCGTCCCCGCCTGAGTGATGCGCTGCTGGAGGCCGATTGCCGGCTACGCCTGTTGTGGGCGGCGGCAGGCAGCGGCAAGAGCGCATTGCTCGACGAGTGTCTGGCACGTTGCCCGGCAGGGATCCGGGTGGTGCGCCTGGATCTGCGCGGCCAGCCGCTGAGTGCCGAGGCGCTACTGGCCAAACTGGCTCGGGCGTTGTCCCTGCCGGCCGAGGAGCCCATGCAGGTGCAGGACATGCTGGCTACGCTCGACCAGCCCCTCTGGCTGGTGCTGGATGATTACCCGCGCTTTCCCAACGAGGTACTGGATCAGGCGCTCAATGAGCTGGTCCAGGACTCCTCGCCCCACCTGCGCTGGTGGATTGCCAGCCGGCGCAGGCCGCAATTGCAACTGACACGGCTGCTGCTCGGTGGCGACCTGTTCGAGCTGGATGGCCATGAACTGGCGTTCACGCTCGATGAGCTCGGCGAATGGCTGAAAATGACTGGTTACGCCCCGCAGCGCCCGGAGTTGCTGGAGCTGCATCAGCGCACTCAGGGCTGGTGCGCCGGGATACGCTTGCGCCTGATCGGCTGCCGCCCCGGCCAAGCGCTGCCAGCCGAGGGCAATGCCGCGCTTATGCTCGACTATCTGCGCCGCGAGATGCTCGACGAGCTGCCGGGCGATTGGCAGCTGGCGCTTTTTTCCCTGGCGCATTTTCCGCAGTTCGATGCGCAGTTGTGCGAGCAGTTGCTGGGCGCAGGGGAGGGGGCCGAGTTGCTGGCGCAGCTCAAGGCCTGCGCCCTGTTTGTCGATCCGCTGGATCAGGATGGTCAGTTGCAGCGTATCCACCCGGCGGTGGCGCCGTTGTTGGCTGAGCAGTTACCTACCAGCATGGCCAAGGCGTTATTTCGCAAGGCTTGCCAGCATTACCTGGCGCAGGAGCAGGTCCGGCCCGCCGTGGAGTTCGCCCTGCAGGCCGGGCAGCCGGAAGTGGCGGCCAGCCTGATGGAACGCTACACCGAAGATCGCCTGCTGCAAGGGCGCGGCATTGCTCTGTTGCTGGAGTGGCAGAACGAGCTGCCCGAGGAAATGCTGATCAGCACTCTGCGCCTGACCCTGCTCAACGCCTGGGCCACGGTGCTCAGCGGCCGGCTCGATGACTCGCAGCACTATGTTCAGGCACTGGAACGCTTTCTGCCGCAGCCCAATGCCCAGCGCCAGCATGAGTTGATTGCCCAACTCAAGGCGCTGACCGGCAAGCTGCTCTTTCATTCCGGGCACATCGGCAAAGCCGTGTTGCTGCTGGGGGAGGCCATCGACGAACTGCCCGAGCGTGCCTGGAGCCAGCGCCTGCTGTGCCGCCTGATGCTGGTCGAACACGCGCTGTTCGAGGGGCACTTCGAACATGCCCAGGAGCTCAACCGGGAGTCCATCAAACTGGCCCGTGAGCATGGCAGCCTGGCCTATGAAAGTCTGTTCACCCTGGAGCACGCCAAACTGCTGGAAATGCGCGGCGAGCTGCTGCGCTCCGAGAGTCTGCTACGTCGCCTGCATGTCGAGCTCACACAGGCCTGGGGGACGGAACCGAGCCCAATGCGCGGGCGTACCCAATTGCTCTGGGGCAACCTGTTGTTGCAGCGCGGCCACTATAAGGAAGCTGAGGCCAACTTCGAGTCGGGTATCCAGGAGTCGCGTGCCTGCTCCGATCCGGCCTTGGTCTGGGGCTGCCTGGGGCTGGTCGAGCTGGACGCGCTGCATGGCGACTACGCTTCGGCCTTCGCACGCATCGCCGATGCCGAGCGCGAGTTGCAGTATCAGCATGTTGATCCGCAGCATTACCGAGGGGTGCTGCTGGCGGCCAAGGTCAGGCTCTGGATGGCACAGGGGCAGCATGAACAGGTACAGAAGAGCCTGCAGCTAGCCCATGAAATCGCCTGTCACCTGGCGCCCTTTGGCGTGCCCGATCTAGATCTGCGTCTGAATCTGTTGCTCAACCTGGCGCGCTTGCAGGGCGAGGGGCGCGTTGCTGCCCTGCGTACGCTGGAGCAGATGCATGCCGAGGCACTCGCCGCCGGGCGCCGCCCGCTGGCCTGCGAGATCGGTTTCAGCCTGGCCGAGGGGTTGCACGCCGAGGGGCGCTATCCCCAAGCCAAGCAGGCCTTCCTCGATGCCTTGGCACTGGCCCGGCAGATGGGCCTGGTCAGCGTCGAGCAGAGCCTTGCCCAGCGCAATCCGGCGATGATGCGCTGGGCGGTGGAGAGCACCGGCACGCTGAATGCGCAGCTGGCGCTGCTCAGCAAGCGCGAGCTGGATGTGCTCAAGCTGATCGCCCGGGGTTTGTCCAACCAGCAGATTGCCGAGCAGCTGTTCATCTCCCTGCACACGGTGAAGACCCACGCCCAGCGCATCAACTTCAAGCTGGGGGTGGAGCGTCGCACTCAGGCCGTGGCGCGGGCCAAGGAGCTGGGGCTGACCGGCTAGCGAGCTGTTGCCACAAGCGCTGTTGGTCTGGGCTGTCAGCTCCGGTTTTGCTCCAGCAGCAGACGCCGTCGCACACTGGGCGTCATGCCGAACCAACGGCGGCAGGCGCGATTGAACACGCTCTGCTCGCTATAGCCGAGCATGCCGGCAAGCTGCGACATGGGTATGTCGCGCTCGGCCAGGTAGAAGTCGGCGCGCTCGCGGCGAATGCCTTCGACCAGTTCGTCGAAGCGGTGGCCCAGCTCGGCGAGCTGGCGCTGCAGGCTGCGTTCGTGCAGGCCGATCTGTTCGGCCACCAGGGGCAGGCGGCACTGCTGGATCGGCAGCAGGCGCAGTACCAGGCGGCGTACCTGCTCCAGCAAGTCGGGGGCGCCAGCCAGGTGAATCTGGCTGAGGTACTGCACCAGGGTGCGGTGCAGGGCCGGGTCCTGGCGTTCGATGCGCTGGCCTACCTGGCGTTCGGCGAACACCAGGGCGTTACGCGCCTGGCCCAGATAGACCTCGCTATCGAAATGGCGGCGGTAGCGCGCTGGCGCTACCGGGCTGGCGCTGGCCAGCTGTACGGCCTGGGGCGTGAAGTTGGAGCCGCAGAGCAGCTTCATGGTCTTCAGCGCCACGCCCATGGCCAGTTCCGCCATCTGCCGCTGCGGGCCCGGCAGGCGCAGTTCGATGACCAGGCACGGCGCCTGCGCTTCGCTGAGGTCAAGGTCGAGCACGATGCCCGAGCTGTGGTAGCCGATGAAGCGCACGATCTCCGCCAGGGCATGGCCGACGCTGCTGGCGTTGCAGGCGATCAGGGCAATGGGGCCGAGCACATGCAGGTGCTGGTACTCGCTCATGCGCAGGCCGAAGTCGGGGCAGTCCAGCTCCTCTGCCACCGTTTCCAGCATCCCCACCAGTGAGCGGAAAGGCACCCGCGCATCTTCATCGTCGAGCAGTTCGGGGCGTACCCGGAAACGCTCCAGGTAGGGCAGTGGATCTACTCCCAGCTGGCTGACCAGCTCGCGAAAGCCAGCGAAGGAGGTGGTGCGAATGAAAGGTTCCATGTCGTCAAAGATCAAATCTGTGTCGTCAAAGATCAATCTATACCCGTGGCATCCCGCCAACAATGAATTTCTGAACCCAGATTCATTACCCGTTGGAGGGTGCGATGCAGTTCGACTACATCATCGTCGGTGCCGGCTCCGCCGGTTGCCTGCTGGCCAACCGCCTGAGTGCCGATCCGGCGGTTTCCGTATGCCTGCTGGAGGCCGGCCCGGAGGATCGCTCGCCGCTGATCCACGCGCCCGCCGGCGTGGCCGCCATCCTGCCGACCCGACATGTGAACTGGGCTTTCGACAGTGTGCCGCAGGCTGGTCTCGGCGGCCGCAACAGCTATCAGCCGCGCGGCAAGACCCTCGGCGGCAGTAGCTCGATCAACGGCATGATCTATATCCGTGGCCACCACAGCGACTATGACGACTGGGCCGCGCTGGGTAACGAAGGTTGGGGCTTCAAGGACGTGCTGCCTTACTTCCGCAAGAGCGAGACCTACCATCGCGGCGGCTGCGATTTCCATGGCGACGACGGCGAACTATATGTCGGTCGCCCGGAGGCCCATGTGGCCACCGAGGCGTTCATCAGCGCCGGGCAGCAGGCCGGCCATCGGGTTAATCAGGACTTCAACGGCGCCGAGCAGGAGGGCGTTGGCCAGTACGACGTGACCATCCGCGACGGCCGCCGCTGGAGCACCGCGACTGCCTTCCTCAAGCCGATCCGCAACAGCCGCAAGAACCTCACCGTCATCACCGGTGCGCTGGTCGAGCGCATCCTGTTGCAGGGCAAGCAGGCCAGCGGCGTGCAGGTGCGGATCAAGGGCCGGTCGACCTCGATTCTGGCGAACAAGGAGGTACTGCTCTGTGCCGGTGCCTTCGGCAGTCCGCAGCTGCTGATGCTCTCCGGCATAGGCGCGGAGGCCGAACTCAAGCCCCACGGCATTGGTGTGCTGCATGAGCTGCCGGGCGTAGGCCAGAACCTCAAGGATCACCCGGATGTGGTGCTCTGCTACAAGAGCGACGACACCTCCTTCATGGGTTACTCGCTGCGTGGCAGCGCGAAGATGGGCTCGGCGCTGGTGCAGTACCTGGCCAAGCGCAGTGGCCCGCTGGCCAGCAACATCGGCGAGGGCGGGGCCTTCCTCAAGACCGACCCGAGCCTGGCCCGACCGGACATCCAGCTGCACTCGGTGTTCACCATCGTCGACAACCACAACCGTACCCTGCACTGGGGCCACGGCTACAGCTGCCACGTCTGTGTGTTGCGACCGAAGAGCACCGGCAGCGTCGGCCTGAGCAGCGCCAACCCCAGCGCCGCACCGCGCATCGACCCGCAGCTGCTGAGCCATGACGACGATGTGCAGACCCTGCTCAAGGGCTATCGCATGACCCAGGAGATCGTCGCCCAGCAGTCGCTGGCCCGCTATGGTCTGCGTGACATGTACAGCGAAGGTCTGTATCAGGACGAGCAACTGATCGAGGTACTGCGCAAGCGTACCGACACCATTTACCACCCCATCGGCACCTGCAAGATGGGCAACGACGAGATGGCCGTGGTCGATGGCCAACTGCGTGTGCATGGCATCGACAAGCTGCGCGTGGTCGACGCCTCGGTCATGCCGACCCTGATCGGCGGCAACACCAACGCACCGACCATCATGCTCGCCGAGCGCGCCGCCGAGTGGATCGCCCAGGCCTGAATCCGGCCCAGACAATAACAACGAGGACTCATCGATGAATCGATACTTCAAATGCCTGACCAGCGGTGGCGTGGCCGTCGCTCTGCTGGCCTCTGCCATTGCTCAGGCCGCACCGCAGCCGAGCAAACCTGCCACCGCGTCGACCGTGGCGGCCAACCAGGCTGTGCTGGAACAACTGCCGTTCGCTGACAAGCACGACTTCGAGGATGCCCAGCGCGGCTTCATCGCCAAGCCCGAGACCCTGACTCTGAAGGACGCCAGCGGCAAGGTGGTGTGGGACCTGGAGAGCTACAAGAGCTTCATCAAGGCCGATCTGCCGGCGCCGGACAGCGTCAACCCCAGCCTGTGGCGCAACGCGCAGCTGAATGTGCAGTACGGCCTGTTCAAGGTCACCGACGGCATCTACCAGGTGCGCGGCTATGACCTGTCCAACATCACCTTCGTCGAGGGCAAGACCGGCTGGATCGTCTTCGATCCCCTGGTTAGCGCCGAGCCGGCCAAGGCCGCCTACGAGCTGGTGAGCCAGCATCTGGGCAAGAAGCCGGTAGTCGCCGTGGTCTACAGCCACTCGCACATCGATCACTTCGGCGGCATCCGTGGCATCGTCGACGAGGCCGACGTCAAGGCCGGCAAGGTGCGCATCATCGCGCCGGAAGGCTTCGACGAGCACGCCATCAGCGAGAACGTGATCGCCGGTAACGCCATGGCCCGTCGCGCCATCTATATGTTCGGCGCGCTGCTGCCGCGTAGCGAGCAGGGCAGCGTGGGTTCCGGCCTGGGCCTGACCGCTTCCAACGGCACCATCACCCTGATCCAGCCCACCGAGTTCGTGCACAAGACCGGCGACGAGCTGACCGTCGACGGCGTGCGCATGCAGTTCCAGATCACTCCCGGTACCGAAGCGCCGGTGGAGATGAACACCTACTTCCCGGACAGTAAGGCCATGTGGATGGCCGAGAACACCACCGCCGTCATGCACAACATCCTCACCCTGCGCGGCGCCCAGGTGCGCGATGCGCTGCAGTGGTCGAAGTACATTGGCGAAACCCTGGCCCTGTATGGCGACAAGACCGAGGTGCGCTTCCAGAGCCACCACTGGCCGCAGTGGGGACAAGCGCAGTTCGACGACTACCTGAAGAAGCAGCGCGCCATCTACAAGTACATCCACGACCAGACCGTGCGCATGATGAACCAGGGCATGACCGGCGAGGAAATTGCCGAGGCCATCAAGCTGCCGCCGGAGCTGGAGCGCAACTGGCCGACCCGTGGCTACTACGGCACCCTCAAGCACAACGCCAAGGCGGTCTACCAGCGCTACATGGGCTGGTATGACGGCAACCCGGCCAACCTCGACAAACTGCCGCCGCAACCGGCCGCGCAGAAGTATCTGGCGTACATGGGCGGCTCCGCTGCCGTGCTGGACAAGGCCAAAGCCGACTTCGCCAAGGGCGAGTACCGCTGGGTGGCCGAGGTGACCAAGCAGGTAGTGTTCGCCGAGCCGGACAATGCCGAGGCCAAGAACCTGCTGGCCGACAGCTACGAGCAGCTGGGCTACCAGGCCGAATCCGGCCCCTGGCGTTCGATCTACCTGCAGGGCGCGTTCGAGCTGCGTAATGGCAAGCCGACCAAGGGCGGCGCTGTGACCGCCAGCCCGGACGTGATCCGCGCCATGACCCCGGAAATGCTCTTCGACTACCTGGCCGTGCGCCTCAACGGCGAGCGTGCTGCGGGCAAGAAGCTGGTGCTCAACTACAACTTCAGCGACCTGGGCAAGAGCTACGCCCTGACCGTGGAAAACGGCGTGCTGACCTACGAACCCGAGGCCAGCGACAAGGCTGATGTCGGCCTGACCATGAAGAAGACCACCCTGGAAGACATCCAGCTGGGCCGCGCCACCCTGGAACAGAAAGTCGCCTCCGGCGAGCTGAAGTTCGACGGTCGTCCGGCTGCCTTCGGCGAGTTCATGGGCCTGCTCGACACCTTCGACTTCTGGTTCAACATCGTCACGCCCTGATGGCCGAGGCCTGCTCCATGGCATGGCAACGATTGCGCCGCCAGGCCCTGGTCGCCCTGCTGGCTGGAATGCTGGCAGGGCAGGCCGCGGCCTGCAGCTATGACGGCATGGCCATCGACCTGAGCCTGTCGCATCCCGCTTCTCTGGGTGTGGCGCTAGCGGCGCAGCAGGCTTACCAGAGCGGCAGCCTGGAGCGTCCCCTGCCATTGCCGGGTGGCTTCGGCATGCGTCGCACGCTGGCCTTGCTGGAACAGCTACGGCAACGCCTGCCAGCCGATGCGCCGGCATTTCAGCTGCTGCTGGTCGAGCCGGGGCTGTGGAGCCGTTTCACCGCGCAGGGCGTGCAGCTGCATGCGACGCCACAGGAGGGCGCAGCGCTGGTGGTACTCAGCGAGGGGGCTCTGATCGCCCTGGAGAAAGGCCGACTGTCCGCCGATGCGGCGCTGCAGCAGGGCGTGCTGAGGCTGCAGGGCGCCGATCAGGCGGCGCTGGCCAGGCTCTGGCGCAGCGCCTATCCGGGCTGATGCAGAACCTGTTGTTCAAAGTCTCGCGAGCTAGAGCGAAACGGTGGCGGAATGGCCGAGGGTGCGGAGTTTACGAGTTGTAAATGAGCAGCCCGAGGCCGTTTCCAACGCCGTTTGGCCGGCGCGCAGCAGACTTTGTACAGGTTCTTAGAGGGTGAAGCCTCCGTCGATGGGGATGATGGCGCCGGTCATGTAGGCGCCCGCCGCGCTGCACAGGGTGATGGCCAGCGCCGACATTTCCTCCTCGCGGCCCCAGCGTTTCATCGGGATCAGCGCCACGTCGGCGGCCAGTGCCGCTTCGTCGTTGGAGATGAAACGGGTCATCTTGCTGGGGAAACGCCCGGGGGCGATGACGTTGACGTTGATGTGCTCGCCGACCAGTTCACGGGCCAGGTTGCGCGACAGCTGGTGCAGCGCCGCCTTGCTCGGGCCGTAGGCGTAGGCCTCTTCACTCATCGAACTGATACCGGCGACCGAGCCGATATTGATCACTCGTGCCGGGTTCTGCTCGCTGCCGGCCTTGCGCAGCAGCGGCAGCAGTTGCTGGATGCAGCTGAACACAGCGGTGACATTAAGCTGCATGACCTTTTCCCAGCCCTTGACCGGGTAGCTCTCCAACGGCGCGCCCCAGCTGGTACCGGCGTTGTTGACCAGAATGTCGAGCTGCTCGATGCGCTCGCCCAGCATGGCGGCCAGCGCGCGAGCACCTTCCTCGCCGGACAGGTCGGCAGCCAGGCCGATGCACTCGCCATACTGGCTGAGCTCAGCGGCGGTGGCCTCGCAAGCAGCGCCATCGCGGCCGCAGATAAATACGCGGGCGCCGGCTTCGAGCAGGCCCTGGGCGATCATGCGGCCGATGCCGCGGCTACCACCGGTGACCAGGGCGGTGCGCCCGGCGAGACTGAAATAGCGATGCATGCTGAGAAATCCTCGTCGTGGTTGTGGCGCTAAAGCTAAACGAGGCGGCAGCGCGACGGCTGCGTTATTGCGCGTGCAAATGCACCGGCATCAGCGTTTGCGCAGCGGCTCCAGCAGCGGCTTGAGACCGTTGTGGTCGATCTCCTGCATCAGCATGAGCAGGCGGCCGATCTCGCCCTTGGGAAAACCTTCGCGGGCGAACCAGTTGAGATAGTGGCCGGGCAGATCGGCCAGCAGGCGGCCCTTGTACTTGCCGTAGGGCATGGTGCGGGTGACGAGGAGCAGCAGGTCTTCGGGGTTCATGGGGCAAATGGAGAGCAGAGGGAGGCTCAGTGTGCCCTCTGTTTCGTCGAGACAAAAGGCTGGGGAAGGGTGGGCATTACCTTCGGCCCTTCCTGCACACGACAACGATGTTTGTGGGAGCGGCTTTAGCCGCGATGATCCCCATTAAGAAGCATCGCGGCTGAAGCCGCTCCCACAAGGCCTTTCGAGCTTGCTATGAAAAAGGGCCCCGCAGGGCCCTTTAGTTACAGCGCTACCGATCAGCTGTGGCGGATCAGGTGGTCGAAGGCGGAGAGCGAGGCCTTGGAGCCTTCACCCACGGCGATGACGATCTGCTTGTACGGCACGGTGGTCACGTCACCGGCGGCGAATACGCCCGGCACGTTGGTGGCGCCCTTGGCGTCGACGATGATCTCGCCGAAGCGGTTGAGCTCCACGGTGCCTTTCAGCCAGTCGCTGTTCGGCAGCAGGCCGATCTGCACGAAGATGCCTTCCAGCTCTACGGTGTGCAGCTCTTCCGTGGTGCGATCCTTGTAGGTCAGGCCGGTGACTTTCTGGCCGTCGCCAACCACTTCGGTGGTCTGCGCGCTCTTGATCACGGTGACGTTCGGCAGGCTGTACAGCTTGTTCTGCAGCACGGCGTCGGCACGCAGGGTGTCGGCGAACTCCAGCAGAGTGACGTGAGCAACGATGCCGGCGAGATCAATCGCTGCCTCGACGCCGGAGTTACCGCCGCCGATCACTGCTACGCGCTTGCCCTTGAACAGCGGGCCGTCGCAGTGCGGGCAAAAGCACACGCCCTTGGCCTTGTATTCCTGCTCGCCGGGCACGCCCATTTCACGCCAGCGGGCGCCGGTGGAGAGGATCACGGTCTTGGCCTTGAGGCTGGCGCCGTTGTCGAACTTCACTTCGTGCAGGCCGCCTTCGCTGCTGGCCGGAACCAGGGCGGAGGCGCGTTGCAGGTTCATGATGTCGACTTCGTACTGACGCACGTGCTCTTCCAGGGCGCGGGCCAGTTTCGGGCCTTCGGTTTCCTGTACCGAGATGAAGTTCTCGATGGCCATGGTGTCCAGCACCTGGCCGCCGAAACGCTCGGCGGCAACGCCGGTGCGGATGCCTTTACGCGCGGCGTAGATCGCCGCTGCGGCACCGGCTGGGCCGCCACCGACGACCAGCACGTCGAAGGCGTCCTTGGCGTTCATCTTCTCGGCGTCACGACTACCGGCATTGGTGTCGATCTTGGCGAGGATTTCCTTCACTTCCATGCGCCCGGCGCCGAACACTTCGCCGTTCAGGTAGATGCTCGGCACGGCCATGATCTGGCGACGCTCGACTTCTTCCTGGAACAGCGCGCCGTCGATGGACACGTTGCGGATGTTGGGGTTGAGCACCGCCATCAGGTTCAGCGCCTGGACCACGTCCGGGCAGTTCTGGCAGCTCAGCGAGAAGTAGGTTTCGAACTCGAAGGTGCCTTCGATGCTCTTGATCTGGGCGATGGTCTCAGCGTCCAGCTTGGACGGGTGACCACCGACTTGCAGCAGGGCCAGCACCAGCGAGGTGAACTCGTGGCCCATGGGGATACCGGCGAAGGTAACGCCGGTATCTTCGCCCACGCGGTTGAGGGCGAACGACGGACGGCGGGCATCGCTGCCGTCGGTCTTCAGGGTGATCTTGTCGGTCAGGCCGACGATATCGTTGAGCAGTCCGAGCAGCTCTTGCGATTTTTCGCCGTCATCGAGGCTGGCGACGATCTCGAACGGCTGGGTGACCTTTTCCAGGTAGGCCTTCAACTGGGTTTTCAGATTGGCGTCCAACATGACGGGAATCCTCTAGCGAATAGCGAATTTCGGACAAACAAACGCCCGGACGGATCGCGCCCGGGCGTTCGGGCGCCTTTAAGAGCCTGGCGAGGCTCCGGCAGGCGGAAATGGAATGGAGAGCGTCGCGAGCGACGGTAGTGCAAGGCGAAATCAGGCGAGGGCGCGGAGTTTACGAGCTGTAAATGAGCAGCCCGAGCCTGATTTCAACGCTGCAATACCTAGCGCAGCAGCTCTACAACCATTTTTAGATCTTGCCGACCAGGTCCAGGGAAGGAGCCAGGGTCTTCTCGCCTTCTTTCCACTTGGCCGGGCAAACCTGACCCGGGTTGGCAGCGGTGTACTGAGCAGCTTTCAGCTTGCGCAGGGTTTCCGATACGTCACGGGCGATTTCGTTGGAGTGGATTTCCAGGGTCTTGATCACGCCTTCCGGGTTGATCACGAAGGTGCCACGCAGAGCCAGACCTTCTTCAGCGATGTGCACGCCGAAAGCGTTGGTCAGCTGGTGGGTCGGATCACCGATCAGCGGGAACTGAGCCTTGCCAACGGCCGGGGAAGTTTCGTGCCATACCTTGTGGGAGAAGTGGGTGTCGGTGGTCACGATGTAGACCTCGGCACCGGCCTTCTGGAACTCGGCGTAGTTGTTGGCAGCGTCTTCGATTTCGGTCGGGCAGTTGAAGGTGAAGGCAGCCGGCATGAAGATCAGCACGGACCACTTGCCTTTCAGGCTTTCCTCGGTGACCTGGATGAACTCGCCATTGTGGAAGGCGTTGGCGTTGAAGGGTTGAACCTGGGTGTTGATCAGGGACATGAGAGAACTCCTGTTGGGGTTTGGAAACTTGATGCCGCGCATTCTAGCTGCATCGGTCTTAATCGCTAAATTGAATGAAGACATAAGCATGATTGGTTTGGCCTATGCGTCTTCACTCTGAGATTGGCAGTTATCTATGACACTCAGCCGGTTGCCTGCAGTTGCGGGTGCCGCTCGCGATATTGTTCGAAGAGAAACTGGCGAATCCGCTCGCCATGTTCGCGATGCTGTAATTGCAGGAAGTAGGCAGCCCGGTTGCCGTCAGTGCGGCGAATCAGCTGACCATGTATCGGCATGCTCTCGGCCCCAGGCAGTGCCAGCCAGAGGTCGAACTGCTCAGGAAGCGGATGACCGTTGCTGGCTTCTAGCAGCAGGCTGCCAGGAGCCAGTTCCAGTACCCGCATGTGGCTGGATTTACCGTTGGCCTGACGCAGTGCCAGTGGCTTTCTCAGGGTAAGGCGCCAGGGCCGCAGTACTGCACCTTCTTCATAGATATTTGGGGCGCCCATCTCCAATTGCAAGCCATGCAGTTCATCCTCCACCAGCATCAGCGGGAAACTGATACGGCAGTGCTCCAGTTGCGCCTGCAGGCTGAGTTCAGCGTGCAGGCCCAGGCGGCTGAGCAAGGCATTGGCCAGTGGCCCGCCATCGACCTTGAACGCCGGAATCGGCAAGGTGTTGCCGAGCAGTTGGGCGCTGAACAACTGGCGGATGTAGTCCAACTCTTCGTCGGACAGGGTGGGATGCTCGGACATGGGACCCTCCACGGGTATACATGATCGCAAGCAATAATTGCGCCGACTTTATTGTGGGCGGGATTGGCGGGCTGCTTTCAGTGAAGCGATCTCTGCGTTCAGACGCTCCACTTCGCTTTCGAGTTCCCTGACTCGCTGCTTGGCTTCGACTTCGACGCTGACGTCCTTTTGGATGCCGATGAAATAGGTGAGTTGGTCGCCTTCGTTGAACACCGGGGTGATCGACAGCTCGTTCCAGAACGCTGAGCCGTCCTTGCGATAGTTGCGGATGACCTGACGGCAGGGTTTGCCTTCGCGGATTGCCCGGCGAATGGCAACGATGCCGGCCTGATCGCGGTCACCGCCCTGCAGGAAACGGCAGTCCTGATAGAGGATGTCGTCGCCGGCATAGCCGGTCAGGCGCTCGAAGGCGGGGTTGGCGTAGATCAAGATGTTGTCTTCACCCTCCTGTTCGGCCACCACGATGCCGTCGTTGGAGGCGTTGACCACCAGTTGCAGGAGCTTGGCGTTGATCATCTGCGGTTCTCCGTCACTAATGGCGAGATTCTAGGGCATCCCGGCCAGATACTCACTTGCGGCATAATGCCGGGCAATTTCAGCATGTTGCGGAGTGATTCATGAAGATTGCCATTCTCTCCGGTTCGGTTTACGGCGCTGCCGAGGATGTCGCCCGCCGTGCCGCCGAGCTGTTCGAAAAGGCTGGTTTCGAGGCCTGGCACAAACCGGGAGTTGCTCTCGACGAGCTGCTCGCTTTTGCGCCGGAGGCGGTTCTGGTGGTCACCTCCACCACGGGTATGGGTGAGCTGCCGGGCAATATCCAGAATCTCTATTACGCGCTGCGTGACCGTTTTCCAGCGTGGAGTGGCCTGCCCGGCGCGGTGATCGCCCTGGGTGACTCCAGCTACGACGTGTTCTGTGGTGGCGGCGAGCAGATGCGCGAGTTGCTGCTCGAACTGGGCGTGCGCGAGGTGGTGCCGATGCTGCGTCTGGATGCCAGTGAAACGGTTACCCCGGACGAAGATGCCCAGCCCTGGCTGGCTGAGCTGGTGCAGGTACTCAAAGCCTGATGCATCCACGCGCTGCAGAGCTGATTCGCCAGCTGCAACTGGTCGCCCATCCGGAGGGCGGCTACTACCGTCGCCAGTTCACGTCCTCGTTGCGCGATGTCAGTGGGCGTGCTGCCTCCAGCGCTATCCTGTTCCTGCTGCCCGGCGGCACTGCCAGCCGCTGGCACCGCATCGATGCCGACGAGCTCTGGCATTTCCACGAAGGCGCGCCGCTGGAACTGCTGATCGGTGAAACGCCGGCTGCAGTGCGCCGCGAGGTGCTGGGCCCGGTGGATGCCGATCAGCTGCCACAGCGCGTGGTGCCGGCCGGCGCCTGGCAGGCTGCGCGCAGCTTGGGCGACTTCACTCTGGTCGGTTGCAGTGTGGCGCCGGAGTTTCTCTTCGAGCGTTTTGCCATGCTCCACGACGATACGGATGCCCAGGCCAGCTGGCCCCTGCTGGCTGGCGATTATCCCGAGCTGCTCTGAGCGCTGTGTTCGGCGAGCAGCTCCAGCCAGGCCTGGGCCGCGCGTGACAGATAGCCGCCGCGGCGCCAGATAAAGGCGATATCCCAGCGCAACTGCGGTTCGTGCAGGGCCAGGCGCACCACGCCCGGGCGCTCCAGTTCACGGGCGACGATGCGCGGCAGCAGCACCACGCCTTGGCCTGCTGCCACCAGTGCGGCGAGGAAGTCGGCCTGGCCGCTGCGGCCACCTTCTTGCGGGGTGAATCCGGCTTCCTGACAGGCGCGCAGCAGGCGATCGTTGAGGGTGAAGCTCTGTTGATAGAGCAGGAACGGCGTGTCGGCCAGCGCTTTGAGCGTCACCCCGGCGGCACTGGCCAGCGGGTGTTCGGCCGGCAGCAACACGTCCAGCGGCTCGTTGCAGAATGGCTGGCTGGCGAAGGCCGGGTCATCCGGTTGCAGCCCCGCACCGAGTTCCAGTTCGCCGCTGAGCACCAGCTGTTCGACCAGCTTGCTGCCGCCTTCCTGCAGGTGTACGACGATATTCGGGTAGCGCCGGCGGTATTCGGCGAACAGCCCGGCGAACAGCGCGTCGCTGCCGAGCATGGGTAGGCCCAGGCGCAGCTCGCCGCGCTCCAGCTGACCAAGGTCATCCAGTTCACGCAGCAGTTCCTGGCGCAGGCGCAGGAAGTCCTCGGCACGGCGCTGTACCACGCGTCCGGCGTCGGTCAGGCGCAATTGTGGGCCGCTGCGTTCGAGCAGTTGTGCACCGAGGCGCTGTTCCAGTTGCGCCACTTGCTTGCTGATCGCCGATTGGCTGGCGTGTAGCACCGCGGCGGCCTGGGTGAAGCCGCCCTGACGTACCACCTCGGCGAAGGCGCGCAGCTGTTTGAATTCCATTTTGGAATGCCTTTTATTCGAACAATTCGCTTTTGGGATGATAGAGCCAGGCTTAACCTGCGTGCCAGTGCAAGAGGGTTTTCGCCGTGGGTCGTGCGCGTGTGGGTCATCTGTTTCGCCTGGGGGCCGAGCTGGCCGTGTTGCTGGGTCTGTACCTGCTCGGTTGCCAGCTGGCCGCCTGGCTGGGCTGGCCGATCCCCGGTGGGGTGATTGGCCTGGGCCTGCTGCTGGCGGCCTTTGCCAGTGGCCGCGTGGACCCGGCAGCACTGCAGCTTGGCGCCGGGCTGCTGTTGGCGGAGATGCTGCTGTTCTTCATTCCGGCGCTGATGAGCCTGCTCGACTACGGCACGCTGCTGCGCGAGGAGGGTGGGCGCATCCTGCTGGTCATCGGCAGCAGCACTCTGCTGGTGATGCTGACCACAGCACTGACGGTTGAAGCCATGTGCCGCTGGAGGTCGCGCCGTGAACCTTGAGCCCATGCCGCTGTTCTGGCTGGTCCTGACCCTGGCCACCTACCTGCTCAGCCGCTGGGCCTACCGGCGCAGCGGGCGTTACCTGTTGTCGCCGCTGCTGTTGGTGCCCGCCGTGCTGTTGGCGGTCGCCGTGCCGCTGCATACCGATTACGCCGAGTACTCCAGCAATACCCATCTGTTGATGGCGCTGCTCGGTCCGGCCACCGTGGCCTTCGCCGTACCGATCTGGCAGCAGAGGGCGTTGCTCGCCCGGCACTGGCCGGCGCTGCTGCTGGGCATGCTGGCCGGCAGTGCTGTGGCCATCGCCAGCTCCTGGTGGCTGGCCAATGCCCTGGCGCTGGGCGGCGAAGTCAGCCGTTCGCTGGTACCGCGCTCGATTACCACGCCGTTCGCCATGCCGGTGGCGCAGAGCCTGGGTGGCGTGCCGGAGCTGGCGGCGATCTTCGTCATGCTCACCGGCACCTTCGGCGCGCTGCTCGGCGGGGTGCTGCTCAAATGGCTGCCGCTGCGCACCACGCTGGCCCGTGGCGCGCTGTTCGGCGTCGGCGCCCATGGCGCGGGCGTGGCCAGGGCTCAGGAGGTGGGCCGTGAGGAGGGTACGGTGGCCGGACTGGTGATGGTGCTGATGGGCCTGCTCAATCTGTTCGCCGCGCCCTTGCTGTTGATCCTGCTGTGACCCGCAAGGCCAATGCGCTGGCCTGCAAGGCGACTGGAGCGCTAAGCACCTGGCGCTAGACTCCTTGGCACAACAACAAGTGCCGAGGTACTCGCCGTGAACGCTCCGCTCAAACTCCCGAATGTCAAAGACCAGGTTTCTGCCGCCGAATGGCAGGCACGTGTGGACCTGGCTGCCTGCTACCGCCTGATCGCCATGCATGGCTGGGATGACCTGATCTTCACCCACATCTCGGCCAAGGTGCCGGGCACCGAAGACTTTCTGATCAACCCCTTCGGCCTGATGTTCCACGAGATCACTGCCTCCAGCCTGGTCAAGGTCGATCTCACCGGCAAGAAGCTGATGGACAGCCCCTACGAGATCAACCCGGCCGGCTACACCATCCACAGCGCTATCCACGAGGTGCGCCACGATGTCGGTTGCGTGCTGCACACCCACACCGCTGCCGGTATTG
This sequence comes from Pseudomonas sp., assembly GCA_038147895.1. GTDB lineage: Bacteria > Pseudomonadota > Gammaproteobacteria > Pseudomonadales > Pseudomonadaceae > Aquipseudomonas. Next base: position 34,788 of record JAYQUJ010000036.1, read on the forward strand.
CCGTGTCGGCGCAGAAACAGGGCCTGCTGCCGATTTCCCAGCAGTCGCTGTTCGTGCTCTCCAGCCTGGCCTATCACGACTACGAAGGCGTCGCGATCAATCATGAGGAGAAGGTGCGTCTGCAGGCTGACCTCAACGACAAGCACTTCTTCATCCTGCCCAACCATGGCTTGCTGACCGCTTTTGGCAGCATCGCCGATGCCTTCCTCGGCATGTTCACCCTGCAGCGTGCCTGCGAGGCGCAGGTCATGGCGCAGAGCGGCGGCGCCGAGCTGATCCATATTCCGCAGCAGATTCTCGACGGTTCCGCGGCGATGATCGCCGGCGTGATGAAAACCAGCCAGGGCATGGGCGGTGCGTTGGCCTGGCCGGCGCTGCTGCGCAAGCTCGACCAGCAGATGCCGGGCTACGACCAGTGATGGCGCTGCCGGGCATTGACCTGGCCGACTGGCGCGGGCAGGGGCGCGGCTTCAACTTCAACGGCCATGTCATCCGTTACTGGGTGGCGGGGCAGGGTGAGCCGCTGCTGCTGATCCATGGTTTCCCCACGGCCAGTTGGGACTGGCACTACCTGTGGCAGACGCTGGCGCGCAAATACCGGGTGATTGCCTGCGACATGCTCGGCTTCGGCTACTCGGCCAAGCCCCGCGGGCATGCCTACAGCCTGCTGGAACAGGCCGACCTGCAGCAGGCCTTGCTGGCGCATCTGCAGGTCACCGAGCCGGTGCATGTGCTGGCCCACGATTACGGCGACAGCGTGGCCCAGGAGCTGCTGGCACGGCACCAGGAGGGGCGTATCCAGCTGGCCAGTTGCGTGTTTCTCAACGGTGGCCTGTTCCCCGAGACGCATCGCCCGGTGCTGATGCAGAAACTGCTGCTAAGTCCCTTGGGGCCGCTGCTGGGTGGGCTGTTTTCTCGGGCCAAGTTGAAGGCCAACCTGACCAAGGTGTTTGGCCCGCAGACGCCGCCCAGCGAGGCCGAACTGGACGCCTTCTGGGAGCTGATCGCGCACAACGACGGCCCCAAGGTCATGCACCTGCTGATTCGCTACATCATCGATCGTCGTGCCAATCGCGAGCGCTGGGTAGCGGCGATGCAGGAAAACAGCGTGCCGATGCGGGTGATCGATGGCGCCGTCGACCCGATTTCCGGGGCACACATGGTGGAGCGCTATCGCGAGCTGATCGCCAACCCGGACACGGTTTTGCTGCCGGCCATAGGCCACTATCCGCAGACCGAGGCACCCGCAGAGGTGCTCGACCACTATCTGCAGTTCCGTGATCGGCTGGAGGCCAAGACGTGCAGCGACGTACTCTGTTGAAAGGCGCCGCAGTGGGCGGTGTAGCGGCTCTGGGAGCGGGTTTCTGGGCTTTGCCTGCCGGGGTGGCCCCGGCAGCGCTGAGCCTGGACGGGGCACGCCAGGTACTGGCGTCGTTCCAGAACAAGATTCTGGTCAGTCTCAAGGGCTGGAGCCCGAGTGAGGTGTTCAACCACTGTGCGCAGAGCATCGAGTACTCGCTGGATGGCTATCCCGAGCTGAAACCGGCCTGGTTTCGCCACAGCGTCGGTCCGGCCGCCTTCGCCGTGTTCAGTGCTCGTGGTGCCATGCGCCATCCGCTGACCGAGGCTATTCCGGGCGCTGCAGCATTGGCCGAGCCAGCCAGTCAGGAGGCTGCTCTGCAGCGATTGCAGGCAGCTTTCGAGCGCTTCGCCACATTTGAGGGCGAGCTCAAACCGCACTTTGCCTACGGTGCTCTCGACCACCAGGCATACGCCCAGGCGCATGTGATGCATCTGTACAACCATCTGAGCCTGCTGCGTCTGGCGTGATGCCGAAGGTGACCATCCCGTCACCTTATCGCGCGATATTCAGTGGCGCCGCGTTTGATTGCCGCTGTTACTCGGCTGCGGGACACTCGGGTTTTTCCAGTCGTGCCGAGGAGCCCCGTTCATGAGCGACGCCATCCGTTTCGAAAACCAGGTAGTGATTGTCACCGGCGCCGGTGGTGGCCTTGGCCGTGCCCATGCGCTGCTGTTTGCCAAACATGGCGCCAAGGTGGTGGTCAACGATCTGGGTGGCAGCACCCATGGTGAAGGCGCCAATGCTTCTGCGGCCGACAAGGTGGTGGCCGAAATTCGTGCTGCTGGTGGCGAGGCCGTGGCCAACCATGACTCGGTGACCGATGGCGGCAAGATCGTGCAGTGCGCGCTGGACAGCTTCGGTCGCGTCGATGTGGTGGTGAACAACGCCGGCATCCTGCGCGACAAGTCCTTCGTCAAGATGGAAGATGCCGATTGGGATCTGGTCTACAAGGTCCGCGTCGAGGGTGGCGACAAGGTGACCCTCGCCGCCTGG
>JAYQUJ010000037.1:0-35464 GCA_038147895.1 Pseudomonas sp.
CCGCTGACCCCAGTCTGGTGGAAGCCGGCACCCAGAGCCTAGTAGTGCTGCCAACCATCCTGACCTTCGAACAAACCGTCATCACCCCCGAGGGCGAAACTGCCACCGGCCCCAATTTCGAGCGCACCCTGCAACTCAGTGTCACCCCAGCCGATGGGCAAACACTGAACAACGTCGTTGTCACTCAGCCGATACCGAACGACGTGATTGTCACCAGCATCACCCCCGGAGCCGGTGGCACCATCACCTCGATGACGCTCTACAACGGGCGCACCAGCTCAGACCCCCTACTGATCGCCGAAGCCCTGGCACGCAACAGCGATGCCGACCTGAGCAATGACGTATTCATCCGCGAATTCGAAATCACCTACGCAACCCTCAGCGGCACCACGGTCACCGATGTCACCTTCTTCGTGCCGGACACCGATGAAAATGGCCTGCCCATAATCGATCCGGTGAGCGGCGACGACGTCACCATCACCTTCGGCGCGCCAAGTGCCACCGGTTCCTGGACGCCACTCGACAGTCGCGATCTGACGCCACCGGCTACCCAGATCGATTTCAGCGGCACCGGTAGCACGGCCAGCTTCGTCGCAAAATCCATCACTTTGCTCAAGGAAGTCACAATCACCACCGACAACGGCACCGCAGGCCTGACCCCTGGCGATGTGTTGCGGTACGACTTGAACATAGCGATTTCCGACTACTTCGCCTTCGGCAAGAACTTTCTGGAGCAGGGGGAATTCCTCATCGCCGATGCCCTCGGCGATGGCCAGACCTTGCAAGGCACTCCCACGCTGACCGTGAATTTCAATGGCACCAGCCACGTCATCACACTGGTGACCTCCAGCACGGTAAACGCCGACGGCACCACATCACTGAGCTTCGATATAGCCCAGTCGCTGCTCGATGCCGGCTTTCCGGCCGATCGCGGCTGGCTCAATGGTGACCTGGCATTCGATGATGTCCTAGAGGGCGCTACTACCGCCGTCATCAGCTACTCAGCACTGGTCGGGCAAAGCTATACGCCACCGGCCGGCAACCCACACAGCGAGATCAACGAAGGCGACTCCATAGGCAACAGCGCCACGGTGACCGCCACCATCCTGGAGGACTACCTCAACCTCACCGGCGGTAGCGAGAGTGACGACTCCAGCACCGTAAGCCGCGTGCCCGAGGGGCATATCGAGCTCATCCTGTCCGACCTCAACGACAGCGGTGCACCTGCACCTGGCGCCGAACTGAAACCGGGTGACGAAGTCACCTTCCAGCTCACCTACGACCTGGTGACTGGCGACTACGAAAACCTCAAGCTCACAGCCTACCTGCCGCTGCCTCTGTTCGACGTTAGTGGCATCACCTGGCAGTTCGTCGCCGGCACCGAAGCCAATGTCGGCCAGTGGGTGCTGACCGCCGGCAACACCAACGCCGACAGCAGCATCACCGTCACTAACGGCCCGGGCAATTCTGTGGTGTTCGACCTGGGCAGCTACGTCAAAGCCAGCGACGTCAACAACGGCAGCCGTATTCAGATCGAGTTCACCATGCTCGTCGGCGATCAGCCCTACGCCGACAATCGCGAATTCGATGTACTGGCCCAGTCCAGCCAGACCACCACCCTGGATGGCAAGACACTGTTCTCCTCTGACAGTGTCGCCGTCATCGCCTCCATCGCCGAACCGGTACTGAGCATCAGCCATGGCGTAGTCTCCAGCAGCAACGGCACGGTCAGCGGCACCTCCGGCACCTGGAATGCGCCAGGAACAGGCGGTCAACCCTTCACCGGCAGCATTACCGATATCACAGCGATCGACGGCAATGTCACCGACATAGATGGCGGTGACACCCTGCGTCTGGCCACAGCCATAGAGAATACCGGCGGCGGGTCGGCTTACGATGTATCCACCAGCATTACCCTACCCAGCGGCCTGTCGTTCGTCGGCGGCAACCTGGCCAGCGCCAATCTGTTGATTTATCGCGGCGACGGTACCCTGCTCCAGGCCGGGATCGACTACACGGTGGACAACGCCAGCAACACCATCACCTTTACCGACGGTGCCGGCACCGGAGCCCTGCTGCCAGGCCGCTCCGGCACGGGCAACGACAACAGCGGCGCCAACCTGGTAGTCATCACCTATGACGTGCTGGTCAGCGACAGCATCGCAGCCAGCCGTACCCTGCAAAGCAGCGCAAGCCTAGTGCATTACGCCAGCACAGAAGGCGGTGACAACTTCATCGCAGGCTCCCCCCTGCTCGACACCGCCGACCAACAAATTGCAGCACCGACCATTACCAAGGACTTTGCCGGCGGAAGCCTGGACGACACGGACTCCAGCGCCAGCCACACCACAGGCAGCGACCTGGTGATCGGTGAAAGCATGCTCTACGACATCGTCGTTACGCTGCCCGAAGGCACCACTCAGAGCCTGCGCATCGACGACCTGATCCCGCCAGGCATGCGTCTGGATACCAGTTTCAATGGTGGCCTGGGCTACGAAATCATCACTACCGCCGGTGGCGCCCTCAGCGCCAACTTTGCCGGCAACCTGGCAGGCGACAGCGTCAGCGGTATTTCCGGAACGCTCGGCACCCAGGGCGTCGATGCCCGCTTCACCTTCACCAGCGCCAGCGCCAGCGCAGACAACGACACAGGCAACAACAGCTTCGTGATCCGTGTTCGCCTGGTAGTCGACAACGTAACCAGCAATCAGGAAGGCGTTACCCGTACCAATGACGCACAGCTGACCTATAGCGACCCCGATGGCGATACCGCCAATGGCAGCACGGCGCTAGACCGCAGCGTGGACAACAACGCCACCCCGACCATCACCGTGCGCGAGCCGGTACTCACCGTAACCCAGCAACTGCTGACCGCGCCCCCCATCAGCGGCTTCGACCTGGGTTCGATAATCGACTTCACCATCACCCTGACCAACAGCAGCAGCTATGACGCTTTCGACATTACCCTCAGGGATCTGCTGCCGACCCAGCTGAGCAGCATCAGTCTGCAGGGCGTGCTCTATAACGGCGGGGCCACCAACAATGGCGGCGTGGACTTCGAGATAGTTCTGGGCGAACTACGCACCGCCGGTGGGGCCAATATCGATATCGGTGCGGGCGACAGCATAGTGCTGACCATACGCGGCACGGTAAATGCCACAGCCAACCTGGCGCCCGACTTCACCAATACCGCAACCGTGCAATGGACCAGCCTGGATGGCAGTTCAGGCGGAGCGGAAGACCCAGGTGGAGAGCGCACCGGTGTCGACGGCCCGATAAACGGTGGCACGCTCAATGACTATCAGCGCAGTGGCGACCTGGTCATCCCCGCTGCCACCGGATTCAGAATTTCGCGAGTCGGCGGCCTCGATGACACTGCAGCCGCCAACCCAACCAGCGCGACCAGCGAAACCGTGAGCATCGGCGAAATCGTGCGTTATCGGGTAGCGACCAACGTGCCGGAGGGAGGGCGTGTCGGCTACCAGATCCAGATCACCCTGGACGATGGCCTGGAGTTCATTCCCGCCAATCTCAACAACATCCTGATCGGCCTGGTCTCCAATAACGGCCTGACCAGCAGCCTGGGCAGCGCCCTGGTCAGCAGTGGTGATCCGGCAATCAGCGGCGATCAAAATACGGCTCAAATAGGCCCTATTGCGCCAGACCTGAGTGATCCGCTGACGGCAGTATTGAACGCAGCACAGGTGTCGATTTCTGCCGATGGGCGCACCGTCACCTTCAGCTTCGGCGACCTCACCAACAGCGACCTCAACGATGGCAACCTCGAAGGCCTGGTGATCGAATTCAACGTTCGAGTCAGCAACCAGGCTTCCAACCAGGCGGGTGATCAGCTGGCGGTCACCGCCCGCGATTATGTGAACGATGGCGCTACACAGATTTCCAGCAGCGAAACGCTTTATGAACGCATCGTCGAGCCGGGCTTCACCGGCATGGACAAGACCGTCATCGCTTTCGACCCCAATCCTGCTGGCAGTACCGGTGATGCCAGGGTACAGATCGACTTCACCCAGAGCGGCACATTGCCGGCCTATAACGTGGAACTGACCGACTCTTTCCCCGGTGGCAGCGGTTACAGCCTGGTGAGCATTACCGTCGGCGCTACCACCTACCTGCCGGGCGACCTGCCCGCTGATGGCATCACATTCAGCACGACAGGTGGGCTGAGCGTCGACTTCGAGCAACTGGATATCGGCACGCAAGTACGGGTGATCTACGAGGTTACCGTGCCCAACGATGCCCTGGTTGCCCAGAACGATGCCCTTGCCACGCTGCGTTGGTCGAGTCTGCCGGAGGACTTCAGCAGCTGGGGCGGTAGTACGGTAGGGGCCGATGGCACGACGACCGGCGAGCGCGATGGCTCGGGCGGCGTCAACGACTATGTGCTGAGCAGCGGCGCCGGCCTTGGCATCATTGCCGGTACCCTGTGGGACGACACCGGCACCGCCGCCGGGGCGCCCAACGACACCACCCCGGACCCAGACCCCGTGCCGGGCACAGCTGCCTACGAGCTGGGCCTCAGCGGCCAGTCTATCGACCTCATCTGGGCCGGAGCAGACGGTCAGTTCGGCACCGGTGATGATGCGACGTTCAGCACCACCACAGACAGTGACGGGCGCTTCACCTTCGGCGTGCTACCAAGTGGGCTGTATCGCATCGATGCGCCCACCAGCATCGCCGGCCTGGGTGGCTTCGGCGACCTGAACGTGCGAATCGACAGCGACCAGAACGACCTGGGTCAAGTTGTCATCACGTTGGGCGAAGGGGTGGCCGCCGAGGCGAACAGCGGCTACGTGGAAGTTAACGATGCTCCCGTCAACAGCCTGCCGGCTGGTCCGCTCAACGGCGATGAAGACACCCCGCTGGCGATTGCCGGCGTCAGCATCAGCGACATCGACGCCGAACATAATCCAGTAGTCGCGGAGCGCCTGGTGCAGGTTACTCTCAGCGTACTCCACGGCACCCTGAGCTTTACCGGCTCTACTACCAACGTCGGCATCACTGGCGCGGGAACGGCAACCGTCGTACTGCTTGGCCGAGTCGGCGATATCAACGCCGCCCTGGCCAGCCTGAGCTACCTGGGCAATGCCGATTACAACGGTAATGACACCCTCACCGTACTGACCAATGATCGCGGGAACTATGGCGACTTCGACGGCGACGGGATTCCCGGCGAAGTCGTTGACGATGCCCGTACTGACCAGGACAGCGTCAACATCGTACTGAACCCGGTCAACGATGCGCCGATAGCCAACGACGACACGGCACTGGCCACCGAGGCCGGCGGCCTGAACAACACCACCCTGGGCATCGACCCCCGCGGCAATGTGCTGAGTAACGATATCGATGTGGATATCGCCACCAACGGTGATGTTCTCAGCGTAGTTTCGGCCACCGCACTGAAAGGCACGGGCAGTGGCGATGATGTCACCGTGGCACTGGTTGACGACCTGACCGTATACGAGTTGCAAGGTCTGTACGGTACCCTGAAGATCGACGCCAGCGGTCGCTACGAATATGTGGTCGACAACAATAACGCTCTGGTTCAAGCCCTGCGCACCACTGGCCAGACCCTGAGCGAGAGCTTCAGCTACACCATTCGCGACAGTGGCGTACCGACGGCCACGCCGGATGCCACTGCGACCCTCACCGTCACTATCCGTGGCGCCAACGATGCCCCTATTGGCGTCAACGACACCGGCACCGCCATCGAGGCGGGAGGCGTGGCCAATAGCTCGGGAGGGCAGGATGCCACCGGCAACGTCCTGCCCAACGATACCGATGTCGACACCGTAGCCAACGGCGAAACCAAACGGGTATCCGGCATTCGCACCATCATCGCTGGGGAGGCGGGGCCTGCCCAGGCAGTCGCCACCGGCACCACCAGCAGCAACGGCACACAGATCTCCGGACAGTACGGCACGCTGCGCATCGGTGCCGACGGCAGCTATCGCTATGTGATCGACAATACCAATGCCACCGTCCAGGCTCTGGCCAATGGCGACACGCTGACCGAAGAGTTCAGCTACACGGTCACCGATGCCGGTGGCCTGAACGGCCTGGCCAGCCTGACCATCACCATCCAGGGTAATCAGGACAACCCGGTCGCCAACAATGACAGCAACACCGCTCAGGCCGGCTCGGTCGCTCTCGGCACCGCTGAAGTGCTTGCCACCGGCAATGTCGTCAGCGGCACCATCACCAGCGCACTGCCCGGCACAGGAGCGGCCGATACCGATGTCGACAGCATCGACAACCCGGCAGCCACCACCTTGCTGGTCAATGGCGCCCGTCAAGGTACTGAAGCCGCGGGGGGCAGTCTGACCGCCGTGGGCGGAGCCACGGTTATCACTGGCCTGTATGGCAGCCTGACCATCAACCCCGACGGTAGCTACAGCTACGATGTCGACAGCGATAACGCCACGGTTCGCGCCCTGCCCCCCGGCGCCACCATCAACGATACGTTCACCTACCGCATCACAGACACCGCCGGCCTGACCGACCAGGCCCAACTGACCATTACTATCCGTGGCGTCAACGATGCTCCCGTGGTGGTCGACGACACCGCCCAGGCCGTCGAGGCCGGCGGCGTCAACAACCAGACCCCCGGGGTCAACCCGACAGGCAACGTGCTGAGTAATGACAGTGATCCGGACGGCGACAGCCTGAGCGTCAGCGCCATCACCAGAGGTACTGTCGGGCAGCCGCTGGTCGGCACCTACGGCACCCTGACCCTCAACGCCAACGGCAGCTACAGCTATGTGGTCAACAACACGCTGCCAGCCGTGCAAGCCCTGCGCCTGAGCAGCGATCAACTGAGCGAGAGCTTCACCTATACCGTCAGCGACGGCCAAGGCGGTACCACCCCTGCGCAACTGCTGGTGTTGATCTCCTGCAAGATCGACGCTACCGTGGCGGCCAACGACAGCATCACGGCACAGGAAGCCGGGGGCACAGCCAATGGCACCCCCGGCATCGACCCGGACTCAATCGGCAACCCGGGCAGTTTCGCCAACCTGCTGGACAACGACATTGATGTGGATGCTGGCGACAACAAGACCATCAACGGCATCCGCACCGGCAGCGAGGCCGCAGGGGGCAGCTTCACCAGCGTCAGTGGCAGCCAGGTGATCCAGGGCCAGTACGGCACCCTGACCATCTACGCCGATGGCAACTATCAGTACGTGGTGAACAACAGCCTGCCCGCGGTCGAGCAGCTGCGTCAGGGCCAATCGCTGACGGAGACCTTCACCTATCGCATGCGCGACACAGCCGGCCTGACCGACACCGCACAACTTAATGTGGTGATCCAGGGTGCCTGGGATGCGCCTGTGGCCTATGACAACCTGGCCTATGCGGTGGCCACCACGCCAAGCGCAACCGGGCTGGACGGGAGCGGTAATGTCCTGACCGACTCACGCTTCTTCCCCGCCGACAGCGATATCGACCAGGGCGATGTGCTGGTCGTCAGCGGTATCCGCACCGGAAGCGAAGGCGGTAGCGGCACGGCGGGCACCCTGGGCGTGGCACTGACCGGCGCCAACAACTATGGCGAGCTGACCATCAATGCCGACGGTAGCTATACCTTTGTCGTCAATTCCCTGCATCCCGACATCTTGGCGCTGGGTCCCACCTCGTTTGTCACCGAGGTTTTCACCTACCAAATCAGTGACCTTGGCGGCCTATCCGATGTGGCCCAGCTGACCGTCTATATTCGCGGTCAGGATATTGCTCCGATGGCAGTCGACGACAGCAACCTGGCCAGCGACCAAACGCCTGAGCCTCAGGCCCAGGGCAACGTGCTACCGAATGATTTCGATATAGACCTAGATGCCAGCATCAACGAAGTGCTTGAAGTCACCGCGGTGCGAACCGGCGCAGAGGACGCCAGCGGCACCAATGGTACGTTGGGCTCACGTTTGCAGGGTCGATACGGTTGGCTGGTGCTCAATACCGATGGCAGCTACCAGTACTACATCGACCTGACCAATCCCGAAGTACTAGCCGCAGCGGGCCTTGGTCAGGTGTTGCAAGACGTTTTCACCTATACCGTCGCCGACTTCTGGGGGGCTAGCGACCAGGCTGAATTGGTCATTACTTTGGATATTTCTGCCCCCTACGTCCCACCACCAGAGGTGGAAGGCAATGGCTGGCGTCCCTACGATGTCTTCACGCCGACACAGCAATCAGTCGACCTTGAGTTCGAACCCGCTATCTTCGTAACGCCAGTGGTTCAGTCCAACAGCCTGCTCAACGAGGTCAATGGCTGGCGCGCCGACGGCAGCAACATGCGTCTGGCTCTACCTGCATTCATTGAAAGCACCTCACTGCAGGTTCCACAGGTGCCCGGCCAGTTCGTGGCCCGCAGCGTCTTCAACAGCAACCTGGGCAGTGAACTGGATCTGGCCTGGATTCTCGGTCGTCAGGGCCGCATCGATCTGACGGCGGATGGCCTGCTCAGCGACCCCTCGCTCTTTACCAGCGATCCCGCAGATATGATCCATAATCATCAGCATCCGGAAGCCCAAGCGACGCAGGCGCAGACCGCGCGCAGCTTCCAGCACCAATTGCAAACCGCCGCCAAACGGCTGAGCCCTTTCAGCCAGAGCATTCCGCGTAGCTAGTATGAATAAGGATTCTTCATGCCCAGCCACACCCCGAAAGCCCTGAGCATCATCATCGCCACCAGTCTTTTCCTCAGTGCCTGCTCGGCCATCAACCCCAGGCCATACAGCGAGGAAGAAAAGAGCGAGCGCATTCTGGATGATCGCGCTCAGATGTACGGCCAGCAGGAACCGGTCAAAACCCCGATCACCTTCTACGAGGCCGCGGCGCGAGCACTCAAGTACAACCTCGACTATCGCCTCAAGCTGATGGAAAGCGCGCTGGCCGCCGACCTGCGTGATGTCTCCAGCCACGAAATGCTGCCGCGTCTGGTGGCCTCGGCCGGCTATTCGGGGCGCAACAACGACTCCGGCGGTACCTCAATCGGTATCGAAGACGGTCAGGAAAGCTTGCGCGCCTCCACCTCGCAAGAGCGCTACCGCGACCTGGCCAGCCTAGGCGCTAGCTGGAGTCTGCTGGACTTCGGCATGGCCTACTACCGCACCCAGCAGAAGGCCGACCAGATCCTCATGGCCGAGGAGCGCCGGCGCAAGGTGGCGCAGAATGTTCTGCAGGATGTGCGCAACGCCTACTGGCGCGCCCTTGGCGCCCAGCGCCTGCTGCCCGAGGTCAATCGCCTACTGGCGCGCACCGAGCAGGCCCTGGAGTCTGCCCGCCAGGCCGAAAGCAAGGGCCTGCTGCCGCGCCAGGAGATCCTCGCCTACCAGCGAGCCCTGCTCGACTCCATCTCCCTGCTCACCGTACGCCGCCAGGATCTGGAATACGCCCAGGCCGAATTGGCCGCGCTGATGTCGCTGCCACCTGGTACGCGCCTGGTACTGGCCGAGCAGACCGAGCCAACCCTGCAACCCTTGACCATCGATGGCAACCAGCTGGAGCAGCTGGCCCTAGAGAACCGTCCCGAGATCATGGAGGAGTGGTATCGCAAGCGGGTCAACGAGAACGACCTGAAAATCGCCAAGGCGCAGCTGTGGCCCAACATCAGCCTCAACTGGGGCTACCAGTACGACTCGAACAAATACCTGTACAACAACCACTGGTCCGAGACCGGCGTGCAGGTTTCCCTCAACCTGCTGCGCCTGATGCAGCTGCCGGCCCTGCTCGATGCCGAAGGTAGCCAGGGCGGCACCGACGACACCCGTCGGGTGGCGCTGTCCATGGCCATCCTCACCCAGGTACGAGTCGGTGCCCTGCGCTATCAGCTGGCCCTGCAGGAGATGGAATTCACCGAAAAAGGCCTGCACGTCGATGAAGGCCTGCTCGACTACGCCCGCGCCGCCCGCAGCAGCTCAGTGGGCTCGGAACTGGAGGTGATTCGCGCCGAAGGTCGCTACCTGCTGTCGCGCTACCAGCGTGAAGCCGCCTACTCCAGCGCCCAGGCGGCCTGGGGCCGGCTGTACAACTCAATAGGCCTGGACGTGCTGCCGGAATCCATCGAGAAGCACGACGTGCAGACCCTGGCCCAGGAAATCCAGCACACGCTGGAAGCCCAGCAAGCGCAAAACCTGTTCACCGCGACACAAGGAAGTGCCGATGCCGCGCAGCCGTAAGCTTTGCCTGCTCCCCCTGCTCCTGCTTATCAGCCAACCCACCCTTGCCGTCGAGGCCGGCGCCGTCTTCGCCGACCCTTCGGCCATTCGCGTGCTGCTCGCTGCCGAGACCGAAACCACCCTGTCCAGCCAGATGACCGGCACCCTGGGCGAGCTGCAAACCAGCCTGGGCCAGCGGGTGGACAAGGGCGCCGTACTGGCCCAGTTCGATTGCCGCGAGGGCCAGGCCCGGGCCAAGGCAGCCAATGCCGAACTGGCCATGGCCAAACAAAACCTGCAGGCCAAGCGCCACCTGCGCAACCTGGAGGCCGTGGGCGACCTGGAGGTGGCCATGGCCGCCACCGAGGTGGAAAAGGCCGACGCCGCCCGCAGCATGGCTCAGACCCAGAGCAGCTATTGCAAGGTCAGCGCCCCCTTCGCCGGGCGCATCGCCAAGGTGCATGTGCGCCCCTACCAGACGGTCAGCGCCGGCAGCCCGCTGTTTGACCTGGTCAGCAAGGGTGCCCTCAAGGTGCGCATGAACGTGCCGTCACGCATGCTCAGCAACCTGCAGGCCGGCACGCCGGTGAAGGTCAGCATCGCCGAAACCGGCAAGACCTACGCGGCCAAAGTCAGTGCGATCAACTCGCGGGTCGATGCCGTGGCCCAGACCATTGAGCTGGAGGCGACCCTCGACGCCGCGCACCCCGAGCTGGTGGCGGGCATGAGCGGTGTGGCGCAATTCGCGGACAGCCCATGAGCGAGCGTCTGCCGCACCCGCAGCTGCTGCTCAGCCTGGCCAGCCTGCGTGACCGTGCCCTGGGCTGCGATACGCTGAATGCCCTGGCCTTCAGCATGGCCAACGACCTGCATCCGCTGCTGCATTTCCACCAGGCCATGGTGCTGGCCCAGCACGGCGACAGCCTGGAACTGCTGTGCATCTCCGGCCTGGCCCGCCCCACCGAGGATTCGCCCTACCTGATCTGGCTACGCAGCGCCGGGCGCTGGCTCAGTGCGCAGACCCATGAAGCGCAGCCGCTGTGGCTGGCACGCGACAGCGTCGAGCCCCCCGCCGATGTCGCCGAAGGCTGGCAGGAATGGTGGCCGAGCGGCGTCTGGTGCGTGCCGCTGCAGGACCGCACGGGCAAACGCCTTGGTCTGCTGATTTTCCTGCTCGACGCCGAGCCCCAGGCGCCATTGCCGGAGCTGCTCAGCGGCCTGTTTCGCACGTGGGAACACTGCTGGGCCGCGCTGACCCAGAAGCGCCAGCTGCTGGGCTGGCGCCCGACCCGCCGGCAACTGCTGATCGTGCTCGGCCTGGCCGCCCTGCTGTTACTGGTGCCGGTGCGCCAGAGCGTGCTGGCGCCCGCCGAAGTGGTGTCGCGCCAGGCGCAGATCGTCAGCTCGCCCATCGACGGAGTGGTCGCCGAGATCCATGTGCGCCCCAACCAGGAAGTACAGGCCGGCACCCTGCTGCTGTCGCTGGATGAGACCACCCTGCGCAACCGTGCCGAAGTGCTGGGCAAGGAAGTGGCGGTGGCCGATGCCGAACTGATCTCCGCCAGCCAGCGCGCCTTCGACAACCCGCAAAGCAAGGCCGAACTGACCCTGCTTAACGGCCGCGCACAACAGCGCCGGGCAGAGCTGGCGGCGGTCGAGGCCCAGCTGGAGCGCACTCAGGTTCACGCTCCGCGCAGCGGCGTGGCGGTCTACAGCGACCCAAACGACTGGCTGGGCAAGCCGGTGTCCACCGGCGAACGCATCATGCAGCTGGCCGAGCCGAGCCAGCCGGCCATGCGCATCCAGCTACCGGTGGCCGACGCCATCGCCCTGGAGCCCGGCGCCGAAGTCACCCTGTTTCTCACCGCCTACCCGCTGTCGCCGTTACAGGGAGAAGTACTGGAAACCAGCTACCAGGCCCGCCCCGGCGAAGACGGCGTGGCCTCCTACCGCCTGCTGGCCAGTATCGAGGGCCAGCCCGAGCACGCTCGCCTGGGCCTGCATGGCACCGCCAAGCTATATGGCGAGCGGGTGCTGCTGGGCTACTACCTGCTGCGCCGCCCTCTGGCGGCCCTGCGTGCCTGGAGTGGCTGGTAATGCTCGAACCCGCCGACCTGCCGACCCCGCCACTGCGCGAGGATCTGCGCCTGAGCGAAGCGTTGCCCGGCAATGACGGCGAGCCCTGCTGGATGATCCACGACACCGTGGTCAACCGCTTCTACCGCATCGGTTGGCTGGAGTTCGAATGCCTGCTGCGCTGGGAGCGCACGCCCCGGCAGATCTGCGACCAGATCAGCGAACAGACCCCACTCAAGCCCGAAGTCGAACAGGTACTGGGCCTGCGCCGCTTCCTCGAACAGCACCAGTTGCTGCGCCCGGATGCCGAAGCGCTGAAGCGCCTGCGCGAGCAAAGCGAAGGCAATCAGTGGCTGACCTGGAAATGGTGGCTGCATCACTACCTGTTCTTCCGCGTGCCCCTGCTGCACCCGCAAACCCGCCTGCAACAGCTGGCCAGCAGCCTCGACTGGCTGTTCCGCCCGATCACCGCCTGGCTGGTGTTCCTCCTCGGCCTGCTCGGTGTGGTCATGGTGCTGCAGCAGTGGGACAGCTTTACCCACGCGGTGGTCGAATCCTTTTCCGCCGAGGGCCTGGTCAGCTTCGCCCTGGCCCTGTGCTTGGCCAAGACGCTGCACGAACTAGGGCACGCCCTGGTGGCCACGCGCCTGGGCCTGCGGGTGGCGCATATGGGCGTGGCCTTCGTGGTGCTCTGGCCCATGCTCTACACCGACACTGGCGAGAGCTGGAAACTGCGCAGCTCGCGCCAGCGCCTGGCCATCGCCTCGGCCGGCATTCTCACCGAACTATCACTGGCCGGCCTGGCCACCCTCGGCTGGGCCCTGAGCGAACCGGGCATGCTGCGCAACGCCCTGCTCTACCTGGCCACCACCAGCTGGATATTGTCGCTGGCGCTGAATGCCAGCCCCTTCATGCGCTTCGACGGTTACTTCATCCTCTCCGACCTGCTCGACTTCCCCAACCTGCACGAACGCTCCTCGGCCATCGCCCGCACCGCCATCCGCCGCAACCTGCTGGGCCTCGACGAGCCCTGGCCGGAGCCCTTCCCGGCTAGCAAGCGGCGTCTGCTGGTGGCGTTCGCCATCATCACCTGGCTGTACCGCCTGGTGCTGTTTCTCGGCATTGCCGTAGCGGTGTACCTGCTGTTCTTCAAGCTGCTCGGCATTTTCCTGTTCATCGTGGAAATCGCCTGGTTCGTGGTGCTGCCGGTATGGCGCGAGGTGAAGCACTGGTGGGGCGCGCGGGCGCAGATTCCCAGCAAGCGCAAACTGCTGTTCTGGCTGGCCCTGGGCCTGTTGCTTTTATGGCTCGCCATTCCCTGGCGCAGCCAGGTGCACGGCTACGGCGTGGCGCGCAGCGAACAACAGCTGCGTCTGTTCACCCCCTACCCGGCCCTGCTGCAACAGGTACATGAAGCCGGAACGGTAGAACCTGGCGCGACCCTGGCCGTGCTGGACGAGCCGGATATCGCCGCCCGCCTGCGCCGCAACGAGGCCAACATCCGCAGCTACCAGGCACGCCTGCGCGGCCTGCTGGCCGACCCCACGGGGCTGGCCCAACAGAGCTCGACCCTGCAGCGCCTGGATGTGGAGCTAGGCGAAGTGCATGCCGCACGCTCGGAAATCGCCCGCCTGACCCTCAAGGCGCCCTTCGCCGGACAATGGCAGGACGTCAATCCGCAGTGGCAGGCAGGCCAGTGGGTCGGCCCGCGGGAAATGCTCGGCGTGCTGATCGACCCCGAGCACTGGCAGATCGATGCCTATATCGCCCAGGACCAGGTGCATCGTCTGCACAATGGCAGCCCGGTGCGCTTCTACCCGCAGGGCCAACTGGCGGCCATCGAAGGCCAGGTCGTGGCCATCGGCAGCACACGGGTCAACCGCCTGAGTCACCCGCTGCTCAGCGCCCACCAGGGCGGCCCTATCGCTACCGGCAACGAAGACGAAGGATTGGCGCCAAGCGAGGCGCTGTTCCAGGTATTGATCCAACTGGACACCCCGCCACCCAGCCTGCGTGAAACGCTGGGCCAGGTGCAGATCGAAGGCAGCCGGCGCAGCCTGCTCGGTGAAGGCCTGACCTACAGCCTGGCGGTATTGCTGCGCGAGAGTGGGTTCTAGCGGACTGGGAGGTGTTGGGCTTCGCTGCGCTCAACCTGCGCGACCCGACCCAACCTACGCTCTACCCGGCCAAAGCATCCAGCAATTGGGCGATGGTCGCTTCCAGGTTGGCCACCGGGTCGTCGCCTTGGCTGTCCAACACCAGCAGGCGGCTGCCGCCGTCGGCAATGGCCTTGGTCAGTTCGGCAGTTGGCTGGCGATCCGCGAGCACTACCGCCACCTCATCGTCCTGCAGGCTGCTGGTCAGCTGGGCCAGCGCCTCGGGCGTCCACTTCTGATCGGCCGGCTGTTCCAGCTCGACACCGTCCAGGTTGAGCCCGCTGATAAGGTAAGCGAAGTGCGGCGACAGGCTGGCCACGGTGAGGTTGTCCAGCTCGGCCAGGCGCCCTTCGCTGTCGGCGCTGAGCTTGAGCAGACGCTGTTTCAGCTCGGCCAGGTTGGCCTCGATCTTGGTCTTGTCCGCCGGCGCCAGGCGCACCAGGTCGGCTGCCGTCACGTCGGCCATGCGCCCGAGATTGGTGATGCTCAGCCAAGGCTGGGCGGCCAGCGCATCAGCGGCACCCGGCTCCACGGCGATGCCCGGCAATGCGCCATCCACCGGGCGCGCACCATCCACTTCGACAATACGGATATTGCTGCGCCGCGCCATCGGGTACAGCGGGTCGTCCGGCCACAGCGAACGTAGGGCGATCACCCCGTCCGCCTGGCTGGCCACTTTTTCCAGCGACTTGGCGCCACGCCCACTGAAATAGGAGGTCTGCCGACTGGCCGGCAGCTTGGCCGGGGCGGCACGCTGCAGCTCTACCGAGCTGCCGGTCAGCAGGCTGGCACCCAGACCGTAAGTGATCGGCAGGCTGGCGAGAATGCGCACCGGCTGCTGCTCGGCGTGCAGCGGAGCGGCGAACAGCAGGCTGGCCGCCAGGGCGAGAGGCAGTTTCATCCCAGATTTCCTTTCAGGCTGGGCAGCGTGCCACGCGCGATGGCGGCGCAGGCGAAGACGATGCCGGAGATGATGATGATGGCGGCGCCGGACGGCACCGGCAGTTCGAGGGCGATTGGCACAAAGATGCCCGCCAGCGTGCTGACCGTGGCGATCAGCACCGACAGCCAGAAGAAGCCTTTCAGCGACTGGCTGAGCAACCGCGCCGCCGCTGCCGGAATCACCAGCAGCGCACCGACCAGAATGGCGCCGATGACCTTGACCGCCGCCACCGTGACCAGCGACACCAGCATCACGAACAGATAGTCCAGCGGCTTCACTGCCACGCCGCGTACGGCGGCCAGTTGCGGGTTGAAGCTGGCCAGCATGATGCGGTTGTACAGCGGCATGGCCAAACCCAGCACCAGCAGGGAGACCAGCGCCAGCACGGCCAAGTCCTGACCGTTTACCGTCAGCACCGAGCCGAACAGTACATTTTCCAGGATGTGGATGTTGATCTTGCCGGCCAGCACCAGCAGCAGGCTGGCGCCGACGGCCAGCGACACCGAGAGGAACACGCCGATCAGCGTATCCGGCGCCAGGCCGGTGCGGTTGCGCAGGTAGTTGAGCAGGATGCCGAACAGCAGGCAGTAACCGAACAGGCTGCCGTAGGGTCCGGTATAGGGCTCGCCGAGCAGGATGCCAATGGCCACGCCGGTCAGCGCGGCATGGCCGACTGCCTCGGAGAAGAAGGCGAAACGCTTGACCACCACCAAGGTGCCCAGGCCGCCCAGCACCGGGCCGATCAGCAGGCCGGCGAGCAGCGCGTTGACCACGAAGCCGTAGGCCAGCGCCTCCGGCAGATAGCCCGCACTGGCCCAGGCCTGGATAGCCAGGCGGATTTCTTCGAAGTTCATACAGAAGTCTCGCGCTGGCTGCGGGGGTGGCTGGAGAACAGATCGAGCAGGCGCTCCGGGTTCAGCACTCGGGTCGGCTCGTCATCGAAGCGCACGCTGCGGTTGAGGCCGGTGACGCGGTCAGCCAGGCGGCCGACCGCCTGCAGGTCGTGCTCGATCCACAGCACCGTGGTGCCGGCCTGGCGCCAGTCATGCAGCAGTTGCTCGAAGACCTGTTCGCCCGGCTCGTCCAGCGCCGACATCGGCTCGTCGAGCACCACCAGTTGCGCCTCGGGCACCAGGCCCTGGGCCAGCAGCACGCGCTGGCGTTCGCCGCCGGACAACGCGCCCATGCGCCGCTTGCGCTTGTCCAGCATGCCGACACGGGCCAGCGCCTGCTCGATGGCCGGCGCCTGGCGCCGCGACAGGCCAAGGAAGGCCGGGCGGCGCTGGCACATGGCAGCCATGAAGTCGTCCACCGTCATCGGCAGGCCACGATCGAATTCCAGAGCCTGCGGCACGTAGCCGATGGTGCCCGGGGCGTCCGGCCAGTGCAGGCGCAGCTCGCCGCGATGGGGCATCTGCCCGAGCAGGGTCTTGATCAGCGAGCTCTTGCCGCCGCCGTTCGGCCCGACCAGGGCATGCACGCTGCCGGCCTGCACCTGGAAGCTGACCTGGTCGAGGATGCGCGTGCGGCCGAGATCCAGCTCGACTTTGTCGAAATCGATGGACGGGCCCTGCACCCTCACAGGTGCCGTTTCCAGGGCGGTCATACGCCCTCTTCCTTGATCGCCCGCACCACGGTGTCGAGGTTGTGCTGCATCTCCTTCTCGTACTTTTCCTTGGTGTACTCGCCGTAGGAGATGTGCGTGAGGGCGTAGAGCTTGACGCCGGACTCGCGCTGGATGGTGTCGACGTAGTTGGAGGGGTAGTCCATCTCGGAGAAGATCACCTGCACGTCGAGGCTGCGCAGCTCGTCGATGGTCTTCTTCAACTGGCTGGGGCTGGGCTCGATACCGTGGGCCGGCTCGACCACCGCGGTAACTTCCAGGCCGAACTCGCGCAGCAGGTAGTCGTAGGCGGAGTGGATGGTGGCCACGCGCAGGTCCTTGCCCTGGGCATCCTTGAGCTTGGCCAGGGCATCGGCGCGCAGGCCGCGCAGGCGCTTGCCATAGGCGCGGGCGTTCTTGCTGTAGAACTTGGCGTTGGCCGGATCGAGCTTGCCCAGCTCGCGGGCAATGTTGTTGATCTGCGAGATCGAGGCGCTGATCGACAGGAAGGTGTGCGGGTTGACCACCTTGCCGGCGCCGCGGGCGGCCTGACCGGTGGCGGCCAGCAGCGGCACACGCTCGTTGGCTTCGATGACCGGCACGTTCGGTTTCTCGCTGGCGGCGATCATGCGGTCGGCGAAGTCGTCATGGCCGATACCGTTGAGCACCACCACGTCCAGCGTGCCGATGCGCTTGATGTCCTCGGCGCGCGGCTCGTAGGCATGCGGGTTGAAGCCGGCCGGGATCAGCGGCACTACCTCGGCCTTGTCGCCAACGATGTTGCTCACATAGCTGTAGTAGGGATGCAGGGTGATGCCGATGCGCAGGCGCTTGGCCTCATCGGCACTGGTCAGACCGGACAGCAGCAGGGTGCCGAGCAGCAACGACAGGGCACCGAGCAGGCGGCGCGAGAAGCAGAAAGGTTTGGACATGAAGGGAGTTTCCAGAAATCAGTGACGATGCTCGCGGGTCACCCCGGCGTCGTATTGGACGGCCACCTGCTTCCAGCCGGCAGCGGTCAGGGCGGCAGCCTGCAGGTCGGTCGGCGCGGCCGCGCTCGGGCTGCGGTTGAGCCACACATCGAAGCCCTCGTGGGCCGGGAACAGCAGGAAGGAGCCGGCCACGCTGGCGTCGCCGCTCAGGCCCAGGTACACGGCCTGCTCACCCAGCTGCAGCAGTTGCCAGTGATGCGCGCCACGCTTGTGTGCGCTGGAGTCATCGGTAAAGGGCGGCAGGGTTTCTTCGGCGAGCATCTCGGGGCTGGGCAGCGCCTGTTCCTCTTCCTGCAACAGGCGAATCTCGTCGAGGGCCACGCTGAGGTCGGTGTGGATGCCCTGCTCCGCGGCGTTGAGGTCACGACGGGCATCGAGCTGGTGGCTGGCAACGCTGTGCTGCACATCCTTCTCGCTGCGCAGCATCACCACCACGCTTGCGACCAGCAGGATCACCAGGCTGAGCAGCAACACTTGCAGGCTTTCATGACCGGCACCCGCCGGGCGAACTACCTGGGTAGTCATGGGGCGGCAATTTCCGTGTGGTCGATTTCCACCACGTGGCCGGGGCCGGCGTCGAACAGCACATAGAACTCGCCGTCCGGGCGCTTGAAGCTGAGCCTGGAGTCCTCGCCGAGCTTACCGGGCACCAGCACTTCCTCGTCGTAGCTGATCACATCCAGGGTTACGCCGGGGGCGCCGCTGCCATCGGAGAAGCCACCGGTGCAGACGATCTCGTCGCCCGCTGCGGACTCGCACTCACAGATCGGGTTATGCGCCCAGGCCAGGGAAGACAGCCCGCTGCCGACCAGCAACAGACCAATACGCAAGAAAGGGTTCATGGTTTGCCTCCTTGTTGTTTCAGCCAGGCGACGGTCGCAGGCGACGCCTCGGCCAGAGGAATGGATGCCTGGTGCACCGAGCCGTCCCAGCCTTCGGCGGTAATCCACAGCTCGGCATCGGGCTTGGTGCGCGGCGGCAACGGAATACTGGCGCCCATGCGATAAGAGCTGCCGAAGAACAGGCCGCCGGCGGCACGCAAGCTGCGCGGCTTGCCGATACGCAGGTAGGTGGCCTTGACCTGCTCGCCGCAGCCCTGACACAGCGCGGCGTTGAAGGCTTTCATGTAACCGGCCGGGCCTTCCAGCTGTGGCGCCATATTGCGGAACTCGGCCAGGCGCAGGCTCCAGGGGCCGACCTGGACTTCGCCGATCTCGCGCTCGCCCAGGCCACTGTCACCACGAAACAGCGCCACATCGTGGAAATACTTGGGCATGAAGCCCAGCGGAATCAGGATCAGCAGCGCGCTCAGGTGAAAACGCCACTTGTGCCACCAGCGACTCAGGGCAGACGGTGCCGGGGCAACGGTTGCGGCCTTGCTCATGGGCGACCCTCCGAGACTTCAGCAATGGCGATAGGAGCAGACTTGGCCTGGCGCGGCGCGCGCTCGGCGCGTTTGAGCATCACGGCCGTGGCCTGGGCTGTGCGTTTGGTCCAGATCAGCAGACCGCTGAGCACCATCATGCTCAGCACCAGACCGAAGAAGAACCAGATCAGCTTGACCCACAGGCCACCGAAGTCGCCCACATGCAGCGGACGCATGGACTCGGTGACGAACTCCAGGGTCGAGCGATCATCGAGCAGGCGCTTGGCATCGATGTCGCCGTTGTAGGGGTTGACCGTCACCGACTGGAACATCAGCGGGTACCAGCCGCGGCCGGAGACAGTGATATGGCCGTAGGCATAGATCGGCATGTCGATAGAACTGGCCTCCAGGCTCGGTACCGCACCTTTGGCGATGCTCACCGCCTGGTCCAGGTCGATACGCGGCACCTCACTGGCCGTGGCGGCCAATGGCACTTCCTCACGGGCCACCACCGGAGGAACGCCCTCGGTGGAGATGGAGATATGGAAATCGAACAGCAAGGCGCGGATCAGGAACCAGATGCCGGTGATGGAGATCACCGCGATGAACCAGATCGACCAGATGCCGGACAGACGATGGAAGTCGCCCCAGAAGATGCGGGCGCCTTGGTTGAAGCGCAGACGCGGGCGGAAGAAACCCTTCCAGAATTTCTTGTAGACCACCAGCCCGGTGATCAGCGACAGCAGCATCGGGATGCCGGTCAGCGACACCAGGTACCAGCCCCAGCTGAAACCGTTGGTGAAGGGCACCAGCCACCAGCCATGCAGCGCACGGGTGAACTGGCGGAAATCGAACTGCGGGCTGATGCCCTGGATCGCCCCGGTATAGGGGCTGACGTAGAGGGTCGGCGAGCTGCCATCCGGGTAGCTGACCCGCGCCGTGAGGGCAAAATGATCCTCGTCCGGGCGGTCGATGCTGTGCACCACCAGATCCGGCTCGGCGCGATTGATCGCCGCCAGGATTTGCCCATAGCTGAGCCGCTCGGCGTCGTCCGACGGCTTGCTGGCCCGCACGTCCGGGTTGGCCAGCCAGACGATCTCCTGACTCACGGTAGCCAGCGTGCCTGTTACACAGATGATCAGCAGGAAGAACCAGATCGGCAGCGCGAGCCAGCTGTGAACGAGAAACCAGAGTTTTGAGCGGGACTTCTTGGACATTAGGACAGGTCTTGGCAAAAGAAGCAGGGTCCCGAACCCCCTCAAAGGCCCGGAATATAGGCTGCGTCACCGATCCAGGACGCCGCCGGGCGGCCATTGTAAAACGAAGCAGTTGTAAATGACTTCTATTTGTCAGTGAAAAAAATTTCTAACTGTTTAATAGAGAAAGTCTTTCGGCCCAATAAAAAGCGACAAACAAGATCCATATCGGAACCAGCCCCAGCGCCGTAAAACAGGGCAAGAGCATGCATGCCCTGCCCTTACTTCGTGTCGCTTAGTCGAAGGTGATCATGATCTTGGCGTGCTCATCCGGCTTGGCCAGGGTGTCGAATGCCCCCTGCACGCCTGCCATGTCTACCTTGCCGGTGATCAGCGGCGCACCGTCCAGCTTGCCGTCTGCCAGGGCATGCAGGGTCTGGTGGAACTCCTCGGGGGTGTAGCCGAAGGAAAAGTGCACGTTGGCCTCCTTACCAATCGCGACCACCGGTTCGATCTTGTCGCTTTCCATGCACACGCCAACCACCACCAGCCGCGAGCGCGGCGGCGCATTCTGGATCACCTGCTGGATCAGGCCGGGAATGCCCACGCACTCGAACACCACGCAGGGCTTGGGCTGCGGCCCCAGGCCGAGCAGCGCCATCGGCCCATTGATGTCGTAGCCCTCGGGTGCAGCCACCTGCAGCCAGGACTGGTAAGGCGACTGCTCGGCCGGGTTGACCACCACATCGGCGCCCATTTTCTCGGCCAGCGCGCGGCGCTTGGGCGAGAAGTCCGACGCCACGATCGGGCCAATGCCCCGCGACTTGAGAATGGCGATCACCGCCAGGCCAATCGGGCCGCAGCCTACGACCACCGGTACTTCTGCGCCGGCCAGTTGGGCTCGATTAACCGCGTGGGCGGCCACGGTCAGGGGCTCGGTCAGTGCAGCGATATCGGCCGGCAGATCACCCGGCACTGGCATCAGCATCTGCTCGGCCAGCACCATCTGCTCGCCGTAGCCGCCCGGATACTGGTTGGAGTAACCGATGTGGTGGAACAGGTTGTCGCGGATCACGAAGGGCAGCGAGCAGACCTTGGTACCGACCTTGAGCTTCTTGTCGCTACCCGGACCATGGTCGAGGATCTCGCCACAGAACTCGTGGCCAAACACCACGTCCTGCTGGGTATCGAAATCGATCGGCAGGTTGCCGCGCTTGAAGTTGCTCAGCACCAGCTCGCAGTGATGGAACATGTGCAGGTCCGAGCCGCAGATGCCGCAGGCCAGGGTCTTGACCAGCACTTCACCCTGGGCAGGGACCGGATCGGCAATCGAATCGACCAGCAGCTGACTGTCACGCATGACGACGGCTTTCATGAGGCACCTCTTGTTCTATTGATGGCAGTCGCCCTCTCCGGGCATTAGATGAGAGCCCGGATACTGGAATGCCCAATAGCCCAATACTTGACCTAAGGCGCCAGCGATCTGACATATCAAGCCAGTGCTGCGTGGTCCTGGTGATAGTAAGCGCTGAAAGGAAAGCTGCGAGATAAACAAGCCGGCGGCGTTGCACCGCCAGCAGTTCAGGGACTGAATGGCCTAGTCGAGCGACTCCACGCCGAGCTCGTCCCACACCGCCTCGGCCAGGTGGAAAGTGGCGTTGGCAGCCGGAATGCCGCAGTAGATCGCGCTCTGCATCAGCACTTCCTTGATCTCCTCGCGGGTCACGCCATTGTTCTTGGCGGCGCGCAGATGCAGCTTCAGCTCACCTTCGCGATTCATGCCGATCAGCATGGCGATGGTGATCAGGCTGCGGGTGTGGCGCGGCAGGCCCGGGCGGGTCCAGATATCGCCCCAGGCGTGGCGGGTGATCATCTCCTGGAACTCTTCATTGAACGGCGTCAGGTTCTGTAGGCTGCGGTCGACATGAGCGTCGCCCAGTACGGCGCGGCGCACCTGCATGCCGGCTTCATAACGTTCTTTCTCGTCCATCGGTGCATCCTCGAATAGGGACGTAGGAGCGAGCTCTGCTCGCGAAGCCCTTGTGTGTTCGCGAGCAGAGCTCGCTCCTACAGAAAAGCGGCGCTCACGCCGTCAGGAAGGCCAGCACACGCTGGCTGAAGGCATCGCCGGCCTGCACGTTGGACAGGTGCGCGGCGTGGAACTCGACCAGCTCGGCGCTAGCGATGCGCTCCTGCATGAAGCGACCATGCTCGGTGGTGGTCACCGGGTCGCCGCTGCCGCAGACGATCAGAGTCGGCGCGTGAATGGCACCGAGCTGCTCGCGATAGTCGGCATCGCGCACGGCGGCGCAGTTGGCGGCATAACCTTCAGGCGAGGTCTGCGCCAGCATGCCGACGATGGGCTCGACCTTGGCCGGCTCGGCCTCGGCAAAGTCTGCGGTGAACCAGCGCGAGATCGAGGCGTCGCGCAGATCGCGCATGGCCTGCGCGCCACCGGCCAGTACGCCGTCGATACGCGGGTTCCATACTTCCGGCGTGCCGATCTTGGCGGCGGTGTTGCACAGCACCAGGCGCTCGATGCGCTCCGGCGCGTTGATCGCCAGCCACTGGCCGATCAGGCCGCCCATGGACAGGCCGCAGAAGCTGGCCTTCTGAATATCCAGCGCATCCAGCAGCGCCAGCACATCGCGGCCCAGCTGTTCGATGCTGTAGGGGCCATCGCTGACCAGCGACTGGCCATGGCCACGGGTGTCATAACGCAGCACCCGGAAGTGTTGAGTGAAGGCAGCGATCTGCGCATCCCACATATGCAGGTCGGTGCCCAGCGAGTTGGACAGCACCAGCACCGGCGCGCCGGCCTGGCCTTCCAGTAGGTAATTCAGTTCGCCATCGGCGAGTTGTACGGCAGGCATGTAAAGCTCCTAGCGCGAAAAATTCGCATGTTCGGCCACGGCGCGCTCGACCCAGCGGCGCGCCTGACCAAGGTAATGGGCCGGGTCGAGCAGGCGGTCCAGCTCGGCGGCGGAAAGTTGTGCACCGACCTCGGCATTGGCGCCGAGTACGGCGCGCAGATGAGCGCCCTGCGCTACCGCCTGGCGGCAGCACTGTTCAATCAGATGATGCGCGGCATCGCGGCCGATGCGCTGGGCAAGAGCGATGCTCACCGCCTCGGCCAGCACCAGGCCCTGGGTCAGTTCCAGGTTCGCGCGCATGCGTGCGGCATCCACCTCCAGCCCCGGCACCACCAGCAGCGCCTGCTGCAACGCGCCGGAAACCAGGCAGCACAGCTCCGGCAGGGTTTCCCACTCGGCGTGCCACAGGCCCAGGCTGCGCTCATGTTCCTGCGGCATGGCCGCGAGCATGGTCGAGACCAGGCCCGGCGCGCGGGTGGCGGCGCCGATCAGCACGGCGGCGCTGACCGGGTTGCGCTTGTGCGGCATGGTCGAGGAACCACCCTTGCCCGGCGCAGAAGGCTCGAAGACTTCGCCGGCCTCGGTCTGCATCAGCAAACTCAGGTCACGACCGAGCTTGCCCAGGCTGCCGGAGATCAGGCCGAGCAGGCTGGCGAACTCGGCCAGACGATCACGCTGGGTGTGCCAGGGCTGCTCGGGCGGGCCCAAGCCCAGCTCGCGGGCCAAGGCCTCGCTGACCGGCCAGGCCTGCTCGCCCAGCGCTGCGAGGCTGCCGGAGGCGCCACCGAACTGCAGCACCAGCAAGCGCGGTTTGAGCTCGGCCAGACGCTGGCGATGACGGGTAACCGCACCCAGTACGCCGGCCAGCTTCATGCCCAGGGTCACTGGTGTGGCCTGCTGCAGCCAGGTGCGACCGGCCAGCGGGGTATCGGCGTGACGCTGCGCCTGCGTGGCAAGGGCATCCGCCAGCGCGGCCAGATCGCTTTCCAGCAGCGTGATGGCCGCGCGCAGTTGCAGCACCAGGCCGCTGTCCATGGCGTCCTGGCTGGTGGCGCCAAGATGCACATAGCGCTCGGCTTCCGAGCCCTGCGCGGCAACGCGCTTGCCCAGCGCCTTGACCAGCGGAATAGCCGAGTTGCCGGCACTGACGATGGCCTGGGCCAACGTGACCGGGTCATAGAGTTCGGCATCACAGGCAGCGGCAATCGGCGCCACTGCCTCGGCGGGGATCAGCCCAGTGCTGGCCTCGGCGCGCGCCAGCGCGGCCTCGAAATCCAGCATGCCCTGCACCCGGCCACGGTCGCAGAAGATCGCGCGCATGGCCGGCTGGGTGAAATAGGCATCGAAAAGGTGATTGCTTGGGCTGTTCAAGCCGGTGCTCCGTAAGTCGGGATGGTGATTCGTTTTATAGCAGCCAGCCGCTGGAGGCCAGTCGTGAACGCACGGGACGCAACCCCTCAGCGGTATCCACCAGGCAACGTGCTGCCTGAGTCCCCTCACCCTAACCCTCTCCCAGTGGGAGAGGGAATGGATCGCTTCACACCCGCTCGATGGCCAGCGCCAGGCCCTGGCCAACACCGACGCACATGGTCGCCAGGCCCAGCTTGCCGCCTGTTTTCTCCAAGTGATGCACGGCGGTCAGCACCAGACGGTTGCCGCTCATGCCCAGCGGGTGGCCGAGGGCAATGGCGCCGCCGTTCGGGTTGACCCGTGCATCGTCATCGGCGATGCCCAGCTCGCGGGTCACTGCCAGCCCCTGCGCGGCGAAGGCCTCGTTCAGTTCGATGACGTCGAAGGCGGCGATGTCGAGGTTCAGGCGCTCCAGCAGCTTGCGCACCGCCGGCACCGGGCCGACGCCCATCACCCGCGGCAACACACCACCGCTGGCCATGCCGAGCACCTTGGCGCGGGCCTTGAGGCCGTACTTCTGCACCGCTTCGGCCGAGGCCAGGATCATCGCCGAGGCGCCGTCGTTGAGACCCGAGGCGTTGCCGGCGGTGACGGTCTTGTCCGGGCCGTTGACCGGCTTGAGCTTGGCCAGGCCTTCGGCGCTGGTGTCGGCGCGCGGATGCTCGTCGGTGTCGACGATGGTCTCGCCCTTCTTGGTCTTGATCAGCACCGGGACGATTTCCTCGGCGTAGTAGCCACTCTCCTGGGCCGCCGCCGCAAGACGCTGGCTGCGCAGGGCGAACGCGTCCTGATCGGCGCGGCTGACGCCGTAGTCCTCGGCGACGTTGTCGCCGGTCACCGGCATCGGGTCGACGCCGTACTGTTCCTTCATCGCCGGGTTGACGAAGCGCCAGCCCAGGGTGGTGTCTTCCAGTTTCTGGCCGCGACCGAAGGCGCTGTCGGCCTTGCCCATCACGTAGGGCGCGCGGGTCATCGACTCGACGCCGGCGGCGATGGCCAGCTCCATTTCACCGGAGGCGATGGCGCGGAAAGCCGCGCCGACCGCTTCCATCCCCGAGGCACACAGGCGGTTGAGGGTCACGCCCGGCACGGTTTCCGGCAGGCCGGCAAGCAGCGCGGCCATGCGCGCGACGTTGCGGTTGTCCTCGCCGGACTGGTTGGCGCAACCCATGAACACTTCGTCCACGGCGTTCCAGTCGACCTGCGGGTTACGCTCGATCAGCGCCCTGAGCGGGATCGCCGCCAGGTCGTCGGCACGCACGGCGGACAGGCCGCCATTCAAACGGCCGATCGGCGTGCGCACGGCATCGCAGATGAAAACCTCTCGGCTCATTCGTCACTCCCCTTCTGCCCGTGGGCAGCGGCGGTACGCGCTTCCAGATCACGCAGGGCAGCCAGCTCCTCGGCTTTCGGCGCCTCGGTGGTGGTCACCACGTCGGCGAAGCGGATCTGCCAGCCGGTGTTCTCGATCACCTGCTCGCGGGTCACGCCCGGGTGCAGCGAGGTGACGATGAATTCGTTGCTGCCGGCTTCCGGCTCCATGATGCACAGGTCGGTGATGATCGCCACCGGGCCGTCGCCCGGCAGACCCAGGCGCTTACGGTGGTCGCCGCCTTCGCCATGGCCGACGGAAGTGATGAAGGCCAGCTTGTCGACGAAGGTGCGATGGCCCTGCTTGAGGATGATCAGCACCTTTTTCGCGCTACCGGCGATTTCCGGCGCGCCGCCGGCACCCGGCAGGCGCACTTTCGGTTGGTGGTAATCGCCGATCACCGTGGTGTTGATGTTGCCGTACTTGTCGACCTGGGCCGCGCCGAGGAAGCCGACGTCGATGCGCCCGCCCTGCAGCCAGTAACGGAAGATCTCGCCGGTCGGCACCACGGTATCGGCGGTCTCGGCCAGTTCGCCGTCACCGATGGACAAGGGCAGCACGCTGGGCTTGGCGCCGATAGGGCCGGATTCGTAGATCAGCACCACTTCCGGGGCGTGGGTCAGGCGCGCCAGGTTGGCGGCCTTGGACGGCAGGCCGATGCCGACGAAGCACACGCTGCCATTGCCGAGGCGGCGCGCGGCGGCCACGGTCATCATTTCATTGGTGTTGAACTCGCTCATCACTGGGCCTCCCCGTTCAGCTTCGCCTGGAACTGCGCAAAATCCTCGGTGCCACGGATGTACTCATCGATCCAGGCAGTGAAGGTGTCGCGGTCGCGGGCAATCGGGTCCCAGGCCTGGTAGAAGCGGTTGTCGCGCTCGTAGTAGCCGTGGGCGTAGGACGGATGGGCACCGCCGGGCACCACGCACACGGCGCTGATGGCCCAGGTCGGCAGTACGCAGGCGTTCATCGGCGCCTTGAGGTCGTCGACGATTTCCTCGACGGTGACAATGCAGCGCTTGGCGGCCAGAGCGGCTTCCTTCTGCACGCCGAGGATGCCCTGGATCAGCACGTTGCCCTTGCGGTCGGCCTTCTGCGCGTGGATCACGGTGACGTCCGGACGCACACTCGGCACGGCGGCCAGCTTCTCGCCGGTGAACGGGCACTCGACGAACTTAATGCGCGGGTTGACCTTGACCAGGTCAGAGCCCTGGTAGCCGCGCAGCACGGCGAACGGCAGGCCGGAAGCGCCAGACACATAGGCGTTAGCCATGGCCGCGTGGCTGTGCTCCTCGATTTCCAGGGCATGCGGCCAGCCCTTCTCCACCGCGTCACGCAGGCGGTGCAGCGAGCCAACGCCGGGATTGCCGCCCCAGGAGAAGATCAGCTTCTTGGCGCAACCGGCGCCGATCAGCAAGTCATAGACCAGGTCCGGGGTCATGCGCACCAGGGTCAGGTCTTTCTTCTTCTGCCGGATCAGCTCATGGGAGGCGGCAGTCGGAATCAGGTGGGTAAAGCCTTCGAGGGCGATGGTGTCGCCATCGTGGACGAAGCGCTCAACGGCTTCGCGCAGGGAAAGGATCTCAGCCATGGTAGGTCTCGATGGTTGGCGGAACGTAGGCAGTACGCCGGGTGAGGAAAAAGTACGCGGCGGCCCGGCGACAAACAATCCGATAATCGATTAACAGTTCGATAATCGAACGATAGATAAGGAACATTGTCGCTACAGAGGCGCTGACCGGAGGCGCTCGCGTGGGAGCGGCTTTAGCCGCGAAGGCGGTCTAGCTGGCCCAATCGCGACTAAAGTCGCTCCCACCTGAGCCGCTCGCAGTTAAACGGCACTTCCTGCACGCAATCTCTGCGAGGCCAATCCGTAGGGCGGGTGCAACCCGCGCTGCAGCGCGTAGGTTGGGTCGGGCCGCGCAGGTTGAGGCGCCGTGCGCCGAAGCCCAACGACCGGCGACGCGCTCTGCCGGATTTCGTTGGGCTTCGCTTCGCTCAACGCCAACCTACGTGCGCAGGCCGCGCCTGCAACAGCCGTCATTAAAGAGCGACAACGCCCGGCGAACCGGGCGTGATGACGACGCGAAAAATCAGGTCGCGTCGGCGTGGCTAACCAGGCCCTTGATCACCACCGCTGCGGTGGCGATTGCGGCCGGTACCACCAGGGCGGTGAGCACCTGCTCGAAGTTCCAGCCCATGCCCAGCAGGGTCGCACCCATCCAGGCACCGAGGATGGCGCCGAAGCGGCCGATGCCGAGCATCCACGACACGCCGGTGGCGCGGCCCTGGGTCGGGTAGAAGCGTGCGGCCAGCGACGGCATCGCCGACTGCGCACCGTTGACGCACATACCGGCGAGCAACACCAGGGTGGCCAGCAGCGTTACTTCGCCCAGGCTCTGCCCGACGAAATAGGCGAACACCCCGGCGAAAAGGTAGAAGCCGCCGATTACCTTGTGCGGATTGAAGCGGTCCATCGCCCAGCCCACGGCCACGGCGCTGAGCACGCCACCGAACTGGAAAAGAGCGCCGATGAATGCGGCCTGCTCCATGCTCGCGCCGCTGTCGCGCATCAGGGTCGGCAGCCAGCTGGTCAGCAGGTAGACGATCACCAGGCCCATGAAATAGGTCAGCCACAGCAACAGGGTGCCGGCGCTGTAGGTGCCGGAGAACACCACTTTGAGCACGTTGCGGCTCTGTACCGAAGCCTGCTCCGGCACGCTGAACTCGCGAACGCCCTGCAGCGCTTGCGGAGCGATGGGCTCCAACACCTTGCGCACCTTGTCCGCGCCACGGTTGCGGATCACCAGGAAGCGCGCCGACTCAGGCAGCCACAACAGCAGCACCACGGCCAGAATCAGCGGCAGCACGCCGCCGAGCAACAGCAGGCTGTGCCAACCGAAGGCCGGAATCAGCGCGGCGGAAACGAAGCCACCACCGGCCATGCCCAGGTTGAAGCCGCAGAACATGCTGGTCACCAGCAGCGACTTGAGGCGCAGCGGGGTGTACTCGGAAAGCAGCGTGGTGGCATTGGGCATCGCCGCGCCCAGGCCGACGCCGGTGAGCAGGCGCAGTACCAGCAGTTGATCGATGTTGCTGCTGAAGGCCGACAGCAGGCTGAACAGTCCGAACAGGAACACCGCCGTGACCAGTACCACCTTGCGCCCGAAACGGTCGGCTAGCGGGCCGGAGCCGAGTGCGCCGAAGACCATGCCGATCAGCGCGGCACTCATCACCGGGCCCAGGCTGGCGCGGTCGATGCCCCAGTCCTGAGTCAGCGCCGGGGCGATGAAACCCATGGCGGCGGTATCCAGACCATCGACGAAAACGATCAGGAAGCACAGCAACACGATGCGCCACTGGTAGCGCGACAACGGCTGGTCATTGATGAAGGACTGCACGTCCAATGTGGCGGTAGGCAGCGAGGCCGGAGAATTCATGGCAGTCATCGGAGTAGCTCTTGTTCTTGGGTAAGACGACAAGCGCGACTGAGCGCTCGCCGTGACCCCGGCAACTTAAGCGGCCAACAGCATCACCTCAATACGATAATCGATTCACTGTTCGTTAATCGGCCATATTTCGACCTTGGTCTTAGCCCCGCGAATCAGTGGAAAAGCCGCGTACTCAACTCCTTGCTCGCCTCCAGCAGCACTGGCAGGAAGCGGCTCTCCAGCTCCTGGCGGGAGATGCGGCTGACATGGGTGCCGACGTTAAGGGCCGCCAGTACCTGCCCCGCCGAGTCCTTCAGCGGCACGGCGATGGAGCGCAGGCCGATCTCCAGTTCCTGATCGATGATCACCCAGCCTTGCTGGCGGATCTCGGCGATATTGGCGCGCAGGGCCTCGGCGGTGTGCAGGGTACGGCTAGTCTTGATCTGCAGGTCGGCGTTGGCCAGGTAGTCGTCCAGTGCTGGGTCGTCCAGGCCGGCCAGGAGGATGCGGCCCATCGAGGTGCAATAGGCCGGCAGACGGCTGCCAACGCTGAGGTCGACCGAGATCAGGCGCTGCGGCGTGGCCGAGCGGGCGATGTAGAGAATCTCGTCGCCTTCCAGGGTGGCCATGGAGCAGGCCTCGTGCAGCTTCTCGCTGATGCGGTCGAGGATCGGCTGCGCGGTGACCGCCAGCGGCGTCGACGACAGGTAGGCGTGGCCCAGGGTCAGCACCTTGGGCAGCAGCGAATAGGTACGCCCGTCGGTGGTGGCGTAGCCCAGCTTGATCAGGGTGTGCAGGCAGCGGCGTACGGCGGCGCGGGGAATTTCGGTGCGGTGGCTGATCTGGGCGATGGTCAGGTGGCGTTTGCGCTCCTGGAAGGCGTGGATCACCGCCAGGCCGCGGGCCAGCGAAGTCATGAAGTTGGGGTCGCCAGTCAGTGCGTCGATACGCTTGGCCGGGGACGCCACGATAGGAGGAGCCAGGGTCGGAAGGGGCTGACGCGGTTCTTCGCTCATGCTGTGGTGGTCCTGTCGCGAGAGGTAAGCGCGACCGATTATCGAACCATTGCGCGATAATCGCAATTGACCATTGCCAGCGCCGCCTTTACCTTGCCGTCGCCGCTGCGCTCCTGCTGTTAAGTCACTGGTCAGGTACTCGGAGCGCACGGCAACGGCTCTTACCAGGAGCCACGGCCAGACCGGCGCAGCACCACCCCGCTAGCGCCGGTCGGCTCTTTCCCCTCCCAGAATCGCCAATATCGAACGAACAGCGCATGAATGTTCGATAAACGAACGCATTTCAGCCCTCCCCAGCCTCCGCAATAAACCGCCAAAACCTCGCTGAAACCCCTCTATCTCGGCGACCAAGCCGAATCATTCAAGGCGCCATGACGTCTCCGCTCCTGTCAATCAGACCGAAAGCCTGTTGACCGAACTAACTGGTTGGTACATTTTCTTTTCACGCGCTCCGCCAGCCATGAGCAGAGCCACAGAATAAGAATCGGAGACACCTTGTATGCCTCGTACCCTGCTGGTGCTCAACGGCCCGAACCTGAACATGCTCGGCACCCGTGAACCTGCCAACTACGGCCATGAAACCCTGGCCGACATCGCCGAGCTCTGCAGCCGGACTGCCAATGCCCATGGCCTGCAATGCGAGTTCCGCCAGACCAACCACGAAGGCGAACTGATCACCTGGATTCACCAGGCCCGCGGCCGCTGCGCCGGTATCGTGATCAACCCCGCCGCCTGGACCCACACCTCGGTCGCCGTTCGCGACGCCCTGCTGGCCAGCGAGCTGCCGGTGATCGAAGTGCACCTGTCCAACGTGCACAAGCGCGAGCCCTTCCGCCACCACTCCTATGTCTCCGACATCGCCGTCGGGGTCATCTGCGGCCTGGGCAGCAACGGCTACCGCATGGCCATCGAACAATTCGCTCAGCTCCTGCAGGACTGAACCATGTCGCAACTCGCTAAACCCACAGTGCTGGCCGGCCTGATCGGTGCCGGCATCCAGGCCTCGCGCACGCCCGCCATGCACGAGCATGAAGGCGATGCCCAGGGCATCCGCTACCTCTATCGGCTGATCGATCTCGATGCCCTCAAGCTCGACATCGGCGCCCTGCCCCAGCTGCTCGACGCCGCCCAGCGCACCGGCTTTACCGGACTCAACATCACCTTCCCGTGCAAGCAGGCGGTGATTCCGCTGCTCGACGAGCTGTCGCCCGAGGCCCGCGGCATCGGCGCGGTCAATACCGTGGTGTTCGCCAACGGCAAGCGCACCGGGCACAACACCGACTGCCTGGGCTTCGCCGAAGGTTTCCGGCGCGGCCTGGGCGATGTGCCACGCCAGCGCGTGGTGCAGATGGGGGCCGGCGGTGCCGGCGCGGCCGTGGCCCATGCCCTGCTCAGCGAGGGCGTGCAGCAACTGAGCATTTTCGATGTGGACGTGCAGCGCGCCCAGGATCTGGCCGACAATCTCAACCAGCACTTCCCCGGTAACCGCGCCCAGGCCGGCATTGATCTACCCCAGGCCATGGCCGCCGCCAACGGCCTGGTCAACACCACGCCCATGGGCATGCAGAAAATGCCGGGTATGCCTGTACCCAAGGCGCTGCTGCACCCTGGTTTGTGGGTGGCCGAGATCGTCTACTTCCCGCTGGAGACCGAGCTGCTGCGCGAAGCCCGCGCCCTCGGTTGCCGCACCCTGGACGGCGGCACCATGGCGGTATTCCAGGCGGTCAAGGCGTTCGAGTTGTTCAGCGGCCGACAGGCCGATGCGCAGCGCATGCAGAACCATTTCAACGGCATGAACTGAGACACGGGTTCAGCCACACACAATAAGAACGGCGCCAGCGCCACCGAGCTCTGGCCGCCTTGCGAGGTCAACAATGACAACAATCGTCGACCTGTATTTCCGCCTGCTGAAACTCATCATCGTGCTGTGCATGCTCGGCATGGTGCTGATGGTGTTTGGCAACGTGGTCATGCGCTATGCCTTCAACTCCGGCATCACCGTCTCCGAGGAGCTGTCGCGCTGGCTGTTCGTGCTGATGGTATTCCTCGGCGCCCTGATCGCCCTGCGCGAGCGCAGCCACCTAGGCCTCGACCTGCTGATCAAGAAACTGCCCGCCGTCGGCCGCAACCTGTGCCTGGCCGTGGGTCATCTGCTGATGCTCTACATCGCCTGGCTGATTCTCAGCGGCAGCTGGCAACAGGCACGCATCAACCTGGATGTGGTCGCCCCGGCATCCGGCCTGTCGATGGCCTGGTTCTACGGCATCGGCGTGCTGTTTGGCGCTACCGCCATGCCGATCATCGCCCATGAACTGATCCTCGCCCTGCGTGGCCGCCTGCCCCAGGGCAGCCCGGAAATCGAAGCGGTTCACCTGCCTGACGAGAGGGCTCACTGATGACTCTGGCCCTGTTCCTCGGCACCCTGCTCGGCACCATGGCGCTGGGTATTCCGATCGCCTTCGCCCTGCTGCTGGTCAGTGTGGTGCTGATGTGGCACCTGGACCTGTTCGACGCGCAGATCATCGCGCAGAACCTGCTCAATGGCGCCGACAGCTTCCCGCTGCTGGCCGTGCCCTTCTTCATGCTGGCCGGCGAGATCATGAATGCCGGCGGCCTGTCCAAGCGCATCGTCAACATCGCCATGGCCCTGGTCGGACACAAGCGCGGCGGCCTCGGCTATGTAGCGATCATCGCCTCCTGCCTGCTGGCCTCGCTGTCCGGCTCGGCCGTGGCGGATGCGGCGGCGCTGGCAGCCCTGCTGATTCCGATGATGGTGCAGGCCGGTCACAACCGCGAACGCGCAGCCGGCCTGATTGCCTCGGGCGGCATCATCGCGCCGATCATTCCGCCGAGTATCGGCTTCATCGTGTTCGGCGTGGCGTCGGGCGTGTCGATCTCCAAGCTGTTCCTCGCCGGCATCGTGCCGGGGCTGATGCTCGGCATCGCCCTGGCCATCGCCTGGTGGCTGGTGTCACGCAGCGAAGATGTGGAGATGCCGCCCAAGCGCAGCCGCGCCGAAATCATCAAGGCGCTGGTGGAAGGCAGCTGGGCCATCGGCCTGCCGCTGATCATCATCTTCGGCCTCAAGTTCGGCATCTTCACGCCCACCGAGGCTGCCGTGGTCGCGGCGGTGTACGCCCTGCTGGTGTCGCTGTTCGTCTACCGCGAGCTGAAGATCAGCCAGCTGTACGAGGTGGTGCTGTCCGCCGCCAAGACCACCTCGGTGGTGATGCTGCTGGTCGCCGCCGCCATGGTCTCGTCCTGGCTGGTGACCATCGCCGACCTGCCCGGCCAGCTCACCGACCTGCTCGAACCCTTCCTCGAATCCCCCACCCTGCTGCTGTTGATGGTCATGTTGCTGATCATCCTGGTCGGCATGGTGATGGACATGACGCCGGCCATCCTGATCCTCACCCCGGTGCTGATGCCGGTGATGAAACAGGCCGGCATCGACCCGGTGTACTTCGGCGTGCTGTTCCTGGTGAACACCTCGATCGGCCTGATCACCCCGCCAGTCGGCACGGTGCTCAACGTCGTCTGCGGGGTCGCCAAGCTGCGCATCGACGCCATCACCCGCGGGGTCTGGCCGTTCCTGCTGGCCCAGGTGATCGTGCTGATCCTGCTGGTGCTGTTCCCGCAACTGGTTCTCGCCCCGCTGGCCTTCTTCGGCGGCTGAACCTGAGTTCCACCGCAACTCCCGTCACTCAAACAAGAACCATGGAGAGCAACAACAATGAACAAATGGCTTAAACCCCTGCTGACCTCTGCCTGCGCTGCCGGTCTGCTGCTCAATGCCCTGTCTGCCCAGGCCGAAATTGGCGAGCACACCCTGCGCTTCGCCTTCCAGAACGTGAAGGAGCACCCGCAGGGCCAGGGCGCGCAGAAATTCGCCGACCTGGTGAAGGAGAAGAGCGGCGGCAAGATCAAGGTGCGCCTGTTCCCCGGCGGCGTGCTCGGCGGTGACCTGCAGACCGTGTCGGCCCTGCAGGGCTCCACTCTCGATCTGACCGTGCTCAACTCCGGCATCCTCGCCGCTCAGGTGCCGGAATTCGCCCTGCTCGACTTCCCCTTCCTGTTCAACAGCACCCAGGAAGCCCAGGCCGTGATCGACGGCGCGGTCGGCCAGGAGCTGGCCAAACGCCTGGAAAGCAAGGGCCTGCACAGCCTCGGCTACTGGGACCTGGGCTTCCGCAACCTGACCAACAGCAAGCAGCCGGTGGCCAAGTGGGAAGACATGGCCGGCCTGAAAGTGCGCGTGATCCAGTCGCCGATCTACCTGGAAACCTTCAAGGCCCTCGGCGCCAACCCGGTGCCGATGCCCTTCCCGGAGGTCTACACCGGCCTTGAGCAGCGCACCGTCGACGGCCAGGAAAACCCCTTTACCGTGATCAAGGGCAGCAAGTTCAACGAAGTGCAGAAGTACCTCTCGGTGACCCAGCACATCTACAACCCGCAGTCCTTCGTAATCGGCGCCAAGAGCTGGGGCAAGCTGAACGCCGAGGAGCAGGCGGTGATCAACGAAGCCGCCCAGGAAGCCACCGCCTACCAGCGCCAGATCACCGCAGCCGCCCAGGAAGCGGCCTACGCCGAGCTGAGCAAGGACATGCAGGCCAACGCGGTAACCCCGGAGGAAATGGACCGTTTCCGCGACAAAGTGAAGCCGGTGATCGAGCAGTTCTCCAAGGACATGGACCCGGCACTGGTCAAGGCCATGTATGACGCCGTGGAGCAGGTGCGCGCCGGCAACTGAGGGTGAGTCCGGTGAGAAAGCGGCCTCGTATCTGAGCGCCGCTTGCCAAACAACACGCCGCTAATCAGCGGCGTTTTGTTTTTCTACGAGACCCGAGCTGTGTAGCTG
>JAYQUJ010000038.1:0-35299 GCA_038147895.1 Pseudomonas sp.
GTGGCGATGTTGGGCAGACTGAATACCGCTGTGGGGATATTGCGGTAATCGACGGCACGATATTCCTGCTGTCGGAACAGCTGGCGCGCAACGGCCATTCCCTCGGCGAGCGCAACGGGAGTCAATTGCACCCGGCCGATCACGTCTCCAAGAGCGAAGATGGAGGGTTCCTGGGTGCGGTAGTGTTCATCGACAGCGATGAAGCCTTTTTCATCCAGAGTCACTGCAGTGCTCTCAAGCCCCAGGTTATCCAGCATGGGCCGCCGCCCTGTGGCATAGAACACACAATCGGTAGCCAACTGACGCCCATCCTTCAGGTGGGCCAGCAAGCTGCCATCCGACTGTTCCTCAATGCGTTCGATATCGCTATTGAACTGCAGATCGAGTCCTTTCTTCTCCAGTTCCTCTTTCAGATGCCGGCGAACGGCGCCGTCGAAACCACGCAGAAAAAGATCGCGACGATACAACAGCGAGGTCTGTGCACCCATACCATGGAAAATCGAGGCAAATTCGACGGCGATATAGCCGCCGCCCACCACCAGCACACGCTTGGGCAACTGCTTGAGGTGAAAGACCTCATTGGACGTAATCGCCAGCTCCTTGCCCGGAATGTCCGGCACCTGCGGCCAGCCACCAGTGGCGATGAGGATAGTGGCGGCGCTGTAGCGCTGACCGTTGACTTCCACCTCGTGCGGCCCCTGCAGGCGCGCATGACCTTCCAGCAAGCTGACGCCATTGTTTACCAGCAGATTGCGATAAATGCCGTTGAGTCTCTGGATCTCATGGTCCTTGTTGGCAATCAGTGTCGGCCAGTCGAACCGGGCTTCTCCCTGCGTCCAGCCATACCCGGTAGCTTGTTCGAAGTCCTCGGGGTAATGAGCGCCGTAGACCAGCAGTTTTTTCGGAACACAGCCGACGTTGACGCAGGTACCGCCCAGATAGCGGCTTTCAGCCACTGCCACGCGCGCACCAAATCCTGCCGCGAAACGCGCCGCTCGCACACCGCCGGAGCCGGCACCGATTACAAACAGATCAAAGTCATGAGTCATTGGCAATTCTCCTCGCAGGCCGTCAGCATACCGGAGAGTATGCTGAGTGCACGAAGGAGGATTCGCCATGCGCCCTACCCTGACCCATGTCGCCCTGCATGTTCCTCGCCTGGAGCCCTGCGTGGCGTTCTATCGAGATTTCTGCAACATGCAGGTCATTCACGAGCGAGCAGGCAAAGGCGCGAAGATCGTCTGGATGGCCGAGCCTGGCAAGGAGCACCAGTTCATCTTCGTCATCATGCCGGGGGGCAGCGATCGGCAACTGGCAGCCGATGACTACAGCCACTTTGGTTTTGCTGTCGAAAGTCGGCAAAAGGTCGACGAGATTGCCGCAAGAGCCGCAGAGGAAGGCTGCCTGATCTGGCCGCCTCGAGATGAGCCTTACCCGGTTGGCTACTACTGCGGGCTACGCGACCCAGCTGGCAACTATGTGGAGTTCAGCTATGGGCAGCCGCTGGGGCCGGGCTCCGAGGCGATGCCTATCCCCTGAAACGAGGAAGCCACCCGTAGGTGGCTTCCTTTAACCGCGCAGCCTCAAAAGGCCTTGCCGGTTTTGTACAGATTCTCGAAACAGAAGTTGGTGGCATCGATGTAGCCCTCTGCGCCACCACAGTCGAAGCGCTTGCCCTTGAACTTGTAGGCAATTACGCAGCCATCCTGGGCCTGTTTCATCAATGCGTCGGTGATCTGGATTTCGCCACCCTTGCCCGGATCGGTCTGCTCGATCAGGTCGAAGATGTCCGGAGTCAGAATGTAGCGCCCGATGATTGCCAGGTTGGACGGAGCATCTTCCGGTTTGGGTTTCTCGACCATGTTGTTCACCCGGAAAATATCATCACGAATCATCTCGCCGGCGATCACCCCGTACTTGAAGGTTTCTTCCTTGGGTACTTCCTGGATAGCGACGATGGAGCAGCGGAACTGGTTGTACAGTTTGACCATCTGCTGCAGCACACTGTCCCCTTCCAGGTTCAGGCACAGGTCATCGGCCAGCACCACGGCAAAAGGTTCATCACCAATCAGGGGGCGACCGCTGAGAATGGCGTGACCAAGCCCCTTCATTTCAACCTGGCGGGTGTAGGAGAAGCTGCATTCGTCGATCAGGCGACGGATGCCAACCAGGTACTTTTCCTTGTCGGTACCCTGGATCTGATGCTCAAGCTCATAGCTGATGTCGAAATGGTCTTCCAGTGCCCGTTTGCCACGCCCAGTGACTACCGCGATTTCAGTGAGGCCGGCTTGCAAGGCCTCCTCAACGCCGTACTGGATCAGCGGCTTGTTCACGACAGGCAGCATTTCCTTGGGCATCGCCTTGGTAGCTGGCAGGAAGCGTGTGCCGTAGCCGGCGGCAGGAAACAGGCATTTCTTGATCATGGTAATCCTTGCAGTTGCACAGCAAAAAGTGCCCTCCAGTCTAATCAGGCGGCACTGGCCTTACAATGACCGACCTGAGGACGGCCCACCCCGCGATAGAGAAAGCCGTGCCCGGCTATCTCCGCAGGATCGTAGATATTGCGCCCATCGAACAGCACGGGCATGCGCATCAATCCGCGAATGCGGGCGAAGTCAGGCTGGCGGAATTGTTTCCACTCAGTGACAAGCACCAGTGCGTCAGCGCCCTCGACCATGGCATAAGGCGATTCATCCAGTTTTAGCTGCCCGCTATCGATCGCCTCCGCATAACGTTTGGCCACACCATCACAGGCGACCGGGTCGCAGGCCTGAACCCGGGCGCCAGCAGCCAACAGTGCGTCAAGCAGCACCAGGCTGGGAGCTTCGCGCAAGTCATCGGTACCCGGCTTGAAGGAAAGCCCCCAGAGCGCAACAACACGGCCGTTGAAATGCCCGTTGAAATGCTCACGCAGGGCTTGAATCAGCAGTGTTTTCTGCAGTGCATTGCGCGCCTCTACCGCTCGCAGAATGGCAGGCTCGAAGCCTTCCAGCTCTGCAGTGCGGATCAGTGCGCGTACATCCTTGGGAAAGCAGGAACCGCCATAGCCACAACCGGCATAGATGAAATGAGTACCGATTCGCCGATCACTACCGATGCCGCGACGTACATCCTCGATATCGACATCTAGGCGAGCACAGAGCCCTGCCATTTCGTTCATGAAGGAAATCTTGGTCGCCAGAAAGGCATTGGCAGCGTACTTGGTGAACTCCGCTGCCCGTACGCTCATCGGTAGAACTCGCTCATGGTTGCGTAGGAAGGGGGCATACAATCGGCGCAAGAGCTCACTGCTGGAAATATCCGCACAACCCAGTACGACCCGATCAGGGCGCATGAAGTCTTCGACGGCACTACCCTCCTTGAGAAACTCCGGGTTGCTCGCCACACGGACGCGAAACTTCATTCCTCGCTCGCCCAAACGCTGGTTGATACGCTGTTCAACCCGTTCCGCCGTGCCCACAGGCACAGTTGATTTGTCTACAACCAGGCAAGTAGACGATAGGCATTGACCCAACTGCTCCGCGACCGCCAGCACATGGCTGAGATCCGCAGAGCCATCCTCACCCGTAGGTGTTCCTACTGCAATGAAAACCACCTGGGCATCCCGCACGCCTTCTGCCAGGTCCGCAGTAAAACTCAGCTGACCGCTGGCCAAATGGTTTTTGAGCATGGCTTCCAGCCCAGGCTCATATATCGGCACCTCTCCTCTGCTCAGGCGAGCAACACGAAATGCATCGCGCTCGATACAAACCACGCGATTACCCATTTCCGCAAAACAGCTTGCAGTAACAAGCCCGACATATCCCGCACCGATCACGCTCAGTCGCATAAATTTGCCCTCGCCGTTTAGCGCGATTGCAACGCAGGACGATGGCGGGCTTGTGACGTTGCCGAGGCGATTTTATGACGCGCAATAAAAAACCCGGCCGAAGCCGGGTTTTTGTAACGCTCAGCTGTTACTTGGCTTGAGCTTCAACAGCAGCTTCAACGCGACGGTTGATTGCGCGACCAGCCTCAGTGGCGTTATCGGCGACCGGACGAGTCTCGCCGTAACCGACCGAATCAACGCGCTCAGCACCTACGCCATACTGATTGACCAGCACTTCGCGAACGGCAGTAGCGCGACGCTCGGACAGTTTCTGGTTGTAGGAGTCGGTGCCCACGGAGTCAGTGTGACCTTCTACGGTGGTAGTGGTCTGCGGGTACTGATTCATGAAGTCGGCCAGGTTCTGGATGTCGCTGTAGCTCTCTTCCTTCACCTTGGACTTGTCGAAGTCAAACTTCACGTCCAGCTCGACGCGCACGGTTTCGGCCGGCTCCGGAGTCGGCGGTACTTCTTCCACGATCGGGGCCGGTTCAACTACAGGAGCAGGCTTGGAGCCACCACCGAAGTTGAAACCGATACCAACGCTCGGCGCCCACTCGGTGTCGCCCTGGTCAATGTTGTACTGAGCTTCTACACCAGCACGAGCATAGAAGTTCTCGGTGAAGTACATCTTGGCACCACCACCCAGGTTGGCGAAGGTGGAACCGTTACGGCCACCGGCACCATTCTGACCAATGCTCTGATCAGAGAAGCCAGCGGAAACGTACGGACGAATGCTGTCGCCCGGAGCATTGAAGTGGTAAAGAGCATCCAGAGCGGTGTTGGAGCCCTTGATATTGCGGCCGTCATCGGCACGAGCATTGTGTACTTCGTCGTAACCCAGGCGCAGCTCAACGTCGTCGGTCAGGTAGTAACCAACAGAACCGCCAAACAGAGTGCCAGTGTTGTCGAAGTCACGAGCGCTATCGAAGAATTCCTTCTTGGCGAAGCCTTCGACTTCGACAGCGCCTTGGCCCTGGGCCAGAACATTCAAAGAAGTGGTAGCCACCAGCGAACCGATGACAACGCCCAAGGTGTTTTTCAGTTTCATCCGTAAATCCCCTAAAAAGACGATTCGAACTGCCAAGCCGGCGGCCGGGAACAGTTCGGCGACTATTGTAGCAAAAGTACCCACAAGCCGTGAACGAGTCGATGACTCGTACAGCTGTAAGAGTTTTCCGAGTTAATTAAGTTTCGCTGTCAACCGAAAATTTTTCACGCAAGCGATCAAGGGCACGCTTATAACGCATTTTGGTAGCACTGAGCCCCATGTGCATGATGTCGGCTATTTCCTGGAACTCTAGTTCTGCCACAAAACGCAATACCAGAATTTCCCGGTCTATCGGATTGACGTGTACCAGCCAGCGGTCGAGGCCGCCCTTCTCCTCTAGCTTGGGAGCCTTTTCTTCCGAAGCCTCCTCAAGAGGATCCAGACTCAGAGCATCCATTAATCGCCGTTTACGACGCTCTTTCCGGTACTGGGTAATACATTCGTTATAAGTGATGCTATATAGCCATGTCTTGAACTTGGACTTGCCCTCGAAGTTCTTCAGGCCATATAAGACCTTCAACATGACTTCCTGGCAGACATCGTCTGCATCCCGATCGTTACCCAAGTAACGGGCACATACATTGAAGAGCGTTCGCTGGTAACGCCGCATCAACTCTTCGTAGGCACGGGTAATGTGAAATAGCTCGACATGTGCACGCTGCACCAGCTCCTCGTCCGAGAGCTCGCGTGGGTCATACCGCGAAGGAAGCGATTGGGCCTTGTTCAAAACAACTCGTGCCGGCTGGTCAGGTCAATGGCAGCGCCGCCCCGCAACGCGGGTAGCGCTGGACGCATACATTAGCAGGATTGATGCTTCAGCGGCTGCTGACGCGCTGTTCGAGCAGGGTGCGGTTTGCTACCGAAACCAGCTCGCCATCCTCGGTGAGCAGCACCGTCTTGACGGTGCCAATCTCCTCGATCTGCCCTTCGACCTCGCCAACCTTCACTTGTTGCCCAACATCGTAGAGTTCACGCACATAAATACCGGCCAGAATCTGCCCCGCAATTTCGCGGCTTCCCAGGCCCAATGCCAATGCCATTGCCAAACCAACGGAAATCAGCACGATGGCGATCACGTTGTTCAACAGATCGGTTTTGACCTCAAGCTGGCCAATGGCGACCGAGATACTGATGATGATCACCAGGCCTTGGGCAATTCGACCCAGGCCTGCGGCATAGTCCAGCCCAACCCCCTCCGCCGCGCCGCGCACCAGGCTGCTGACCAACTGGGCCAGCAGTACACCCGCGAGCATGATCACTGCAGCACCCAGCACCTTGGGCAGATACAGGGCCAGCACGTCAAGAGTCGAAGAAACCCGATCAAGGCCCAGCGACTCAGCCGCAGTGACCAGGAATATCAGCAGAATGAACCAGTAGACGATCTTGCCGATCAGGACCGAAACCGGCACCTGAATACCGACCCGAGACAGCATCTTGTTCAGGCCGGTGCCGGCCATCAGTCGATCCAGCCCGACCTTGGCCAGCAGCTTCGACAGTAGAGTGTCCAGCAACTTGGCCACCACAAAGCCAAGCAGCACCACTACCAGCGCCCCAAAGAACCGGGGAATGAAGCCCGCAATCGGAGCCCACACCGAGCTCATGGCGTTAACGAGGCTTTGAGTCCAGGGATCGAATTCCATATTCAGTCAGCCTTATGGCGGGTGCGCCGGGATACTGGGGATAGGTGGGCGGAGCCATTGTTGAGAGCGATCATCGCCGCCTCCAGGCCACGCCCA
Source organism: Pseudomonas sp. (assembly GCA_038147895.1). Classification (GTDB taxonomy): domain Bacteria; phylum Pseudomonadota; class Gammaproteobacteria; order Pseudomonadales; family Pseudomonadaceae; genus Aquipseudomonas. Next base: position 6,653 of record JAYQUJ010000038.1, read on the forward strand.
AGCAGAACAAACAGATCGCCTACGCCAACCTGGCGATTGGCAGTCTTCAATACGCGACCGAGTGCCGCATCATCATCGTGATCCGATGGCGATGACTTCAGCAGTTCACGCAGGGATTCTTCAAAAGGATCGTACATGCAGACCTCGCACGAATTTGTTGCCTAGACGCAGCCATAGGTGGGCTGGTCACATTCACAACCAGCGCAGGCGACGAAAAATCCAGACCTGAAACACGGCCAGTGCGGTAATAAGGCCGCATGTCAGCAGAAATCCGTGCTCGTTCTCGCTGCCCGGAATGCCGCCGACGTTGATGCCCAGAAGGCCAGTCAGGAAGCTCATGGGCAAGAACAAGCCGGTGATGATGCCAAGCAGATACATGGTGCGATTCATCTTCTCGCTCATGCGTCGCTCTTCCGACTCCAGCACCAACACAACACGCTCACGCACCATTTCAAGCTCTTCCAGATAGCGCGTAAGACGATTGTTCAGTTCATTCCACTGGTCGCTGTCGCCAAAGCTATTGCGTGCAAGCTGGGCGAACAGCTCGCGCTGCGGCGCCAGAAAGCGGCGCAACCCTGCAGCCCGTCTACGCAAGTGCAGGATATCGTCGTGGTCAGGTACGTGGCGCTCATCAAGGTCCAGCTGCTCCTCCTCGGCATCCAGCTGCTCAGCCAGCTCGTCCAGAACGCCTTCGACCCTGGCGGTGAGCTGGTAGGCCAGCTCCAGCACCAGCTGCGAAGCATCGCAAGGCCCCTGGCCGTGCTGAAACTGCGCGATCAACTCTTCGGTGGCACGTAGTGGCCGCAACCGTAATGACACCACGCGACGGGATTCGGCGTGGATGCGGACCGAAACCATGTCTTCCGGTTCGGCGCCGGGATTGAGATTGACGCCGCGAAGAAACAGCAGCAATTGCTGATCGGCGAGAGTCAGCAGGCGCGGACGGGTGTTCTCTTCGAGCAGCAGGTCGCAGGCAAACTCGCCGAGGCCGCTTTGTTCGCGTAGCCATGCAGATGTCTGCGGGTGTCCTCGATCCCAGTGCAGCCAGATACTCTCGCGCTCTGTCAGCTGCAAACCTTGCAACTGCTCATAGGCAATGCTTCGAGCACCGCCCTGCCCGTCCAGTACAAACGCCTGCACCAGTCCCGATGCCATGCTTTGCTCATCCAAGGACATCGCCCCCATCCACTCCAACCAATCTGACGCTTACTCCGGCATTTTCAGCGGCTCGGGGGAGACGATCACCCCATTGTTGTCGGCATATACGAAATGCCCTGGCTTGAAGGTCACGCCACCAAAAGTGACCACAACATTGAGGTCGCCAAGACCACGCTTGTCGGTCTTCATCGGGTGACTGGCAAGAGCCTGTACGCCCAGCGAGGTTTGCGCCAGTACGTCGACATCGCGCACGCAGCCATAGATGACCATGCCTTCCCAGCCATTCTTGGCGGCCTTCTCGGCAATCATGTCGCCCAGTAAGGCGCGGCGCAGGGAGCCACCACCATCGACTACCAATACCTTGCCCTGGCCCGGCTGGTCGGCCTGAGACTTGACCAGCGAGTTGTCCTCGAAGCATTTGACAGTGACGATCTCGCCACCAAAGGAGTCGCGGCCACCGAAGTTGGCAAACATTGGCTCGACGACCTGAACCAGATCCGGGTAGGCGTCGCACAGATCAGGGGTGACGTAATGCATGGCAAAACTCCTTTTATGAGAGGTAACTTGGGCGTTCGCTGTTACGGGTGCGTATAGGCGGTAGCCGCCACAGCTTAACTAGATGCCTCGGCACTTGTAACCGGGACTCCATCCGGAGGGCACTGGTTCCGTAACCAGTGTTCTGCCAGTGGCCAGACTTCGCTCCTGGCTTCTTTGCTAACCAGCATCTCGACATGGCCAAAATCGCAGGTAAAGCCGTGTGCCCGGCCCAGTTCGACAAAGTAGCGGGGCGCCTGAACAAGCTGCTCATACAGCTTGCGGCAGGCCCAGGCAGGATCCTGCAGGTCACCCGTGCCCGCCACAGCCAGAAAAGGTACGCGACAATCGGCAAGGCCTGCCCACCAGTCTTTGTCCTTGTCGCCAAAACGGCCGAACAAGCGGTGCCAGCGCAGGCTTTCCAGGGCTACGCCAATTGGTTCGTCCTCCGGGCCGCGCTTGAAGCGCGCGCCAGATATATGCAGGAAGCGCTTGAGCAACAAGCGCCCGCCCCACTCCACTGGCGGAACCTTCAGGGGCCAGTAGACACGGCTGACTTGGCTGCCGAAAAGCGCAACTGATGCTGCGCTTTGCTCATCCAGATACTGGCCGCCTATTGCTGCTGCCAGCGTGATGCCGCCCAGTGAGTGCCCGATCCAATGGGGAGGCTGCCCGCTTTGCTCACGCACGAAGGCGGCAATGGCGGGCAGGTCATAACGAGCGTAATCGGCCACCGTATTGTGCTTGTACGCCTGATTGCGTGGCGACAGGCCGTGGCCACGCATCTCGGCGATCCATACGTCGAAACCGGTTCGCGCCAGGTAAGCGCCCAGACCAATGCCTTTGGGCGAATACCAGAAGCGTCGATTGGAAAAGCTGCCGTGTAGCAAGACCACCGGCACGCCGCGACTTTCCTGAGTGGTCAACCCCAGGCGGGTCAGGGCCAGTTCGACCGAAGAGTCCGGGCTGTTGCCTGGCTTCAGTCGATATATATCCTCACTCAGGTCGCCGCGCAGCTCAGCAGCAACCAGGGCAACGGGGAACAACGCACTACTGCTCTGCATCTTCGATCTTGCACAAAAAAGGGCGGGATGATCCCCGCCCTTGGATACTGAGGGCTACGGGTTATGCCTGCTGGCCTTCGGCGAGGAAGAACCAGGTTTCCAGCACCGAGTCCGGGTTCAGGGACACGCTTTCGATGCCCTGCTCCATCAGCCATTTAGCCAGGTCTGGGTGGTCGGACGGGCCCTGGCCACAGATGCCGATGTACTTGCCGGCCTTGTTACAGGCAGCAATGGCATTGGCCAGCAGCTTCTTGACCGCCGGATTCCGCTCATCGAACAGGTGGGCGATGATGCCGGAGTCGCGATCCAGACCCAGGGTGAGCTGGGTCAGGTCGTTGGAGCCGATGGAGAAGCCATCGAAGAATTCAAGGAACTCTTCGGCGAGCAGCGCGTTGGACGGCAGCTCGCACATCATGATGACCTTCAGGCCATTGTCGCCACGGGCCAGACCGTTGGCCGCCAGCAGGTCGACCACCTGGCTGGCTTCGCCGAGAGTGCGCACGAAGGGCACCATGATCTCGACGTTGGTCAGGCCCATCTCGTTGCGCACTTTCTTCAGGGCGCGGCACTCCAGCTCGAAACAATCGCGGAAGCTTTCGCTGATGTAGCGCGAAGCACCACGGAAGCCGAGCATGGGGTTCTCTTCTTCCGGCTCGTACAGCTTGCCGCCGATCAGGTTGGCGTACTCGTTGGACTTGAAGTCCGACAGGCGCACGATGACCTTCTTCGGCCAGAACGCTGCGGCCAGAGTGCTGATGCCCTCGACCAGTTTCTCGACATAGAAACCAACCGGATCGTCGTAACCGGCGATACGCTTGTCGACGCTGTCCTTGATTTCCGCTGGCAGCGCCGCGTGATTCAGCAGCGCCTTGGGGTGCACGCCGATCATGCGGTTGATGATGAACTCAAGACGGGCCAGTCCCACGCCCTCGTTGGGCAGTTGGGCGAAGTCGAAAGCGCGATCCGGGTTACCGACGTTCATCATGATCTTGAACGGCAGCTCGGGCATGGCGTCGACCGAGTTTTTGCGAATGTCGAAGCCCAGCTCGCCTTCGAAGATGAAGCCAGTATCGCCCTCGGCACAGGAAACGGTCACACCCTGGCCATCCTGCAGTACCTGGGTGGCGTTGCCGCAACCGACCACGGCCGGAATACCCAGCTCACGAGCGATGATTGCCGCGTGACAGGTACGACCGCCGCGATTGGTGACGATGGCGCTGGCGCGCTTCATCACCGGCTCCCAGTCCGGATCGGTCATGTCGGAGACCAGCACGTCACCTGGCTGCACCTTGTCCATTTCGGACACATCGTGGATCACGCGAACCTTGCCGGCGCCAATGCGCTGGCCGATGGCGCGGCCTTCCACCAGAACGGTGCCTTTCTCTTTCAGCAGGTAACGTTCCATCACCGTGGCGCTGGCGCGGCTCTTCACCGTTTCCGGACGAGCCTGGACGATATACAGCTTGCCGTCATCACCGTCTTTGGCCCATTCGATATCCATCGGGCGGCCGTAGTGCTTCTCGATGATCATGGCCTGTTTGGCCAGCTCGCTGACCTCGGCATCGGTGAGGCAGAAGCGCGCGCGGTCGGCGCGGTCGACATCGACGGTTTTCACCGACTTACCGGCCTTGGCTTCTTCGCCATAGACCATCTTGATCGCCTTGCTACCCAGGTTGCGGCGCAGGATGGACGGGCGCCCTGCCTCTAGGGTGGCTTTGTGTACGTAGAACTCATCCGGGTTGACGGCACCCTGCACCACGGTTTCACCCAGGCCGTAGGCGCCAGTGATGAACACCACATCACGGAAACCAGACTCGGTATCCAGAGTGAACATCACCCCGGCAGTGCCGGTTTCCGAGCGCACCATGCGCTGCACGCCCGCGGACAGCGCGACCAGCTTGTGGTCGAAGCCCTGGTGTACGCGATAGGAAATGGCGCGATCGTTGAACAGGGAGGCGAACACTTCTTTGGCAGCGCGGATCACGTTGTCCACGCCGCGGATGTTCAGGAAGGTCTCCTGCTGACCGGCAAAAGACGCATCCGGCAGGTCTTCAGCGGTAGCCGAAGAGCGCACGGCCACCGCCATGTTGTCGTTGCCGGCGGCCATCAGGGCGAAGGCTTCACGAATTTCGCTATCCAGGCGCTCGGGGAACTCGGCATCCATGACCCATTGACGGATCTGCGCACCGGTTTTGGCCAGGGCATTGACGTCATCTACGTCCAGCGTATCGAGAGCGGCGTGGATGCGATCATTCAGACCGCTCTGCTCAAGAAAGTCACGGTAGGCCTGGGCGGTAGTGGCGAAACCACCGGGAACCGAGACGCCAGCACCTGCCAGGTTGCTGATCATTTCGCCCAGGGATGCGTTTTTGCCCCCTACATGCTCCACATCGTGGACGCCGAGCTTATCGAGGGAAACTACGTACTCAACCAAGGTGAACTCTCCACTGTACTTGGCCCGGCCAGCCTGGCCTTGCCGCAAGGAAATAAGTCACAATGCCAGCCAGTACGGGCCCGGCAAAGGGGGCCTATGATAGCCAAGAATCGTTCCTGACTTAAGGCCTTTGGCGCAAATGAAACGAACTGCTTTCTTTATCTCCGACGGCACCGGCATTACGGCCGAAACCCTCGGTCAGAGCCTGCTGGCCCAATTCGAAAACATCACATTCACCAAGCTCACGCGCCCCTATATAGACAGCGTGGACAAAGCGCGTGCCATGGTACAGCAAATCAATAATGCGGCCGAGAAGGACGGCGCCCGGCCGATTATCTTCGACACCGTAGTCAATCACGAGATTCGTGACATTCTGGGGCAGTCCGAAGGCTTCATGATCGACATCTTCTCGACCTTTCTCGCACCGCTGGAGGCTGAGCTGAGCGAGCACTCCTCCTACTCGGTCGGCAAGTCGCACTCCATTGCCAGTAGCAGCAACTACATGGAGCGCATCGAGGCCGTAAACTTCGCGCTGGATAACGACGATGGCGCGCGCACCCATTATTACGACAAAGCCGACCTGATCCTCGTGGGGGTGTCGCGCTGCGGCAAAACCCCGACATGCCTGTACATGGCCATGCAGTACGGCATTCGCGCGGCCAACTACCCGCTGACCGAGGAAGACATGGAGCGCCTGCAGCTGCCCAATGCGCTCAAACCCTACAAGCACAAGCTGTTCGGTCTGACGATCGATCCCGACCGTCTCACCGCCATCCGCCACGAGCGCAAGCCCAACAGCCGCTACGCCAGCTTCGCGCAGTGCGAATTCGAGGTGCGTGAGGTAGAAAACCTGTTCCGCCGCGAAAGCATGCCGTTCATCAACTCCACCCATTTCTCGGTGGAGGAGATTTCCGCCAAGATTCTGGTGGAAAAAGGTGTTGAAAGACGCCTTAAGTAGTAACTGCAATCTACTGATATATAAAAGAAATGGCTCTCAAGTTAGAGCCCTTTCTAGTTTTCGTCAGAAGCTATCGCCCGGCACACGCACCCAACCTTCCATCAGGATGCGCGCGCTACGACTCATGATCGCCTTCGTCACCGTCCACTGACCATCGACCAGCTTGGCCTGCGCACCGACACGCAAGGTGCCGGACGGGTGCCCGAAGCGTACGGCTTCGCGTTCGCCACCACCGGCAGCCAGGTTGACCAGGGTTCCGGGTATCGCCGCCGCCGTGCCGATGGCGACCGCACAGGTCCCCATCATCGCGTGATGCAGCTTGCCCATGGACAGTGCTCGCACCAGCAGATCGACTTCGCCCGCGCTCACTTCCTTACCGCTGGAAGCCTTATAGGTCTTGGGCTTGGAAACAAAGGCGATCTTCGGCGTGTGCTGCCGGGTTGCCGCCTCCTCTGCCGTTTTGATCAGGCCCATGCGCAATGCGCCCGCCACGCGAATCTGTTCGAAGCGCGCCAGCTGCTGCGGGTCGCCGTTGATGGCCTCGCGCAGTTCGGTGCCCTGGTAGCCGATGTCTTCGGCGTTGACGAACACGGTTGGGATGCCGGCGGTAATCATGGTCGCCTTGAAGGTGCCGACGCCCGGCACTTCCAGGTCATCGACGAGATTGCCGGTGGGGAACATCGAACCGCCCTCCTCGCCATCATCGGACGGATCGAGGAACTCCAGCACTATTTCCGCCGCCGGAAAGGTCACGCCATCCAGCTCGAAGTCGCCGGTTTCCTGCACCTGGCCATTGCTGACGGGTACGTGGGCGATGATGGTTTTCTGGATATTGGCCTGCCAGATACGCACCACGCAGGTGCCGTTTTCCGGAATGCGCGCCGGATCGACCAGGCCGGCATAGATAGCGAAGGCACCGGCGGCGGTGGACAGGTTGCCGCAGTTGCCGCTCCAGTCGACGAAGGCCTTGTCGATGGCAACCTGGCCGTAGAGGTAGTCAACGTCATGTTCTGGCTGACTGCTCTTGGACAGGATCACGCACTTGGAGGTCGAGGAGGTGGCGCCGCCCATGCCGTCAATGTGTGCCGAGTACGGATCGGGACTGCCGATCACACGCATGAACAGTTTGTCGCGCGCCTCGCCCGGCACCTGGCAGCGCTCGGGCAAATCTTGCAGGCGGAAGAACACGCCCTTGCTTGTGCCACCGCGAATATAGGTGGCGGGGATTTTCACTTGAGGCAGATGAGCCATAGGTGCAGTCCTGAAAAAGTAGCCCGGATGCAATCCGGGACGAATCATTCAACCTTGCCCCGGATTTCATCCGGGCTACACGCCGGCAGAGAGTGTGGCGTGAGCAAGCCCCCTCTCCCATTGGGAGAGGGGGCGACAGCCCTGGCCTCAGGCGACCTCGCCTTTGAGGAAGTCCTTGGCGAAGCGCTGCAGCACGCCGCCAGCCTTGTACACGCTGACATCGGCAGCAGTATCCAGGCGACAGGTGACCGGCACCTCAACCACTTCACCATTGCGGCGGTTGACCACCAGGGTCAGGTCGCAGCGCGGCGAGACTTCACCCTTGATGTCATAGGTCTCTGTGCCATCCAGGGCCAGAGTCAGACGGGTGGTGCCCGGTTTGAACTCGACCGGCAGCACGCCCATGCCCACCAGGTTGGTGCGGTGAATGCGCTCGAAGCCTTCGGCGACGATCACCTCGACACCAGCCAGGCGCACGCCCTTGGCCGCCCAGTCGCGGGACGAGCCCTGACCATAGTCGGCCCCGGCGACGATGATCAGGTTTTGCTTGCGGTTCATGTAGGTTTCGATGGCTTCCCACATGCGCATAACCTGGCCTTCCGGCTCGACGCGAGCCAGCGAGCCCTTCTTCACCGCACCGTCTACCACGGCCATTTCGTTGACCAATTGCGGGTTGGCGAAGGTCGCGCGCTGCGCGGTCAGGTGGTCGCCGCGGTGGGTGGCGTAGGAGTTGAAGTCCTCTTCCGGCAAGCCCATCTTGTGCAGGTATTCGCCAGCCGCCGAGTCCATCAGGATGGCGTTGGACGGCGACAGGTGGTCGGTAGTGATGTTGTCCGGCAGGATCGCCAGCGGACGCATGCCCTTGAGCGTGCGCTCACCGGCCAGGGCGCCTTCCCAGTACGGCGGGCGACGGATGTAGGTGGACATCGGACGCCAGTCGTAAAGCGGACTTTCCGCTTCCTGCACGCTACCCAGATCGAACATCGGAATGTAGATCTGCTTGAACTGCTCCGGCTTGACGCTGGCGGCGACGATTTCGTCGATCTCCTCGTCGCTCGGCCACAGGTCTTTCAGGGTCACCGGATTACCGTTCTTGTCGGTGCCCAGCACATCCTGCTCGATGTCGAAACGCACGGTACCGGCGATGGCGTAGGCCACCACCAGCGGCGGCGAAGCCAGGAACGCCTGTTTGGCGTAGGGGTGGATACGACCGTCGAAGTTGCGGTTGCCGGACAGTACGGCGGTGGCGTACAGGTCGCGGTCGATGATCTCTTTCTGGATCACCGGATCCAGCGCGCCAGACATACCGTTACAGGTGGTGCAGGCGTAGGCGACGATGCCGAAGCCGAGCTTTTCCAGCTCAGGCAGCAGGCCGGCCTCTTCCAGGTACAGCTTGGCGACTTTCGAACCAGGAGCGAAGGAAGTCTTCACCCACGGCTTGCGCAACAGGCCCAGAGCGTTGGCTTTCTTGGCGACCAGGCCGGCAGCAACCACGTTGCGTGGGTTGGAAGTGTTGGTGCAGCTGGTGATGGCGGCGATAATTACCGCGCCGTCCGGCATCAGGCCTTCAGCCTCCTCGGCCTTGCCGGACTGCAGCTTGGCCTCATCGGCGATGCCGCGCTCAGCCAGGGCCGAGGTCGGCAGGCGCTTGTGTGGGTTGGACGGGCCAGCCATGTTGCGCACTACGGTGCCCAGGTCGAAGCTCAGCACCCGCTCGTACTCGGCGGTCTTCAGCGCATCGCTCCATAGGCCCAGTGTCTTGGCGTAGCTCTCCACCAGCGCCACCTGCTCCGGCTCGCGACCGGTGAGTTTGAGGTAGTCGATGGTCTGGCCGTCGATGTAGAACATCGAGGCGGTGGCACCGTATTCCGGGCACATGTTGGAGATGGTCGCGCGGTCACCAATCGACAGGCTGTCAGCACCCTCGCCGAAGAACTCGACATAAGCGCCAACTACACGTTCCTTGCGCAGGAACTCGGTAATTGCTAGGACGATATCGGTCGCGGTGATGCCGGGTTTGCGCTTGCCAGTCAGCTCGACACCGACAATGTCGGGCAAGCGCATCATCGACGGATGGCCGAGCATCACGGTCTCGGCTTCCAGGCCGCCGACGCCGATGGCGATCACGCCCAGGGCATCGACGTGTGGGGTGTGCGAGTCGGTGCCGACGCAGGTGTCGGGAAAGGCCACGCCGCCGCGCGCCTGGATCACCGGGCTCATTTTCTCCAGGTTGATCTGGTGCATGATGCCGTTGCCGGCCGGGATCACGTCGACGTTCTTGAACGCGGTCTTGGTCCACTCGATAAAGTGGAAGCGGTCCTCGTTACGGCGATCTTCGATGGCACGGTTCTTCTCGAAGGCGTCCGGGTCGAAGCCCGCGGCTTCCACAGCCAGCGAGTGGTCGACGATCAGCTGGGTCGGCACCACCGGATTGACCTTGGACGGGTCACCGCCCTGGTCGGCGATGGCGTCACGCAGACCGGCCAGGTCGACCAGCGCGGTCTGACCGAGGATGTCGTGGCAGACCACGCGAGCCGGATACCAGGGGAAGTCCAGATCGCGCTTGCGGTAGATCAGCTGCTCCAAAGCGGGCGCCAGTAACTCTGGCTCACAGCGGCGCACCAGCTGCTCGGCCAGTACGCGCGAGGTGTAGGGTAATTTGGCCCAGGCGCCAGCCTGGATCGCTTCGACCGCCGCAGGAGCGTTGAAGTAGTCCAGGTCGGTGCCGCCCAGGCGTTCACGGTATTGGCTGTTCACGGTAGTAGTCATTGTTATTTACGATCCTTGAGCGGCACGAACTGCAGGTCTTCGGGACCTGTGTAGTTGGCGCTCGGACGAATGATCTTGCCGTCGATGCGTTGCTCGATGACGTGGCTGGACCAGCCAGACGTACGGGCGATCACGAACAGCGGAGTGAACATCGCGGTGGGCACGCCCATCATGTGGTAGCTCACGGCGCTGAACCAATCGAGGTTGGGGAACATCTTCTTGATGTCCCACATGATGGTTTCCAGGCGCTCGGCGATGTCGTACATCTTGGTGTTGGACTGCTCGGCCGACAGCTCGCGAGCCACTTCCTTGATCACCTTGTTGCGCGGGTCGGCCACGGTGTAGACCGGGTGGCCGAAACCGATGATCACTTCCTTCTTCTCGACGCGAGCGCGGATATCGGCCTCGGCTTCATCCGGGTTGTCGTAGCGCTTCTGCACTTCGAAAGCCACTTCGTTGGCGCCGCCATGCTTCGGCCCACGCAGCGCGCCGATGGCGCCGGCGATGCAGGAGTACATGTCGGAGCCGGTGCCGGCGATCACCCGGGAGGTGAAAGTCGAGGCATTGAACTCGTGCTCGGCGTACAGGTTCAGCGAGGTATGCATGGCGCGTACCCAGGACTCGCGCGGCTTCTCGCCGTGGAGCAAGTGCAGGAAATGGCCGCCAATGGAGTCATCGTCGGTTTCCACGTCGATGCGCTTGCCGTTGTGACTGAAGTGGTACCAGTACAGGAGCGCGGAGCCCAGCGAGGCCATCAGCTTGTCGGCGATGTCGCGGGCGCCTGGATGGTTGTGGTCGTCCTTCTCCGGCGACAGGCAACCGAACACGGACACAGCGGTACGCATCACGTCCATCGGGTGAGCGGACGGCGGCAGCTGTTCCAGCGATGCCTTGACGCCCGCCGGCAGGCCGCGCAGGGCTTTCAGCTTGGCTTTATAAGCGGCCAGCTCAGCGACGTTCGGCAGTTTGCCATGCACCAGCAGGTGAGCGATTTCCTCGAATTCGCAGCGATTGGCGAAATCGAGCACATCATAGCCGCGGTAGTGCAGGTCATTACCGGTACGGCCCACGGTGCACAGCGCAGTGTTGCCAGCGGCAGTGCCGCTCAGGGCCACGGATTTCTTCGGCTTGAAGCCGACGGTGGTCTCAGTCGTGCTCATCGGTATCTCCTCAATCTTGTTCTTGTAAGGCTCGATCACTTCTTGTTGGCGGCGAACAGCGCATCAAGTTTCTGCTCGAAGGCGTGATAGCCGATGCGGTCGTACAGTTCAGCACGGGTCTGCATCAACTCGATGACATTCTGCTGATGACCTTCCTGGCGGATCGTTGTGTAGACAGTTTCCGCCGCCTTGTTGGCGGCGCGAAAGGCAGACAGCGGGTACAGCTGAATAGCAACTCCAACCGAGGCCAGCTCATCACGGGTGAACAGCGGCGTGGCACCGAACTCGGTGATGTTGGCCAGTACCGGCACATTGAGCTCTCTGACGAAGCGCTCGTAGGTCGGCAGGTCGTAGGCAGCTTCGGCGAAGATGCCGTCGGCTCCGGCTTCGACATAGCGCTTGCAGCGCTCGATGGCGGCATCCACACCTTCGGCCTGGATGGCGTCGGTACGGGCGATAAGGAAGAAGTTCGGGTCGGTCTTGGCATCGGCAGCTGCCTTGACGCGATCAACCATCTCCTCGCAGGAGACGATTTCCTTGCCCGGGCGGTGGCCGCAACGCTTGGCGCCAACCTGATCCTCGATATGGGCAGCGGCAGCGCCGGCCTTGATCAGGTTCTTGATGGTGCGCTCGATATTGAAGGCGCTAGGGCCGAAGCCGGTGTCGATATCGACCAGCAACGGCAAATCGCAAACGTCGGTGATGCGGCGTACGTCGGTGAGTACATCGTCCAGGGTGTTGATGCCCAGGTCCGGCAGGCCCAGCGAGCCGGCGGCGACGCCGCCACCGGACAGGTAGATGGCCTTGAAGCCAGCGCGCTTGGCGAGCAATGCGTGGTTGGCGTTGATTGCACCAATTACCTGCAGCGGGTGTTCGTTGGCAATGGCGTCGCGAAAGCGTTGGCCAGGCGTGGTTTGAATCATGACGCACCTCGGTTTTTCGGCGATTTAGCGGGGGCAGCCTGCCCGGCCTGCTGTGAGGCCAGATAGTGGCGTTCAATATTGCGCTTGGATGCGGCGATGTGCCGGCGCATCAGTAACTCGGCCAGCTCGCCATCGCGCTCAGCGATGGCATCGAGGATGCGGTGGTGTTCGGCAAAGGCTTGGTGTGGGCGATTGGGTGTGGCAGAGAACTGCAGGCGATACATGCGTACCAGTTGATACAGCTCACCGCAGAGCATGCGTGCCAGGGTCTGATTGCCGCTGCCCTGAATGATCCGATAGTGGAAATCGAAATCGCCCTCCTGCTGGTAGTAGCCAACGCCCGCCTTGAAGGCCGCATCCTGCTCATGCAGGTCGAGCACGTTACGTAGCTCGTCGATCTCGTCCTGCGTCATGCGTTCGGCAGCCAGGCGACAAGCCATGCCCTCCAGCGACTCGCGAATCTCGTATAGCTCGATCAGCTCGGCATGGCTGAGCGACACCACGCGCGCGCCCACATGAGGCACACGCACCAGCAGCTTCTGGCCCTCAAGCCGATGAATCGCCTCACGCAGCGGCCCGCGGCTGATGCCATAGGTGCGCGCCAGCTCTGGCTCGGAAATCTTGCTACCCGGGGGAATATCCCCTCTGACAATAGCCGCCTGGATGCTGCGAAAAACATGCTCAGAGAGGGTTTCAGGATCCTCCTGGGCGACGATGCCAGCTTCGAGTTGCTCAGCCATATTGTTAACACCAGGCGTATTTTTATGTGGAAATTACTTTTGCAAGGCCGATAAGTCAACGAAGACACCAAGCATTGTCGACAATTGGCAAAAGTGATCGCCACCCCCGAAATCAGCCAAACAACCTGCAGAAACGCTCTTAAGCCGCTGTTAAGCCAGAAAAACCCCATGCTAGAATGCCGCCCGCTTCTGCCGGCCAATCATTGCGCCGAGCCTGCTAGACTCCATCTGCCGGCTGTTTGCCCGCTGCCGCCCCGACGACGCGACCATACAAGGATTTATGCGACTCAAGCCCTCCGTCCTCCTGCTCAGCTGCAGCCTTCTTCCCGGCCTGAGTTTTGCCGACAAGACCGTCTATGGTCTGAATGAATATGTCCGCCTGGATGACCTCAATCTCGAAGTGGCTGCCAAGCTCGACACCGGTGCCAAAACTGCCTCGCTCAGCGCCCGCGATATCAAACGCTTCAAACGTGATGGCGAAACCTGGGTACGCTTTTACCTGGCCATTGATGACGCTCACGAGAAACCGATCGAGCGGCCCCTGGCGCGCATCAGCAAGATCAAACGCCGCGCTGGCGACTATGATGAGGACAGCGGCAAGAGCTATACCGCTCGCCCCGTCATCGAGCTCCCCGTGTGCATGGGCGACACCCATCACCTTATTGAGGTCAACCTGACCGACCGCAGCGCGTTCCAGTACCCGCTGTTGATCGGCTCCGAAGCGCTCAAGCGCCTGGATGCAGTGGTTGACCCAAGCCTCAAATACGCTGCCGGCAAACCCGGCTGTAACCCTGACGCAAACTCTGCCGAGTAACTCTCATGCGCTCTCTTACCCTGCATCTGAAAGTCCTGATCACCCTGCTGGTGGCTCTGGGCGTTCTGGTCACGGCTTACCAGATTTTCATCCTTGGCATTCCGGTGACCGAGGACGAGACTGACGACCTGTGGAATATCGACGCCAAGGTCGAATTCCAGGCCAGCCCGCGCGAACCGGTGAAAGTGCAGATGTTCGTGCCGCCGCTGAATCAGGATTATGTAAGCCTCAACGAGAGCTTCATCTCCAATAACTACGGCGTGAGCGTCAACCGCGTTGACGGCAACCGCAAGCTGACCTGGTCGGCCCGCCGTGCCAATGGCAAGCAGACCCTTTACTACCGCCTGGTGCTGACCAAACGCTACAGCGGCGAGCCGGCCAAGGCCAAAGGCCCGATCTTCCGCGACAGCATTGAAGTCGAGGGTGCGGAAAAGATTGCCGCCGAGGCTCTGCTTGCCCCCATTCGCCAGCACTCGGCGGATGTCGAGACCTTCATCAGCGAAGCCATCAAACGCGTCAACAATGTCAAAGACGACAACGTGAAACTGCTGCTCGGTGGTGACGCCTCTTCCGCCAACAAGGCCAAGGTAATCGACCTGCTGCTGTCGATTGCCCACGTCCCCATGGAGCGCGTCCATACCATCCGCCTGGCCGCCGACATCCAGCAAAGCCCTGAGCTGTGGCTGCGCAGTTTCAATGGCGAAAACTGGCTGTACTTCAATCCGGAAACCGGCCAGCAAGGCCTGCCGGCTGACCGCGTGGTGTGGTGGACTGGCGACGAGCCACTGATCAGCATCGACGGCGGCAAGAAGGTTCAGGTCAGCTTCACGCTTAACAACAGCGAGATGAATGCCATCCGCCTGGCCAAGCTGACCGACGAGAACACCGACGTCGACTTCCTTGAGTACTCGCTATACGGCCTGCCGCTGCAAACCCAGCAAACCTTCATGATCATGGTCATGATCCCGATTGGTGTGCTGGTCATTCTGGTGCTGCGCAACCTGATCGGCCTGCAGACCCTGGGTACCTTTACCCCGGTGCTGATCGCACTGGCCTTCCGCGAAATGCAGCTGGGCTACGGCATCGTATTCTTCACCATCATCACGTCCCTGGGCCTGATGCTGCGCTCGTATCTGGAGCACCTGAAACTGCAGATGCTGCCACGCCTGTCGGTCGTCCTGACTTTCGTGGTGATGCTGATCGCCACCATCAGTCTGTTCAGCCACAAACTGGGGCTTGAGCGCGGTCTTTCGGTCGCCCTGTTCCCGATGGTGATCCTGACCATGACCATCGAGCGCCTGTCGATCACCTGGGAAGAGCGCGGAGGCAACCATGCGATGAAGGTTGCCGTTGGCACCCTGTTTGCCGCGTCGCTGGCCCACATGTTGATGACCGTGCCGCAACTGACCTACTTCGTCTTCACCTTCCCGGCAGTACTGTTGATTCTGGTGGGCTTCATGCTGGCCATGGGTCGCTACCGCGGCTACCGCCTGACAGAACTGTTTCGCTTCAAAGCCTTTCTGAAGGACTGAGCCATGTTTGGCATGATCAAGACGTGGAAGGCTCTGGAAGCCAAAGGCATCATGGGCATCAACCGCCGCAATGCGGACTACGTGCTCAAGTACAACAAGCGCCATCTGTACCCCATCGTCGATGACAAGATCATCACCAAGGAGCGCGCGCTGGCGGCCGGCATCAATGTGCCGGAGATGTACGGCATCATTTCCACCGAAAAGGAGATCGACAAGCTCTCCGAAATCATCGGCGGCCGCAGCGACTTTGTGGTCAAGCCGGCCCAGGGTGCCGGTGGCGACGGCATCCTGGTGGTTGCCGACCGCTTCGAGGATCGCTTCAAGACGGTTTCCGGCAAGATCATCAGCCATGAGGAAATCGAGCACCAGATTTCCAGCATTCTCACCGGGCTCTACTCCCTCGGCGGCTTGCGCGACCGCGCACTGATCGAGTATCGGGTCACACCTGACCCGATCTTCAAGAGCATCAGTTACGAGGGCGTGCCGGATATCCGCATCATCGTACTGATGGGGTACCCGGTAATGGCCATGCTGCGCCTGCCTACCCGCCAATCCAACGGCAAAGCCAACCTGCACCAGGGCGCCATCGGCGTGGGTGTGGACCTGGCGTCTGGGCTGACCCTGCGCGGAACCTGGCTGAACAGCAAGATCAGCAAGCACCCCGACACCACCAATTCGGTAGATGGTGTACAGCTACCCAACTGGAACGGTTTCATGAAACTGGCTGCCGGCTGCTATGAACTCTGCGGCCTTGGCTACATCGGCGTCGACATGGTACTCGATGTCGAAAAAGGACCACTGATCCTCGAACTCAACGCCCGCCCCGGCCTGAATATTCAGATCGCCAACGACTGCGGCCTGACCCATCGGGCCCATGCGGTCGAAGCCCACATCGCGGAGCTGGCGAAAAGCGGCAAGCAGGAAACAGCGGAAGAGCGTGTGCACTTTTCCCAACAACTGTTCGGCCACGTCAAAAGCAAGAACGACTGAGACCACGATGACAAAAAGCCCGGCTCAGGCCGGGCTTTTTCGTTGCGCGCTAGCATCGCCATCTGCCCTACAATCGCCAGACCATCCCATAGCCAGACGCCATGAGCATTTGCCAGCTACATCGCCTGCCCTATCAGGCCGACCCCACTGACTATTTCGCCAGGGTTCGACAGGCTCCAGGCGCCATACTGCTGGATGCAGGCCGCCCCCATGCCGAGCGCGGGCGCTACGACCTGATCAGCGCCTGGCCACGCGAGCGCTACCAGATTCAGGGCGACGAAACGGCAGCAAGCTTCTTTCAACGGCTACGCCTCGGGCTGAGCCAGCTCGGACATGGCGAAGCACCTGGCGGTTGCGAATTGCCGTTTACCGGAGGACTGCTGGGTTACCTCAGCTATGATTTCGGTCGCCATCTGGAGGCGCTCCCCCAGCACTCCCGTGATGACCTGCGACTACCCGAAGCACATCTCGGCCTCTACGCCTGGGCACTGATCAGCGACCACCAGCGCCAGACCAGTCAACTGATGTTCCACCCCAGCCTGGAGCTTGCCGAACGCCAGCGCCTGATCGATCTCTTTGAGGCTCCACCACTATCGAGCAGCACTGAATTCCACCTCTCCCAACCTTTCCAGGCAGATCAGAGCGCCGAAACCTACCGTCAGGCAATCGAGCGAATACAGGCCTATATAGCAGCAGGTGACTGTTATCAGGTGAACTACGCACAGCGCTTCCAGGCACCTTGTGGCGGCGATCCATGGGCCGCGTATCTGAAGCTGCGCCAGGCCTGCCCTACCCCATTTGCCGGCTTCCAGAGCCTTGATGATGGCGGCGCCATCCTTAGCCTGTCACCCGAGCGCTTTCTCAAGGTCAGCCAGGGCCGCGTCGAAACTCGCCCTATCAAGGGTACGCGCCCGCGCGGCATCACCGCCCATGACGACCGCATACAGGCCGAGTCGCTACTGGATAGCCCCAAGGACCGCGCTGAAAACCTGATGATCGTTGATCTGCTGCGTAACGATCTGGGCCGCAGCTGCCGTATTGGCTCAGTGCGAGTGCCGGAGCTGTTCGCTCTGGAAAGTTATCCCAACGTGCACCACCTGGTCAGCGCCGTGACCGGAGAGCTGGCGCCGAACAAGGATGCGCTGGACCTGCTGGCCAGTAGCTTTCCCGGCGGCTCCATCACGGGCGCACCAAAAATCCGCGCCATGCAGATCATTGACGAGCTTGAGCCAACCCGTCGCGGCCCGTACTGCGGCTCCCTGCTCTACCTTGACGTGCGCGGAGAACTGGACAGCTCCATTACCATCCGCAGCCTGCTGATCAAGGATGGGCGGGTCAGTTGCTGGGGCGGCGGCGGCATCGTGGCGGACTCGGACTGGCAGGCCGAATATCAGGAATCTCTAACCAAGATTCAGGTGTTGCTCAGGACTCTCGAAGGCATGTGAAAGCTGCCAGAAACAAAAAGGCCCGCGACTAGCGGGCCTTTTTGTTCGAGCGAGCCCTTACAGGCTCAGCTCGCGATTGGACGCCTTGATGAACTCGCGCTTGAGATCTTCGTAGGTGTGCACGGCCGGGAACTGCGGGAACTCACGGATCACGTTATCCGGCGCATGGAACAGAATGCCGGCATGAGCCTCGCTGAGCATGGTGGTGTCGTTGTAGGAGTCGCCCGCAGCGATCACCCGGTAGTAGAGGCTCTTGAGGGCGATGACCGACTGGCGCTTGGGGTCCTTCTGGCGCAGCTGGTAGCTGACGACTCGATCCGCCTCGTCAGTAATCAGCTTGTGGCAAAGCAGTGTCGGGAAACCCAGCTGACGCATCAGCGGCTGGGAAAACTCGTAAAAGGTATCGGACAGAATCACCACCTGGAAGCGCTCGCGCAGCCAGTCGACGAACTCGACGGCACCGTCCAGCGGCTTGAGCGTAGCAATGACTTCCTGAATGTCCTTCAACTTCAGGCCATGCTCATCGAGGATGCGCAGGCGCTGCTGCATCAGCACGTCATAATCGGGAATATCGCGAGTGGTCGCCTTGAGCGCTTCGATGCCGGTCTTTTCGGCGAAGGCGATCCAGATTTCCGGAACCAGTACACCTTCCAGGTCGAGGCAGGCAATTTCCACGGGCGACTCCTGATATAGACAGTTTGGGGCCCGGCACTCTAGCAGTATGCCCAGGCGCTGGTAAACCGCCGCCGAAGTTGGTTGCAGCAGCTGCCTGCTGATACCATCGCTCCCTCGCATCTATCGCCAACAGACAGGATTACTTCGATGACGCTCGATCTGGATCGCATCAATTCCGAAATCGGCAAAGACGCCGAAAAGCTCGTGGAATGGGCACTCGGACTGGGCAAGACGGCCATCTGCACGACCAACTTCCGTCCTTTCGAAGCGGTGATCCTGCACATGGTCACCCGCGTACAGCCTGACATCCAGGTGATCTGGATGGACAACGGCTACAACACCGAGGCGACCTACAAGTTCGCAGATGAGGTGAGCAAGAAACTCAGCCTCAATCTCAAAACCTACCTGCCGCTACGTTCGCGTGCGCACCGCGAGGCAGTCGACGGCCCGGTACCCGCGCTGGACGACCCACGCCACGAAGCCTTCACCGAAGAGGTCAAGCTTGAACCCTTCGCCCGCGCCCTGCGTGAGGCAGCTCCGCAAGTCTGGTTCACCGCGCTACGTGCCAGTGATACCGCAGTACGCGCGCAGATGGATCCGGTGAGCATCAATCAGGACGGTCTGATCAAGGTCGCTCCACTGCTGCACTGGAGCTCCAAGGAGCTCTATGAATATCTGGTTAAACATGATCTGCCCAACAACTTCGACTACTTCGACCCGACCAAGGGCGAAGACAATCGCGAGTGCGGGCTGCATCTGAGTCATTGATGCAGGAATGAAAAAGGGCGCCAACACAGGCGCCCTTTTTGTTTGTGGCCATCCACGTCAGTACGTTGGCAGCTCTACCCCATCGAACAACTCGTCCAGCTCGCCTTTGCTGTGACACTGCACCGCTTTGCTCATGACATCACGGGTAAGGTGCGGGGCAAATTTCTCGATGAAATCGCACATAAATCCGCGCAGGAAGGTGCCGCGGCGGAAACCTATCTTGGTCACACTGGCCTCGAACAGGTCGCTGGCGTCCAGCACTACCAGATCGCTGTCGAGTTTTTCGTCCACCGCCATGCGCGCCACGATGCCGACGCCCAAGCCCAGACGTACATAAGTCTTGATCACGTCAGCATCGGCGGCGGTAAACACCACCTTGGGAGTCAGTCCTCGATGATTGAAGGCTTCATCCAGCTTGGAGCGCCCGGTGAAGCCAAACACGTAGGTCACCAGTGGATGCTCGACCAATGCCTCCAGACTCAGCTTCGGCAGCTTGGTCAGCGGGTGTCCTTGCGGCACGATCACGCAGCGATTCCAGCGGTAGCACGGCATCATCACCAGATCGCCAAACAGCTCCAGAGCCTCGGTGGCAATGGCGAAATCCACAGTACCGTCAGCCGCCATCTCGGCGATCTGCATCGGTGTTCCCTGGTGCATGTGCAGCGCCACTTCCGGGTACTGCTTGATGAAGCTGCTGATCACTGGCGGCAGGGCATAACGTGCCTGAGTATGGGTGGTGGCGATGGACAGGGTGCCCCTCTTCTCGTTGGAGAACTCCTGGGCAATCTGTTTGATGCTCTCGACCTTGCGCAGGATTTCCCCTGCAGTGGTGATAATGCGTTCGCCGGCTGGCGTAACGCGGGTAAGGTGCTTGCCACTACGGGCGAATACTTCAACACCTAGCTCGTCTTCGAGCAGGCGGATCTGCTTGCTGATGCCGGGCTGCGAGGTATAAAGGCTCTGCGCGGTGGCAGAGACGTTGAGATCGTGGTGCGCCACTTCCCAGATGTAGCGCAATTGCTGCAGCTTCATAGGTGTCCCTCAAAGCAGATAGTCGCTGGCTGAATTTCACAGCACGGCCATATAACCATATCTATGGTTTGAAATATAAAACTAGACGATTTCCAGAGCCATGCATGCCGTTCGTCTAACGGCTGCCAACCCGCCAGAATTAACGGTGTTGCAGCATTGGCACCAGATAGACCGGTGTCTCAGAAAGCTGCAGCAGTCGCGCAGCCGTTCTGCCCAGCGGAACGTCCTGAGATGTGCCATGGCTGTGACTTCCTACGACCAGCAGATCAACCCCGAGTTTCCGCGCCTCCTCAAGAATCACCTGGGCCGGATCGCCTTGCACGACCCGCACGTTACGGATCATCTGCATGTCCTGGCGCGCCTCGCCCATCTCATCGCAAAAGCCCTCCAGCACCCGCTGCTCGATGCTCGCCATGACGGTGGCGAGGCCCTTGCTGCGCAGTTCCTGCAAGGTGTTTTCATCCAAATAGGTCTGCAGCACCGACTCTGCAAACAAGCCTAGCGGCTCGACTGCATGAACCACATACACTTCGGCATTGAAGGCCCGAGCCAGGGCCAGTGCGTGCTGCAGCACATAGGGGGCATACAACCCCAGATCGGTGGCATAGAGAATCGAACGCAACATATGGCCTCCCAGACAGCTCGGCAGCGGCCCTGATGAGAGCTTAGCAGCGGGCAGATAGCGGCGGCTTACGGCTGCGGCTCGTTGCTCACTCCGTGGGGTACATGCCCGGTCGCCACTACGTCGCGGGTCTTCTCGCAATGGCCAGGCTGGTCATCGAAGAACACGTCGGCGGCAAAAGCCTCCAGAAAAGCAGCCTTGTCCAGACCACCGAGAAACAGTGACTCATCGAGACGGATATCCCATTCCCGCAGGGTGCGAATCACCCGCTCGTGGGCCGGGGCCGAGCGCGCCGTAACCAAGGCGGTACGGATTGGGCAGGCCTCTTCGGCAAACTCGCGCTGTAACCGGTTCAGCGCATAGAGAAAGGGCTTGAAGGGACCTCCGCCGAGCAGCTCGCGTGCCGAAGCCTTTTCATGGCTCTGGAAAGCTTCCAGCCCTCCCATCTGGTAAACGCGCTCGGACTCGTCGGAGAACAGCACGGCATCACCATCGAAAGCGAAGCGCAGCTCGGCACTGGCCGCACGATGGGCGCCACCGGAGAGGATGGTGGCGGCAGCAAAGCCCGCATCCAGCGCGCTGCGCACATCTTCGGCATGGGTCGAAAGGAACAGGTGACTGCCGAATGCGGCCAGGTAGGGGTAAGGGCTGCGACCGCCGACAAAAGCCGCTCGCGAAATACCCAAGCCGTAGTGCTGAATGGAGTTGAACACCCGCAAACCAGTATCGGCACTATTGCGCGAGACCAGCACAACCTCCACACGCGCCGACTCCAATTGGGCATTGAGGCCAAGCAGCTTCTGCACCAGAGGAAATGCATCCCCGGGAGCCAGCACTTCGTCCTCATGATCGATTTGATATTGGCGATAGGCTTCAACACCTTCGCTCTCATAGACCCGATGGCTTTCGCTCAGGTCAAACAGTGCCCGAGAGGAAATCGCCAACACCAGTTTGTCGCCAAGCCCCTTGCTCATGGGCACCTCAGCTCTCATCGAGAAAGCGCAGCGCCTGCAGCAACATGCGCATTTTGGGCAGATCGCACCCAACGGCGGCAGCTGCCGACAAGGGCGCGGCATAAATAGCCTCAAGCTCCAGAGGACGCCTATGGGCAAAATCATGGTACATGCTCGGCAGATAGTCCGGCATACGTTCCGTAGCTGCCAGTAACTGCCGAGGATAATCTGCCGGCAAGCGATAGCCACACGCGGCAGCGCCCTGCACCACTTCAAGCATGAGGTCCTCGATCAGTTGGCGGCTTTCAGCATTGGCCATCAGTTTGCTAGTGCCCGCATCCAGCAGAACAGACAAACCGTTATAGGGCACATTCCAGACCAACTTCTGCCAACGAGCACTGGTTAGGTCATCCATCGCAGTTGACTCGATACCCGCCGAATGAAACAGCTCGACGCCCTCCGCCACCAGGCGTCGAGCGGATTCCTGCGAACCATCCGGACCGGAGTGGTAACCCAGGTTGACCGCCCCCAGCGCTTGATGCTCGATCACGCCGGGAGCGCTGCGATGGGTACAGATAAAGCACAGCCCACCCAACAGGTGCAGGGATTCCGGCAGGAGCGGCCGCAAATGCTCCTCCACAGCCAAACCATTTTGCAGCAGCACCACCTTCGCCTGCGGTGCGGCCAGGCGGGTAATAAGTGCGGCAAGTTCGGTATTGGCCGTGGTTTTGACAGCGACCAGCAACCAATCACACGGCGGCATGTCATCGGCATTGTCCCAGGCCTGCACAGGCTGCAGGTGCAGTTGGTCATGGACAGCGCTGTTGAGGCGCAGCCCATGTTCTGCAACAGCTGCATATTCACTGCGCAACAGAAAATGCACGTCATGGCCGGCTCGCGCCAGCATCAGGCCGTAAAAGCCGCCAATGGCGCCGGTACCGATAATCCCGATACGTGGTCGATGGGAATCCTGCATCAGGGCAACTCCTCAGGTTCATGAATCAGCGCCCGCCCCAGCGCCTCGGAGAGCTCATCAGTCCGCAGGCGGGAGGCAATAGCGCCAAAAAACTGGCCATGTTCGACCAAGAACATACTGGGCAGATGAAAAACGCCGTAACGCTGCACCAGACCGCCATTTTCAGCTGCATCGACCCAGCACAAGCGCTCGACGGGCAGCGCCATGTTCGGCAGTTCACGCCGGGCCCAACGGCAACTGGCACAGCCTATGCTCGTGAATATGAGCAAGCTTCTACCCGGCAGATCCAGCAACAGGCGGTCGGCGTCGAAGTCGGTCAGTTCGAGACTGGGCACTATACTGTTCATCAGTGATGTCAAAGGCATGGCATCCGGAGTATTCGAAATGCGACGTTTTTTGCGTCACCCAAGCGACATGCCGGTAGAGCTGGTTCAGCGCAAGCATGCCTTTCTACCCCGGCAGAGGCTGCACAATATCAGCCTGGGCGGGGTGGCATGCAATTCTGCGAAGGGCTTTCGCAAAGGCACCGCCGTGGAGCTGCGCATCCCTCTACTGGGCGAGCAGGCGCGCTATCCAGGTGTGGTGGCCTGGAGCCGCAAGCTCAGCGAGGGTTACCTGGTGGGCATTGCTTTCATCGATGAAGACACCCTGTTTCGTGCCCGCATGGTCGAGCAGGTCTGCCAGATCGAGCACTATCGCCATCAACGCGAACAGGAAATGGGCTGCCCGCTGGAACTCGAAAAAGTTGCTCGTGAGTGGATATCGATGCACGCCGCCGACTTCCCTCCTGGCCAGTTCCACTAGTACGGCCATTGTCTAGCGGCCCCGGAACGCGTTAAGGTTCCCGTCCCCCGCTGCGCCCACAGACTTCGCCCGCCAGAGGCGCTCGGCTCCCGTGACCTGACGAGTACCACGATGGCTGATTTACCGATTGACGATCTCAACGTTTCCTCCAACGAAACCCTGATCACGCCGGCGCAGCTCAAGCGCGAAATCCCCCTGACCGAAGCCGCCCAGCGCACTGTCGCCCAAGGCCGCCAGGTTGTCCGTGACATTCTCGATGGCAAGGATCATCGCCTTTTTGTAGTGGTCGGCCCCTGCTCCATCCACGACATCAAGGCCGCTCACGAGTACGCCGAGCGCCTCAAGGTGCTCGCAGCAGAAGTGTCGGACACACTGTTCCTGGTGATGCGCGTTTACTTTGAAAAGCCGCGCACCACGGTCGGCTGGAAAGGCCTAATCAATGACCCCTACCTGGACGACTCGTTCAAGATCCAGGACGGCCTGCATATTGGCCGCAAGCTCCTGCTCGATCTGGCTGAAATGGGACTGCCAACCGCCACCGAGGCATTGGACCCGATTTCCCCGCAGTACCTGCAGGATCTGATCAGCTGGTCCGCCATTGGCGCCCGCACCACCGAGTCTCAGACTCACCGGGAAATGGCTTCCGGCCTGTCCTCTGCCGTGGGCTTCAAGAATGGCACTGACGGCGGCCTGACCGTGGCAATCAATGCGCTGCAGTCGGTTTCCAGCCCGCACCGTTTCCTCGGCATCAATCAGGAAGGTGGCGTATCCATCGTCACCACCAAAGGCAATGCCTACGGTCATGTGGTGCTGCGTGGTGGCAACGGTAAGCCCAACTACGACTCGGTCAGCGTTGCCGTATGCGAGCAGGAACTGGCCAAGGCGAAAATCCGCCCGAACATCATGGTCGACTGCAGCCACGCCAACTCCAACAAGGACCCAGCTCTGCAGCCACTGGTCATGGAGAACGTGGCCAACCAGATTCTCGAAGGCAACAACTCGATCGTCGGCCTGATGGTGGAAAGCCATCTGGGTTGGGGCAGCCAGTCGATCCCCAAGGATCTGTGCGACCTCAAGTATGGGGTTTCCATTACCGATGCCTGTATCGACTGGGACGCCACGGAGAAGACCCTGCGCAGCATGCACGCCAAGCTCAAGGATGTACTGCCAGCTCGTCAGCGCTCCTGATTCAGGACCAATAAAAACGCCGGGCAATGCCCGGCGTTTTTATTTACAGCGTTGTCAGTGTTTGGCTTGCTGCCGTTGGCGCCGCTCAAGGTAGCGTTCCACATAGGAGCAGGACGGAATCACCGTGTAACCCATGGCTTCTGCATACTCCAGAGCCTGCTCGGTCAATGCAGCCGCTATACCCTGCCCACGCAGAGCGTTAGGCACGAACGTCCGGTAGATATCGAGCGTCTGCTTGCCCAGATCCATATAGGCCAGATAGGCACGATGACCGTCGACGACAGCCTCGAACTGATGACCCGCCTGGTCGTGGTGAATGGACAGCCCCGCACTCATTTCATCTCCTCAACGGGCCTTACAACAGAACCCGTACCTTATCTATCTTTTCCAGGCGAAGAAACATCTCAGCCGACCCAGTCCCAAACTGGACACTGAGAAAAGCCTTTCCGTTCTCAACCTTGTGCAGCACACCCTGATAGTAAGTGCCGTCATAAGTAATGAACTGTAGCCGCTTACCGGCATGCTCGGAAAGGCTCGCGACATTGACGAACTCATACTGCGCCGGGCCGCCCTCAGACTGCTCCTCTGCCCTAATCAGCTCATTGGGGTCCGTCTGAGCCACTTTCACTCGCTCAACCCAGGTGAAAGCCAGAGGCGACACAGCCTGCTGGTTAACCAGAAGAACAGGACGCAGCATGGCAATCACATCTGCCTCCGCGAAAAACTGCAGCCCATCCAAAGCAGCCCCTTCGCTGGGTGCAAGCTCGATGCGCAGGGACTGCGGGTCCGCGTAATAGCCTTTAAGGGCGGCCAAAAGAGCGGGATCAAGGGCGATACGCTGCGTTCTCAGGGAACTGTCGAGATGGTCAATGGCTGTTTGCAGGTACTCATCCTTCGACTGACCAAGCTTGCCTGCGCAGTACTCATTGACTTTGCGCAGGTACTGGTTGTCATTGAACTCCATAGTGATGCTCGACACCCGCGGTGGGTTTGCGCGCAGGTCCCCTGGCTTCTCCGACATGTTTGCCAGCGAGAAGCTCACACGGTAGTCGCCCATATCGCGGGTATCGGCATTCAAATTGAAAATCAGCGTCTGCGCGCCTGGTTGAAACAGGTACGAAAAATGGCCATCCGTTTCCAGCGTCCGGTAGCCCATGTCCAGCAGCTCGTCGACACCAATGATGGTTGAGCGACCACAAGCCGCACTGGTCATTGCCGAATAGAGGTTCTTTTCCTGAGGCGCACTGTGGATCAACTCCATCAGCGGCCCATGTACATCCAACTCAAGGCCTTTAAGGTTGACAGCCATCTGCTCGGGAAACTTGCCTTCGGCAAGCTTTTCCTTGAATGCCAGCAGGTCGCGCAGACCTTTGAACTTCAATTCGGCATGCGCGACACGTACTTCATCATTGAACATCGGCAAACGGGCTTTTAGGTTCTCAACGCCGACGCGACCATCAAATGAAGAAGTAATTCCGCCATAGCTGATCTGCATGATTGGCGAAAGCTTGGCCACAGCATCATTCATGATCGAGCGTACGGAAAGCCAGAGTGAAACCTTGACCAGCAACGCAACAGCCAGAACAAGTACCACACCCCATTTGATGAGTTTCGACATCCAAACATCCTTATTGTGTAATCGCCGGCATGACTTCGGCGCGATCTTAGCAAGCCGGCGCCCTGCCAGCCATGCGATCCGAGGGGTGAGCGAAAGGCGAAAGCAAGCCAACTGTATGCTTTTTAAACAGCCAGGATCTGTAACCTGGCCCGCCTGAAAAAAAAGTTCTACGACTTGCGTCGGCTCAGTTTACTTACTAAAAGTAACGGGTAGTATGTGCCCGGCTAATTTCCCGCACTCGGGAAATTGCCTTTCATGGAAAGTCCACCTTAAGGGGAATACGATGAACAACGCTCTGAAACTCTCCGCTCTGGCCCTGGCCGCTGTTCTGGCTACCGGTTGCAGCAGCGTATCCAAAGAAACCGAAGCTCGTCTGACCGCTACTGAAGACGCCGCTGCCCGCGCTCAGGCTCGTGCTGACGAAGCCTACCGCAAAGCCGACGAGGCTCTGGCTGCCGCTCAGAAAGCTCAGATGACTGCTGACGAAGCCAACGAGCGCGCTCTGCGCATGCTGGAAAAAGCCAGCCGCAAGTAATTCTTGCCCAGGCTTTGAAAAGCCGCCCCGGAATCCGGGGCGGCTTTTTTATTTGCATAAATAAAAAAGCCCGCCGAGATAGCTCTTCGGCGGGCCTTTTTTGATTTTATCGGTCAGATATCCAGAGGGGTTTCCTGACTGACCAGAGGCTGCTGCGGCACGGCGATTTCAATAGGCAGACCATCTTCGGCCGCTACCACCTCACGAACCATATCCCAGTCGAGACGCATGCTGCCCGCCGTATCGTCGCGCTTGAGCAGTGCGTTGATCACAGCGGTGTGTTTGTCTACAACCGAGGCCTCCCCGGTGTCGCTCAGCGGCTCGTGTGCTTCGAGATAGATTTTTCCACCACTGATACCGAACTTGTAGGGCTCATTGATGATGCGCACGGATGTACCCACCGGCGCTATTTTGGCCAGCTCAAGCACATTGTGGTTGAGCATGCGGAAGCAACCGTGGCTGACGCGCATACCGATACCGAACTTCTTGTTGGAGCCGTGAATCAGGTAGCCAGGCGTACCCAGGGTGAACTTGAACGGTCCCAGTGGGTTATCCGGGCCCGGCGGCACATAGGCAGGAAGCGGATCGCCGTCGGCTGCATGTTCGGCACGAATGGAGGCTGGCGGAGTCCAGCCCGGGTTGGGGGTCTTGGCAATAATCGAAGTATGCGCAATGGGTGATCCCCAACCTTCACGCCCGATACCAAGCGGGAAGGTATGGACCACGTTCTGCCCTTTCGGGAAATAGTAGAGGCGGTATTCGGCCAGATTGATCACGATGCCCTCGCGCGGGCCGGGCGGCAGAATGAAACGAGTCGGCAGGATAATCTCCGCGCCCTCGCCCGGCAGCCAGGGGTCAACGCCCGGGTTGGCTGCCACCATCTCCAGATAGCCGAGATCATTGGCCGAGCCCAGATCTGCGAAAGTGTCTTCATAGCGCGCCTTGACGATCTGAACCTGGCCCACAACATCCTCGCCAGGAGGCGGCAGGGGCAACTCAAGCGCAGCAGCAGAGCCGGCACAGAGCAGGCTGGCGAGGCACAGTAAACGGGCACGCGGCAACATCGATAGATCCTTGCTGGCAATAGCGGTAGACAATAAGCGGCGATTGTACACGGCTCCCGTAGCCGCCGGGAGGTCTCAGACCCCCGGCCAGACTGGCCGCTCTCCGCGTCGCTGAGCTTCGAGCGCATGCCGGCAGACCGGGCAGAGCCGCTTATCGCGCAGCCCCTGCCGATCGACTTCACGCATCACCGGCGCCGCAGGCAACAGCCCGCCGCAGAGGGTCCGGTCAGCGAATTCGCCTAGTTCAAGCTGCCGAGCCACCAGATGAACCCGGGCCTCGCGACATGCGAACAGATCCATCTGGTCGTCTGGAACGATCAGGTGGTAGGCGTAGAGGGACCAGGCGTGACGCGGCATTCAGAGCTCCGAGGCAGGGTCGCCACGATAGCCGAAAGGCTGCAGGCGGGAAAGATTCAGAGCAACGGTTCCAGACTCGGCCAAACATTGTCCAGCAAGCGTTGTTGTGCCTCAGCCCTCGGGTGAATGCCGTCTGCCTGCATCATGCCGGGCACACCACCCACACCCTCCAGAAAGAAAGGCACCAAAGCCAGCTGCTGGGTGCTCGCCACATCTCTGAATACCTGAGCAAATCCCTGGGTATAACGACGGCCATAATTGGGCGGCAGCTGCATACCGAGGA